>NZ_JBLYNQ010000006.1:0-597500 GCF_049310265.1 Endozoicomonas sp. ALB091 | reverse complement strand
GGCGTCGAGTCGCTGGGAGTAGACCCGAAACCGGGCGATCTATCCATGGGCAGGTTGAAGGTTGAGTAACATCAACTGGAGGACCGAACCGACTATCGTTGAAAAGCTAGCGGATGACCTGTGGATAGGAGTGAAAGGCTAATCAAGCCCGGAGATAGCTGGTTCTCCTCGAAAGCTATTTAGGTAGCGCCTCGTGTCTCACCATCGGGGGTAGAGCACTGTTTGGGCTAGGGGGTCATCCCGACTTACCAACCCCATGCAAACTCCGAATACCGATGAGTGCAATCACGGGAGACACACGGCGGGTGCTAACGTCCGTCGTGGAAAGGGAAACAACCCAGACCGTCAGCTAAGGTCCCAAAGTAACAGTTAAGTGGGAAACGATGTGAGAAGGCCCAGACAGCCAGGAGGTTGGCTTAGAAGCAGCCACCCTTTAAAGAAAGCGTAATAGCTCACTGGTCGAGTCGGCTCGCGCGGAAGATTTAACGGGGCTCAAACTGTTCACCGAAGCTACGGGTACGTAATTTATTACGTGCGGTAGAGGAGCGTTCTGTAAGCGGTTGAAGGTGTGTTGAGAAGCATGCTGGACGTATCAGAAGTGCGAATGCTGACATGAGTAACGACAAGGGGAGTGAGAAGCTCCCCCGCCGGAAGACCAAGGGTTCCTGCGCAACGCTAATCGGCGCAGGGTGAGTCGGCCCCTAAGGTGAGGTCGAAAGACGTAATCGATGGGAAACAGGTCAATATTCCTGTACCCCTTCTGACTGCGATGGAGTGACGGAGAAGGCTAGGTCAGCGCAGCGTTGGTTGTCTGCGTTTAAGATCGTAGGCCGGGGATCCAGGCAAATCCGGATCCTCAAGGCCGAGAATTGATGACGAGGTTCTACGGAACTGAAGTGATTGATGCCATGCTTCCAGGAAAAACTTCTAAGCTTCAGGTCAGAAGGGACCGTACCCCAAACCGACACAGGTGGTCAGGTAGAGAATACCAAGGCGCTTGAGAGAACTCGGGTGAAGGAACTAGGCAAAATGGCACCGTAACTTCGGGAGAAGGTGCGCCGGCTTTGGTGATCGGACTTGCTCCGTAAGCTGAGGCTGGTCGAAGATACCAGGTGGCTGCGACTGTTTATTAAAAACACAGCACTGTGCAAACACGAAAGTGGACGTATACGGTGTGACGCCTGCCCGGTGCCGGAAGGTTAATTGATGGGGTTATCTTCGGAGAAGCTCTTGATCGAAGCCCCGGTAAACGGCGGCCGTAACTATAACGGTCCTAAGGTAGCGAAATTCCTTGTCGGGTAAGTTCCGACCTGCACGAATGGCGTAACGATGGCCACGCTGTCTCCACCCGAGACTCAGTGAAATTGAAATCGCTGTTAAGATGCAGCGTATCCGCGGCTAGACGGAAAGACCCCGTGAACCTTTACTACAGCTTCACAGTGGATCTTGATGTTGCTTGTGTAGGATAGGTGGGAGGCTTTGAAGCGGTGACGCCAGTCATCGTGGAGCCATCCTTGAAATACCACCCTGGCAATATTGAGGTTCTAACCCGGGTCCCGAAACGGGATCGGGGACATTGTGTGGTGGGTAGTTTGACTGGGGCGGTCTCCTCCCAAAGAGTAACGGAGGAGCACGAAGGTGTGCTAAGTACGGTCGGACATCGTACGGTTAGTGTAAAGGCACAAGCACGCTTGACTGCGAGAGGTACATCTCGAGCAGGTGCGAAAGCAGGTCTTAGTGATCCGGTGGTTCTGCATGGAAGGGCCATCGCTCAACGGATAAAAGGTACTCCGGGGATAACAGGCTGATACCGCCCAAGAGTTCACATCGACGGCGGTGTTTGGCACCTCGATGTCGGCTCATCACATCCTGGGGCTGAAGCCGGTCCCAAGGGTATGGCTGTTCGCCATTTAAAGTGGTACGCGAGCTGGGTTTAGAACGTCGTGAGACAGTTCGGTCCCTATCTGCCGTGGACGTTGGAAGTTTGAGAAGAGCTGCTCCTAGTACGAGAGGACCGGAGTGGACGGACCACTGGTGTTCGGGTTGTGTCGCCAGACGCATTGCCCGGTAGCTATGTTCGGACGGGATAACCGCTGAAAGCATCTAAGCGGGAAGCCCCCTTCAAGATGAGACTTCCCTGACTCCTAGAGAGTCCTGAAGAGCCGTTAAAGACTATGACGTTGATAGGTTGGGTGTGTAAGTGCTGTGAGGCATTGAGCTAACCAATACTAATGACTCGTGCGGCTTGACCATATAACGCCAAAGCGATTTGCGAATCAGTTGACAGTGGTCAGTGGCCAGTTGTCAGTTGGAGCCATACGCATAGAGTGTGAAGCAAGAAAGCAGCTTAATTAAAGGATTCCATCTAGAGACTGGTTTCTAGTCTCTAGTATCTAATTAGCCTGGCGACCATAGAAGGTTAGAACCACCTGATCCCATCCCGAACTCAGCAGTGAAATGACCGATCGCCGATGGTAGTGTGGGGTCTCCCCATGTGAGAGTAGGTCATCGCCAGGCACCAAATTCTATAATCTCTGAGCATAAAGCTCGAAGATAGCAGTTTAGTCTGAAGACCATAGAGCATTAGAACCACCTGATCCCATCCCGAACTCAGCAGTGAAATGATGCATCGCCGATGGTAGTGTGGGGTCTCCCCATGTGAGAGTAGGTCATCTTCAGGCACAAAATATAAACCCCCGATAGCTTGGCTGTCGGGGGTTTTATTTTATCATGGTTAAAAAATGCAACAGAAAAATTCTATCTTCGCTTAAGTAGCGCTGCGCTTGAATCAAATGCACCTAATTCTGGCCATGGGACATGACCATCTTTGTGAATTTTCTTCTCCACAGTAAATTGATTGTTTGCAAGAGCAATTATTTTTTCCAAAGATGAGTTGTTGAAACTTGTTATTAATAACTGGTTACATTGGTCAGCTGCGGTGTTAATAATTTTCTGTAATCGGGATGTATCTGCCATCAATGAGTTACGCAGAACACATAGGTCCACGGCCTTAGGCCAGGCATGGTCAGGATCAGAGGGGCTACCGACATGGAATTGCAAGTCCAGTCCATGACTCTTCAGTCGTTCGGCATAATACTCAGACTCCTGGATGTTTTTCGGGCTGTCATCTATGCCAAAAAAGTGAACATCTTGTCCGTATAGTTGATGATACCTCACCGCACTGTGGCTTGCACCGCATGCTAGCTCTACTATTTGGCCCTTTTCTGGAACATGTGGGTGTAATTCTTTGAGTATGGTAAAGAAGTCTTCGGAGATTTTGAAACGTTGCTGCATCGTATGCAGGCTGAGCTTTTCAGAACGTATGCTCCATATTGATTGATGGATCCCAGCAGGAGCCATCAGGTCCGGATAAATTTCTCCTGTTATATCATCCAGTAATACTGATTCATGGGCGATGGATGATGATAGATGAGAAGCAGCATAAAAAATAGCTGCTAAATTCTGGTCAGTAGTAATTTGAGCCGGAGTTTTACCTGCAAGGTTAACTGCGGTGATATTAATTTCAGGCTGTGATAGCAGTTCTTTAACCACAGCCCTGTGGTTTCCTTGTGATGCCCAATGAAGGGCTGTATTCCCATTAGAGCTGGTTCCATTGATATCAATAACATCAGAGTTCTTTTTCATGTGCGCAATTAAAGCACCGAACTCTCCTTGTGCGGCTAACTGTCTGAACACTTTATTTATTTCCTTGCTTGAGTCTGGGTCTCTGAGCTGTGAGTGTTCAATATTTTTGCTGCTGTCGCTTTTTCTGACATCATAATCATGCAAAGCTTTTTTTTCGGATTCCACAATAGGACTGGTATTGACTGTGGCTCTTGCTTGTGTTCCATCTTCTTCCTGATTAAGTGAAACCGGATCTGGTTTGTAAGTGGGGCTGCTTGTATTCAATGGATTCATAATATATTTATTATCACTCTTTGATATATATAAAATACTCAGTAATTGATTAATAATTAATGATAAAGTTCACTTTTTTTAGTTAATTAATTTCAATGAATAAGGCTTGGTACTTTTATATTGTATATTTTTTCACTATTTTTAAGCTTTAAGAAAATGTTGTCTATATGATCTGATTAATGGTGTTTAACCTTATCTTATGCAAAATTATTCATTAACAAGTCTGTGTTCTGGCTTCACGTATTGATAGGCACAATTTTGCACTGAACAATTTAACTGTCTTAACCGTTAATTATTTAAAAATGATTATGCCTGCTTTCTGTTGATTAGCTTCAGCGTTCCAGCCTTTAGAGTACGCTGATCCATTTTAACTATGTACGGTATGTTGTAAATGACTCCGCTTAAAAAGGTTGTGCCAATAGCAATCATCTTCCTGGGGCTGTTCGGCTTTCCGGAAATGGTGTTTCCCGAAGGTGTCTTGTCAATTTTGCAGCAGCGGGTGTTGGCCATTTTTATTCTGGCAACCCTGATGTGGGTCAGTGATGCCGTGCCAGCCTTTGCAACATCTCTTCTGATTATTATGCTGCTGGTATTGACCGCTTCAAACAGCGCACCTTTTCCGCTCAGGGATGGTCTTGGTGAAGACATGCTGAACTATGTAACTATTTTCAATAGTCTGGCATCACCCATCATTGTCCTTTTTCTGGGCGGGTTCTTTATTGCTCTGGCCTGTGCCAAGTACAAGGTAGATATCAATCTGGCCCGTGTGCTGTTAAAGCCTTTTGGCCAGAAGTATGAAATTGTGATGCTTGGTGTGATGATCATCACGGCCATCTTCTCCATGTTCATGAGCAATACAGCGACCAGTGTGTTGATGCTGACTATTATGACGCCATTGTTGGCTCGAATGGACAGTGAAGATCCCGGATGTCGGGCAATGGTATTGAGTATTCCTATTGCCGCCAACCTGGGTGGTATGGGGACTCCGATTGGAACTCCGCCCAATGCCATCGCTTTCCGTTATTTTGTTGGTGAGCATGCGTTGTCGTTTGGTGGCTGGATGCTGTTTGCCGTACCGATTACTGTCGTTATGATTGCTTTCAGTTGGTGGTTACTGCAAAAGATGTACCCCTCCAATGGTGGCGATCTGGATGTCCGGATTGATGGCCGTTTTGAAAGAGGGCTGAAGCCGTACATTGTTTATATCACTATTGTGTTGACCATCCTGCTGTGGGTGTTCTCCGATGTCCACGGCATTAATGCCTGTGCCGTCGCCATTATTCCGGTGGCTGTATTCAGCCTGTGTGGCATTGTTGATAAGCATGATCTGAAGCATATCAGCTGGGATGTGCTCTGGCTGCTTGCCGGTGGTATTGCCATTGGTACTGCGCTTGCCTCGTCTGGTCTTGCCGGGTTGCTGGTCAGTATGGTGCCATTTGAACAGTTCGATGCGGTGACCATCATTCTGGGCATCAGCGTGCTCTGTATGATTATGGCGACATTTATGTCCCACACGGCCACTGCAAACCTGTTAATGCCCATTGCCATCTCCATGTCCAATTCTGTGGTCAGTATTGAAGAGCAGGGAGGACTGGTTGTGATTGGTACGGCGGTTGCCCTGGCATCTTCCCTGGGGATGGGCCTGCCAATCAGCACACCGCCCAATGCACTGGCGCACGCTACAGGGTTGGTCGATACCAGGGACTTTATCAAAACCGCTCAGATTTTAAGTCCGCTGGGGGTTTTATTGATCTTTTCGGTATTGATGCTGATGACCTGGATGGGCTTCTTTTAAGGGGTAATGTCAGCGATGCGTTTTATTTTTGACGTTGAAAGCGATGGCAACTCCCGAGATCGGGGTTGCCAAATAGCGGGAGTCTGATCAGAAGTAACCCAACACACCCAGCAGGGTAATCACTGCAAAGATAATCAGGACACCGATGGTGCTGATGAACTTACCGGCCTTGATAAAGTCTCTGCTGGCAACCATACCGGTGGCATGGGCCAAAGCGTTGGGCGGAGTGCTGATAGGCAGTGACATTCCCATGGATGCACAGAGCGCAACCGAGATAACCATAAGGCTGATACCGCCATAATTTTCCAGCCCGCTCAGAACCGTAGCGACTGAAACTGCAATTGGCATCAGCAGGTTCGCTGTGGCGGTATTGGACATAAATGTTGCCATCACCATTGAGACCACAGCCATCAGAAATAACACCACAAAGGTTCCCATGGTGTCGAAGGGAATGGTGTGAACAATAGAGCGTGCCAGGCCGCTTTTTTCCAGGGCATAGCCCAGGGCAATACCACCGGCAATCAGCCAGAGTACGTCCCAGTTAATATTTTTGATGTCGTCGGTATCGATAATGCCGGAAAGGGAGAAAACGATGACCGGCAGTAAGGCGACAGTGTACGAGTTTACGCCATGAATGCTGGAGGTGGTCCACAGCAGTACCGTCGCGGCAGTTGTTGCATAAACAAGGTAGGCTTTTGGCGATTGTTCAAAGGTGCATTCGATTTTAACGGCAAGCTCTTTGATGTTTCCCGGGTACAACTTACGCAACAATACCCAGGCAATCATAATTAATACCACGGCCATGGGGATGGCAAACAGCATCCACTCGCCAAAGGTGATGGCATGCTCGCCGGTTAAATAGCGAAAAGCAATGGCGTTCGGTGGCGTGCCGATGGGGGTTCCAATGCCGCCGATATTGGCGGCTATGGGCACAGCAAGCATAACACCCTTGACGGCATTATCCGTGGTATCAACGTTTGCCAGTAGTGGTGTCAGCAAGGTAAGCATCATTGCTGTTGTTGCGGTATTACTCATAAACATGGAGAAGAAGGCGGTAATGCCCATCAGACTGAGCATCACTTTCTTGTAATCACTGCCAATGGGTTTTAACAACACTCTGGCCAGGTTGATGTCCAGTTTGTACTTCGTGGCGGCAATGGCAATGAAGAAACCGCCAAGGAACAGAACAATAACCGGGGCTGCCAGACTGCTGAGAATTTCTTTGTAGCTGAGCATGGCCTCCGGATTCAATGCTTCCCGGAGAAAGTACGGGCTGGTATTGGACACCATGGTGGCCAGCAAGCCCAGAATAAGTAGTGACGTCGCATAGGCTGGCACGGCCTCAGAGACCCAGAGCAATGTCGCCATCAGGAAAATAGCCAGCACCCGTTGTTGTTCGATGGTGATGTTGGCAATAGGAATAAATTCAGCGGGAATGAAACACAGAAAGAAGAAAGAGGCTGCAATCAGCGACAGCTTGAGAATACGCGACATAGACGTCATTCAACCCTTGAGATGCAAACAGAAGTTTAAAATTCTTGATGGTGTTTATCATGCATCAACGGTGCAGCAAACGTATTGAATCAGGTCAATGAAACATCATTTTCGAAAAGTGAATATAATTCAGGCAGGAGAAACGTTGCAGATTGCATGACTACCGTTGTCAATGCATTTTCAGATGCAGGGCTTGGGTAGTGTAATCGGCTGTCTTGCCAGCCACTCCCGCTCCCACTGGGGGATTTCATCGGCGGGCATGGGTCTGGCAATGAAGAAGCCTTGTGCCTGGTCACAATTTAACTCATTCAGCAATTGCCAGCCTTCGAGTGTTTCTACTCCCTCGGCAACGGTTTGCATATTCAATTTGTGGGCCAGGCTGATGTTGGCTTCAACAATCGCTTTATGGTTTTTGTCACTACAGGCATTAGAGACAAATGAACGATCAATTTTCAGCTCACTGAAAGGGATTCGGTTTAACTGCTGCATGCTGGAATAGCCAGTACCGAAGTCGTCAATAGAGAGTGAGAAACCATGGAGTTTGAATCTGGCCAGTGTTTCCAGGGAAAGCGCCGCATTTTCAATCAGACTGCTTTCGGTAATCTCAAGAGTCAGGAGTTCTGGTGGAATACTCAAATCCCGCATCTTGCCAATCAGCATATCGGGCAGGTCGGTATTGGTGAGAGTGGCTGCAGAAAGGTTGATGCCAACGGCAATGTTTCTGCCCTGTTCACGCCAGGCTCGAATCTGCTCCAGTGCCAGGTCGATCATTTTTGTGGTCATCGGGGTTATCAGGCCAGAGCTCTCCATCATGGGGATAAAGTGGACTGGGCTGATAACGCCAGCTTCCGGGTGATGCCAGCGGGTGAGTGCTTCAACAGAGATCATTCGGCCACTTTTCAGCAAGACCTTTGGCTGGTAGTAAAGCACGAACTGATTGGCTTCAATGGCTTTCTCAAGAGCTTCTTCATCAAAGATCAGCTCTCTGGAGGTGACGGGGCAGGCATTATTCTCAGTCTGTTCTGAACAGTAAAATTCCAGTAATTCTCTCAGACGGGGGCGGGACATTGGTTTGGGGATATGGCCCAGCACCATCAGGCCATGAGCTTGAGCCATATCACTGACCATTCGCACTAAAGCTGCCTCCATGGCGCTGAGCACAATTACGCCCCGGGCAAGCTTTTGCTCCGCCAGGTGGCGAATAAACCGGATACCGTCCATACCCGGCATATCGAGGTCACAGATGACGATATCAACGGCACCCCGGTTTTGCAGAAACTTCAGAGCCTCTTTGCTGCTTTTTGCTGTATGCAGTCTGTCAATATTAAGGCCTGAGACCGTTTGCTCTGCCACCACTCGCTGAAAAGGGTGGTCTTCCAAGATCAGGATACTGAGAGAGGTGATGTTACTGTCCATGTAATGGCCGGGTGACAATGATTCAATCTATAAATTATGGCGTATTGGGCAGTGTTGGAGGTTTTTTTTAGCGGTTATTGGATAAATGGAGCCAGAGTGACAGTTATCAGAAGGATCAAACTTCTGATAACTGTTGGCAAAAGATCAGTTGCCAGATTTTATTCTGGACCACTCGCGGGTGATGTAACGCTTCAGTTTGGATGGCAGTTCTTTGAAAACAAAGAGCTTCTCCATGGTCTCATCGTCTGGGAAGACACCGGGATCTTTAGCAATGTCTGCATCCACATACTGTTTAGAAGCAGGGTTAGGGTTGCTATAGGTCACGTAGTTGGTCACATCAGCAATCACCTTTGGTTCCATCAGATAGTCCAGCATCTGGTGAGCGGCGTCTTTGTGAGGCGCATCATTAGGAATGGCCAGCATATCAAACCACATGGCTGCACCTTCCTTGGGAACAACATAGCGGATATCCAGGCCGTTACCCGCTTCTTTAGCCCGATCTCTGGCAATCATCGCGTCACCAGACCACATCAGGGCCACACAGATATCGCCATTGGCCAGGTCAGACAGAGAGCGGGAGGAGTGATAGTAAGCGATGTAAGGAGAAATCTCTTTCATCTTGGCCACGGCCTGTTTGTAATCCGCCATATCCAGACTATCGCCGGGAATACCGAGGTAGGCCATCACAGAAGGCAGCACTTCACTTGCGGCGTCAAGAAACGCAACACCACAGCTTTGCAGCTTCTTCATATTCTCCGGCTCAAGGATCAGAGACCAGCTATCCACTGGGGCATCCTTGCCGAGCACTTTTTCGACAGCCGCCTTGTTATAGCCAATACCGGTGGTTCCCCAGAGGTAAGGGATACCGTAGGTATTGTTTTCATCAAAGTTGTCTGAGATCGCCTTCATAATGACGGGATCAAGATGTTTCAGATTAGGCAGTTTGGACTTATCCAGCGGCTCATAGACGCCAGCACGAATCTGGGTCTTGTAGAAATCGTGGGAAGGCGAGACCAGGTCGAAACCGCTGCGTCCGGAGAGCAGTTTGCCTTCAAGTACCTCATTACTGTCATAAACGTCATAAACCACGTCGATGCCAGTTTTGTCGGAAAAGTTCTTGACGGTATCTTCCGCGATGTAATCGGTCCAGTTATAGAAATACAGTTTTTCAGCCTTGTCATCTGAGGCCTGGAGTTGGGCAGCACAGAGCAGTGCGGCGACGATGAACGTTCTCTTAATCAGTTTCATAAACGTGCCGTGAGCCTTATACAAGGAAAATAATAGGGAGCGAGATTATATAGCAGTAACATTGTTCTACAAGCCCGTTCCTATTGGTTACCAGGCAGAATTCCGGAGTTATCAGCAGAATATCTGGCAGGGCGACCAATTCCTGCGATAATGGGTAGGGTTGTGATCGGTTGAGACTAAATTGATGCATGCTTTTCGTTCGATTCTTCTGGCCGTTACCCGGCAACACACCTCGGATATGGAGCTACAGCAGGCCTTTCGGCTGGCTCTGGATAACCGGGCCACCTTATTGATTGCCCTGTTTGACCAGAGCCTGGAAACTCTGAATCATCTGCAATTTGTCCCGTTGGAAAAAAAACTGGAAGACCACCTCAGGCAGCAACTTGAGGATGAGCTTGAGCGCCTCAAGACCATGGCCTGGGAGCAGGGGATCGAAGCAGAGACATTGATTGTTCCCGGCCGACCCCGGCAAGCCATTTATAAGGTGATACAAGAACATCATATTGACCTGGTCATCAAACTGGCGGATGCCAGTGGCGCGCTGACTCGGAAACAGTTAACCGGCAATGACCTGGCTTTGCTCAGAAAATGCCCGGTGCCCATTTTGATGATGGCCGACCGGGATCAGCTCCCACAATTCAATGGCAAAATCCTGGTGGCCGTGGATGCTGGCGACCCTGACTCGGATGCCCATGATCTGAATCGCACGCTTTTACAATACGGTCTCTATCTGGCTAGTCAGGAAAAGGCCGCGTTGCATCTGGTCAGTGTCTGGAATGTACCCTTAGGGCGGCGCTCCCTGAAAACACTATCTGATGAAGAGCTCTATGAATTGCAGGAAATAACCCAGCGGCGCTACCACAACAAATTACAGGAGGTCATGCAGGAAGTTGGCGTGACTGAGAATGACGACCAGCAGCCCGTATCCATTCATCTGCTCAGGGGCAACCCGGCGACCGAGATCCAGCAACTGGCCAATGAGCTGAATGTTGATGTCATTGTGATGGGCACGCTTGGACGCCATAAGGAAGGCATTCTGGTGGGGAATACGGCTGAGAACATCATGAACAGTATCTACTGCTCAATACTGGCGGTGAAGCCGGAAGGATTTATCAGCCCGCTGGCAAAAGCTGCCAGCGGCTGATCATCAAACCTGAAGGAAGAGGTCAGGGCTTAAGGCCGCTCATGTATTCAATCGCAATACTGATCTCTTCATCAGAACAATCCATACAGGTACCTTTGGCAGGCATACTGCGAATACCGTTAATGGCGTTGGACAGCAGACTGCTGAACCCGCCAGCGGTCTTCTCTGCGGCTTGCCATGCTGCGGCATCGTCCTTTTTGGGAGCACCTAACAGGCCAGAGCCATGACAGGCCACACAAAACTGATTGTAAACTGCATCGCCACTTCTCGGGCCACTGCTGGAGCTGACTGCTACCCCGGCGGCACTGGCACACTCCTCACCTGCGAGACAGACGAAACCCACAGGAGCAAGACGCTCGCTTATCTCACCACGAGTAATTGAATCAAGGTCAGCAGTCGGCTTGGCAAACACCAGCGACGCGAATAGTCCCCCGACTAACAGAATCAAAGCACGCATATGAGTTCCCCTTGACACTCGCTTGTCCTCTTAAGGCGATTAATGGCTATCTTATTTTAGGCGTTGCCAGAGCTGGTAAAAAGTAGCTTAAGACTCACTGATAAGCTTTCGCCTGTGTAGCCGAATTATTCTGGGCAATGGGATTATAGAACAATTGGTATCCCTGAAACAGGGGTTTATATATCGTGGGTTTCGGTAATTACTATGGCTTGTCATTGTGAAGCACTCGACCGGGGCTTGAACAGCCTGCTGAGCCAGCTCACGGAATGCAGATGATGGGAGCAGGTTATTAAAAGGAGACTGAGATGCTTTTGATATTGGCACCAGACAGCAGCAAAAAAATCATAGACAGCCCGAGGGCGGATCAGTATTATTGGCAACCGCTGGAGCCGCTGTCTGCTGCTCTGGAAGTGCACCCGTAGCTCAGCTGGATAGAGCGCTGCCCTCCGGAGGCAGAGGTCAGAGGTTCGAATCCTCTCGGGTGCGCCAGTAAAATCAATGTCTTATCTCCTATTTTCTCTTCGTTAAAAGCACTTAAATTTCTTTTTCCACTACATTTCCAGTAACAAGTGGAAACAGCAATTCTAGACTACTGTTCAGAGCCCTACCCTTTTTTATTCTTGCAACTCACGTCCGCTGACTTATAGCCGTTTAGTCTTTAGTTCAGGGATTGCATGGTATGATGATCTCAATGCCATCAAGGATGATTGCCATGAATGACAAACAGCGCCGTTTCGTTGATGAGTACCTGATTGACCAGAACGCGACCCGAGCTGCCATTGCCGCTGGCTATAGTCCCAAGACTGCCAGAGCTCAGGGTTGTCGCCTGTTAACAAATGCTGACATTGCCACCGAAATTCGGGTGCGTCAGGGTAAGCTCAGTCGTGAGCTGAATATCACTGCTCGGGACAAGCGTACCAAGCTCTGGGAGATCGCGCGGTTCTGTGGTGAAGTGATCGAAACGCCAGAGGGTGATTTACGGATGCGAAACCCGAGAGCTGCCACGGCCGCCATTGCTGAACTGAATAAGATGGACGGTGACTATCAGCAAAAGGCTCAGGAAGAGAGCCGTATTAACTTTATCCAGATTTTCGATTCGGAAGATCGCCCTGAAGGTCATGTTGAACAGGTCCAGGACAGCAACTGGCTGAACAGTGAGTATTAAATGAAATAGGGTGGGGAAGTACCCCGTATGCCGGACCTGACACCCACGCCTGCCAAGTCAGCAGTCGAGGGGTAATGCATGCACACTTTGCCATTGATAACTGGAGGGGGGGGATAAATCATCTACCCATACTTTGGCAGCCTTTCTTATATCGCTATGGCTGAAAAAAAATTTTGCGGAATCCCCCTGCCAATAACACAGGCCTGGTAGCCTGGTCACTGTCACCCTCTATTCAGTTAGCATATTTCGGTATGGAATATCGGGGCAGCCTGAGGATACAATATTTTTCTTTGTCGTCTATTTTCCTGCCTTTATCGCTTGGCAGGCACTCTGATTATAAGATGGTCAGCCATGCAGAAGTCATTGAACTTTGAAATGCTGCGCACCCATTGGCCGGAACTGGCCAACTTGGGCAGTAAGGCAGAAGAGTATGTCCACACTGATCCTGAGAGCTGTCTGGTCAAGCTCCGGAACTACCTTGAGTTGATTATCCGGTGGCTTTACCGTCAGGAGCGTTTGCCCGAAGGGTACCGTTCCAGCCTCTATGACCTGATGAAGGCGGATGCGTTTAAAAGTGCGATTCCCGAGGCCATTCAGGTGAAGATGGATGCCATTCGCATTCATGGTAACCGGGCTGCTCATGGTGATGCGGTCAAAGTGAATGATGCCCGGTGGCTGTTGAAAGAGGCCTTCATCATGGGTGCATGGATTTACCTGCGTTATGCCAATGGGCATGCAGACGACATCGCAAAATTCCAGTTGCCCCAGGCTTCATCGGATCAGACGGGTAGCGAGCTGACCAAAAAAGAGCTGGATCAGAAACAGGCCCAACTGGAGAAAGCCAGGGAAGAACTCGAAGCTATCCAACAACGGGAAATGGGTATTCTCCGTGAGTTGCAGCTACAAAAAGAGAAGGCCGAAGAGTTCCAGCAAAGGATGGAGGCCCTGCGCCAGAAGAATGAGCAGGCAGCCAACATTCTGGAGCTGGATGAAGCCGAAACCCGCCGTCGCCTGATCGACTCCCGCCTGATCGCTGCCGGTTGGGATGTAGCAGAGGGTATCAAGGACTCAGCTCAGGTCACCCAGGAGCATCCGGTCAAAGAGCAACCCACCAACAGTGGCGATGGTTACGCGGACTATGTGCTTTGGGACGATACAGGTAAACCGTTAGCTGTCGTGGAAGCCAAGCGTACCCAGGTGGCGGCAGAAAAAGGTCGTACCCAGGCCAAGCTCTATGCCGACTGGCTGGAAAAGCAGTACGGTCAGCGCCCTGCGATCTTTTATACAAACGGCTACGATATTTACCTCTGGGATGACCACCCAGCCCGAAACTATCCACCGAGAAAACTCTTTGGTTTCTACAGCCCTGAAAGTCTGGCCTACCTGGTTCAACAACGTACGGGCTGTCGACCGTTAGCAGAAGTGCCGGTTGACATCCATATTGCCGGTCGTCTGTATCAGTTGGAGAGTATTGCCCGAGTCGGTGAACGCTTTACGGATAAACATCGCAAGGCCCTGATTGTCCAGGCTACCGGTACCGGTAAGACCCGTGTTGCCATTGCGTTGACCAAACGGCTGCTCGATGCCCGATGGGCCAAGCGGGTGCTTTTCCTCTGTGACCGAAAAGAGCTACGTAAGCAGGCACGGAATGCATTTAATGAATTCATCCGTGACCCTATCTATGTGGTAGGTCGAACGGATAAAAAGTACCAGGACACCTCCCGCATCTTCATCTCTACCTATCCCGGAATGATGAACATTATGGATCGGTACGATGTGGGCTATTTTGACCTGATCATTGCGGATGAATCCCATCGTTCCATCTATAACGTTTACGGGGACCTGTTTAAATACTTCGATGCCCTTCAGGTTGGCCTGACCGCAACGCCCGTGGATATGATCGGCCACACCACCTACGGCCTGTTTGGTTGCGAAGGCCGTATACCCACCTATGAATACTCACTGGAAGCGGCGATAAACGACAATCATCTGGTGCCCTTTGAGGTCATTACCCACACCACGCAATTCCTCCGTGAGGGTATTAAAAAAGACAACCTCAGCAATGAACAGATTGCCCAACTGGAAGCGCAGGGCATCGACCCGAACACCCTGGAATTTGATGCCAAGGTCATTGATAAGGCGATCTATAATCGGGACACCAATCGGGCCATTATGCGCAACCTGATGGAGCATGGTATCCGGGACCGGGATGAACAGCTTCCGGGCAAAAGTATTGTCTTTGCCCGCAACCATCAGCATGCGGTTCTGCTGCAAAGCGTTTTTGATGAGATGTATCCGCAGTTTGCCGGTAAGTTCTGTCAGGTCATCGATAACTATAACCCGAGGGCAGAACAACTCATTGAAGATTTTAAAGGCGGTGATCTTAGCACCAACAAAGAGCTGACCATTGCTATTTCGGTGGACATGCTCGACACCGGTATTGATGTGCCGGAAGTGGTCAACCTGGTGTTTGCCAAGCCGGTGAAGTCCAAGGTGAAATTCTGGCAGATGATTGGCCGGGGGACTCGCCTTTGCAAAGACCTGTACGGGGCAGGGAAAGACAAGGACAAATTCCGTATCTTCGACCACTGGGCCAACTTCGAGTACTTCGAGCAGGAGCCGCCCGAGGTGCAGCCAACCACCGGCAAGCCACTGGCACAGAAACGTCTGGAAGCCTGGGTCGAACTGGCCAAAGCGGCACAGAAAAAGTTTGAACAGGGCAGTCTGGCCATCATTGCCAAACAGCTTCATGAGCAGGTGTCTGCACTGGATGAAAAATCCATTGCCGTTCAGGAAAAGTGGCAGATCCGTGCCCGGCTGAGTGACCTGAAACGGTTGGAACAGTTTGCTCCCCAAACCCAGCAGCAACTGCTGGATGACATCGGTCCTCTGATGCAGTGGGTGGATGTCAGGGGGCAGGGGAATGCCATGCGTTTTGATCTGGATATGATTACCGCCCAGACTGCCCTGTACACCAACAAAAGCGGACTGGAAAAACAGTGGTCCATCGTTACCCAGAAACTGGATCAGCTACCCCCGCATCTGGCTCAGGTCCAGCAGCAGGGTGACATCATTAACCAGCTACGGGACCTGGACTGGTGGCACAACGCCAGCTTTGCCGAACTGGAACATGCCCGTACCCGCCTCAGGGGGATCATGTACCTGATGGAGGGCGACGTAACTCCGCCACCCACACCCCCCGTGGAAACGGATATCCGTGAAGACCAGGGCAAGTACGAGGTCAAACGGCGGGAGACCAATATCAAGTCGGTGGACTTTAAGCTCTACCGTCAGCAGGTTCAGGGCGCTCTGGAGCCGCTCTTTACCAGTAACCCTGTGTTGATGAAAATCCGCCGGGGAGAACCGGTACAGTCAAAAGAGCTGGATGAACTGGCAAAACTGGTGCTGGTTCAGAATCCGAATGTGGATATCCGGGTACTGAAAGAGTTCTACCCCGAAGCCTCTGCGGGGCTGGATCAGATTCTGCGAACCCTGATTGGTATGGAGAGCCAGGCTGTAGCCGAAAAATTTGCCGGTTTTGCCGCTCAATACAATCTAAGCAGCCAGCAGATTCGCTTTCTGGATTTGCTGAAAAACCACATACGGGATTACGGCACCATCGAAATGGCGCAACTGTTTGATCAGCCCTTTACCCGCATCCATGGTGAAGGCATTACCGGCCTGTTCCCGGATATGGATCAGGTGATGGCCATTAAAGCCATTGTGGATGGGGTATCGGTTGATATTGGCAAGGCAACAACCTGAGCCCTGTATAGAGTAATGGCGATTGAGCCATTGCAAGACTAGAATAGGTCAGGAATAAATCACGGCGAAAGGAGATGGCAAGTGATTAACGGTAATATCTTGGTAGAGTGTAAGCCCGATGTAATGAGAGGCAAACCCTGCATCAAAGGTACCCGGATTACAGTGGAAAGCATTTTGGAAATGTTGGGTTCAGGCATGACCTATGGGGAGATTATTTCTGATTTTCCCAGCCTGGATGAAACCAGGATCCGGGCAGCGCTGGAATATGCAGCGAGCCACCTGCCGAAAGGGAATGCTGCGTAGTGCTGCTGTTTGATGAAAACCTGTCATATAAGCTGACGAGGATGGTCAGCAAGCCGTTCAGGGGAGCGGTTGCCGTTTCAAGGGTAGCGACTTTGGGGGAAGGTGCTTCAGATCAGAGCGTTTGGGACTATGCGAAACACCAGGATCTGGCAATTGTGACTAAAGACCGGGATTTTGTCGATTACTGGAGCCGCCTTGGCCCTCCTCCTAAAGTCATCCATATTCAGATCGGGAATGCTCGACTGGCTGCGGTACAGTCTCTGATTATGGATAATCAGGATTGCATCAACCAGTTTCTGGCTGAAGAAAACAGTGGGCTTCTATGCCTTCGCCTGTAACTTGGTGCCAAACTCAAGACGCTACGTATCTTTGACCAGTACAATACTGCATTATTGGCTTAACCCATCCAGGTAAGATTCATCTCTGGCCCTGTGAAACAGGATGTCGGGAAATTACAAACCAAAATCCGTATACTCCCACCATTTTCTACCCCCTTTAAAGTGAAATAGGCATCACCCATGATCACCGGCGATCTGAAAAGCAAAATCGACAAGCTCTGGGAAGAGTTCTGGGTGGGCGGTATCACCAACCCGCTTACTGTGATTGAACAGATCACCTACCTGATGTACTCCCGCATGCTGGATATGCAGGAGAGCAAGGACGAGCAGCGTAAGGCGCTGGCAGGGGTAGACTTCAAGCCCCGCTTTGCTGCCCATGAGCAGGATTACCGGTTCAGCCATTTTGCCAACCTGGGTGCTGATGAAATGATGGAGCTGGTGCGGGATGAGGTATTTCGTCACTTCAGAACGCTGAGTGAGAAAGGCTCGCTGCTCGGTAACTTTATGAAGGATGCCCGGCTGGAAATCGTTAAGCCCAGCTTGCTGGTAAAAGCAGTAGAGATGATCAAACAGTTACCGCTGGACCGGGGGGACACCAAGGGTGATCTGTACGAATACCTGCTGAGTAAACTGACCACGGCGGGCATCAACGGGCAGTTCCGTACCCCACGTCATATCATCCGGGCCATGGTGGAGATGATGGAGCCTAACCCGGCCCGTCATGAGCGTATCTGTGACCCTGCCTGTGGGACCGGTGGTTTTCTGTCGTCCAGTTACGAATACCTGTTGGAAAAATACAGTTCCCTGGATTCCGTCCATAAAGAGATGGTTATTAATCAGAAGGGCGAACCCGAAGCCCAGTATGTCTATTCCGGTGATCTGCTGAATGAATACCGGAACCATGTGGACTACGACATGTTCCACGGTTATGACTTTGACTCCACCATGCTGCGCATTGCCGCCATGAACCTGATTATGCACGGGGTGGATGAACCGGATATCCACTACCAGGACACCATGAGCCAGGGTTTCAGCGACAAATTCCCGGAAGCCTCCAACAATGCGTTTCATCTGATTCTGGCCAACCCGCCCTTTACCGGCACACTGGATGAAGAAGACATTGACCCGGTATTGCTGAAAACCGTCAAGACCAAAAAGACCGAGCTGCTGTTTTGCGCCCGTATTCTGCAAATGCTGAAAGTGGGTGGTCGCAGTGCCACGGTTGTGCCCCAGGGAGTGCTGTTCGGTTCCAGCAAGGCGCACCAGAGTCTGCGGGAAAAGCTGGTGGAAGAGAACCAGCTGGAAGCAGTGATCAATCTGCCTTCCGGTGTGTTCAAACCCTATGCCGGTGTGGCCACGGCGATTCTGATTTTTACCAAAGGTGGAGAGACCGATGACGTCTGGTTCTATGACCTGGCAAACGACGGTTATAGTCTGGATGATAAACGGACACCGATTGCCAAAAATGACCTGCCGCATCTAATTGCCAGTTGGAAGCAGTATCGCCAGGGCAAAGGGCGGCTGGTGGATGTCTTTATGGGGCAGAAGCTGAAGGCACAACTGGATCAGCAGTTCCAAGATGGTATTGGCGACAGTGACTGGCAGGACCGTACGAATAAGGCATTTGTCGTACCTCGAGCTGATCTGAAGGCCAACAAATACGACCTGTCCATCAACCGTTATAAAGAGGTGGTGTATCAGGAAGAATTGTATGAACCGCCCAAAGAGGTACTGGCACGACTGAAGGTACTGGAAGCGGAAATTCAACAGGAGCTGGTGGAGCTGGAGGGGATGCTGTGAGCTGGCCTTTGGTGAAGCTGAGCGACGTTTCAGTAGTTAACCCTCGCTGTCCAAAAGATATTGATGGTTCTCAAGAGGTTACCTTTCTGGCAATGGCTTCTGTCTCTGAGGATGGTCGACTCCTGAACCAAGAGCCTCGCATACTTGATGAAACCAAAAAAGGGTTCACATATTTTGAGCGAAACGATGTCGTTCTAGCCAAAATAACGCCGTGCTTTGAAAATGGTAAAGCAGCTTATCTGGATAAACTAAATACCAGAGTTGGTTTTGGCTCTACAGAGTTTCATGTTCTTAGGCCGGAGCCTGAAAAGCTGGATGGCAAGTATCTGTTTTATCTGTTGTGGAATCCAAAGTTCAGACACTTGGGTGAGCGGAATATGTCTGGTAGTGCTGGGCAGAAACGGGTACCGACTAACTTTTTGAAAAATTTAGAAATCCCATTACCACCACTGGCCGAACAAAAACGCATTGCCGCCATTCTGGATAAAGCCGACCAGTTACGCCAGAAACGGCAGCAGGCCATCGCTCTCGCCGACGATTTCCTCCGCAGCGTCTTTCTGGATATGTTTGGCGATCTGGCTTTCAATCCCTATGATTATCAACGAGTGTCGCTTGATTCTTTAAGTGTGAACGATGGGATCAAGTGTGGTCCATTTGGCACCCAGTTAGGTAAACATGAGTACCTTGCAGAAGGAGTTCCACTGTGGGGAATTAAACATGTTAACCGTGATTTTAAAGTAGAAACTGATGAGTACCTCTCAGCTCCTAAAGCTATAGCGCTGAAAGCCTATTCCATTAGACCCGACGATATCGTTATGACTCGAAAAGGAACCGTTGGGAATTGTCATGTATATCCGGAACACATGCCTGAAGGGATCATGCATTCAGATCTTCTTCGTATTCGCGTAGATGAATCCATCATTGATCCCTATTTTTTATCTTGGCAATTGAAGCTGAGCAGGGATGTCAGTCACCAGATTTCACTAATCAGCTCTGGGGCAATTATGGCAGGAATTAATGTGACCAAGCTAAAGAACATTGAAGTTTATGTTCCCGAGGTGACCCAGCAGATTAAATTCAGAGAGATCTTATTCAAAAAGGGGGAGTTAACACAGAAGTATAGCCAAGGTGATTTGGCTTTATTTGATGCGTTGAGTCAAAAAGCCTTCGCAGGAGAACTCTGACTAAAACTCGTTGAACTCGTTCCCACGGTCTCCGTGGGAATGCCTACTGTACTATGCGACACGGTATATTCAGATACGGAAGGCTCTAAAGCAGGGGAATGAATCAGTAACAACTGACTACCGATATGACGTTCCAGTACGACGAACTTAAAGCAGATGCCATAGTTAAACACCGGAGAATCATGAATGGCTGATAACGACCTGATCCTTTATACCACAGACGATGGAGAGGCCCGATTTGTTCTTAAAACGCTTGAGGGGCAGGTATGGCTGAGTCAGCTTGAACTGGCCGATTTGTTTCAGTCAAGCAGAATATCAGCCTGCACGTGAACCATATTCTGACAGAGGGAGAGTTGCAGGCAGAGGCAACTGTCAAGGAATACTTGACAGTTCAACAAGAAGGAACGAGAAAGGTTCAGCGCTCTGTTGTCCACTACGCTCTCCCCATGATTCTTGCTGTGGGGTACCGTGTCCGATCAATACGTGGCACCCAGTTCCGTCAATGGGCAACCCGCACTTTGGGTGAGTATATGGTGAAAGGGTTTGTTATGGATGATGAACGCCTGAAGCAACCCCGGTGGGACTATTTTGATGAGTTGCTGGAGCGTATTCGGGACATTCGCTCTTCAGAGCTTCGTTTTTATCAGAAAGTGCGAGATTTGTTCGCTGGCGGAAGACTATCGAGCTAATGAAAAAGATACGCAACGACTGTTCTCCGAAGTTCAGAACAAACTGTTTTTTGCGGTCACGGGTCATACGGCGGCTGAGCTGATTGTTGAACGCTCGAACCCGGATCAACCCAATATGGGGCTAATGAGCTTTGCAGGTGACAGGGTCAGAAAAGCCGATGTGGTGATTGCCAAGAACTATTTGAATGCAGAAGAGCTGGATCACTTGAATCGTCTGGTGTCGATGTTTTTTGATTTTGCCGAGCTGAGAGCAAAACAAAAACAGCATCTCACGCTGGCCAGCTGGCGTGATTATATCAATAATTTTATGACTTTTAATGAACAGCCATTACTGAGCAATGCAGGACAAGTCAGCCGCAAGAGTATGGAAAAAATAGCGGGTGAGCGTTATGACCAGTTCAATACTCAGCGTAATCAGGCTGAGGCTCTGGAAGCCGACAGAAAAGAAATGGAAGCTCTTGAACATCTGGAAAAGCAGTTGTTGCAAAAACGTAAGAACGATTCAGAGCGTTAAGGGTGGCCCATCAGAAACCGATGATCTTTTTTTGTTAAGTCGAGAGCAATATTCTGATCGGTTGGTAAAGTATACACAGAGAGGTACATATCAGGAGGATGGGAAGGCAACCGTGGTTTTCCCTCGTTAGCTAGCTGGGGGCATTAAACCAGGCCTTCATGCTATCGATGGGTAATCCGTAATGATATTATCCCCACGATTACAGAATGGACCTCAATAATGAACGAAGCCATGATCAATCCGGAGATTGTCCACTGGGCGCGAGAGCGTGCCGGGATGGCTCCTGCTGATCTGGCGGGAAAGTTAAAACAGAAGCCCGAAAAGCTGCTTGAGTGGGAACAGGGCAAAAGTCGGCCCAGTTTTTCCCAGGCTCAGAAGCTGGCAAGCCACCTCCGGATTCCTTTCGGTTATCTGTTTCTTAAAGAGCCTCCTGAAGCTCCTTTGCCCATACCTGACCTGCGTACCGTGGGCAGTCGGGTATCCCCTGAGCTGGGGCAGAATTTCCGTGATCTCCTGAATAATGTGCTGCTCAAGCAAGAGTGGTTTCGGGAGTACCAGATTGAAAACGGGAATGACAAAGTTGAGTTTATAGGCCGCTGTTCTTTGAATGACGACGCTGCCAGTGTGGCTGAGGATATCGCTCGTACGTTGGGTGTAACGGCCGCTTTACGGAAAGGTGCCCGGAACTGGGAGCAATACCTGAGCTTGCTGATTGAAAGGGCGGAAGCCGTGGGCATTCTGGTGATGCGAAGCGGCATTGTCGGCAGTAGTTCTAATAGAAAACTGTCTGTGGAAGAGTTTCGGGGGTTTGCCATCAGTGATGATTATGCCCCGCTGATCTTTATCAATGCGGCCGATGCACCTGCCGCGCGGCTGTTTACCCTGGTTCATGAACTTGCCCATTTGTGGGTGGGTAACAGTGGTATTTCTAATGTTCCGCTGGATGATTTTTCTGAACGAGGTCACCAGAGGAAGGAAGAGGCATTTTGTAATCGGGTTGCTGCTGAGTTTCTGGTGCCTGGTAAAGAGTTTGTGAATGACTGGCAGGCAAAGCGCAGCCTGGTGGAAAACTGTGCGGATTTAAAAAAGGTTTATAAGGTCAGCCCCATGGTGTTGGCACGTCGTGCCTATGATCTTGGTCTGATTCCCCGCGAGGAGTATCTGGACTTTTATCATGCTGAGCTGAAAAAGTTCCGGAATCAAAAAGGCGGTGGTGGTTCTTTTAATCTGAACCTGAAAACACGCAATGGCGTTCTTTTTTCTACGGCTGTTGTGGGGGCTGCAATGGAAGGGCGCTTGTTACTCAGGGATGCTTCCCGGCTTTTGAATATCAATAAGATCAGTACTCTCAACGATTTTGCCAAGTCTCTGAATGGATAGTCTCTTAATGTAGGGTGAGCTGTTGATGCAATACCTTTTGGACGCGAACACGTTTATCCAGGCGAAAAACCAATACTATGCTATGGACATCTGTCCCGGGTATTGGGATTGGCTTGAGCGGGAGAATGGCCTGGGCCGTATAGGCAGTATCAGTGAAGTCGCCAGAGAGTTGAAAAAGCAGGAAGACGAGTTGAGTTCCTGGGTTAAAGGACGAAATGAACCGGATTTTTTTCTGCCTGTTGATGATCAGCAGACACAGGAAATCTATACGGAAATCGCCAATTATGTCGTTCAAAACTATGAAGAGAAGCACTTTGCGCCTTTTCTCAATGTCGCTGACCCATGGCTGGTGGCCAAAGCAAAGGTAACAGGGGCGGTACTGGTTACCCATGAAGCACTGGTACCTGCAAACAGCAAGAAAGTAAAAATACCGAATATCTGCAACCAGTTTGATGTGCAGTACATGAGCACATTTACCCTGCTGAGAAGGCTTGATGCCAGGTTTTTTCTTCAACCGGCTGCTTGATATTGGCTTACAGCTTGCTCTTCTTAAAACATTGGCCCCGTACACTGACCATTAATCATCTGACCATAGCAGGTTGGATGATTCGCTGTTTTGGGCAGAATAGAGCCGTGACACACGCCGTTCACTATAGACCCAATGCATTCGTCTGCTCGGTAGACTTTGGTGCCGTAGCTGGACTGTGTCGCCCTTCTGGCAGATGAGTTCTGAATACCTCGATTCATGGTACTGACATAGAAATCCATCTGTTGCTGATATTCAGAGGCCAGACACTGTTCGTAGGCAAGAGAATCCATTTGCCCTGATGATTCTTCCTGCTGCTTCTGACAGCTTTCTTCAACTCCATTACGTGCCATCTGGTCAAAAGCATTGTAATAGGTTTCGTATACAGCGATTTGAAGTTCTCCAACCTTCCGGGCTACGGATGTACATCCTGTAGAGGCAATGGTTAATCCGAGAATAACTATGAATGTTAGTTGACGGCTGATGTTCAAATTTGTGGCTCTGAAACAGTGGTTTGATGATGCCGAGTGTACATTTTGAAAGCTTTTAATCCATGCGGATAATGCACTTTATTTGAGACTTGTTCAGCCGTTTTGCTGCCGAACCTTGCCATAAATCGATGTTGGTCTCGTATTTATACATTTCAGTTTTAGTCTTTGAGAATTTGCAGTCATCCCGAAGTTGGTTATTGCCAAAAATAATTCGTAATGGCAGGTTATTGGTTGCTATATGTTGCAACAAGGACGTATGTGATGACTGTTCAATTACGGTTTACGGATGAAGAAGAGTTAAATGTAGGTCAAGAACTTGAACATTCCTGCCTGCTATTGGCTGGGATTGAGACTGCTGGCAGTTTCGATGAGTTTGTGGACTGGTATCGGGAACAGGAAAGGGAGTCTGATAGTATTCGACAATCTAGATTGGGGACTATCCATCGTGGACGAGAAGACTATTTGCTTGGTAATCATTGGCTGGGAAGATTTAAGGAAGCGCAAAAAAACTACTCGACAATACTGAATCGACATAAAGAAGGTAGGACCGAACTGAGTTTTCATAGCTATTTAGCTTGGGATGGAGTGACTCGTGAGTCGATATTGATCACCAAACTTGAGTTACAGAAATACTGTTGCGAGAGAGGAATATTTCCAGAGTTTTTACTGCCTTTTCATCCTTCAGTTGTTTCTGGGCGAGTTGTTGAACAAATAGCGTCATCCACTCAGACAGCCACGGAAAATAAAACTCTGAAGTTGAGAGTGGAAGAGCTGGAAAAAGAATTGGCTCTGGCCTGCCTCTTCAGAGATTCTTCACTTCCGGCATACCAAGAAGAATTGGTTATCGCTGTTGACCTTTGGTATGAGTTTCATGGACAAGAAGTACGGAAGAAATCGCAAAAAGAGGTGATGAGAGGATATTTAAAACAGCACCATAATCACTTGAGTGGAAAGGCTGTCGATCGAATTCTAACAATGGTCAACTGGAAGATGGGGGCACCCAAAAGTTAAATTTGTTCATCTCTCTCTGACCCCTTACTGACTGGGCTATTCACCTAAGTCCGCCCCCTTCTTCAGAAAGTCCGCTCCCTGTTTGGTGGTTTCTTTCTATGGTTTTCTATCTTTGCACTCACAGCAAGGATACGGCTTATGGCAAAAAAAGTTTTTGAGCAGGACGCAATCAAACGAGGTTTTACCCCGGAGCAGGCGTCGAACTATACAGGTTTTTCAAAATCACTGATTGATCATTATCGGACAGATGGCCAGGTGAATGATATTTCTGGCCCAGCATTCATAAAAATTGGTCGTAAGGTGATCTACCTGAAAGAAAGTCTTGATGAGTGGATGGACAGTTTTACCCAGGTACGTTCATTGGCTGAACTGACGTTGAATGAGCCAGATGATATCAATGGATAAAAAATCGATTCCTGCTCATTTCCGAAACTTGGTGATTCCTGATACTCGGCTCCTGATGTTGTATGCAGGGGCTCCCGAGTGTTGGGCTGCTTCTCGAAAAGACAGTTCTGCGGGGCTATTCAATCACCTGGTATTACCGGAGTTGAATCAGGCTGAGTATTTTTACTGGCCTGTGGCGCTGCTCCGTTGTCATCATTAACTTTGATCGTCTGAATATGCACCTGGCGCATAAGCTCGCTCATATCATTCTTGAGGCGGGTGCAAACGATGTGGCTTTACGGAATATGCCGGATCAGACGGTCTTTACGAGTATTCTGGAAGAATAGACTAGTGGCACTGTCCAAAATGGATCGGCCTGCTGTTCAAAAGTGCCCCCCCCTACTGCTGATGGCACACCGTGCTGCAATGTGTCCATTCAGAAAAAATTTGTAACAGCAAGTTTAACCCGCTGTAACCTGCTCGTACCCCAAAACCAAAAAGGCAGCACCAGTTACCCAGTGCTGCCTTCATTTCATCGTGAATATAAGGTGTAAACCTTAACTCACGGTCGTCTGCCAACTGGCAGCAATCACCGGAGTAACCTGATCGCGAACGTTCTGTGGCAGCTGAGCTTCACCAGCTGGCGGTGCATCAAACCCAGCCATGGCATTGACCAAGTTCTCCACCTTGTTGGCCAGCAACACAGCATCGCCCGTGCGGATTTTATCCAACTTTTGGGCATCATTGCTGTACCAGTCCTGTACCGTAATCTGATCATCAGAACCGATAACATCAATCAGCAGATGGTCACCGGAGCGGGTAAACCAGAGGTTTTCTTCTTCAATGCCCAACAGCTGCAGTACATCCTGATCCACTGCTGAATTGGACAGGTTATTGATCGTGTCAGCACCACCACCTGTTGTGAAATGGTAGGTATCATTTCCATCACCCCCCATCAGATAGTCATTGCCAACGTTGCCATGAAGATGATCATCGCCGGCTCCACCATCCAGCATTTCAGCATCGGAAGAGCCAAGAATGATCTGATCACCAGCCTGGCCGTTCAGAATCGTGGCATAACCCCGTTCGTCCGGAACGTTCTGGTAGTCCGGTGAACCATTGGTATCAGGGTTAGTGCCACCAAAAGCACCGAATATCTGATCTGCGGTAATCTGACCGCCACTGGCAAACCGAATGGTATCCACTACGTTATCACCACCCAGGAACCAGTCTTTCAGCGTAACCGTATCAGTCCCACCCTGAATATTGAGAATCAGGTCACTACCAAAACGGCTGAGGCCTGAGGCTACCTGGTTAAAGCTGATACCTTCAAACAACAGCGTATCATTACCACCGCCAGCATTGTTGATAACGTCCTGACCATCTCCGGCAGTAAACACATAGGTATCGTTACCACGTCCACCTTTCAGAGTGTCATTTCCAGCCTGTCCATTCAGGGTATCGTGACCATTTCCGCCCTCCAGAAGATCATCACCGCCATCCCCGGATAGCTGATCATCGCCATTAAATCCACGGATGTGATCAACGTTGGTTGTACCCGCTAACGATGCGTCATCACCGGCTGTGCCATCAACCTCATTAAGACTGTTTTCAGAAGGGGTTGGAATGGCCAGACCAAAGGCAGCAAAAATCCGGGCTGCCGTGATCTGACCACCAGTAGCAAACGTGAAGCTGTCGATCAGATGTTCACCGCCCAGGAAGAATTTCTTGAGGGTGATCTGATCCGGGCCACCATTCACCTTGAGAATCAGGTCATCGCCCATTTTGGAGAGGCCAGAGGCTACCTGGTTAAAGGTGATACCATTTACAAAGTGCACTTTGTCGGTACCACCACCCGTGTTATCCACCACATCCTGTCCACTGGAGAAGTGATAGATATCATCTCCCTGACCGCCAATCAGATGATCGTTGCCAGCTCCGCCAATCAATGTGTCATTACCGGCACCGCCCAGCAGCACTTCATTGGCAGCGGTCCCTGTGATGACATCGTCACCGCCCAGTCCTGGCTCGGTTGGCTCACCGGTCTCTCCACCCTGGTTACCCCCACCGGAGCTGCCACCAGAGTTATCAACCGATTCACCACCATTACCGTTGCCAGTCTCACCTCCGCTGCCATCACCACCGCCCGGGAGAGCCGTTAGTAACGATGCAAAGCTTGAGGCCGGGATAGCATAGCCACCGTCAGAAGGTTGCACATAGCTGATGGCTTTCTCACCACCAAGGAAGTGATCTTTCACCCGCAGCTGTTGCTTCAGATCATTATCCAGAAGCATGACCAGATCATTGCCATCCTTATGGAAGCTGATCCGGTCACGGCTGATACCGCCATTGAAAAGCACCCAGTCGGTACCGCCACCCGTGGCATCAATGGTATCTACACCGTCTCCGGCCTGATAATAGTAGTGGTCATCACCGACACCACCATTCAGGGTGTCGTTGCCATCTTCGCCGTTTAGAACGTCATTTCCAGCACCGCCGGCAAGGACATCATCACCAGACCCCTGACCAGAACCATTACCACCCATCAGGCGATCGTTTCCATCACTACCTTCCAGCCGGTCATTGCCGGACATTCCGAACAGGGTGTCATCACCACCTTCACCCAGAACCTTATCATTGTTTGCACTACCAACCAGACGATCACCGTCGTTAGTGCCTTTCACCACTGAAGCAAAGTCCGGATCACTGCCCCCGGCAACCAGCTGATTGATCTTGTTGGTGGTGATCATAAAGCCACCATCTGGCTGTACACCATCCAGTGCCCAGTCACCGCCAAGGAAGTGGTTCTTTATGCGGATGGACTGACCTGTCTGATCTTTCATGGCAATCAGCAGGTCATCCCCATCACGGCTGAAGTCCAAAGACTCCGGGGTTGCACCACCCTGAAGCAACAACAGTCCTTGTCCGCCACGGTTATCAATAACATCCGCGCCATCACCCACAGCCCAGACGTAAGTGTCCCGACCCGCGCCGCCTATCAAGGTGTCGTTGCCGCCCTCTCCACGAAGCTGGTCATTACCATCACCACCGAATAAACGATCATCGCCGCTTTCACCGTCCAGGTAATCATCACCGGCATCGCCATGAATCAAATCATTACCGGCACGTCCCCAGACTTTATCGTCTCCGGCACCGGCATGGATTTCATCATGATGATCACGGTAGCCAATCATGGTCTGATCGCTACCGTCAGTTCCATAAGTTACTACCTGCTCTTCAAGGTCGGCATCGGATAAGATGGTGCCATCGGCAAACTCAAAACTATTGATTTTGAAGTGCTCGGTAGGCTCCCGGAACCAATTCTCAATGGTGATCTGGTCACTGCCGTTACTGTGGCTGATGACCATATGATCCCCTCGACGGGCATAGGAAAGATCAATGGCGGCAATGCCTTCACCAAAACGAAGCACATCAAAAGAGGCGTTGTAATTGCTATAGGCTTCGCCCAAGCGCCGTTCAATCACCCGGTCAGCACCGTCACCCAGATTGAAAAGGTACTCATCATCGGTAAAGCCACCATATAGAGTGTCATCACCTGCACCACCTTCCAGTGTACTAAGCACACCGCGCTCCCAGGGCTGGCTGTCAACGATCAGGGTATCGTTACCGGCGTCACCTTTCAGGGTGCTGCCACTTTGCCCGGTAATGACATCATGACCTTCACCACCTGCTAAAAGACCACTGCCTTTCAGAGTGTCGTCACCTTCATTACCAAACAGGTGCCCACGACCAGACAATTTGTCATTCCCCTCTCCACCATACAGGGTGTTATTGCCGGTGAGATCGGTCAGCTCATCATCGCCTGAGCCACCATGCAGGGTGTCATCACCCCAGTCACCGTTCAGCGTGTCGTTGCCGCTGTCCCCAAAGAGCTGGTCATTGCCACCACCGCCACTGAGGTCATCATTCTGGTCACCACCGAAAAGTTGATCGCTACCGTCCTCGCCTAACAGGGTATCGACACCTTCACCACCTTCCAGGCGGTCATCGTCGTCCCCGCCTTCCAGACGGTCATCGCCCTGACCACCCAACAGAACATCCCGGCCGGTCTCACCGTAAAGCGTATCGGATCCGTGACCACCATCAATCTGATCATGGCCTCCCTGACCATGAACCACATCATCACCACTCAGTGCCGTGATCATGTCATTCTCAGCGTGAGCCAGAATCTGATCATTGGCTTCAGTGCCTTTGACCGACTGAACCAGAATGTCGTCTGTATTCCAGCGGGTTCCGTTGGCAAATGTGATGACATTAATGGCACGAAGGCTGACAGCACCGGTCTGTTCGGTAAAGTGGTTGAGGATACGAACACTGTCATTACTGTCAGCGTGACGGGTAATGAGCAGATCATCGCCCTGTCGACGAAGTAACACATCATCGTCGTTCAGGTCTTCAAAGATCAGGGTATCGATGCCGGCACTGTCTTCAATAACGTCACTGCCATCGCCGACTGCAAAATGATAGGTGTCATCGCCAACGCCCCCTTCCAGTCGGTCGTTGCCAGTACCGCCACGCAAGCTGTCATCACCTGCATTGCCCACCAGTGTATCGTTGCCAGCATCACCGGAAAGCACATCGTCTGTCGTATAACTGCGGAGCAGGTTATCGCCAAGATCTCCAAGCAGCGCTTTATCCAGCAGGAGTTCTTTGTTCCAGACGGTGCCATCAGCAAACGCCACCGTATCCAGAGCGTATCTGGAATGGCCTTCATCCTGGAAGAACCGGGAAACAGTGACCTGATCATTCCCCCCATAACTGAGCAAAAGATCATCACCAACCCTTGATACTGCGACACTGTCCGGTGAAACACTCTCTGCAAACCGAATAGTGTCCATGCCTTCACTATCGTAGTTATGAATCACATCCTGCCCGTCTCCAGCAGCAAAATGATAAGTGTCAGCACCTTCACCGCCCGTCAGGGTGTCATTGCCCAGCCCGCCAGTCAGGTGATCATCATCCGCTTCGCCTTCAAGGGAATCATCACCGCTATCGCCGACAAGTACGTCATTGCCAAAACCGCCCTGAAGACGATCCTGGCCATCACCGCCACTGATAACGTCATCACCGCCATAACCCAGCACACGGTCGTTGCCATCGAGAGCAGTCACCTGATTCACCAGGTTGTTACCCTCAATCACATCATCTAATCCCGTGCCCTCCAGTGTTTTGAGGTTAATCGCTGCTTTATCGAGAACCCGAGTATCTTCATCAGGGCCAATCAGAGTCAGGTCACTCGATGGCAGGTCGTTAACAAAGAAATACTTGAGCGTCACATTGTCTTCAGTACTGTCACGGAAAGTCAAAGTCAGGTCATCATCCACACGGCGGAAAGTAATCAGGTCAAGATCAAGGCCAGTCAGTAATAGGCGAGTCTGATCCTGATAGTTATCCCGAATCTCATCTTTTCCATCGCCTTGGGCAAAGTAATAATCATCAGCCCCATGGTCGCCGCTCAGGATGTCGTCACCCATACCGCCTGTCAGCGAGTCGTTACCATAGCCACCGTAGAGACGGTCATTACCTGTCCCACCGGTTAACTGATCATCATTCTGGCCACCATCGAGGTAGTCGTCCCCTTCACCGCCGTAAAGCTGGTCATTACCGTAATCACCATAGAGATGATCATCATTTTTACCACCGTCGAGATAATCATTACCAGCTCGGCCATAGAGGGAATCATCACCCTCTCCACCTTCAAGGCGGTCATTCGATGCATAGCCCAAGAGTTTGTCATTACCGTCTGTGCCCAGAAGCACTTTGGCTTTCACAGTTTGAACATCCCACTGTGTACCATCAGCAAACTCAATCTTATCAACCGCGTAATTAGTTGCTGCATCACGATGAAAGTAGTTGTTAATACGAACCGTTTGGGTCTCATTAATGAGCAGTAACAAGTCAGAGCTCTGTCGGCGGGCTATCACTCCCTCCGGTGAAATTCCTTCACCCAGTTGAATGCGATCCGCACCACTGCCACTTGAAGATTCGGTGATCGTGTCATGTCCATCACCCTTGGCAATCACATAGGTATCATTGCCAGAGCCACCATTTATCGTGTCGTCGCCTTCACCAGCCACAATGGTGTCAGAGCCAGCCCCGCCATAAATGACATCATCCCCCTTGAGGCCGCTGATATGATCATCCGATGCATACCCCCAGAGCTTGTCATTACCATCTGTGGCCTGCATTACTTTGGCTTTGACGGTCTCAATATCCCACTGTGTACCATCAGCGAAATCAATCGTATCAACCGCGTAATTGGTTGCTGCATCACTGTTGAAGTAGTTGCGAACACGAACCGACTGATCACCTCCAATATATAAGAGAAGGTCTGCATCCAGCCGCCGAGCCACAACATTCTCCGGTGAAATTTCTTCACCCAGTTGAATGCGATCCGTATCGCTGCCACGCCAATATTCAGTAATCGTGTCGTGCCCATCACCTCTGGCAATCACATAGGTATCATTACCAGAACCACCATCTATGGTGTCATCGCCCTCACCAGCCACAATGGTGTCAGAGCCAGCCCCGGCATAAATCACATCATTACCCTTCAGGCCACTGAGGTTATCATCCGATGCATACCCCCAGAGTGTGTCATTACCGTCTGTGGCCAGAAGCACTTTGGCTTTGACGGTTTCAACATCCCATTGTGTACCGTCAGCGAATTCAATCGTGTCAACCGCGTAATTGGTGCTCCCATCACTGTTAAAATAACTGCGAACGCGAACCGACTGGTCATCTCCAATGAGCAATAGAAGGTCTGCATCCTGCCGCCGAGCCACCACACTTTCAGAGGTAATCCCTTCACCCAACTGAATGCGATCGGTATCACTGCCACTTGAAGACTCAATGATCGTGTCGTGCCCATCACCTTTGGCAATCACATAAGTATCATTGCCCGAGCCACCGTGTATCGTGTCATCATCTTCACCAGCCACAATGGTGTCAGAGCCAGCCTCAGCATAAATAACATCATTGCCTTTGAGGCCGTTCAGATGGTCATCCGATGCATACCCCCAGAGTGTGTCATTACCGTCTGTGGCCAGAAGCACTTTGGCTTTGACGGTTTCAACATCCCATTGTGTGACATCAGAAAAAACAACCGTGTCAACCGCGTAATTGGTGCTCCCATCACTGTTAAAATAGTTACGAACACGAACCGACTGGTCATCTCCAATGAGCAATAGAAGGTCTGCATCCTGCCGCCGAGCCACCACATTTTCAGAGGTAATCCCTTCACCCAACTGAATGCGATCGGTATCACCGCCACTTGAAGACTCAATGATCGTGTCATGCCCATCACCTTTGGCAATCACATAAGTATCATTACCTGAGCCACCGTGTATCGTGTCATCATCTTCACCAGCCACAATGGTGTCAGAACCAGCCCCAGCATAAATAACATCATTGCCTTTGAGGCCGTTCAGATGGTCATCGGAAGCATACCCCCAGAGTGTGTCATTACCGTCTGTGGCCAGAAGCACTTTGGCTTTGACGGTTTCAACATCCCATTGTGTACCGTCAGCGAATTCAATCGTGTCAACCGCGTAATTGGTCGCTGTATCACGGTGAAAATAATTGCTAACACGAACCGTTTGGGTATCACTAATGAGCAGTAATAAATCTGAATTCTGCCGCCGGGCCACCACACTCTCTGGTGTAACCCCTTCACCTAGTTGAATCTTATCCGTATCATTGCCACTCGAAGACTCAGTGATCCTGTCATGCCCATCACCTTTGGCAATCACATAAGCATCATCACCGGCTCCACCTTCAAGCCTGTCATTACCCTGCCCACCATTAAGCTGGTCATTACCGCCGTAGCCAAAGATATGATCATCACCGGCAAGCCCGTCAAGCTGATCGTTCACAGCATAACCGTAAAGATAATCATTGCCCTGCGAACCCTCTTGAACCAACTCCTTGACGTTATCAACTGTCCACTGCTCACCACCGGCAAACTCAATCATGTCCAGTGCATAACCACCAGTAGCATCACGATTAAAATAATGATTAACGGTGACCTGCTGCCCGGAGTCTTTAAAAGTCAGGAAAAGATCTTCATTGTAACGAGTGGCTCGAATGGACTCAGGCTTTATACCTTCTTTAAAGCGCAGCACATCGTGACGGTTTGTATGAGTGTCGTGGTTATTGATGGTCACATTGCCATCACCGGTGCCATACAGGTACACGTCATTGCCACTACCGCCAGTTAGAGTATCTGTACCGCCATTGCCATCCAGCACATCATTGCCATCACCGCCGTTAAGAGCGTCATTACCAGCAGAACCGATCAAGAAACTGTTACCACTGGAACCATTATGGTTTTTCTTCCAGAAGCTGACATCCTGGATATCACCCGTTAACAGATCATGGAAAATTGCAGCACCAGGCACCTCTGACAACTGCGCAGCCACTGCCTGCTCATTAACACCCAACTGATTACGGAAGGAACTATAAAGGTGAGCAAAAGCAACAGCTTCATCTGTCGTACTCAGGGTTTTGGCGTATTCAACCAGCGATGCCTCAAGCATTTCCCGGTCAGCGATTTCTACCCGGTTATTAGTGACTGAATAGAATGTGCCTTTAAATGCATCACTCATGACAGATTGCACCAGAAACCGTTCCGCATAATGGTGCTTCAATGCCTCAAAACGGCCATCAAGATAGCCAGAATTTAAACGTCTAATGGTAGGGCTTCGACCTTGCGCAAACTGAAATTCAATGGTTCCTTTGAATTCTTCGATGCCAAAAAAGCTCTCCATAATCCAGAGTTTTTCGGTAGTAGATAATGGTCGTTTGGTATTCAGTCCAGCCTTTTCCCTGAGTGAGGTTAAACCCGACCAGTCCGCAAGCACCTTGTCAAACTGCGCATAAACGTTAGCCGCATCAGCTGCTGCCAACGATTGTACAAGTTCCAGCGTGGTATCATTTTTGGCGTATACAGACTGCAAATCTTGAACGGAACCAAATCCACGGAGCAGCGGTAAATCAATATTCCGTTCCAGCAAATCTTCCAGAACGCTGAGATCCAGAGTATGGGTGCCGGGGTCTTTCGTCACACGGTTATCAAGCTGAAGGTCAAAAGCAGCGGCATAAGCTGCTTCTCCATTGATGATTGCAGAACCTTCCGCCAGGATACGGTTACCATTACTGTCCTTGCTGACTTCTTCGTGTTCCAGGTTGATCGACTCAATTCCTAAAGATTCGAGAGTATGAAGTTCATCCTCCTGACTCAAACCATCTTGGTTAGTATCCTTCCAGACTTTCAGACGGGAAAAAATCTCATCATTACTGTCAATCACGCCATCATCATTGCTGTCACCAGCCTGCTTTAACGCCTTGAAGCCATTGATCTGAGCGTTACCAAACAATTCAGAAATATCATCAATCGAACCATTGTCGTTCAGATCATTAACCAGCAGACCATCTTTAGCATTAATCCAACCAACCTTCTCGGCAATACCGTCTTCATCGAGGTCAAAGAAGGCCGTGCTCAATTCAACATTTCTGGTAGCAATATCACCACTGCCATCCAGATCGAAAGAAAGCGGGTCAAACCGTCTAATCGTCGTTGCATTTGGATCATGCTCGGGCGGTTCTTCCGGCTCTTCATCTTCGGTTTCCAGCCGGATGCCTAACTGGCCATTAGTGAAGTTATTGATGGTCAAGCCACCATTGATGGTCAGGGTATTACCACTGAGAAAATAAGTATTTCCTCCACCTTTAAACTCGTTGGCTGGGTCATCTTTTCTGCGGGAGCCGCCAGAGAGAGCCTTCCCACCCAACAAGACGACACCTTTGCCATCAGAATCAAGGATCGTATCCTCACCGTCTGCATGGTAAATATCTCGCCCATCACCACCATAGAGCTTGTCTGCGCCATCCCCACCCAACAAAGAGTCATTCCCCTCTGCGCCAATCAGGGTGTCATTACCAGCCCCACCTAAAAGGGCATCATTGCCAGCATTCCCAACTAGAGAGTCTTCACCATCACCACCATCCAGATGATCGTTACCCTCGCCACCCAGCAGGTCGTCATTACCACCTTTACCGAGCAGTTTGTCATCGCCACTCTGTCCGTTCAGCGTATTTCGGGCATTATTACCAGTGATTTCATTATCGAGTTCATTACCAATACCTACCAGCTCTGCTTCACCGGTCAACTCAAGGTTTTCAAGATTATCGGACAGTGTAAAGACGACAGAAGATTTGACCGTATCAATACCTTCATCGGCTTGTTCAATCACCTGGTCGGAAGCGCTATCGACAATGTAGGTGTCATTGCCCTGACCACCTTCCATAATATCGTTGCCGGATTGGCCATCCAGAGTGTCATTACCACCATCAAAATCTGCCAGGTAGTTATCGCCGGAGTCTCCGGTTAGAGTGTGGTGAATATTGGTGTCGTTCTGGATAGTTTCACCTTCGGGAATCAGGAAGCGCCCCTTATAAAACTTGAATCGATCGCCCTTATCAGCAAGCCACCGGTTCAGAAGTACCAGCTCTTTAACCTTGAAACCATAGCCATGAGCTATAGATGTCAGTGTATCCCCACTTTTTATGACATAAATACCTTTTTCACCCAGATTGATTTTTTCACCAATACCAAGGAATACATCAGAAGAAACAAAGCTCTCTGAAGCAATACGATGAAGGTTATTCTTTAGAACAATTCCATCATTGCGGCCCTCTATAACAGCAAAACGCTGACCATTATTATCAATATATTTAATCTCTGGTATGCTGAGTATCGGCTTCAGATTATCTCTCAGGTAGTCTTCGTAGCTTTGAATCGTGATATCGAAAGTTGTTGAGTCGACACTAACAAACCCACCTTGCTGATCAGAAAACAAGTGGACTGTTTCAGGCTCAATGGAAGTATTTTCGATAATGGGTGATGGACTAATAATCGCTTTTCTGTCGCTCTCTATTAAGCTAAAAAATTCATCATAGAGATAACTAGAGAGGTACGTTCCTGCTGTCGCTGCAGCACCTAATAACACAGCCACTCCAATAGCTGGCGCTGCAACGCCACCAATAAATGTTCCAGCAATGTAAGCGTTCAAGCAGGGAGCAGACTCCCCCTACTTGTCGAGATCGGCTTTTAATGGATTGGCCCCGAATTTCTCTTTCCAGAGTCGCGGTATCAGTTCCCTGATATCACGGGCCGGGTGGAGGCTGATGCGTTGGAGAACATCAACCAGGTATTTGTAGGGATCGATGCCCGCCAGCTGGCAGCTGGTGATCAGCGTCTGGAACACGGCAACATTGTCTGCGCCTTCTTCCGTCCAGCAGAACATCCAGTTCTTTCTTCCCATCGGGATGCAACGAAGGCCACGTTCAAGATGATTGGTGTCTATCGCTACCGTTGGATCGTTCAGGTAAACCTGAAGCTCTTTTTCCCGCTTGTGAACATAGCCCAGTGCCTTGCTCAGAGGGTTGCTGGGAACCAGGTCAAGCCGTCTCAGCTGCTCCCGGTTCCATTCAAAGAACTGGTCAACCAGGGGTTTGGCTTTTTGTTGGCGATAATCACGCAGTACGTCGCCTTCCAACCCCTGACGACGGATGTCATCTTCAACCTTGTACAGTGCGCCGATCTGTTTCAGGGCTTCTTTGGTCGCTTCGGGTTCCGCTTTTTCTGACTTGACGAAATAACGTCGGCTGTGTGTCCAGCACTCGGCATGAGTGATCTTTGGGTATTTCGAGCAAAGGCTAGCGTAGCCGGGGTAGCCATCTGTGAGTAATACCCCTTCAAATTCTTTCAGGTAAGGCTCAACCACATCACAGGAGCGGCTGTCGGAGTAGATAAAGGCTATTTCTTCGTGGTCGCCATAAAAGCACCAGAAGTAGCCTTTTTTCATTTTACCCTTACATTTCAGCCCAGCTTTTGAGGGTGTTTCATCCAGTGCCAGGGTGTGACTTTCAAGGCAGCTGTTCAGTACTTCATGGGCGACAGGTTGTAACAACTGGCCAGCACGCTGCTCCAGATTGGTCAGCGTGCCACGACTGACGGTGATACCGCTGGCTTCCAGTCTCTGATGTTGACGGTAAAGCGGCAGGTGGTAGCGGTATTTCTCAACCAGCAGGCCAGCTATAAAGCTCACATCGGCAAAGCTGCGGTCAAACAGGCCGGAGGGGGCTGCCGCCGTGCTCAGGGTTTGGTCTGCCTTATGGCGAACGACGTCCCTCTGGTATTTCAGAATAACGTAACTGCCCGGTCGCTGCGCCAGACGATGGGTATATTTATGATCAATGATTTCATACTGGTCGGCGTCTTCACCCTGCATTTCAGGAGCCGGAATATGAATCAGCTCAACAGGTACACCTTCCGTGAAGCGCAATCCCTGATCGGTAACACAGTCATCCGGCCTGTGCTTCTTTCTGCGCTCATAGGTGATGGTTTCTGTTTCCGGAACTTCTGGAGACTCAATGTTCTTGAGGATCTCCCCGAGAGCCAGCTGGTCCGGGTTTTCTATCAGTCTCTTTTCCGATTTTTCACCAAACAGCTGTTGTTTAAACCAGGCCAGCTGATGTTTGAGGGACTCGTTTTCCTGCTTCAGGTGTTCGTTCGCAGATTTGTGTTCCTGCAACAGCACCTGCAACTGCTTGAGCAGCTGCAGGTGAGAGGGTTGATTGGCAGGAACAGGAAGATTCATAGCCCTTGAATGTAGCTGCTATTCAGAGGTTGTGCTGTTCGATGTATCAGGTTTTACATAACGTTTGTGATAGCGGATAGAACGGGTATCAATACCGTCAATGATCAGCTTCAGGTCGGTCAATGCCAGCAGTTGTTTAACCGCCTGACCGGCGTGGGAGTGAAACTGACCCTGCTCCAGTCGTTTACTCCAGATGCAGTAACCGCTACGTTCAAAGTACAGCACCTTGCACTGGTTTCGGCGACGATTGATAAAGACGAACAACTGCCCACTCAACGGGTCTTCCTCAAGGGTATTTTTCACCAGAGCAACCAGGCCGTTGTATGACTTCCTCATATCGGTGGGGCGGTTATAAAGCCAGACCCGCACCTGTGATTCAGGAAAAAACATGATCAACGCCGCATACGCAGGGTTACACCACCGGGTAATTCGAGTTCAATTTCCCATGGAGGCAGGTCTGATGGTGTGTTGTGAAAATCAGTTTTAAATTCGAACCAGTCAGGGTCTGGTTGTGCTGGTTGATCAGGCCTTTCGGTTGCCTGCCTTAGTTTGCGCTTCCACAATGTGAAGGTTGACAGGCAGATATTGCGCGAAAGGCAAAAGGCTTTCTGGCTGATGCCGCTTTCCCGCTGTTGATCGATGAGGCCTTGCCACTGTTCAGAAGTGCGGCGGTTTGGTTGTTTTTGATTCACGGCTCGCTCCTGTTTTTAAAACAGGGGTTAGCGTGGCAGACAGATGATGGGTTTTGAAGACGTCCTTAAATAAGCGCTTACCCAGCAATGCCAACAGCAACAGATGCAGCAAGGGATGTAGTTGCGATCTTACCAAGTGATATCCATAACTCCGAAGTACTCTCCCCTTTACTAATGGCATCAGATAGCTCATTTACAATAGTAACTGCATTAATGGTATTTGACGCAAATTTCACAGGTGCGGCACTGTGAAAAATAACAAGAGACTTTTTAAGATCTCCTAACAAGGGCTCTATTGTCTTGGTGTATTTTTTTAGATCTTCACTCCTAATATAATTATTTTTATTAAGGTCTGATTGCATCGTTTCAATGGCAGTTTCTATACCACTGGCTGCTGCTGAAAGATGATTGTTAAGCACATCTCTAAGTTGCTGATTTTTATCAGCAGCATTTTTATCATACTCTAGTGATGAATCTATAATCATATCACTCATTAGAGGCTTCTCCTTTTTGTTTTATCGCTTGATTAGAGTACTCAGAGAGCACCTTATTTTTAAATAAAAGAGTGCTTACAATATAAGAAACAAAAAAGGCCATACCATTTAGAACTAGAAAAGGGATATCATCGTCCTCAGCACCTCCACATCTTACAGAACATGATTCTGATCTGACTAAGCTGATATTAAATAAAGACAACATAAGAATACACAATATGAAGATAACAGCTTTCATAGGGCCAATTATTTTTGTTTCAGAGAAGCCAAAGTTCAATACATTTTGTTTTTCTAAATCAGACATACTTATAGAGTGAGAAAATATGAGATAAGCCGTTAAGCAACTCCAGCCCGCTACAAAGAAAAAGTTATGGCGTACTTCTGAAACACGTTCGTACAACCCTAGCTTCACAAGATCTCTTTCAGTTTTTCCCATTGCAGGAATAACCTCTGCAACAATTTTTTCAGCAGTTGAAAATAGTGAAATATACGTTCCATATGCCTCGTAGAAAAAAGTACGAAGAAACATAATTGATAAGAAATATAGTATTGGAACACCTAATAAGCAGGCGAGTAGCCAACGCTCTTTATAATTTAAAACCCCTGTATTTCTTAAATGCGCAATATATATGCACAAAGCACAGCACAAAGCAATGTAAACAGACATACTTACTGAAAGTAATGAGACTCCTTTAAAAAACATAAATAGAGCTATCATTACCAATGTAAATGATATGATTTGATAGTACCTTTGCAAAATACTCTTATTGTTCACGAGTACTCTCCTGCTTAAAATTTACTCGCTCCCACAATCCACCGTAGGAATCCATATCGTTTTTTTTGTTCAATTGTTTGTCTCCTTATGCATCCCCCCGAAGAGCGTGGGAACGAGATAAAAAATTTTACTCACTATATAGCTTTCCATTTTGCTGTTTCATAAACCTAGAAATGTAAATGACTTTATAAGATCCGCCGAGAGTACAGCCTAGTATGCTTCCTAGGTAATATAAAAAGAGGAATCCAAGATCTGAATTATCAATACCATAACATTTAACAGAGCATGAGCTATCGGTTGCCCAATTCATAAAGTAGGTGTACATGGCAACCACACATATTAAAATTACTCCTAATTTTGAAACCCATGAGAATTCAAGAGTGTCTGACTGAGAAATACCGTGCTCTTTAATAAAGTCTATTTCACTTTCAATCCAGCGCGGGAAATAGGAAAGAACCCAATAAAAACTAAGAAAATTGCAAAAGACTGCAAATGAAAAATTATGCCGTGCTTCTTCTACTCGATCATAAAGCCCATTTTTTACCAGAGCTTCTTCAGTAATAGTCATTGCAGGTATAAGAGTGCTGGCAACCGATTCGGCAGGAGATAAAAAGGAAATATACTCTCGGTATCCATCATAAAAAAACAACCGAAAAAGAATAATAAACAGATAGTAAAGCAGTGGTAAAAGTGAAATAAAGGCAACACTTGACCAACTTTTCATAAAGGAGATTTTTGGGTGTGTTAGCAGTCCTGGGGTACAAAGGATATAAAAAACTGCACAACATATAGCGATATATGCAGACATAAAGATAGCGCCAAAACCTATTCCTTTGATGAATAAAAAGATAACCAAAAAAACAATTGTCGTAACAATTACTTCCCAGAAAATCCCTAATCTAAAACTATCGTTCACGAATACTCTCCTGCTTAAACCTCAACAACGGACTCAGAAAATACTCAATCAGTCGTCTTTGTCCGGTTTTGATCTCTACCGCCACGCTCATTCCCGGAGCCAGATTCACCTTACGGTTTTCTACCTGCATCCAGTCTTTTTCGATTTGAACATTGGCAAGGTATCTCAGCCCTAACTGCTCATCGGGCACGGCATCGTTGGAAACGTTGGTTAACATGCCATCAATCAAACCGTATTTGGTGAAGTTAAAGGTGTCGATTTTCACTTCAGCGCTTTGTCCTTCATGAACAAAACCAATGTCTTTGTTCAGTATCCAGGCTTCCACTTCCATCTTTGCTTCGGCGGGTACAATCTGCATCAGTGCCTGCGCTGGCTGTACCACACCGCCGATGGTGTGCACCTGCAATTGTTGCACCGTGCCATCAATGGGTGAGGTGATCTGTTGCTGGTCGTGCAACTCTTCTGCTTTGATGCGTTCCTGTTCCAGTGTGTCCAGCTGACGGTGCAGCTGTTCCTGCTGATCCAGGCTTTCCCGGCGAGTCTGTGCATGGAGGCTGGCCAGTTGATGTTGCAGCGCTTCCGCTTCTGCAGCCAGTTGCTTAACGGCGGCGCTTTGAGCCTTGATATCTTCTTCCAGTTCGATGCGTTGCTGTTCCAGCTCCAGGTATTCCACTCTGGAGCCGTAGCTTTTGTCATAAAGCGCTTTCAGTGATTGGGTGCGTTCTTCAATAATGGGAAGAACCCGCTTCAGCTTGTTCACCTGGGCGACAATGGTTTGTAGCTCAGCGCGTTTGCTTTTTTCCTGGCTGATCAGGGCATTTGCTGATGTTCTGTAATCTTCGATTTGTTGGAGTAATAATTGTTGTTCGAAAGTTTTTACCTCTGTAGCAGAGGGGGTATGCATTCCCACGGGGACCGTGGGAACGAGGTCGGAGGAGTGTTGATCAAGATAAGTCACAAACGCCTGCTGTCTGGCGAGCTGCAGGCTCAAGGCTGTAATCTCCTGCTGCAACCGAACACTTTCGGCTTCAGTGACGGTGCCGACCAGAGTGATTAACGCATCGTCGGCTTTGACTTCATCGCCTTCGTGTACATGAATCGCCTGCACCTCACCAATCACCATCGGCTGAATGGTTTTAACCCGCTCACCGGGTATGATTTTTCCCTGTGCGTGGCCACAATATCGATTTTGCCAAAGCAGGCCCAGAGAATGGCGATGACAAACAAAGCGATAATCACTTTAACGATAACCCGGCTTGCCGGACTGGCTGGGGTATCTTCCACCTCCAGTGCCGCTGGCAGAAACTGACGTCGAGTGTTGTCCAGTGCTTCAGGCCGCTCAGTTCGACTCAACAGTGCTTTGGTGGCTTTTGAGAACAGAGACTTCATCTACACCGTCTCCCGTAATCCATGCTGATGGGCATTCAACCTTGCGTAATGACCACCCTGTTTTACCAACTGATCATGAGTGCCTTCTTCCACAATACGACCTTTGTCCATCACGATAATACGGTTGGCATCCCGCACCGTGGAAAGACGATGGGCAATAATAAAGACCGTGCGTCCCTGGCTGATCTTTTTCATGTTCTGCTGGATGATGTGTTCCGATTCATAATCCAGGGCACTGGTGGCTTCATCAAAGATCAGGATTTTCGGGTTGGTGAGCAACGCACGGGCAATGGCAATGCGCTGTTTCTGACCACCGGAAAGGAAGCTGCCCTGTTCACCGACATTGGTGTCGTAACCTTCGGGCAATTCCAGAATAAAATCATGGGCACCAGAGAGTTTCGCCGCTGCCATCACCCGTTCAACGGAGGCACTCGGGTCGGCCAAGGCAATGTTGTCCCGCACCGAGCGGTTGAACAGGAAGTTTTCCTGCAGCACCACGCCCACTTGTCGGCGTAGCCAGGCGGGTTCTACCAATGCCAGGTCGACACCATCCACCAATAGACGACCAGACTCCGGTACATACAAGCGCTGCACCAGCTTAGTCAGCGTACTTTTACCGGAACCGGAACGGCCAACAATACCTATAATTTCTCCCGGATTAACTGTTAAGGAAACACCATTGAGCACTGCCGGTCGATCAGGCTGATAACGGAAGGTCACGTGTTCTAAACGCACCTGACCTTTCAATGCCGGTAATGTGGTTCGGTTCGGATCGTGCCCCGGTTCTGTAGGGGTATTCAGTACATCGCCCAATCGCTGAACAGAAATTCCCGCCTGTTGAAAGTCCTGCCATAACTGTACCAGTTTCAGGATAGGGGCACTTACCCGACCGGCAATCATATTAAAGGCAATCAGCATACCAACGGTAAGCTCACCATTAATGACCAGTGTGGCCCCTACCCATAACGTCAGCACCGTGACGACTTTATTGATTAACCCGGCAAACTGGCTGGCAATATTGCCAAGGTTCATAGCCCTGAAGGAGGCAGACACATAAGCCGCTAACTGATCTTCCCAGTGCCGCTGCATCTGGGGCTCCACCGCTGAGCTTTTGATGGTTTCCATGCCAGTGACCGATTCCACCAGGAAGGATTGATTTTCTGCGCCACGCTTGAACTTCTCATTCAGTCGGGCACGGAGAATCGGGGTAACGATCAAAGAGAGCAGGATATAAAAAGGAATGGAACCCAACACAATCCAGGTCAGCGTTGGGCTGTAAAAATACATCACCACAAAAAAGACGACGGTGAATAACAGGTCGATACACAACGTCAGGGCAGAGCCGGTAATAAACTCCCGAATGGTGTCCAGCTCCCGAACCCGGGCCACCGTGTCGCCTACTCGACGAGCTTGAAAGAATGCAATGGGTAAGCGAAGTAAATGGTTGAACAGCCTTGAGCCAAGCACCACATCGACTCTGTTTGTGGTGTGACTGAATACATAATTCCTGAGGCCATTTAGGACAATATCAAAAAATGAGAGTACCAACAGGCCAAATGCCAATACGTCTAACGTCGTTAATGCCTGGTTAACCAGCACCTTGTCGATAATCACCTGAAAGAACAGTGGGGTGATCAGTGCAAACAATTGAATAAAGAAGGAAGCCAGCAATACTTCCGACAGCAGTTTTTTATGCTTCAGCAAAGGGGGAATAAACCAGCTGAAATCAAACTTGGCAAAACTGCCCGGCAATAAAGAGCGTTTCGTGAATAACAGAACATCGCCAGAGAGCATCGTTTCCAACACATCCAACGATACTGCCTCGGGGGATTGCTTCAGCGGACTTTGAATCAGCGCCTTCCCTTCATGTACCCGGGCAATGATGAAGTAGTGACCATCCGCCTGTCGTGCAATCGCAGGCAACGGCAGATCAGTCAGCTGATCCACTGCCACTTTGATTTTTCTGGCCTTCAACTTCAGGGATTTAGCCGCCCTGAGCATGGCTATATCGTCAAGCGCTGCATCGCCACGACCAAACTGGTAATGCAACTGCTCAGCCTCTGCCGCTACGCCATGAAATTTGGCCAGCATCACCAGGCAATGTATGCCACTATCTATGGAATTGAATTGACTCACTACTACGGCTGTCCAGATACTTATTTTTATGAATGGACATCGTGCCTGATGCAGAACACGAACTTTCAGTTAGAAGAGGCTTGGAGAAGGAAAGCTTTTCAGCTTGCGACATCTACTGATAACAGGCGATTCTTTCCAGGTACCAGCGAAAGACTGGATATAAGCAGTACGGCCACGAACGTAGGCCATCATTCCTCGGGTCATTCCATGTATCCCTTTCACTATTGAGTTGTTCTTATTGAATGAAACACATTCAAACAGCAGTGTAAATCGGTGTCAACAGCTATAAATAAAGTCAATATATTTTTTGACTCTGTTCACATAATTGCTATAGCAACAAGACTTCCAAAGCATCCACAGAATTACAGCCGGGTACTCGTTACAATTCACGACAGAGATAATCGTAGAGTTCCAGTCCATTAGCCTTTGCACTTTCGATCAGGCTGTAAAAAATGGCACTGGCCTGAGAACCAAAGGTCTTCTTTTTCAGCCACAGCACCGTATCCGGCGTATTCATCAGTTTGCAGATACGGGAACCATAGATTGTGCAATGAACTGTTCCGTGGTTCCCTTTTTGATCCGTCACGTTATAGGTTTACTGCATATTATTCCTGTTTTGCCAAATTGAGACTTTGTTTCTTACGCATTGACTCCCCTGACAGTTCCAAACGGTGTGAACGGTGAATCAGACGATCCATAATGGCATCAATAAAAACTGATTTCTGGTTATCCAGTCGCATCGACACAGGGTTTCTAATGCGCCTCGATCAATCCCCCGATTGGCCGCATAATCAATATCCTCCACATAGGCGCTGGCCTGCTTGATTTTTGCCGCCTTCCTGAGTCGTTGCTGTTTGCGCTGCTTACGATCCAGAGTTTCAGCTTCAAGTAACAGGCTGAGACGATCTTCAAACGACAGTTTCATCTGGTCGGGTGTTTCAAACATACGGGACAATGCTTGCTCAAAGCCCGGTAGCCGAAGCTCTCTGATCTGCTCTATCAGTTGTTGCGTGCTCATTTCAAATGACCTTCATGATCCGCATAGTAAGAAGCACCCCGGACATTGGAGTGGGCAGGAAGCTTGTGTTGTGTGGTGGTTTCCGTAATCTGCTGTCCATCAAGGTGGCATTGCAGAATTGAGTGCACGCTGGTTACCGTGAGAGACTGAATTTCGGTCACACAGGTGCAGGCATTCATGAATCGCTGCACTCCATAGTGCCGACACAATTTTTGCAGCTTGCTACAGGCTCGTACGCCTTTTAAGGAATGTTCAGGCAGGTTCTCAAACTGCGCTGTCACAACAGCCAGCACATCAGCACTCTGTTCTTTGGCCCAGTTGATAAAGTAATCCCGGGTCTGGTTTGCGTATGCCTGATGCTGGGTAGGACGGTGCTCCGGATAGGTGGTTGCGTCCTCTTTGCGATGACTTCGGGGGTGGATTGCCACCCGATGGTGCTGATGGAATATTTCAACCTTCTGATGACCTACCTTCACTTCCACACAGAAGATTAACTGTGAGTAGCCAAGCACTCCCACGAACAGTTCCACCTTTTGTGTCTGGCCTGTTGCAGAATCAACAAACGACAAACGTTTACCTGCATAATCAACAAAACAGACATCACCCGGCTCGTAATGTTGTCGCATGCATAAATCAATAGTTTTTCGGTAATCCCGGTAATATTTATTGAACTGGCTATAACAGTACGCATCGTCAGGGTTGATACGACGGTATTCCTCCCATATCTGCAGACGACACTGATGCTTGTCCTGCAATAACTTATGAATGTGCGACCAGTCTGGAGCCCGCTTGTCCGGTTTAAGCCCAGAGGAAGAGCTGACCAACCGGAACAAAGCAGGGTCATCCAGCTGTTTCACTTCTCCCCAACAGCACTCACTTTTATTGATTCGCGACCGGTATCGTCGAACGGTTGTTTTTGATAACTGCGTCAATTGAGCAATATGGCGATTTGAAAAATGGGTTGACAGCAGCAAGCGCAAAAGCTCACGCAAGGTAGATGACTTCATGCATCCTCCTTGTTTTCATCAAGAACATGGGAAAACAAGGCAAACTCAACCCAGCCAATCAATGTAGACATTTGACAGGGTTGAGCTGGAAAGCTTAAATGAGGGGACTGAGTCTTATCTCATCCTCCCGTGAAAAGCCAGAGTCCCGACAACTCTGGCTTTTTGCTTTCAGTGCCTTGAAATGGAATAACAAGCTTTCTCAGTTACTTATTGCTCATCCTCTTCAGTCGTGTTGAACGAGTTTTCAATACTCTGTTTTGCCAGCCACCGGGCAACATCAGCGACCAGGACAAATCGCCCCCGCCGCTTGGCCATAGTAAACAGCCTCACAGGAAAATGGTGCTGATTGATGGCCTGGCGCAATGCGCCCATGGTCCGATACCCCATTGCCTGACGAAGTTGCTCCCCGCTCAATACGGGTGAGCGATAAAGCGTCAGCAGGTCACTTTCCAGTTTGGCCGATAACGCGGTCACCCTCGCCTCAGGCTGTCCAGTACTCAAGCTAACCTCCACACATCTATATCAGTGATAAGTGGTCATTTAGTAAGAATAAGCGCTTTTACAATTCTTGCGTAGCGGCTTATTTTTAGAAAAAAGGCACGACTTTTTTTGCATTGAAAAAGATAAGTGCTGATATACCAAGGCCCTGCCGGGCACAGCGCAATTTTCGCACATCCAATGCGCAATTTTTTTCTTATGTATTCCTTTACTGATTACAAACGTTTGTCGCGGAGAACACGATCCTTGACCACGCGATACTGGGTTGCCTGGATAAAAGAACGCCTTGGGGTAAAAACCGCTTACCAGATTAAGAAGTGCTTGCTGGAAGACTCTGTTTTGGCAGAGAAGAACCCCGGCTGGCTGAACCATTCTTCAAGGTTCTGGAACAGAAAAGAAAACGGGCAGCCTGCCTCTCAGGAAAAGTTGGTAAACCAAGTAGAATCATGCAGTAAAACAAAGGGGGCGAAAGGCATTCTCTGTCATTGCTTTTGGGAACTCATTGATCAACAGCAGATTGATCAGGATTTTTTACACCATATCCTGTTACAGCTGCCCTCAATGTACAGGGGCAAACTCTTCAGTGATGAAAATAGCGCTGTCAGAAGACAGACATTAAGGGCCAAAACTGTTAATAAACTTGAAGTGCCTTACACGCTTGATTCGCTGACCTGTTTTCTGGCATTGGCTATTGAAGAGGGGTGGGCTGAGCAGAAAAATACTTGTCGACGGGCACATGGCTGCCAGATGACAGTAACCAAACTGTTTCTCAGACAGAGCTTACTAACGCCATTATCTGCTGTTGCAGAAGAACTTTACACGACAATATCTGAACAACTGCAGCACCTGTTTACAACGTCGGTTTATGATCCATTCTATTTTGAGTTTAATGATCATAATGACCATCAACGCCAGCTGATTAATGGTTTTTTCGCTCACTGTGAGCTTGTTTTCTCTGGCAGTTTGAAACTTTATGGAGAATGGTTGGCCCAAGCCAGAAAAATCGGGTTGACAAAAAACGCTGCTGATGACAAGGCTTTTTTGTGGTCAGTATTCCTGACAGAAGCCGAAAAGCTTGAGTCCGTATTATTCGACGACGATCCGAACCGTACGAATAGCCATCCACTGATCCTGAAGCTGAAGAGCAGGATGGATGATTTCAAAAAATACACTGGACCATAAACAGCGGGGTGGTAACTCTAAAACAGCAGGGTGGGTCACATTTGAACAGCAGAGGTGGTCAGTTTGGACAGTGCCACTAATAGCTATTGCTGGTGGGGTGTCAGCAAACTTGCTGATAGTCATTGATGAAATATTGTGAGATGGGTCTCCTCAAACTTGGGGAAGGCTGGGTAAATACTATTAATTTTCAAATCCTCAATTTAAGGAACTGGAAAGTTTGCAGTGCCCAAATGTGAGCACTGTCATGAGTGAATTGATTTCAGAAAGGTTAATCTTTTTACATGGACAGTTACTGAAAATTCCGATGTGTCCAAGTTTGGACGCATCTTATACTTTTGTAGTCATCTGATAGCTACCCCTGATTTTTCTTAGGTTACAGGATAGAAAAAAAGGGGGGGTGTACTCAAATCTGAGCACACCTAATAATGAATGGCATTTTCCAAGTTTATAATGGGAAGGTCAGGCTATTTCAGATTTCTCCTGTTCTGGCTCATTACTGATCTCAGATACACCTTCATCCATAGCCTGTCTGGAAGCCTTCATATAATCATTCAGTACAGCAATAGCAGACTGCCTGAATTGAGGGGCCAGGTGAGCATATTTGAGTGTCATATCAATAGACTGATGACCCATCGCATCCCTGACATGGTTCAGGTCAACTCCCGCCATTACCATGTTGCTGGCAAATGAGTGTCGAAGATCATGAAAGCGGAAGTGTAAATCCTCTTCTTTTGGTTTGTATAAGCCTGCTTCTTTTCTGATCTTCGTCCAGGAGGATTTAATATCCTTCATGGGCTTGCCCGTTTTTTTATTAGGAAAAATGACCTTGGTTTCCATATTTTGTTTACGCCACTCCCGAAAGGCGTAATGGGCTTCATCGGTCAGATGAATATGACGGGTTTGGCCGTTTTTGGCTCTATCTCCTATCACTGTCAGTAGGCGCTGATTTATATTGACCTGGTTCCAGTTCAGCTCAAGCACCTCGGTAATGCGAAGACCGGTATTCAGAGCGATCAGGACAACCGGCTTTACATGGCATGCAAAAGTACTAGCCAATTCTGGAATATTTGGACGACGCCGTTCCAAAAGCCACTGGTTATAGCGGACTCGTTTGTTCCTCTGCTCATCATCGTAGTTGTCCAGAGCAATACGCAAACGCTGCTCTTCGTCTATGGAGAGGTATCTAACGCGCTTATTCTTATCAACGGGAAGGTTCTTGAGCTTGCGTAATGGGGTCCCTTCCAGCAATTCAAAATCTACGGCTTTACTCAATATTCCTCTTATGCAGTTTACGTCCCGGTTGATACCCGATGCTTTCCGGCCCTTCTTGAGTTGCTCTGTCTGAAAGAGTGTCAGGCGACGAACAGATATTTCTGATAGTGGAAGGTCGAACCACTTTCCGAAATGCCTCTCTGCTCGCTTGAGATCCTCCTCACCTTGTTTTTTGTGGGTAAGAGCCCAAAGCCTATAACGCTGCTCGATGAATGCACCAAGAGTGCTGCTTTTTTCCAGCTCTGCCTGGCGACGTGAATCATTTCTGGAAGCCTGAATATCAATACCTTTGGCTACCTCTCCTAGGGATGCCTTCGCCATTCTTTTGGCATCAGATGGGGTGATAGCTCCATGACGACCCAACTTAAAATCCTTTCTCTGGTTGCAACCCGGCACTGTGTAGCTGAGATAATATGTTTTGGTGCCTTTCGGGCTGACAAGGACATAGAGACCTTGCTGTTTTTGCTCCCATACCCGATATGATTTGTCTCTGGGTTTCAGGTCATCAACTGAAGTGTTGGTGAATGAAATTTTCTCATTGGTGGTCTTAGGCATGTCCGTTTACCTCTTTATTATTTGAATGAGCGCCGGAAGTGATTTTTTTCCAGTATATTTCCAGTAAAACTCAGACAGCGATATACAATTCCATGCAACATGGTACAATATGTGGGTGGGTGATAACTTTATATATATCAATGAGTTATCTATATAATGGCTTGTTTTAAGTTGTAAGGCAATGGCTGGGATGATGGGGTGAATGATCACTCCGGAGGCAGAGGTCAGAGGTTCGAATCCTCTCGGGTGCGCCATAATCATAATAGAGGTATCTGCGTGCATGAGTAAGCGCTCATACATTTGCCTTTCATGATTTCCAATCTACGTATAGCCTACACCTCTCATCAAGTTACTCTCTTTTATTTGTGTCTTGTGTCAAACCCTTTCCAGCGTCGTCTATACCGGCTTGCTTGCTTGTTTGTCTGATGATTATCAATGGATTGTTCTTGCCATCCATGTTCAATTGTGTTCACAAAAAGGCCAGGGCGTTTCCCGGTGCAAAACGAATGGAGTCGTTTATTCCCATGTCGCGGATGGTGGATGACTGGCTGTTCCGGTTTGCCAGAGGTTTGTCTGAATGGGCATATCCACAAACGCCGGATGGGAATTTTCCGAATCCATTTCCTGCAGCAGCAGCTACTGTTATTGGGCTGGAGAGTTCATTGGCTTTGCCAGATAATGTGGTCAGCCTTGACGAGGTACGTAAGCTGTAGAAAGGTGCAGAAGGCATAACAGTTATGAGTGAATACCAGTATTACGAGTTGGTGGCCGTTGACCGGCAGTTGTCGAAAGAGGAGATGGGGTATCTTCGGGGGATTTCCAGCCGGGCACAGATATCGTCTACCCGGTTCTGTAACACCTATAACTACGGTGATTTAAAAGCCGACCCAAGGCAGTTACTGAGCAGGTTCTTCGATGCTTATGTTTATGTTTCCAATTTTGGTTGCAAAATTTTTGCGATTAAGGTGCCTCGTCATCTTATTGATGAATCGACACTGCTGCGTTACCTCCAGGGGGATATCTGCACTTACAAATCGTCTGGCGCGCACTGGATTATTGAATTTGTCTATGAAGATGAAGACGGCTACGACGATGAGTGGGATGAAGGCGATGGCTGGATGGGCAGCCTGCTGAACATTCGCAGTGAGCTGATGCACGGTGACTATCGTTCACTGTATCTGGCCTGGTTGTCTCAATTGGATGAGCTGGAACCGGATGCGCTGTCCCCCGCCATCCCTCTGGGCCTTGATGACCTTTCTGCCAGCCAGAGTGCGTTGTGCGATTTCCTGAAACTGGATGCCCAACGGGTTGTTGCGTCGGCCAGGGTCAAACCGGATTATGCCAGTGTTGAGCCTGAAGTGTTAATTGATCAATATGTCATGCAACTCCCGGAAGCGACGGCCAGAGCCCAGCTGAAAGCGTTACTGTTAGATGAAACCGGTACTGCACGAAGAGAACAGTTTGCCGCCCTGGTGGATCAAACTCAGGAAATACCGCGCAGCAGTTCAGTCACGGTTGGCCATCTGCTGGCTTCTGCCCGGGAGCTGCGGAAAAAGGCTGATGAAAAGGCCATGATGCAAAAGCAGCTGCAACAGCAGCAAAAGGCCGAAAGCGTTGCTGCCAATGAAGAGGCCTATTGGCGTCGGGTGGAAGAACTGTTTGAGCAAAGAGGCTCATCTACCGTGTATTCCGAGCTGTCAACAAAGCTTGGCGATCTTCAGCTGATGGCCAAAATGCTGAACAGACAAACAGCCTATGACCAGAGGCTGGCCGAGCTGAAACAACGCTACGCCAAGAAAACCAGCCACTGGCAGGGATTAAGGTACCGGTAACTGACCTTAATCAACTGGCCAATAAGTAGACATAAATACCACTATTTAATGTTGTTCGCGTTTATATGCTGTGTATTTTGCTATTATGTAGACAGAAATACACCATTTAAGTGATTAAAACGTTTACATGAAGGAGTGGTAACGATGGATCAGGCCACTGCAATCCACCGGCTATCGGCTTTTGACCGGATGGGACATTCGGTTTTTACCGCCAGGGATTTGGGCAAAATCTTTAGTGAAGACTCCCCGCGAGCCTTTCAGGCCGGACTGGTTCGGTTGGTGAAGAATGATATTCTTCGTCGGATGATGAAAGGGATTTATACGTTCACCCTCTCAAGCAACAAAAATGCAGATATGCTGGAGCGCATTGCCATAGCCTTGCGAAGGGGGGAGTACAACTACATCAGTTTGGAATCAGCGCTATCAGAGTATGGCGTTATTTCCCAAATCCCTGTTGATCGGCTGACCATTATGACCACAGGCCGGAAGGGAGAGTATAAAACCCCTTTTGGGGTTCTTGAATTTACCCATACCCGCCGTTCAGTCGCCGATATTCTGGACAGTGTCGTTGATCGTGACAGACCGTTAAAAATTGCTACGCCTGAGGCGGCTATGCGTGATTTGAGGCGTGTGGGGAGGAATAGTCATTTGGTGAAGGAGTCACAGAGTTATGAAAATGACCACTGAAGATTTTTCACAGCTGGTTGAGAGGATTATGCAAAATAATCATCTCGCACTAATGCGGCCAGTCGTTGAGAAAGAGCTGCTTCACTATGACATTCTGTTCTGTCTTGACCGGGAAGGCCTGTTGGATCAGTTGGTGTTTCAGGGCGGTACGTCGCTTCGTCTGTGTCATGGAGGTAACCGGTTCAGTGAGGATCTGGATTTTGTTGGAGGGGTGGATTTTTCGTCAGCCTCTCTTGCCAATATAAAGACCTGTATTGAGGACTATATTGGGGCCAGATATGGATTGGAGGTATTGGTTAAAGAGCCGGCGACGCTTAGAAAAGAGCCTTGTTATGCACAAATGAATATTGATAAATGGCAAATCTCAGTAATAATCTCTCCGAAGCGTAAAGATATTCCCCGGCAAAAAATCAAGATTGAAGTCGCTAATGTTCCGGCATATACCAAAGAAGCATTGCCGCTACGAGTGAATTACCCGTTTCTTCCCGATGGTTATGGAGACACTCTGGTTTTTACTGAAACCCTTGACGAAGTGCTGGCAGACAAACTGATCGCTTTGCCTGCAACACAAAAATACATTCGTTACCGTGATATTTGGGACCTGCCCTGGCTTCAGCAACAGGGTGCTGAAGTGAATGTTGAGCTGGTGAAGAAGAAAGTGAACGACTACCGGCTTGATGACTTTGAGCAGCGGCTGGATCAGCTGATTCGGAATATCCCTGAAATAGTGACCGGCGGTGGGCTTAAAACTGAAATGCGGCGATTTATACCTGCCGATGTTTATGAACGCACTCTGGGTAAGGGGAAATTTGAAAGCTACTTGTCAGGGACGTTACAAAAACTGTTTAGCCGCTTAAAGGGAGAGCTTTATGGCGAAGGTGAGCTTCCTGAGTTCAGAATGTGATGATGCTCGAATGTTCTTTTCCGGAGTAACGACGACGAATGAATAACAGTAATTCGCTGCAGGATTGTGAGGTGTTGCAGCTTAAGCAAAAGCGGGCACTGGTGCTTGATTTTACCGATGGTAAACGTTGGACGGTGCCATACTATATGCTCAATCTCGAAGGTGCCGACGCTCGTGTTAATCATGAAATGCAACAAGGGGTGAGTCGCCATGCCATTGCTGTGGGTGATCTACTGGGTTTTAAAGATAAGCAAAGAGAGGAACATTTTGGCTATGTCCTCCGTCTGAATACCAAGTCGGTTACTGGATTATGATTGTTTAGTCCCAGCATATTTACCATCTCGACTACATCCGATAGTTAATTAACGGTACACTCCCCCGGTAACCAATTTCCCATAGCCGGGTCTGATGCTCTGCCTTCGTCTATATGACAGCGAGCCTGTCTGCTTATTTGTTCCCCGGCATTATTGTCCCTGATGCCAAGTACCCATTATGTCCAACACCCATAACAATCTTGCCGCCTTTATCTGGTCCGTTGCCGACCTGCTGCGGGGAGATTTCAAACAGTCCCAGTACGGTCGCATCATTTTGCCGTTTACTTTGCTCCGGCGTCTGGAGTGTGTGCTGGAGCCTACCAAAGAAGCGGTGCTGGCCCAGTATGAAAAAGTGACGGTGATGAACCTGCCGGAAGAGGGACGGGAGAAGCTGTTGTTGCGGGCGGCCGGGTTGTCCTTCTTTAATACATCACCGATGGATCTCTCCAAACTTGGACAGATCGGTATTAAAGACAATCTGGAAAGCTATGTGCTTGCCTTCTCACGGGATGCCAGGGAGATCTTTGAACATTTCAAGTTCGATGAATTTGTTGGCGGCCTGCAGGAGGCCAACCTGTTGTATAAGGTGGTGCAGAAGTTCGGCAGCATCGACCTGAGCCCGGATGCCATTTCCAATCACGATATGGGCCTGGTGTTTGAGGAGCTGATCCGCAAATTTGCCGAAAGCTCTAACGAAACCGCCGGGGAGCACTTTACCCCACGGGATATTGTCCAGCTCACCACCTCCCTGGTGTTTATGGAAGATGACGATGCCTTAACAAAAGAAGGCATTATCCGCACCATTTACGATCCCACTGCCGGTACTGGTGGCTTTCTTTCTTCCGGTATGGAATATGTGCATGAACATAACGCCAATGCGGTGATGCGCGCCTTTGGTCAGGAGCTGAACCCGGAGTCTTACGCCATCTGTAAAGCCGATATGCTGATCAAGGGGCAGGATGTCAGCCGTATCAAGCTGGGCAACACCCTGTCCAATGACCAGCTTGCCAGTCAGCAGTTTGATTATATGCTCTCCAATCCACCGTTCGGAGTGGACTGGAAGAAGATCGAAAGTACGGTCAAAACAGAACATGACGTGAAAGGCTTTGATGGTCGCTTTGGCCCGGGTCTGCCACGGGTATCCGATGGTTCCCTGTTGTTCCTGATGCACCTGATCAGCAAATTTCGGGCTATAACGCCCGATAATCAAAACCCCAGCCGTATTGGTATTATCCTGAACGGTTCGCCGTTGTTTACCGGCGGCGCGGGCAGTGGTGAAAGTGAGATTCGACGCTATATTCTGGAAGCCGATCTGCTGGAAGCCATTGTCGCCCTGCCTACCGATATGTTCTACAACACTGGCATTGCGACCTATATCTGGGTGCTATCCAACAAAAAATCGGCGGAGCGTAAGGGCAAGGTCCAGCTTATCAATGGTGCGAAGCTGTTTGGCAAGATGCGCAAGTCCCTGGGTTCCAAGCGCAATATGATGAACCCGGAAGACCGTGCCATGGTGACTCGCTGCTTTGGCAAATTTGAGGCGGAAGCTACTGACTCCAATGGCATAGCAATGAGTAAACTATTTGAGACATACCAGTTCGGTTATCGTCGCATAACGGTAGAACGCCCCCTGCGCCTTTCTGCCCGGATTACTGCTGAAGCCGTTGCCAGCCTGCGTTATGCGCCCAAACCGTTTAACAATGTAATGCGCTGGCTATTCGAACAGTTTGGCGATGCCTGCTACTCGACACTGGCAGACCAGGAAGAAGCCATCCGCAACAAAATCAAAAAAGACTTCACCGAGCTGAAAGAGAAACAGGTTAAAGAAGTACTGGATACCAAACTGTGGTTGTTCCAGCGCAAGCTGATGGAAAAGGCGCAACAGCTTCAGTCTGAGGTTGGTATTGAGAACAGCGATGATTTCAATCGCTTTGATGAATTATTGAAGGCAGTGATTAAAAAGCGGGCGATCAAGCTGGATGCCAAAGAGAAGAAGCAGCTTCTGGATGCCATTACCCATAAGAACCCGGAGGCCGAGCCCGTTGTCAAAAAGGTATTAAAAGAAGAGTCGCAGCCCCTCTACGGTGCCTTTGAATACCGAGGCAACGTCGTCGAGTTTGAAACCGATGGCGACCTGCGGGATAACGAAAATATCCCCCTTGATCCATCGGTGACCACCTCAACGCTGATCGAAACCTACTTTCAGCGGGAAGTGATGCCCCATGTACCGGATGCCTGGATCAATGCCAGCAAGCGGGATGAGCAGGACGGTGAGATCGGTATTGTCGGCTATGAGATTCCCTTTAACCGCCACTTCTATGTGTACCAGCCACCCCGAGCCCTGGAAGCCATTGATGCCGATCTGGATGCGGTCAGTGGGCGGATTATGAAGCTGCTGGCGGAGGTGCATTCCTGATGGCTGATGTTGGCGGCAAATACAAGACTTATGCGGAGTATAAGGACTCTGGGGTTGAGTCAATGGGAACCATTCCTTCAGCTTGGGGCCTGGTGCGTGCAAAGAATATTTTTTCTATTAAGAAAAGAATTGCTGGCGAGTTAGGTTTTGACATCCTTTCTATCACCCAAAAGGGAGTGAAGAAGAAAGATATTGAAAGTGGTGAAGGGCAACTTTCAATGGACTACTCAAAGTACCAACTTGTGTTTGCTGGTGACTTTGCAATGAACCATATGGACTTGTTAACTGGCTATGTAGACATCTCACCTTTTAACGGTGTTACAAGCCCAGACTACAGAGTGTTCAACATTGAGAATACGAAGGACTACGTGCCTGAATATTACTTATACTTGCTTCAAAATGGTTATAGACAAAAGCTTTTTTTCCACCTTGGACAAGGTAGTGCACACCTTGGGCGATGGCGTTTGCCAACAGAAGCTTTCAACGAAATTCTTTATCCAAAACCAACCAAGCGTGAACAGGAGCTTATTGCCAGCTTCCTCGATCACGAAACCGCCAAAATCGACACCCTGATCGAGGAGCAGAAAACCCTGATCCGGCTGCTGCAAGAGAAGCGTCAGGCGGTGATCAGCCATGCCGTGACCAAAGGCCTTAACCCTGATGCACCGATGAAAGACTCCGGTGTGGAGTGGCTGGGTGAAGTGCCGGAGCACTGGAGTGTCAGACGGCTCAAGCATGTTGCTGATCTACAGTCTGGTATACCAAAAGGCAAAGACCTTGCGGGCAAAATAACAATCGAAGTGCCCATGCTTCGAGTGGCTAATGTCCAGGATGGTTATTTAAAATTAAATGAGGTTCATAAAATTCATATTGAGCCTGATCAGTTGGAACGTTATGAACTGAAAAAGGGTGATGTTCTAATGAACGAGGGTGGGGATAACGATAAACTTGGCCGTGGAGCTGTATGGAAAGGTGAAATTGCACCGTGCATCCACCAGAATCATGTTTTTGCAATCAGGCCAAAAGATATTGAACCAGAGTGGCTTGCACTACTCACAGGTTCTTCATATGCCAAGTTTCATTTCTATAGGGTAGCCAAGCAAAGCACCAATCTGGCATCTATATCCTCAAGTAATATCAAGGAAACGCCGTTAGTTATCCCTCCTTTTGAGGAGCGTAGAGCGATCATTGATCACCTGAAGACATTAATGAAAAAGTACGATGCCATTGAAGCCCAGGGACAAGATCAAGTCAGGCTACTAACAGAACGCCGCACCGCCCTGATCTCTGCCGCAATTACAGGCAAAATAGACGTCCGTGACTGGACACCCACTGCCCACCCACAACAAAAACACCCCGAGGCCCCCCATGAGCAAACCGCCTGAACCGCCGGAGCACCCAGACACCCTGTTCAGCGAAATCAAAGGCCTGATCCAGTCCGCCCGCCAGCGGGCTGCGGTGGCTGTGAATGCCGAACTGACCCTGCTTTACTGGCAGGTGGGGGGGCGCATCAATAGCGAGGTGCTCAAAGGTGAACGTGCGAATTATGGCCAGGAGGTGGTTGCCGGCTTGTCCAAACGACTGACTCAGGCGTTTGGTCGCGGCTGGTCTCGCCGTAATCTGTTTCAAATGATCCGGTTTGCGGAGTTGTTTCCCTCTCTGGAGATTGTGCAGACACTGTCTGCACAATTGAGCTGGAGCCACTTCACCGCACTGATCAGCCTTGAGGATAGCCTGAAGCGAGAGTTCTATCTGACCATGGCAATACAGGAGCGCTGGTCAGTCCGTACGCTGGCAGACCGTATCGACAAACTGTTATTTGAACGAACAGCCCTGTCCAAAAAACCTGAGCTGACCATTACCAGGGAACTGGAGATTCTCAGAAGCCAAGGCAAGCTCAATGAGGAAATGGTACTCAAAGATCCTTATGTACTCGACTTTCTGGAAATGAATGACGCTTACCTGGAGAAGGATCTTGAAGACGCCATTCTGCGGGAGATGCAACAATTTCTGCTGGAGCTGGGCGTGGGCTTCACCTTTGTCGCACGGCAGCATCGTATTCAGATCGGAGGTGATGATTTTTATATTGATCTGTTGTTCTACAATCGCAAACTTAAGCGGTTGGTTGCCATTGACCTTAAGGTAGGTAACTTCAAGGCAGAACATAAAGGACAGATGGAGCTTTACCTGCGCTGGCTGGATAAATATGACCGCCAGCCCGATGAGGCCTCCCCCCTGGGTATTATTCTTTGTTCTGGTAAAAATGATCAGGAGGTTGAACTGCTGGAGCTGGATAAAAGCGGCATCCATGTGGCGGATTACCTGACCAGCCTGCCGCCCAAAGCGGTGCTGGAAGAACGCTTCCAGCAGGCCATTCACAATGCCCGCCAGCGTATTGAGAACAAAAGTGAGTAGTGTATGAGCAGGGACGCCACCGTTGAGGCCGTTTTCCAGAACGAAATAATCGCCCAGATGCAGGCCAATGGGTGGCTGCTGGGTTCCGGCGACCAGTACCACCGGGAAACGGCGCTGTACACCAGCGATGTGCTTGGTTTTGTCAAACAGACTCAGGCGAAGGAGTGGGAGAAGTTCTGTAAGGTATTCCCCTCGGATTCGGAACAGCACTTTATCAGCCACCTGGTGACCCAGCTTAACAAGGCTGACCCCAATGCCATTGATAAAGAGCTGCGCAGCTACGGCACCCTTGGGGTGTTGCGCCACGGCCTGAAGATTCGCAATGCCCGGTTTCGCCTGTGCCAGTTTATGCCGGAGCATGATCTGAATCCGGATACGCTGGCCCGTTATAAAGAGAACCGTTGTCGCCTTGTGCCGGAGCTGGTGTATTCGCCCCATGCTACCGATGAGCACCTTGCCGAAACCGGTAAAAAGGCCAGGTCGTGGCGCATTGATCTGGTGCTGTTTATCAATGGTCTGCCGGTAGCGACGCTGGAGCTGAAATCCGAGTTCAAGCAGTCGGTGGATAACGCCATTCGGCAGTATAAAACAACTCGCCTGCCCAAAGACCCGGAAACCGGTAAGCCGGAACCGCTGCTCACCTTCAAGCGGGGTGCGCTGGTGCATTTTGCTGTCAGCCAGTATCAGGTTTATATGGCAACCCGGTTGGCCGGTGCTGATACCTTCTTCCTGCCGTTTAATAAGGGGACAAAAGAAGGCGGCGCTGGTAATGATATTCCCGACGATGAGAACCGCTATGCCACCGATTACCTGTGGAATGAGGTGCTGCTGCCGGATAACCTGCTGAATATTCTTGCCCGTTACGCTCACCTTGAGATTAAGGAGACCGAAGACTGGGAAGGCCGCAAAACCAAAAAGGAGACGCTGATTTTCCCTCGGTATCACCAGTGGGATGTGGTGCGTAAACTGATTGGCGCTGCCCGTACCGAAGTTAACGGGCATCGTTACCTGGTGCAGCACAGTGCCGGTTCCGGCAAGTCCAACTCTATTGCCTGGACCGCTCATCAGTTATCCACCCTTTATAAAGACGATGGCGATAAACAGTTCCATTCTGTGATCGTGATTACTGACCGGACGGTGCTGGACGATCAGCTTCAGGATACCATTTACCAGTTTGAACACGCCGATGGGGTGGTGGGGCGTATTAACAGTAAAGAAGGGCAGGGCTCCAAATCAGAGAAGCTGGCCAGTGCCCTGGAAAATGCCCAGCCGATTATTATCGTGACCATACAGACCTTTCCGTTTGTACTGGCAGCTATTGAGAGCAGTACCAATCTGCAGAAACGTCGTTATGCCATTATTGCCGATGAGGCGCACTCTTCCCAGACGGGCGATACTGCCAGGAAGTTGAAAAAAGTGTTGATGGTGGATGGTGAAGCAAAAGAAGCAGAGCTATCGGCAGAAGACAAGTTGAATGCATCTGTTGCCGCACGACGGAAGAGCGGCAATCTCAGTTATTTTGCTTTTACAGCTACGCCAAAGGCGAAGACGCTGGAAACTTTTGGTCGGCTGGCTAATCCGGATGAACCACCTTCAAAGAAGAACCTGCCCCGGGCATTCCATGTGTACTCCATGCGACAGGCCATTGAAGAAGGCTTTATCCTGGATGTGCTGAAGAACTACACCAATTACAAAGTTGCCTACAAGCTGGCCCAGAAGATTGCCGCTACCGATGAGGAAGTGGACAGCAAACGTGCCAAGGTGAAGGTGGGGCGCTGGGTACGCCTCCATGAGCACAATATCAGCCAGAAGGTGAAGGTGATCGTCCAGCACTTTCAGGAACATGTTATGGGACTGCTGGGTGGTCAGGCCAAGGCGATGGTGGTGACCAGCTCCCGCAAGGAAGCGGTACGCTATAAGCTGGCCTTTGAGAAGTACCTGGCTGAACACAAGAGTTCCATTGCCGTGATGGTGGCCTTTTCCGGTGAGGTGCAGTTCGACCAGAATGATCCGGACAGTGCCGCCATTCTTGATGAGAAATTTACGGAAAAAAATATGAACCCCGGCCTCAAAGGACGGGATATGCGTAAGGCGTTCGATACCGACGATTACCAGATTATGCTGGTGGCCAATAAGTTCCAGACCGGTTTTGACCAGCCCAAGCTTTGCGCCATGTATGTGGATAAACCGTTGGGTGGTGTGGAGTGTGTGCAAACCCTTTCCCGCCTTAATCGCACTTATCCCGGCAAGGCGGAGAGCGGCACCTTTGTGCTGGACTTTGTTAATGAGCCGGACGATATTCTGGCTGCCTTCCAGCCTTACTACCAGACAGCAGAACTGGCAGATGTGTCTGACCCGGACAAAATCTTTGAGCTGCATGAAAAGCTGCGGGCCAGTGGCATTTTTACCTGGAATGAAGTGGAGCGGTTCTGCGAAGCCTTCCTGACCCGAAAGAAAAGCAATGCTGCTGTCAGTAATATCTGTAAGCCTGCGGTGGAACGGTGGCAGAAGCGTTACAGCTCTGCGGTGGCGGCTTATGAGCAGGCCAGGGATATGCTGGACCGGATGAAAAAGTCCGGCGATGCGGTGCTGATCGCCAACGGGGAAAACAGCCTGAAGGAGTGCAAGCAGGAAAAAGACCGGCTGGAGATTTTCAAGAAAGATCTGGGCAGCTATACCCGTTACTACGAGTTTATGTCCCAGATTGTCGATTACGATGATATTGAACTGGAACAGCTCAGCCTGTTTGCCCGCTACCTGCGGCCGCTGCTCCGGGAACAGGTTCTGGACGAAGATGATATTGACCTTGATAACGTGGTGATGAGCCACTATCGTCTTGCCAAAATCCGGCAGCAGGACATTCAGCTTAAGGAAGACAGTCCCGAGTACAAACTGGAACCGGGCAGCGATATGGGTACTGCCAAACCCAAGGATAAGAAAGAGGAGTTTCTGTCGCAGATTCTTACCCGATTGAATGAGCTGTTTATTACCGACAACCTGTCGGATGCGGACCTGATCAATTATGCCTATACCGTTCGGGACAAGCTGGCGGAAAACGACACGGTGATGAAACAGATTGCCAATAACACCGCTGAACAGGCCTTGCTGGGGGATTTCCCGAAGGCCATTGATGATGCGGTGATGGACAGCAACGAAGCTCACCAGGAGATGATGTTGCAGTACCTGTCCAACCCGGAGCTGGCCAGAGGGTTTGCACGGGTGGTGTTTGATATGTTGAAGGGGTGATATGCTCCTTCAGTTTTCCTTTTTGATGAGTTTCAACAACTCAGAGCCTGTTGTAAAAGTTACTGATCATTAACCCAGGATAAAAATCTAAAGTCGTCTATAACTACGGTATCTGATTTCATATGGTTAGCTACTTACCCTTCCGACCTGACTGATAACGAGTGTGCAATCCTTGAACCACTGTTTCCTGACCCTGGCTATGATACTCCAAAGAATGGACGACCACGTGATCACCTTAAGAAACATTTTAAAAAAATCCAGAAAGTCTGGGCTGATTGTGGTTACCGAGGTTACCTTGAAGAGTGGTTTTATCGCTGTAAGCCCAAAAGGGAACTGTCTAAAGACTATGAACAGTTGCCAAGGAGTTCAGAAGCCTTCGTTTATATATGCATGATTCGCATAATTCTGCGAAGGCTTAAGTAGTTTTAAAACAGCCTCTTACTGATACTCGTGCTCAAGAATATGAGAGATGTGTATTGATAGCGGAGTGTTACTATGCACTATGTTTACCAGTTTCTTTACTTCCTGAAAACTTCTACCCGAATAAATAGCTTCAACATTTACACTGGATGTATTTCCGTTAAATAAAACTTTGTTGGGGTTGTTTGCATTTGTATCCTCTTCAATACTGGAGGATTGACGAGGTGCAATAAGAAAAACATGCCCATTTTCAAATAGTCCTGTGTACATTGTATATTTTTCATCTTTGTATTTAGTGGTTGCGTTACCCAGCTCCATAATTGCCAGGAAACATTTAATATCTACTCGTTCTGGATCTTTAACAAGTCCTGAGTGTTGGTCGTATACATATCGTTTAAAAAAATGATCAAATTTGCCTGAATTGTAGATTGATTTTAAACTCTCATATTTGCTCGAATGTACTACTGTTTTCATATTTTTGAACTGAATTCGATGCCTTAAATCTTCGATAATCTTTTGATCAATAGAATTGTTGGCATTATGGCATGTCTGCTTGAGCCGGAGCGCGTCGGGCAGTGTCAGTTTATTTGCGATATGTTGAATAACCTCAACGGGCAAGCAGTTGAAATAGCCAGTTTGTAGCTGTTGGTCAGGTGTTGATTCTGCTAATTGCAGTGGAACTCTGGACGATAATCCTGCTTGATTACATGGAACATCGAATGGCATAAGATAGTTCTTATATTTCCCTCTCTTCTAAGTCTTAATAGAACCTGAGTTTGCGAAAAAGTTCCATCTGCGGGCGAGTGTGTGATGCAATGCAAAACCGGGACATCCACAGTGCAAAACCGGGACATCCACAGCGGCAACATGCTCTCAGGCAGCCTGATCTTTGGAAAAAACGGCAGTATCCAAATGCTGTGAGCCGTCTTGCACTGATAGTCAGAGGTTTCCTTTCCGTACATTTGACACTCTACTAAATGAACTTTTCATCCCCCCTGCTGTCGAATAAAAAAGAATATAAATTATATTTTTTATTTCTGTTTTTTGTTATACGGGGGTGCAATACGCACTGAATCAGAAAAAGAGCAACCACCATCATTGCCTATGTTACCAACGACAATTGCAACGAATGTTCCGGCCGCCCACAGTAGCAGACCTCTTGAGGCTGACCATGCCGTTCAGCGTCGGTATTTCAACCGGGATATCAGCCAAATACTGGGCCTTCCTCCGGTAGTCAACAATACCAGACTCATTGGTATGGAGTATGAGTCCAACAACGTCACAGTCACAGCTCCTGGCATCGCCCTCAGAAAAGGCACAGTACTTGCGGAAACCCTCGGATGTCACTTTGGCTACCCATTAATGAGTCTGACCATTGATCAAACGGGTGGGGAGCAAATACTGGCAATACTGGAGACGGTGCTGGCACCGCTGTTATCGGAGACGCTGGTCAAATTGCGTTTATGTGAGCTGGTAGAGAAGCTGTTTGAAATGCTGGCAACCATCCCCTCAGAGACCGGCATGGCGCTGGAAGAACTGATCCAACAATACAATCGATGGCTGGAAAGCCTCGATGGGTTTGACGAGCGTACCTGTACTCTTTTGCAATTAACGGCAGTCTATGAGCCGACCTCCCTCAGACACGACCAGGGTATTAACTATGGGCTGCTGAATCAAGCGGAGGTCAGCACCTCGACCGGCAAAGGACCTCTGACATTAATAAAGATACCGGATCGGGAGGTCGGCTGGGACTATTACAAACAGACCAGCTTTTTTGTAGAATTCAAAAATATCAGACAACTTGCGAATATCCCCCGGCAAACGGAACTCTATTCACTGCTTGATGCCGCCGGTTGGTGTGAAGCAAAAGAGATCGCTACCGCTCTGTTGAGGGAGTTCGGAATAAAAACGGAACATGAAAATACACTGCCTGTCTTAATGCACTGGTCGTACAACTGTCTGAAAATAATTAACTACGGTTTTACGACCAGAACGCGTGGTGGTCAAAGAGTTATCCGCCATGTGTCTTTGTGCATCCGAGCTGGCCAGCTTCAGGAGGTGTTTCAACTGCTATCAGATGAGACCGTTAACGAGTTGGTCACAAGCATTAATAGAGATCGGGACAACGACCTGTACAAGGTCATAATACTGATATTTCTGGACTACGGTGGCTGGAAAGAATTTCCTGAAAAACGCACCGCCTATGAAAAGTTGGAGCAATGGCTGTTTCACGAAGTCCGGGAACTGTTTAAAGTCCTCAAAATAAGGCAACAGCACGGTAAACACCATGTGTATAGCCCTTTTTTATCAACTCCTTATATTGTCACCAGAGATAATGAAAAACTGATATTGCCTGATCCGGGCAAGGCAGCTGGTTACTTGCGAGATTTTGTTCTGCCCAAGCGCAATGACAAATATTATTTCCTCTATGAATTAACAACAATTAAGGAAACAAGTTATTGCGTTATCGAGTTCAGATTGCATCAGGGCAACTGTGGGGAGTTAAGTGTTTTTGATCTTCCATTCAATCATCCGGAAAGACCCTTTGACCCATCACACCTCACCGAAAATGAACAACAGATGATGGATATTCTGTTTGAAAACACAGCGGTGCAAACCTTAGACGACATCATGTGGCTCCAGAACCTTCGGTCTTTGCTTGAATCTCTACCCGATCTGGGTACTGGACAGATATAAAATTCAAGCTAGCCTCAGGGGGCGTTAATTAAAACTCAAATAAAATCATAGAAAAAATCGGTAAAAGGTGGTCAATAGAAAAGGTGGTCAATAAATGTATCAAGCCAATGTCGATGCGACTGGGGTAGGCCCACATACTGGCGATATGTCTCTCAAGACGACCAAGACTGTTTCGAGGCAAGCAACGCTGGCTTCAAAATCGTTTTGCAGAAAGGTAAGCATTGACGAGTGGGCCTTAGCCATGGGAGTCAAACGTCAAGCAGAGTGTGATAATTCTGTCGCTGCAGATCTCAGAGACAAAAGCTGCAAAATGACAGAAGCTGGCTTAACGGATCAAAACTCACTGAAAAAAACAGCTCAGAAAATTTTTATAGGTAATAGAGAGTATACGCGTCAGGAACTTTCTGAGATATCAACTAAAGAGCTTAATCTGCTTCTCAAGAAAGAAAATAGCAAGGAAGTTGAAAGTTTCGTGAGGTATATTAGAAGAGCGGAAAAAAACAGGCGTCATCAAGCAGGATATAGAAAAGGGGTAATGGCTAATAAACAGGCTGTTGCCAATGAAGTGAAAATGTTGAAGTCTGAAAAAAACAGGCTGGAGTTAGAGAAGAAGTCTCTAATAATGGGAAAAAACAAGCTTGAGTTAGAGAACAGGGCTATTGTAGCGTTAAAGAACAGGTTGGAGTTAGAAAACAGATTTCTAATAACGGAAAAAAACAGGTTAGAGATAGAGCTCAGGTCTCAAATAGCGGAAAAAAATAATATTTGGAAACAATATCAAGCTATCATGCAGGGGATTGCTGTTCAACCAGGGGAAAGGTCTACTCAATAACTGTGCCAAACATGCCCCTATTCGGCAGGAGGAGCTGTCAGCAGAAAGGTATCCCTACCAGTGTAGTTTGTGTCAACGTAAATCAGCCAGTCTCAAAGGCCTCAAACTTCATTTACACCGCCACCAGAATGAACTTTCTTTTATAGAGCGCAGAGGCATAGTCCTCATGGCATTGGGAGGCGGGTCAATGGCATAAAACATCACTGTGTTGGTTAACGCTTAAAGAAGTTAATGCTAACAATGAGAGTACCGACCCATTCCGGCTTCACTGATCTAATGTATGATTTCTGACTGTTTATCCGCACAAAATCAAAGCAGTAATATAACTGCATCTCAAACTGATAGGCTTGAGGAGCAGAACATGGATATTCTTGCCAATATTAACCAGGCAGAATGTAAAGCCAATTGTGGGTTTGTTGCTATGAGGGTCTTTCATTACCTGGAGAATAAAACGTTTCAGCCCATTCTTTGTGATGAATTCAATGCACCAGCACCACTATCAACACTGACTGTCTATGGCAAACTTGATGACATGTACTTGGGAAAAAAAACACTGAAACTGGAGTTGTTTGAAGGAGAACATGATGATCTGATATTTTCATGTGAGCAGAAGTTACTTGAGATGAAGCAAAATGAACACGCCATTGTCAGTTTTTCATATCAAGTGGCTGGTAAGGAAAAAGGGCATTTTTTCAATATTTACCGGAACAAGTCCACCTACAAAATCATTGACGCTATTAGTGCCATGGCCTTTGATAGATATGCCATTTGCAAAAATTTGAGTGAATACTTTCATATTAAACTACCTCGGGTTGGTGCTGATACATTGACAAAAATACAGCTTATACACTGACCGCATGGATTATATAGTATTGCATAAGCTCATTCTGAAAATGGCTGCATTTTACAGGATTAAGATAATTCCAAAGATTAAGTGCTACGGATAGCACTTTGGAGTCACTGTTGAGTGTGCCAGATCTTATGCCGAATGCATCATCACAAGCAGTGATTTGATAAAATCCTTCTTTTTGATTTCATAATCACTCACATACTGATTGGTCGACAGCCAGTTGTTAATTCTGTGCTCGAAACCACTGCGGCAAACATGGCCAGCCAATTTTTTTTGAAGAAGTGCCGTAAGCGTGTGCAGGCGTTGTTGTTGTACTTGACGATATTCAGGCAGACAGTCAGGTGTTCCGGGTTTGCCTTCAGAGTGCAGATCGATAAACTGCCTGGCTTTATTCAGGGTAAGCAGAGAGCGAATAAGCAAGCCATAAATACGCTCCTCGATATTTTGGGGGTCGTTAAAAAGAATGGTTCGTTGCAGGTCAAATACTGCCCCTCTTTGTAGTTGCCTGGTCAGCGGATCCAGGTTTTCAGCGAGGTATTCCAGCGTATCGTTCAGTAACTTTGTTTCATCAGCAAACGACAAACACAGTACCGGCCTCGCAACACCGGGAACGTGGAGGGCCAATGGTGCTGTATTTTCATGGGTTAATCTGTCGTCAACACTGACCTGAAGCCCCATGGCTTTCATACACAGATCCGCGTCCCTGAGATGAATATTGTAGGTTTTTGGTAGTTTAATCTCCGGACATCCCGGGAGTTGCCAGATGGTGATGCTTTTGGGAATGTCTGAGTCTGTGGTGTTCAGTGCCTCTAGCTTTGCAAAGAGTATTCTGGCGGGCTCCTCTGTTGAGCAGATAATGTCAATATCATTAAATAATGAGCAGTGGTCCTGTAAAAAACGCGCATAAGAACCGGTAATCAGAATTGGGGTATTGCTATAAGAAACATTGATTTCCTGAATAATCTCCAGTGTTTTCAGTGTTAGCGCATTTAACCGCAGAACCGGATTTTCCGGGAAATCCGCTCTGCCAGTTGTTGACCATTGCTTCAGAGTTTGTGCCCCATTGGTGGTAATGCCCTGAGTGGCACACGTATGGTCTGTTTCACCCCGGTATTTCGTTGTTCGGCCGGCGTTCTCTATATTGGGAATCAGGTCGGGGAGGTTATCTCTATGTCGATGTCCGGTGTTTTTTACACAATGGGCTTCGTAGCTGTATTGTTCAAACCAGAAGCCTAGATCATGGCGCAGTTTGCTTCCTTCCGGAAAACTCTGAAGACAGCCAAGTACCTGGTCCTTATGGACTTTCAGTCCATCAATAGACTGCCTCGTGATATAGCAGTGTGCCAGGAAGAAGAAATGTACGCGTGAATTCTGAAATGAGTTCCTCAGTTTTTTGATGGATTGCAACACCTGTTCTGCTGACACTTCCTGATGATCGATAGTCAATTCATTCTGCATAGCCATGAATTTCAAGATACATTGCAGCCGATGTTGCTCATCTTTGAGCGATACGTTGTTTAATAGTTGCCAGGCTTTTTGAATGATATCCTGAGCTTCGCTGGTTTCATCATATCCCTGGGATTGATTCAGCCTTTGAATCAGATACATCGTTTGTCGTGAAGAATGATCGCCAGGTACTTCATTAAATGCTTCTAGCACTTTCTGGTTATCCAGATAGTTGCCATTCAACTCTCTGGCATGCAATGCCAGTAGAGAATAAAAAATAGCTCTTTCGAGCAACCAGCCACCACGTTCATAATCCTTCACCACCGTCTCCGGTGTTACCTGCTGGCCATTCAATAGCAGCCCCTTCAGGCAACATTCTTCTTTGAAGCGTGCGATCTCAAGTGTCGCTTTGGCCGTCTGAAAATTCTTATACACCTCATCCGGGGTAACCAGCTGGCCATTCAGTACCAGTTTCCTCAGGCAGCATTCCTGCTTAAAGCGCGCTATTCCCAGCCTGCCTTCTGAACTATTCGGGAAAGCCTTAACCACAGCATCCGGTGTCACCTGCTGGCCATTCAATACCAGTCTCCTCTGGCAGCATTCCTGCATAAAGCGCGCTATTCCCAGTCTGCCTTCTGTCGTATCCGGGAAAGCCTTAACCACTGCATCCGGTGTCGCCTTCTGGCCATTCAACGCCAGGCCTGTCAGGCAACATTCTTCCTTAAAGCGCGCTATTCCCAGTTTGCCTTCCGGACTATCCGGGAAATCCTTAACCACCGAATCCGGTCTGACCTGCTGGCCATTCACCAGCAGCCCTCTCAGGCAACATTGTACCCTGAAGATTGCTCTGCCCAATTTGCCTTCGGGACTGTCAGGGTAAACCGTGATCACCGCATCCGGTGCAACCTGCTGGCCGTTTAACTCCAGGCCCCTCAGGCAGCATTCCGCTTTGAAACGGGCGAGCTCCAGAGTTGCACCGGCTGCCTGATAATCCCTGACCACCTCATCCGGTGTTATCTGCTGGCCGTTCAATAACAGGCCCCTCAGGCAACATTCCGCTTTGAAACGGGACTGCTCCAGTGTGGTTCCGGCTTTCTGAAAATCCTCAACCACCGCCTCCGGTGTAACCTTCTGGCCATTCAACGCCAGGCCTCTCAGGCAACATTCTTCCTTAAAGCGTGCCAGCGTCAATGTTGCATTGGCTACCTGACAATCCTTAACTACCGTATCCGGTGAGACCTGCTGGCCACTCAACGGCAAGCCCTTCAGGCAACAATTCGCTTTGAAGCGTGCCAGCTCCAGGTAGGCTCCGGCTGACTGATATTCCCTGACCACCGTAGCTGGTGTGACTCGCTGGCCATTGAGTGGCAGCCCTCTGATGCAGCATTGTTCAATAAAGCGCCCCAGCTCAAGTGTTGCTTTGGTGGCCTGATAACCCTTAACTACCGTATCCGGTGTGACCTGACGGCCATTCACTAACTTGCCCATCAGGCAGCATTGTTCCTTAAACCGGGCCATCCCCAATTTGCCCTCCGGACTATCCGGGAAATGCTCAACCACATCGTCCGTTGTGACCAGCTGGTCATTCAACAGCAATCCCCTGAGGCAACATTCTGCCCTAAAGCGCGCCAGCTCCAGTGGTGCCCTGACTGCCTTAAAATCATTAATCACCGTATCCGGTGAGACCTGTCGTCCATTTAACAGCAGGCCCCTCAGGCAACATTCCGCTTTGAAGCGGACCATCGCTAATCTGCACTGCTTGTTACCATCTGGTTTCCGATTGAATTCCTGAATGACCTGGTCCGGGGACACTTTTTTATTGCCGTGTAGAATGTTCTGTAAGCAGAGCTTTTGCAGAAAGAAGCCACCTCTGAGAGACGTTTTATCATTTCTATAGGTGCCAAGCACAGCGGCCGAGGAGATGTGACGTTCCTTTAATGGGTTTTTATCCCAAAAGGCGTCCTCAACACGTTTGCCGACATCCAGGGTGGGAGCTCTACCTCTATAAGACGGATGGTTTGAGACTCTTTTACCGTTAAATGTACTTCTTGAGCGATCAGGAATCCCCCTGGAACCAGCTGGCTGGGCAACACGGCCAGCAGGCTTTGGGCGGGAGTAGGTTGATGCGTTTGCTTTCAGAATAAAACCCTGTCTGGACAGTTCATGTTGAGAAGGTGAATTCGGTACAAATATTCCTTCAGCCAGTCTAATTAACAGTGGCAAGAGGCAGCACTGATGATAATTCTGCTCTTTTGGCCTTAGCTGCCAACTCTCCTTTCTCCCTGGCCAATGTTTCGCTGAAGCCTTTTCTTATGGCAGATGTATAGGCGTTTGATCTGGCATTTCTGATGGCTTTGTATGCCTTGGCTTTATCGGATGCTTCGTATTTGGCCAGGTACGTTTTGCGTTTAGCGGATGTAGCATGCCTGGCGTGCCTTTTGGCTCTATTTGCCTTGACTTCATCGGATAAGTTGTACCTGGCGTTGTTCGCCCGGCCTTGATCGGATGAAGTGTATCTGGCTTTGGACGCCTTGCCTTTTTCGGATCTGAAGTATCTGGCTCTGCTCAACTTGCCTTTTTCGGATGCTTTGTATTTGGCCTGGTATTTGGCTTTGTTCGTCTTGCGTTTTTCAGAAGCACTGGCCACTTCAGGCGCAGGTGGCTGAGGTTCATCAGAACTGGAAGATTCAGTGCCTGTAAATCCAGAAGTTACGGTATGCCCTGGCTGTTCTGTGTTTTTATTCAATGGGCGAACCACAGCAACCGGACGGGGTGGTGGCTGAGAAAAATGAGCTGATGCATTTTCAGCAAATGGTAAATGAGAAATTGAAAAGTCATTCAGTGACCGTGGAGAAGGTGGCTCCTGGTTTGTGACTTCCTGATTGAAATATTCGTCAAGGGGTGAGTCATGCCTGTGTACAGAATAACCAGCCATGCATGGCGATGAGCTGAAAATGTCGTTTAGTGTTAAAAATTCATCTGGAAAACCCTGTAAATTGGCATAAAAAAGATCGGGATCCAGGTTCAGATTGAATGTGTCCATTAGAATTATTGAACTGTTGAATTACAGCCAAAGACCACTGATTCGTATAAAAGTTCCCCCTTTCAGCATTAGTCGTTGACTCGATGAAACTGACACCGATACAGCTGGTGTAAAAAAACATGCCTTGAAACGCCCTGTTTGCCCTCTCCAAAGTGGCCATTAAGTAGTTGGCCAATGGAATCGTATATTTTTGGTTTAGTGGGCAGTTACTATGCAAGGCACAACAGGTTCTATCACTCGCTGCCCAGAGCAGCGACTACTGATGTGCTGTAGAGTTCCATTCTGTACCTGAAATTCCTTAGGTGTACGCTACGACTACTCACTGCTGTCCGGTTCATGGAGGCAGGAATTATTTCAAGATAAGGTAATCACTGATGAGTTTTCTGACGAGAGTCTGTATGATAGGGACCGTTAAAAGTGATATTAGTTTTTTTATGAAAAGATTTGATGTTCCGAGCGTAGTCTCTCTGCATATCCTTCATAAACAAAAATAAAACTTCTAGCTAAACGGCTTTGCCCACAAAGTCACCCTATAGTGTTTGAATATCAGGATATGAGTATGTCTACCTCTACAGGAACCGTTAAGTGGTTTAATGACGAGAAAGGTTTCGGTTTTATCAGCCAGGAAAACGGTGGACCTGACGTGTTTGCCCACTTCCGTCAGATTGCTACCGAAGGCTTCAAAACCCTGACTGAAGGCCAGCGCGTTGAGTTTCGTGTTACTCAGGGCCAGAAAGGTCTGCAGGCTGAAGATATCCGTCCTCTGTAAAACTCAGTTTTTATTTGGGCGATCCATATAAAAGGCAGTGCTTTACGGTACTGCCTTTTTTATTGCCTGCCACAAAGGGGGCAGGAAGAACCGGTTATGCCCCTTCTGATTCACGTACTTGCTCAACATTCGTCTGCTGTCGCCCAAAATGACCTGTTCTTCAGTACTTGTCTTATGATTGGTACGGTTTGTTGATAAATTACACTTTTATGGCGGGGCTGAATCCGTCATTATAGTGCTCCCGCTGGCTCAGGCTGGTTTGGTGTTGGTTTTCAAGGGCATCTCAGGGGAGTGGTAGCATTTTCCCGGGATGCCGAGTGTTATTTGGGCAAGGCAGTCGATGACAGCAGAAGACAGTAATATTTCTGACCAGGGCATCCAGAAGCAGGAACAGCAGTTGGCCTCTGAACAGGATGTTTCCGGTTCCCCTATGAATCAAGCGCTTCCGGAAGAGGGCAGGAAAATTCTTGAGAGGCTGCATAACCGGCCGGAAAGCGACGTAATGAACTCTGAGGCGCTGCGTCTGGTGCGAATTATCTGGCCCGGTGCCTTCAATGTTTCGGATCCAAGGCCCCTTAAGATTGGTATTCACAAGGAGATGGCAGAGGCAAACCTGCTGCCTGCACACATTATTCCGGTTGCATTGCGGTTTTTTACGTCCATGGAACGCTACCTTGAGAAGATTAAGCCCGGTGCTACCCGCATTAACCTTCAGGGGCAGGCGGCAGGTCGGGTGAAACTTCGCGAAGCAGTGGATGCAGAAATCAAACTGTATACCCAGAGCAGTGATTTTGTCATAACACGGGATCGGGTCATTATTAAGAAGATTCGTTTATTGTCCGTGAATAAACAGACTTGAACGGATGCCAGTAGGCGGTCTGATTATTTTTTAATCAATCTGTCCGGGTGGCCTGAATTGACAGGTGTTTGTGAACTATCCCGAATGTTGTCACAAGTTTATCCACAAAAGCTGTGGATAAACTATATGAGCCTGTCAGCGGGCAATAATCATCAGATAGCGCAGTTGCTCCCGGTGAAGCATCCAGCGAATAAACCAGACTTGCAGTCGCAGCCTGATCCACATCTTGGAACGTGTGAATGCTGAAAGGCTCTGGTAGTGTTGGCCAAACCAGAAACAGAAACCGGAAAGGACATCATCGGTAATATCCAGAATCTCAACCTGCTCAAACCCATGCTGGTTAAGCAGGTTTTCGTAGGTCTCTTTGACGGGCATATCTTCAACCAGGAGTCCTGATATACGACCAAGCTTGTTTACCAGGCGCTGTTCCCGGCGGTCCTGAAATGGCCGGGCCAGCACCATATCGGTAAACACCAGAGTGCCTCCCGGCCTTAGTGCTTTCCTGGCATGGCTGAAAAAATGAGAGCGGGACTCCAGATGGTAAACGCAGTCCAGGCCGATTAACTTGTCGCAGCTATTCTCTGGCCGTTCTGCCAGTGACTTGTCACCACCCCGCACCAGTTTAAGCGTATTGAAATGCCCGCAATACTCCAGTGCCTGGACCATCTGTTGCTCATCACTGGCGATTGCCGTCAGGTGCTGAACCTGGTAATAATCCAACCAGACCAGCAACTGATCATGGCTGGTGAAAGCGACATCAAGGACTTCATCCTGACTGGACAGACAGACTTTGTCGGCCAGTAACCCCGCCATTTCCGAGCAGGCCTGCCGGTATTGGGACGTGTCTCTCCAGTAACCCAGCAAGCGCCAGCCGGAGGAGGGCTGTAACGGGTTATTCAACAGCCACTGATCAACCTTCAACTCGCGCTCGCGGCTTGACGATGGCCACCAGATACGTATCAACAGTGCCAGACCCTGAGCCATCAGGCCTGACATAAACAGCCACGTCAGGAGCACTCCGAGAAGAAATGAAAGAATTGGCATAAGCTGACTTTTAATTTTATCCATGCTTTTTAATTGAGTACGGATAATAGAGAGATCATTGTGTTTTTGCCAGAGTTGTGCTTTTGCCAGAGTTGCAGTTTTGCCAGAGTTGCAGTTTTGCCAGAAACCCAGGCTGTTTTTTGGGGATTCGGTGACAAACTTTATGGTGCTGAAAAACTCGGGTTTCCAGACAAAATCTGAAAACCCGGGACGTTGCCAGTTATCGTATTAACTTTAAACCTGCGTAATCTTAATCAGCAGTGCACTTTCCGGCTGCATCACTGGCATCATCAGACCTACCTGTTCAAGCAGGGCGGCGCTCATAATGGCAGGCTCTGTCATCCAGGGCGGACACTGTTTCATGTAAATATCGGAAGAACTTTTTTCCAATACCTGAACCTTATAGTCTTTTTCCGGGTCCAGGCCGGGAATTTGCACAGTGGCGGACATGGCATACTCAGGCATATCCAGCTGGGCGAACATCACCACGGCTTCCTGCTTATCGGTGCTAATACCAATTCCACCTTCTAAATATGATAACGAGCAAGTCATTTTGGACCGCTGGGCAAGGCGGAATGACGAGTAATAGCAGGGCTATTGCGAGGAATTCCAACGAAGATCCAGCGGTTCAAAATGGCTGCGCAGTTCATATTTAGAAGGTGGAGTTGGTATAACAACTCCCCAGCCCTGTGACGCTTTATGGGCGGTGTCGCAGCGGAAATGATCACCGGTATGCAACAGGTGTCTTAAGGACTTGTGCAGGGCAATGTATTTGGCAAAGGAGCGCTTCTCTTCCTCTGAAGCACTGGCCGGGTCGAGCTCTACCCCCATATGACCAAACAGCGCAGTAATACCCCGGAAGGGATGTGCCTGCCTTGATCACCAGGCTGGTGGTGTCTGTGAAAAGGTGAATTAACGGTTTGCTCATCACAATGTGCTCGTAAGAAATGGTTCTGACTATTCAACAAAAATACCCCCACATAAGGGGGGCACAAAAACAGGTTATTTGTGAACTACCGGTCTTCAGACACTAGCAGCTACAGCACTTTCATCCTTGCTGAGGCGGGCATCCAGACGATAAGTCTTTTTATAGATGATGGCGCTCAGGGCAATCAGTACTGCGGGAATCAGGATCATCAGTACTTTCAGTCCGACAATGGTTTCCGGTGTCTGAACAACGTTGGGCACATAGCCGATAAACGTCAGACCAAAACCAATCAGGAAACCTGCCATGGCACCGGCACATTTCACCAGCATGGTTTGCACTGAAAAGATAATGCTCTCGCTGCGCAAGCCGGTTTTGGCTTCGCCGTAGTCCACCAGATCAGCCAGCATAACCGTAGAGAGACCATTGAACAGACCGTTGCCAAATTTCAGAGCAGCACCGGCCAGACCTACCAGAATGGCGCTTTCCGGGGCAATCACGCTGGAAAAGTAGAGTACGGAGCTGCACAGAATCGGAAAGCCGCAGGCCAGGGGCCACATCAAACGACGATTGACTACTTTAGCAATCCAGGGGAACAGGAAGATACCTGAGAATTGCATCTGAATTAACCCTCCATTGAATGAATCGTTAACCCCCCTGTTTAGCAGCAGCAATAAAATGTAGTGAATCCCGGCAGATGGTTAATTCTGAACCATTAACCGTCTCAGGGTGTTTCAAAGCTTGCTGGTCATAACCCCGTATCACTGTGGATTCAGGGTTATGAACGTGTGATCACGACAGTTCGAACGACCACTGGTACATCGGTTGAGTCAACAGGTACTCAGGGCGAACGCTCGGCGTCCAGGAATCATCACCACCAATACCCATGTGGAAGCCATCCAGATAGACAAAAATGCCTTCTTCTTCCTGAAGCTCGTGGGTATGTGTTGCCCTTGCCAATTGTGCCTGGCCGTATGGGCTGACACTGAAATGGAACTGTCCTGTTACCCGGATATCGCCCAGCATCAGCGCCTGGGTATCGCACCGCAGACCATTGTCGCTTGGGAAAATGTAAGGCGTGTGCATGGCCTTGAGGGACTGCTCCCAGTGTCCGATATCCGCGCTTAACTTGCGGTCCGGATAGTTTTCGTGGGGCCCACGGCCAAACCAGTTCACTTGTGCCGGTTGTTCCTTCAGTCTCAGGCAGGCACCGATGCGGGGCATAGGCGGCATATCACCATCAACAGTGACCTCAATATCGATACGGGCACTGCCGTTGGCGGCAAAATGATAGGTCCATACGCTGCGCAGAATCTCTTTTTCCGGTTGTTCCGGGTGGAAATAGCCATGGTGAGCCAGAACAAGCCCTTTCTTGGCATCACATTCAACCAGCAGGCAGCGGTGTTGCAGGTTGTTTAATCCGGCCCGCTCCCAGCGTGGCATCCAGGCATTAGGGTCCGGACGGTCAACTTCGCTGACACCAATATCGTTGTCCAACGGTGCCCGGTAGAAATTGTCTGCCAACGGGGTAAGCAGTTGTTCTTTACCGTCTTTTACCCAGCTCACCAGCTGGCCAATGTTACGATCAATCGTCCAGCTGTTTTCTGCCGCATTGACGATAAAGCTGCTGTCGGCCTCATTGATGACCGCAGAGGTTGGCAAGCGAGGAGTAACCGCTTGATGGGTCAGCGATCCCGTCAACATAAACTGTTGGCGTGCGACTTCGTGGCCGGCTTCGGACCAGTCGGTTGCTTCAGGCTGGATAATAGAGAGATCCAGTCGTGGCAGTTTGCCGCTGATGGTCAGTGACTGCTCAGACAGTACCAGCAGTTCTGAGGAGTGGGGCGCAATATTCAGCGTGACTTCGCCAGCAACCAGAGCTTCTTCGCCCGCCATTAGCTGCCACACCAGTTGATGGTTGTCGGTGGCGCAGAAGCAGGCTTCGCTGGTGACTTTCACGGTGAGTGGTCGGGTTGCCACTAATTCGAAAGTAAACGGCTGCTGTGCTCTTTTGGCTTCAAACAGTGCCGGGTGCGGTGTTTTATCCGGGAATACCAGCCCATTGATGCAAAACTGGCGATCGTTGATCTTGTCACCAAAATCACCGCCGTATGCCCAGAAATGCTGACCATTGTCGTCGAACTTGTCCAGTCCCTGGTCCACCCAGTCCCAGATGAAACCACCTTGCAGGCGGGGGTGCTTTCTGAACGCATCCCAATACTCGGCAAAACCGCCCAGACTGTTGCCCATGGCATGGGCATATTCACACAGGATAATTGGCCGGGTTTCGTTGGGCATGCCGACCCACTTGGTCAATGCCCATTTGTTTTTGCCCAGGAACTGCTGTGGCTGATCCTCATCAGTACGACCATACATTGGGCAGATGATGTCTGTTGCGGGGGTATCGGAACAACCACCTTCATACTGTATCGGGCGAGACGGGTCGGTCCGTTTGGTCCATTGGTACATGGCATCATGGGCGGCACCGTAGCCTGATTCATTACCCAGTGACCAGATGATGATGGATGGGTGGTTAAAGTCCCGCGCCACCATGCGCATCATCCGCTCCAGGAACGCATTGGCCCACATCGGGTCGTCGGCCAGTTTGCGCATGGGGGTCATGCCGTGGGTTTCAATATTGGCTTCGTCAACCACATAGAGGCCCAGGCGGTCACACAGCTGATAGAATGCCGGTTGGTGCGGATAGTGTGAACAGCGCACAGCATTGAAATTATGCTGTTTCATCAGTATCAGGTGTTCACGAACATCGTCTACCGTTTCAAAATGACCGGTCGCCGGGTTGTGCTCGTGCTTGTTCACACCACGAATCATTAGTGGCTGACCATTTAATTGCAGCAGGCCATCTTTGATTTCTACCTTACGGAATCCAACGTCGTAGGCTTCGCTTTCAATATCGCTGTTTGTTTGCGGATCCGTCAGCGTGACCACAACGCGATAGAGGTTGGGTGCCTCTGCGCTCCACTTTTGCGGATGGTTGATCTCCAGCTGCAGGCAGGTGCGATCGTTATACCCGCCTTTTTCGTCCATCGGTGCGGTACCAATGGCGGATGTGGTGGTGGCAATAACGTCGTTAGCCAAATACAGCGTCGCCCGAATGGCCAGGTCATCGGCATTCATGGTATCGGCAACAATGGTGAGTTTGCCGTGTTCGTAGCGGTCATCAAGATCCGGTGTGACGCGAATATCCACCAGACGCTGGTGTGGCTTATTGAGCAAGCGGACTGAACGATAAATGCCGCTTAGCCACCACATATCCTGATCTTCCAGGTAGCTGCCATCGGACCAGCGGATAACCATTGCGCATAACCGGTTCTCTCCGGCCTGAAGGTATGGTGTCAAATCGAACTCGGCGGCCAGTCGGCTGTCCTGTGAATAGCCCACGGACTTGCCGTTACACCAGAGATAGAAGGCACTGTTTACGCCATCAAAGATCACCCGGGTCTGGCTATCTTCCTGCCACTGCTCAGGCAGGGTGAATGTGGTGGAGTAGCAGCCAGTCGGGTTCGTCACAGGCACCCGGGGCGGGTTGCAGGGGAACGGATACTTGACGTTGGTATAGATGGGCTTATCGAAGCCCTGTAGCTGCCAGTTACCGGGAACGGTAATGGTCTGTGTCGGGTCGGATCCCTCCCTTGAAAATGTTTCAGGGACTTGTTCCGGAGAGTCATACAGTGCAAAAGCCCACTGGCCATCCAGACTTAATACCGAATCACTTGCATGGTCTGCCAGAGATTGTGGCTCACTGCGCCAGCTGCTCATAGGGGTATGGCTTGCCAGTCGGCTGCGTGCGGTGATTTGTGGGCTTTCCCAGTCGCGCTGCATGAATTTACTCATAGGTTGGCTACATCATTTTCCTGTCTCTGGAGTCACAGATCATTTCACCTGGTGGTGAGATTATTGACGACAGTTATCCAGAATTTTCATACTTCAACAGGATGTATCTTATCTGTGAAGGCGGGAAAAAGTGTTGATCCAGCTCAAACTTATGTAACTGTTACATTTTCTGGTGTCAGTCTGTTTGTTGATACCGGTTTAGTGCTTGCACACTGCTGCGTTCAACAAAAGTCGGCATCATTATCTGGCCTGTTACCTTTGCCCTGTTCTTATCGCTCAGGCTGATGGCCAGTCGTGCCGCCTGTTCAGCCATAACGGCAATGGGGTAACGGACAGTGGACAGTTTCGGGTGCAGATAACGGGCAATGACCAGATCATCATAGCCAACGACAGAGATGTCCTGCGGACAGTGCAGGCCGTTTTCCTGCAGGCCAAACAGCGCGCCAGCGGCCATGATATCGTTGTAGGTGATAATGGCTGTCAGTGGTAAGTCTTTTGCCAGTAAGTCATAAACCCCCAGTCGCCCGCCATTTTCGGTGGGTGGGCAGGCGGCAATATAACGTTCATCAACAGGAATGTCCGCTTCTGCCATGGCTTTGTGGTGACCTTTAAGACGATCTTGCGCGTCATCGATAAATTGGTCTGAACATAAATAGCCAATCTGTTGATGACCTTTATTCAGAAGATGTCGGGTAGCAATGTAGCCTCCCTGAACATTGTCCAGAGCGATGCAGCGCTCAGCAATGGGCTCAATGTAACGATTAATCAGCACTAAACCGGGGATTTGGCTGGCAAAGTCTATCAGTGTTTCATCGGACAACCATTTGCTGTGTACAATGGCCGACTCGCAGTGACCGATCAGTCGCTCAATAGCCTGATGCTCGGTTGGTTCGCTGTAGTGGCCATTGTGGATCAACAGCTGTTTGTTGTGGTTTCTGGCAACCTGATCAATGCCTTTCAACATCTGGCCAAAGAAGGGTTCTGAAACATCAGACACCACCGCACCGATAGTGGTTGCCGACTGTCGTCCAATCACCGGACGATAACCCAGCTTCCGAATGGTTTGCCAGACCCGTTGCACCACTTCGTTACTGGTGTTGGGGGAGCGATTGACTACCCGTGAAACGGTTGCCGTAGAAACATTAGCTTCCCTGGCAACATCTTTTATTGAAACCATAAATAATTCATGTGTTTATGACCTTGGCTGGCGATATCGTAGCGGCAGAGGCCGGGGGGGGGGAAGTGGAAATTAAGGTCACGTATATTCGGGTTCGGTTATGGGCGGGACAAGCGCAGTTTCCGGGCGTTATTGCCAGTCAGATCGAGAGTGTCTCGTTCCATGCGTAGGATAATTACCGTTTTATGCAGTCGGGTACTTATTGCCAGCATCGTATATCCGCCTGATAATCCACGCCGCTTATGGTGATCAAGCCATACTGCCATAATCAGAGACTGACGATGAGTGTGTAATGGTTGGTTTGCATCGCTCAGGGCTCTGCGTTAAGTAGTTGGCCAAATGGAATCGTATATTTCTGGCTAAGTGGGCAGTTACTATGCAAGGCGCAACGTAGGGAGCATAGCAGTAGCTATGTGACCGGAGTTGCAACGCCGCAGAGTGATTGACAACTTAGTCAGAAATATATGATTTCATTTGGTTAACTACTTATTGACGTTCAGTTTTTTGACAATGAGTGGGCAACTGGAATGAGCCAAGCTGGCGAATATATCGATTCCTATTATCAGGTCACCGGGCATTCACTGGAACTTCAGCCGGTGCTGAGTGGAGACATCACCGCGGATGTGTGCATCATCGGTGGAGGCATGACCGGATTTAATGCGGCCATTGAACTGCGCAAGCGGGGCTTTGATGTGGTGCTGCTGGAATCTGGTCGTATTTCCTGGGCCGCTTCCGGGCGCAATGGCGGACAGTGTCTGGCGGGCTACTGTCTGGGGCTGCGTGAGGTGGATGAAACCTTTGGTCCGCAGTGGGGAAAGCAGTTGTGGGATCTCTCCTGTGAGTCGCTGGATATCGTTCGTGATCGTATCCGTGAGTTCAATATCGACTGTGATTTCCAGCAGAACTATATCGAATTGGCCATCAAGCCAAGTCAGGTAAAAGAGCTGAAGTCCTGGCTGGAGCTGAAGCAGACCCGTTATAACTACCCCAGCGTTACCTGGTGGGATCGGGACAAAATCCGGAAAGTGACCTCAACCGAGAAGTACCTCGGTGGACTGTTCGATACCAACAGTGGCCACATGCACCCCCTCAACTACACCCTGGGCCTGGCCCGCGCAGCGATCGAGCTGGGCACTCGCGTATTCGAGCAGAGCAAGGCGATCAAACTGGTCAAAGGCAGTCCAAACCGGATACTGACGGAGCAGGGCAGTGTCAAGGCGAAGCAGGTTCTGCTGGCCTGTAACGCTTACATCGACGGTCTTAACCGGAAAGCGGAAAGCAAAGTATTGCCGGTGGCCTCGTATATTGCCGTTACCGAACCGTTGGGTAAACGACAGCCTATTAGCAACAAAATGGCCATGTCTGACTTAAACAACAGTCTTGACTATTTCCGTCCTACTGCCGATGGCCGAATTCTGTTTGGTGGCGTTAATCATCCGTTCAATGGCGAATACAGTGACTCCAAAGAGCGCCTGCGTCAGCGGATGCTGAAGGTCTTTCCACAGCTTGATGATGTGAAAATGGAGTATCACTGGGGTGGTTTGTTTGCGGTTACCCGGGAATATATGCCGCATATTGAGCATCTTGGAAATGATATTTACACGGCACATGGCTATACGGGGCATGGTGTAGCACTGACCAATATTGCCGGGCGTGTGGTTGCGGAAGCAATGGCGGGGATGTCTGAGCGATTTGATGTGTTTTCCCGCATTCGCCACAAGTGGATACCAACGCCAAAAGTCCTTCGTGTACCGGCATTGGCCATGGCCATCTGGAAAGCAGAGCTTGAAGATTCTCTGGGAGGCTGATGGATTTACGTCAGTCAGCGTTTTTTGGTTGGCTGATGTGAAATAATTTTGATGATGAAGTGAACAAAATGGATGTTCCTTTGTCTATTAGCGGGCGACACCATGTTTTCATGTTTTTGTTTTCATAAACAGGAGGTCTTCCGTGACTGCAATTATTAACTGGGGCTTTGGCTTCTTTCTAACGGACTATGCTGGCCTCTCCGGGTCCGTGTTCCGATCCATCATATCGATGCTGTGATATGTCAAGGGCAAGGAAGAGTACACTCTTTCTTGCCCTTGCCGCTTTTATTGACCGGATGTCAGTTTGGTAAACAGGCGGTTGACCTGACGGTTAATTCTGGAAGGCAGAACCTTAAAGACAAATAACCGTTTTTTTGCCTCAGCGGTTGGATAGATGCCAGGGTTCTCACGAATATCGTCGTCCACTAATGTTGTGGCGGATTTATTCGGGTTGGCATAAGCCACATAGTCAGTGATGTTGGCGATCACATCCGGACGCAGCAGGTAGTTCAGAAAGATATGGGCCTCTTCAGGGTTTCTGGCATCCTGTGGAATGGCTACGGTGTCAAACCACAGGCCAGCACCTTCATCAGGGATCATATACTTTACGGTTACACCATTGTCCGCTTCATCAGCACGGTCTGCTGCCTGCAGAATATCCCCGGACCAGCCCATGGCGACACAGATATCACCATTGGCCAGGTCGGAAATTGAGCGGGAAGAGTGAAAGTAAGTGACGTAGGGACGAACTTTCATCAGCAGTGCTTCGGCTTTGGCGTAATCCGCTCTGTTGGTCGAGTTCGGGTCAAGCCCCAGATAACTCAGTGCCGCTGGAATCACATCGGTTGGTGCATTCAGGAACGCAACACCACACTGACTGAGCTTGCTGATATACTTTTCATCAAAGATCAGGCTCCAGCTGTTGATGGGAGCATCTTTCCCCAACTGCGCTTTCACCCGCTCCGGGTTATAACCGATGCCCGTGGTGCCCCACAGATAGGGAAACGAGTACCGGTTATCCGGGTCGTAGGTTTCCATCAAGGCCATCAACTCAGCATCCAGGTGCTTCCAGTTGGGCAGCTTCTCTTTATCCAGCGGTTGGTATACCCCGGCTTTGATCTGGTGAAGCAGAAAGTCTGCTGTTGGTGCGACAATGTCATAGCCGGTTTTTCCTGAAAGCAATTTGGCTTCCAGGACTTCATTGCTGTCAAAGACATCATATTGAACCTTAATGCCAGTCTCTTTCTCAAAGTTGGCTATGGTGTCTTCGGCGATATAATCCGACCAGTTGTAGATATTAAGCGTTCTCTGTCCTTCATTGGCCGTTGTGGCAAATGCAGGCGCTATGGTGAGAGAAGCAGCGATTACAAGAGTGGATACAGATTTCCCCAGATGTCTGATCATGGTGAATCCTTACAGCAAGCCATGGGTGAGCCTCCTGGTACTCCGGTCAGTTGGAGCCAGTTACTCTTTGATGGCATTTTTTTAATAATCAGTAGTGACTCAACGGAGTCGCTACACCCCCAGTCATCAGGTTGATGAAAATGAAGCTGCGGAAGATAGCAACAAGGTTATGGGAAATCCATCGTTGCTGTATGAAATAGCGGTAAAAACCTATGACTGAGTGAACCTGAACAGGCTCCCGGAACCTATCGCTGATGTGCGTAGATTGCAACGGCTGCTCTGGAGGTGTTAGATTCTGCCACCCATGGCTTATTTCTTTTGCACAGATGTCTACCCCGCTATTTCTTCTTGCTTCTGATCACCCTGCCATTCAGGCTTTGCTTGAAAGCCTTGCCGCACAGCTGAATACAGCCTTTAGTCACCGTCTTAAAGACGTTGATGAAGGCGCTTTGGTGGCTTTTGATGCATCCGGAGAGCTGGCGGTTCAGCGTGCCGGATCGAAAGAGAAGCCGATTGTCGTTGATTTTGTCGGTGGCAAGGCAGGGCATCGACGCAAGTTTGGTGGTGGCAAAGGGCAGGATATCGCCAAGGCCGTGGGTTTGAATAAAGGCGTCAAACCATCGGTGCTCGATGCAACCGGGGGATTGGGGCGGGATGCGTTTGTGCTGGCCAGCCTGGGGTGCAATGTCACCCTGATTGAACGGTCGCCGGTGGTGGCAGCCCTTTTGGCAGATGGGTTGCGCCGGGCACTTGGCGATAGTGATGTTGCGCCCATTGCACAACAAATGTCGCTTTTGCCTGGTAATGCCATTGAGCTGATGAGGGCTTCAGATAATAAATACGATGTTGTTTATCTGGATCCGATGTTTCCTCACCGGGAAAAGTCGGCCTTGGTCAAAAAAGAGATGCGGCTGTTTCAGGATCTGCTGGGGGATGATCCGGATGCGGATCAGTTGCTGCAACCGGCACTGGATCTTGCACGGTATCGCGTTGTTGTGAAAAGGCCAAGGCTGGCACCGGATCTTAATGGCCAGGCTCCCACCTACCGGCTGGAAGGGAAAGCCTGCCGCTATGATATCTATGCCCTGAAGGCATTTTCCGGGTAATCAGATCTAATGATAACCGTGGTCATGGTGTGACCACGGTTATCGTGCGTTTTACCCGCTGTTCAGGGTGTGGATTTTTCCCCCGGACCGTTACTGACTCCGTATCGACTGGTCTGGTTGATACTGTGTCGTATTTCAGTGGTTAACAAGGTGTGCGCCTGATCAGCCACTTTCTGAATATCATCGCCAAACACCAGTTTATTGGTTTGCGTGATCTCCAATACACCGTGATAGCGCATCTGGGCAATAAAGCCACGGAACAGTGATTTATCAAAAAACTCCGGCGCATTAAGACCATGAATGATCGACAGGCGCTGTGCCAGCACCCCACTCTGATGTTCCAGGGCTTCTGCTTCAATATTGCCACTGCCATTGCGCAGGAGCAGGCTGATCACCATATAGAAGCGTTCCAGTGTCTGGACAATGGAGCGTGAGAAAACATTCAACATGATGTATTCGGCGGTGGCAGGGTCCGGCTGGAAATAACACGCTTCGCCATCATCATCCTGACCATGGGTAATCAGTCCTTCTGCAACCAGACAATCCAGCCATTTTTGCACCACGGCCAGCGCTTCGTGTTGCGTCCATTGCAGGAACAGTTCTGCCTGCAGGTAAGGGTAGAGAACCGCACTGATGCGCAGAATCTCTTTTCTGGTGATGCTGGCACAGTTCACAAAGAAACAGCTGATCAGGGACGGGATGGCAAAAATATGCAGCACATTGTTGCGATAATAGGTCATGGCAATGGCTGTTTTCTCATCCATGCTGATGATATCGCCCAGCGCATCGGTCTTTCTCTGGATCAGCTGCAGGTTTTCCACATAGTGAATCATGCTGCGGGCATCCAGATCGGTCATTGCTGTCCGGTCACTGTAGGGAACCATGGACAGTAGACGTGTATAGCCATCCAGCTGGCGAATCAGCTCCTCTTCACCCAGTGCATGCCTGGGTGAGGAAAGCAGGGCAATGGCGACCAGGTTGACCGGATTGATGACCGCTGCCGCATTGATTCTGCCAGCCAGCGTATCGCCCAGGTTTGAGGTGGTTTTTTCCAGCCATGCCGGTTTGTCATTGGCACCTGAGCTTTCTTTCCAGTTGGGTACCTGTGAATTCAGGAAGGAGCCCAGGTCCAGTGGTTCCCCAAAAGTGATCCACGCCTTGCCAAACTCATTTCTCAGGGCCGCCAGTGTGCGAACTATATCCAGAGGTGACTCACTTTTCTTGGCTTTACCCCGGAGTTCGCCCAGGTAGCTGGCCATTTCCAACAGTTTTTCATAACCGATATAGACCGGAACAAACGCCAGCGGCTTGCGATGGTCACGCAGGAAACTGCGGACGGTAATGGAGAGCATGCCGGTTTTTGGTGTCAGGGTGCGGCCGGTTCTTGAGCGGCCGCCTTCAATGAAATACTCGGTAGCAAAGCCTTTACTGGTCAGTGTGTACATGTATTCATGGAAGACCATGCTGTAAAGCGGGTTGCCACGGAACGTTCTGCGCATGAAAAAGGCACCGCCCTTGCGCAGAATGGTGCCAACCAACGGCATATTCAGGTTAATGCCCGCAGCAATATGGGGCGGTGGCAGACCTTCATAGTACAGAACGTACGACAGTAGCAGGTAATCGATATGGCTTCGATGGCAGGGCACATAAACAATCGTATGGCTATGTGCCAGCGCCTTCAGGGGCTCGACATGATTGATTTTTACGCCGCTGTATAGCTTGTTCCAGAACCAGGTCAGGATAATATCCAGGAAGCGGATCACGGGCATGGAGAAGTCAGAAGCGATTTCATTGGCATACTTCCGGGCTTTTGCTTCGGCTTCTACCAGAGTGATTTCCTGAGCCGCAGCTTCTGCTGCAATGGCTTTCTGAATCCTGGGCGTATGAATCAGGCTGTTGACCAGCATACGACGGTGGGAGAGATCCGGCCCCAGAACCGATGCTTTTTTCTGGCGGAAATGCACCCGGAGAATCCGGTTGACCTTGCGCACACTGCGGGCATGGTTGTTACTGTCACCCATGATTTCCTGCAGTGATAAGGCAGGGCTGAAAGACACCATGGTCTGTCGGCCGTGCAGCAGGGTTGCCAGAAACTTCCGGAAACGTCCGCCAAGGCTGAAGTTCCAGTCAAACAGCAGTTTAAAGGCGGACTGTTCTTTTTCCGGTGAGCGTCCCCAGATAATGGTAACGGGAACGAGCTGGACATCCTGATGCTTTGCTTCAACCTGCCTGACCAGCGCTTCCAGCAGTTCCGGGGGCTCTGGCCGTTCTCTCTGGAGAATCAGGCCTTCGTGCTGGCTAAGAAAAAAATGCGCTTTGCTCTGTGGCTGGTCAGCGACAATGGGGTTGTAAGGGCGGGGCAGACCTGCTTTTATGCACTCACCTTCCAGCACCATCAGGTCCGTCAGGGAGCGCTGGTGCATAACATAGACCACCGGTTTTCCGGTCTGCAGGTGCAAAGCTTCAGGGTTGTTGTTTTCAACCGTGGTACGCACCCACGTGGAGAGGAGTTTTCTCAGGCTATGAAAAACATAGCGATTCAGGGTAATGGGCTTCAGCATGGAACTGGCTCTTGGCCTGCATCCGTCAGTAAAGGAGATAAGAAACGTCAGAAGACTGGTACCGGTAAACCGGTACAGGCCTCATGGCTTGAGATTCAATGGTAGCTCTCAAGTCGCTGATGAGTTAATCGGGCATTCTAGCCTGATTACGTGGTGTTGCGCAAAAGTTACGGAGCTTCGGTGTCAGGAACCACTCTCCGTTTGATAGTATGGCTCAGTAGACGGTTATCCTGTTTTCTCCCCTGAAAAAGCAGCTAGGAGCCTGTCCGAGAATAGCGCCCGTAGCGAGGATAGCAGTAAATTGAGGATAAAAATTTCGTTTTGTGAGGTGAATAGCGGGGCTATTTGCCGAACAAAACGGAATTTTTAGACCAATTTGCTGCCACCGCAGTAGGGCAGCCTATTCTCGGACAGGCTCCCAGGCTGCTTTCCGGTTATGAAGCGTTAGGCCACTTGATCAGCTTTTCCTGGCCGTGTTCATCCAGTTGCCACCATTCATCCATATCAGCTCCTTCCTGCCAGGGGCCGGAGTTACAGCGAACCCGGCATTGACCATAGGCCTGAAGGCTTCTTGCGCATTGGGTGTCATCCTGCCAGGGGGTGCCCGTGGTTTTAAACCAGATGCTGGTCCAGGCTTTGCCAACAGCGTTTTCAACAATCATCACCGGAATGGTGTTGTCCAGGCGGGTGACTTCCATATCATGCACCACTTTGCCGCTGTTCACTGTCACAACGGTATCAAAGGTATCGTTCAGCCAGTCGGTAATAGCCTCCAGGGAGAGACCGCTGGCATACACTTCAATGTCGTCGACTTCGGTTGCGTCAGCTTTTGATGGATCAAGACTGCTCATTGGAGAAACGTCACTTTTCAGCTAGCAAATGCTTAAGTATACCCGTATAGATTTCCTGCAGGGTATCAAGATCTTCCGCGTTAACGCACTCATTCACTTTATGGATGGTGGCATTAACCGGGCCAAGCTCTACCACCTGGGCACCAGTAGGCGCGATGAAACGACCATCGGAGGTACCGCCGGAGGTTGATAGCTCCACCTCCATGCCGGTAACGTCCCGTATCGCTTGCTGAACGGCATTGACCAGGGCCCCAGGGTGGGTTAAAAACGGCTGACCGCTCAGGTACCAGTCAATATCGTACTCCAGCTGATGATGGTCCAGAATCGCGGTGACTCTTTCCTGAAGCTGCTCAGCCGTGACCTCTGAAGAAAACCGGAAGTTGAAATTCACCTGGCACTCGCCGGGAATGATATTGCTGGCACCGGTACCGGCCTGAATTTGCCAGATCTGGAGGCTGGTGGGCGGAAAGAATTCATTGCCTTCATCCCAGACTTCGCCGGTCAGATCGGCAATGGCCGGGGCTACTTGATGTACCGGGTTTCTGGCCAGGTGAGGATAGGCGACATGTCCTTGAATACCTTTGACCGTAAGGTGGCCATGGAGTGAGCCACGGCGGCCATTTTTCACCACATCTCCCACCTGGTTGGTGCTGGATGGCTCGCCAATCAGGCACCAGTCGATTTTCTCGTTTCGAGCCTCAAGGTGCTCAACCACTTTTACCGTACCGTTTTTGGCGGGGCCTTCTTCATCGCTGGTAATCAGAAAGGCAATGGACCCTTTATGGTCAGCGTGTTCTGCCAGAAAGTCTTCGCAGGCGGTGACCATGGCGGCAAGGCTGCCTTTCATGTCGGCGGCTCCACGGCCGTGCAGCATGCCGTCGATGATGTCTGGCTGAAACGGAGGGTTGTCCCACTTCCCTTTCGGGCCGGTGGGCACCACATCGGTATGTCCGGCAAAGGCGAGCACCGGGCTCTGGTCGCCTCTGCGCAGCCAGATATTATCGACCTCACCGAAGCGGAGTCGCTCAACCTTGAAGCCCAGTGGCTCAAGTCGGCTGATCATCAGTTCCTGGCAGCCCGCATCTTCAGGAGTGACGGAAGCGCGGCTGATCAGGTCCATGGCCAGTTGCAGGGTTTTGGAGGTCATAGTCAGGGAATCGGTCATTTATTGTTCTGGAAAGAAATCGGATAGTTGGCAGCAATTGCAATGCAGTCTAGCATTTTTCACCGGACTGCAACCATGTGAGAATTTCCCGGACGTAAGGCTGCTCTGTGTCGGACTGAAACGCCGAAAAGGTGTTTTCCAGGCGTTTGCGGGTGAAATCGGAAAAGTTCAACGTGCCTTCTTCGGTAAAATAGAGCAGGTTGTCTTCAATGGCCGATGCCAGCGCTTGACCGCAAAGATCAACCACTGCCTTCCTGAAGCTGGCATGGCCATCAAACCGGTCTTGCTGCTGGTATAGGTCAGCCAGAGTGGCCAGCGATATCATCGATAGCCAGGGCTGGATCATCGGGTTGACGGCATGGCCACGACACCAGTCGCTGATTTGCCATGGGCGGCCGGTGAAGGTATAGAGTCTGAGCCGGTGTTTCAGCCATTCGGTATCATTGACCGGGTAGTTGTCCCAGAGGAACGGTTTGCGTTGGAAGTGGTCCGTCATTTCCTGCAAGCCTGACTGGTCGTAGCCAAGGGAAATAACGTGGTCGCCTGTCCAGAAAATATCAAACTGTGGGTCCAGGCATTGGCCCAGATCAGACCAGTAGCCTTTGGGCATTGTGCCGTAGACTCTCTGCAATAACGGGTCTTTTGAGTAGTAGGTGCCTGCGACAATAAATTGGGTCGCGGTGCTTTCTGCGGCGATAAATTCGGCAATGTCAGCCTGGGTTTTTGCCAGGTCATCAATGTTGTTACTGAAATCATCAAAGAGAATGCAGAGAATCTGTGGATTCAGTTGATTGATGCTGGCGATTTTCTGTTTCAGCTGTTGGCGACTTTTCTGGTTCAGTTCCCGTACATTAAACGGCGTGAGTCCGATACCAAAACGCACATTGTTTTGTTTGAGCGACAAACCCAGTGTGTTCAGGTGGTGGAAATCCTGCTCTGGCCAGGGCTGATCCCATTGTTCGCGCAGATAAGGATCATTCTTTGGTGCGTAGATATAGAAATTGAAACCTTTCCTTGCACAGAAACTGGCATAGGCATTCCTGGACTCCCAGGACCACTGGTTTTCCTGATCATACAGCCCTTCTATTACGCCATAGTGGAATGCCATGAGCGGATATTTCCCTGTTTAAAGTGAGTCAGACTAAGACGTTTTCTGCTTGAATTCACAAAGGTCTTCAATAATGCAGCTACCACATTGTGGCTTTCTTGCTTTACACACATAACGGCCATGGAGGATCAGCCAGTGGTGGGCATCCATCAGAAACTCTTTGGGAACCAGCCTGACCAGCCGTTTTTCCACTTCCAGAACATCCTTGCCGGGGGCAATGCCTGTTCGGTTGGATACCCGGAAAATATGGGTGTCCACCGCCATGGTGGGCTGATGAAAGGCGGTATTTAAAACGACGTTAGCCGTTTTTCTTCCAACGCCGGGAAGTGCTTCAAGATCTTTCCGGTTATCGGGTACCACGCTATTGTGTTTATCCATCAGCATCTGACAGGTTTTGATAACGTTTTCTGCCTTGGCATTGAATAACCCGATGGTTTTGATGTACTCCTTCAGGCCATCAACACCCAGGGCAAGTATTGCCTCAGGGGTATTGGCAACCGGGTAAAGTTTATCGGTGGCTTTGTTGACCCCTACATCGGTGGCCTGGGCAGACAGTATCACCGCGACAAGCAGTTCAAAAGGTGTACTGTAGTTTAGCTCGGTCGTTGGGTTGGGGTTAGCGTCCCGAAACCGGGTAAAAATCTGTGTGCGCTTTTCCTTGTTCATCCTTTGACCAGTAAAAAGTATAAAAATCAGTTTGTGCTTATTTTAATGCAAAACAGGGCTGGAATGCCCTGTTTCTGATCATGAAAGGGTTAGATCCGGAATGTCATAACCAGACCGAAATAGTTCCGGTTTTCATCCTGATTCTCTACCTGATAAAAGGTTGGAGCAAATGTCAGACGGATATCAAAGTCTTCCATAACGGGCTGTTCACGGTCACCATTGATCCACTGGTCAATACTGTCGACCGGATCCAGGAAAAACAGTGCCGTGGAGCCCAGGCCGGCAGAGCCCCATACCAGGCCATCATTGTCGACAATCGAGCGCTTCTTCTGGTAAGCCCATTCGCCGTATAGCCAGCCACCAATGGGCGTTACGATAATATCCTGAATGGAAGGCACTTCAGCGATGGCTTCGATACCGTACTCCCAGTAGAAGGTGGACATCAGGAAGGAGTAGACAAAGGAGTTCCACTGGTTGTAACCAGACTCCCGTGCAACGATGTAGTAAACACCACCGAAGTAAGGGTGTGTTACGTAGTTAAGGAAAAAGTCATCTTCATCCATCACCGGGCCTGAACTGACATTATCCCACCACTTTTTGTGGAACTGTTTCATGTCAGACTTATCCCAGTTGGTAAAGGACTCCGGCATAACGGCCAGGGCTCCAATCACACCAACGCCCAGACCGAACATGAGTTTTGTCTGGGACCAGAGACGTGCCTGATTCTCCTGAGGATTGTCATCGAACAGGGTTATTGCCCATGGGGAGCGCTCTTCAGATAGGGTGAACTCAGCGTCTGGCTCCGCCACTGATGGGACAGCAGGAGCTGTGGCGTTGGCCTGGACAAAGCCGGAAAGCATGATCAGGCCAGATAAAAAAACTGGCAATATCTGGTTAAGCATCGTCTTTTATTCATGAGATGGCTGGGGGGTGGCGCAGAAACCACCCAAAAACGGGTTATCCATTCAGGTCATTACCCCTGTTCTGGACAAAAGAGGGGGATTCTATAGCGAATTCTGTCAATAATCGATTGAGGTTTATCATTATTTCCAGTTTTATCGGGCTGATAAATCAGGCTCTTATTTTGTCATGCCGGATTTCTGACTTTGTTCAGAGCAGTGGTTCAGGCAACCTGAACACGAATAAGGTTGCACATGCTACATTGAAATAAAAAAGCAGTATAGGGATGTATCGTGTTTAATAAGCAGTTATACCTGTCAGTGGTTACAGGTTTATTAATGATCGGTGGACTATTTCCTTCAACCAGGTTGCTGGCAGTATCCTCACCGGAATATGAGCCTGTTCCATTTACTCAATATTGGAATGTTATTGCCAACCAGCTTGCCGAAAGCCTCATCGCCAGAGGACGTCTTGGATCAGATTCCGTTTATGTTGATAAAAAACATGCCGCTTCAGGTGTTGCCCGATATCTGGAAAAACAGCTGTCAGTTTCATTGAAAAAATCCGGTGCAAACGTGAGGGCGCCAACCAATGCCTTCAACATGATTGAGCTTGATGTTGATGTTCGAACCCGGTCGAATGGCAGGGGGACCGTGTACTCTGAGGGAGGGGATATCGACCAGTTGTGGGAGATAAAGGAATTTGGTTCTGTCTATTCAGATCAGCTTGCTCATTTAAAAATGGAACCCCTGACAATGATTCGACCAAGAACCATAAACCCGATTTCAGATACCGATACAGAAGTTGTTATCACCGCCCGGGTTATGGATAGAGGCTCGATTCTGGTATCGCAAACCTATGCGTTCTATTTTTCTGCTGAACGGGCAAGTCGTGAATATCATCCTCTGTATAACGGATTAACCAGGGCAGAAGCCTTTTATGCTGATAGTGATGGCCTGTTAACAGAGCATCAGAATAGGCAGGGTGCCTTTATAAATCATCAGAAAAAACTGGATAATCAAATTCAGCAATTGATTGACAGCTATCATCTTGATGTGGATTTTTAGGAGCCTGTCGGACTTAAGACTGTCCTACTGTGGTTGCGATAAATTGGTCTAAAAATTCCTGCTTTTTCGTCAAATAGCCCCGCTATTCTCCTCAGAAGCAGAAATTTTTATCCTCAATTTCTGACGCTTAAGTCCGACAGGCTCCTAGGAGGCTGTCCGAGAATAGACTGCCCTACTGCGGTGGCAGCAAATTGGTCTAAAAAGTCGGAAATTTTTAGCAAATAGAACCACTATTCACTAAAAATTTCCGACTTTTTATCCTCAATTTTCTGCCATCCTCGCTACGGGCGCTATTCTCGGACAGCCTCCTAGGGACGTTCGCAGGTTGGCATAACATCAGCAAGCCACCCTGCGAAGAAAGCCTAAACCAACAGTTCCAGTGGCGGTAGCTCAGGCTTATAGAGCTGCCATTCACCGGCTTTCCTGGATTCAAACAGCTTCCATTCCGGGGCTTTAACCCAATTAGTTGTCACATGATATTCCGGATTTAACAACTGGATTGCCTTTCTGGTTGAGTCGATGGCAAGGAACAAATCTTTAGAGCTTGTCAGCGAACACTCGTCACCACAGGCACGGATGGTTATTGGAGAGTAGTCATTGTTGTACCCTCTATTGGCAACCACGCGTTCTGTGGCAATTTGCTGGGCACGTATATGGGGCTGGTTGCTGACCAGAACGATGTCTCCGGGAGTGGCTCCAGGCAGTAGTTCCAGGGCATTTAAGGCAGACACTATCGTTCCTTCGGTGTTTGCTCTGCCAGTGATGATATTTTTCTCATTGAGGTTGAGCGTGTATTTGCCATCTTCCTGGAGAGATTGCTGAAAGAATTGAACTTTTCCGGTATAAGTTACATAGATGGTTTGTTTGTTCAGAAAGCATGTCTGCTGACTTTTCTGGTCGCTTTTCTCCTCACTTATCTCCTCGCTTATCTCCTCACTTTTCTGATCGCTTTTCTGGTCAGCCATACGGAGCATGTCCATAAGAGCCATTTGGGCGTGAGTTTCTGTGGCAGTGGATCCCAGGGTAGTTTTAAACTCTTTAACCAGCTCACCCATGCGCTTATACAGACGATCATTGCTAGCAACATCCTGAAGCTCGTCGACGTCGCCCAAAGTCCTTGAAGAACCGTTACAGAGCAGCAGTCCGGGCAGTTTATTGTCGCTGTTTTGTGCAATAGCGAAATTAGGACGAAGGTGCATTCTAGGGATAGCCGCTCCCGGAAAAAGAAGAACTGATTGATCAGTAAACTCAAGGGGCTCTGAGTCAGCAGTCCTTAAGGGCTTAAGTGCTGACCGTAGCTCATTTTTGGCAGCGTCACTCAGGTTTTCAATGACTTCAGTTTGCTCTATGGCATTCCAGCGCTCCACTATTTTTCCCTGCTCTTCCCTGAGAATAGGGCTTTGGTGGAAATAGACGTCAAGTTGCCTGACAAGCTTAATCAGACTTTCGTACTTTTTTGGCTCCGGCAGTGCATCGAAATTGTCTGGCATTCGTAGCGAGGCGTCTGGTTCCTTTTTTCCAAAGACTTTGTTCATAACTTTAACCAGATTTACTGTATCGAGGATAAAGCGCTGGTTGTCCAGGATGCATTTCTGGAGTTGTGTCAGTTCAACAGGCTGAGTTGATCTGCTCACCTCCACGTCTTTAACCGCTTTTTCATTGCCTGTTGGTGTTGATTGCAAGGGCGGGGGAGTCGATTGAACAGATAACATTACAGAATTTCCTCTGGTTTAATGGGGGCCTGTCTGGCAAATCAAAAAAGGTTTACCAATTCTGATTCAATAGACAGGAAATCAGAGAATAAGTTCCTGTGTCGGCGTTAAGAATATTCAAACATTACCGGTAACCCTGACCCGTTTGCTTACTTTTGCAGTTACTGGTTGCAGGCTTTTCCTTCTTTCTTCCAGGCGACGATCAATAATATTTTTAATGGCAATCAAAAAGCCCATAAAGACAAAGGCACCCGGGGGAAGAATGGCAAACAGGAACTGTTTATAGTTGGCAATCACCGTAATGGTCCAGTCAGCGGCAATGGAGCCCAGCAGCAGGTCCATGCCGGAGAACAGCGTGCCCTGGCCAATCAGCTCCCGCAGTGCCCCCAGCAATACCAGAATCACAGCAAAGCCCGTACCCATCATCAAGCCATCAAAAGCGGCAGGCAGCACCGGGTTTCGGGAGGCAAAGGCATCGGCCCGGCCCAGGATGATGCAGTTGGTGACAATCAACGGAATAAAAATACCCAGTATCCGATAGAGTTCGTAGGTATAAGCCTGCATCAGCAGTTCGATACAGGTGGTGAAAGAAGCAATAATCATCACAAATACGGGCAGGCGAATGGCATCGGTTACCTGGTGTCGTATCAGGGAGACGGCAACGTTGGAGCCCATCACCACCAGCATGGTGGCTATGCCCAGACCAAGCGCATTGACGACACTGCTGGAAACCCCCAGCAGAGGGCACAGGCCCAACAGCTGGACCAGTGCCGGATTGTTTTTCCAGAGACCGTCCAGGGCAATCTTTGCGGCCTGGCTGCCAGCAGTGCTCTTGTTCGCCACAGTGTCATTTGTCATATTGAATCTCCTCGCGGACACCGGCGAGTGGGTCCAGCAATCGCTTGCGGTTTGCCTCAAAGTATTGCAGTGCGCGGTACACCGCGGCAACAACCGCTCTTGGCGTTATTGTGGCACCGGTAAACTGGTCAAACTCACCACCGTCTTTTTTCACTCCCCAGCCTTCGCTAAAGGGGTTGCCCAGGGATTTGCCGGCAAACCCGAGAATCCAATCGGTGACATTGCTGTTGATCTTGTCGCCAAGCCCGGGTGTCTCTTTGTGGGTGATGGCCCTGACGCCTGCCAGCGTACCATTGCGGTTGATGCCCACCAAAAGCTCAATTCGCCCGCTATACCCGTCAGGTGCGGTGACCGGCAAAATAACGGCAGAGACCGCCCCATCACTCAGGGCAACATAGGCGTCACGTTGATCCTGGCTGGAAAGCAGGGGGGATGGTTCCAGAACAATTTTGGAATCTACCAGCACATTGTCGTGAGTATCGGCCGGTAGAATCTCCATCAATGCTTTGGCTTCATAGGCTCGAACCTGTGTCTCTATTTGTTCCTGAGTCATGATCCAGGTCACGGAAATCAGGCCTACGGTAAATACGGCAAACAGGCCAAGGCCCAGGCTATTGCGAAAAATGCTTTGCAGCAGACCGTTCCCGCCGGGAGCCTTGCTGCCGGTGGTGTCTTTTAAAGGAATCTGGCCGTCACTCATGATTCAGTCCTTCTTTGGCAGGCCTTTATTGGCCTTGTGGTGGCCATAAGTGCGTGGCTGAGTGTAATAGTCGATGGTGGGGGCCGCCATATTCATCAGCAGCGTGGCAAAGGCGACACCATCCGGGTATCCACCCCAGGCACGGATGACGTAGACCATAACGCCAACACCCGCACCAAAAATCAGACGTCCACGGTTGCTGGTTGCACCACTGACCGGATCCGTAATGATAAAAAAAGCACCCAGCATGGTGGCACCACTGAACAGGTGAAACAGCGGGGAACCATGACTGTCTGACCCGTTACCACTCCAGAACAGGGTCGCCATAATGGCAATGGCGGCGAGCATCCCCACAGGGCCGTGCCAGGTAAATACTTTGCGCCAGATCAGAAAGACGCCGCTGGCCAGATAAGCCAGGTTAACCCACATCCAGCCACGACCAGCCATGCCATCAAATACCGGGTTGGCTTCCCAAAGTTCATTGATGGTCTGGCTTTTGTTTTCGCGCAACACATCCAGTGGGGTGGCCATACTGATGGCATCAACACTCTGGCCCAGGGGGAAAATAGTGAACAGGGCATCGGTCAGGCTGTTGTTATGACCTTCCAGCCCCAGTGGTGGCAGCCAGGTGGTCATTTCCTGGGGAAACGAAATCAGTACCACAACATAGCCCAGCATGGCCGGGTTAAAGGGGTTCTGACCCAGGCCACCATAGAGATGTTTGCCAATGACCATACCGAAGGAGACAGCGACCAGTGATAGCCACCAGGGGGCAAAGGGCGGCAATGCCAGCCCCAGCAGTACACCGGTCAACAGGGCGCTGCAATCACTCAGGTAGAAGCTCACGGACCGTTGGCGCATTGATACCACGGCCGCTTCGCAGCCCATCGCAACCAGGGAACACCAGATAACATTGATCAGTGTGCCCCAGCCAAAAAAGACCGTTTGTGCCATCAGACCGGGGATGGTAGCCATGATCACCAGACTCATGACCCGCTGAGTGCTGTTTTGTCCCAGCGCATGGGGTGAGGTCTCTCTTCCCCGCTGGCTGATGGACGATCTGCTATTAATCAAGGCCATTCAACGATTCCGCTCTGTTGTGTCTTTATCATGCTTCCCGGGCTTCCTCCCACGCAGAGCGTGGGAACAAGGTGGCTGTAGCTGTAAGTCACGAGAGACTCTCCAGAGCCTGTTTCAGCTCAGCCGCCTTTTGTTCCGCTGCCACCAGCTGGTGTTTCAGCGTATCCTGCTCATCTTCACCGGCACTGGCGATCGCTCGCTGAAGTTTTTTCACCGCAGCGTTGGCCATGGCCGACTCGATTTTCAGCTTTTTTGCTTCATCAGTTAACGGCGCTTTGGCCTTTGTTGCTGTTGGTTTGGCATCCGCAGAAGGGGTTATTGCCGTTTCTGTCGGAGGCTCTGAAGCTTCAGCTTCGAGGCGCTTGATGTTGGCCTGGCACGCTTCGACGGCCTGCTTGAACGACTCGGTGTTCTCGTTGTTGCTCTCAACCGCGGCTGCCAGTGCGCGCTCTGCTTTTTTCAAGGCCGCTTTGGCCATGGCCAGTTCAACCTTGCGTTTCTTCTCATTGTCTGAGAGTGCCGGTTTGGCTGCTTTAGCGGGCTTCTCTGGACTGTCTTTGCTGGCAGAATCCTGACTGTTTTCATCAAACGCCTGCTGAAGTTTACTCACCTGCTCATTCAGCATCGCCAGATTAGACTTCAGTTGTTCAATATCTCCCCTGTCGCCTTTAAGCTCAGCAGAAGCTTCTGCGGTAGCCAGCGCTCTCTCTGTCTTTTTGGCCTGAGCTTTGGCCATGGACAGCTGAACTTTCAGCTCTTTCTGTTTGGCAGAGAGCGGTCTGTCAGGCGCTTGCCTGGCTGACGTGGGCTCGGAGTTCCCGGTAGCCGCCGCTGCTTTTCGTGCCTTGGCCCGGGCGATAGCGGCCTGGATCGGGTCTTCTTCGGCTTTGGCGTCACTTCCGGTTTGTTCCGCTGTTTTGGCCGCCTTCAGTTTTGCTGCCCGTTCGGCATTGGCTTTTCGTTTGGCCTCTTTCTCGGCTTTTTCCTGCTCCAGTCTGGCCAGGCGATCTTCATAGCGCTGTTTCGAGCGCTCCGACTTGGTGTGTTTGGCTTCCTGGGTGCGAATAGCGCCTTTGGATGCCCGGTAATACTGAACCAGCGGAATAGACGACGGGCAGACAAAGGAGCAGGCACCGCACTCGATACAGTCAAAGAGATTGTGGTGCATAAGCTGCTCATGGTTCTCAGCCCTGGCGTGCCAGTAAAGCTGCTGGGGCAGCAATGACGACGGACACGCTTCGGCACAGTGCCCGCAACGGATACAGGCCTGGGCATCCGGTGCTGCCGGAAATTCATCCTCCGTCGCGGCAATCAGGCAGTTTGAGGTTTTGATTACCGGGATATCCATGCGATCAACAGTGAAGCCCATCATGGGGCCGCCAAACACCAGCGTTGATAATTCGGACGTTTTGAGCGCCGCATATTGCAGCAGGTCCTGAGCCAGTGTACCGATCAATACGTCGACATTTTGTGGCGCTGCCAGGGCATCCCCGGTGAGGGTAGTGATGCGTGAGATCAGCGGCTTGCCGTCCACAATGGCGTCTTTGACGGCAACGGCTGTTCCCACGTTCTGAACCACCATGCCCAGATCCGCAGGCAGTTTTCCGGAAGGCACCTCCTGACCGGTAAGAATCTGGATCAGCTGTTTTTCACCACCGGAAGGGTAGATGGTGGGGAAAACGACAATGTCTATATTTTTGCCGGTCGCCGCCCTGCGCATCGCGGCGATGGCTTCCGGCTTGTTGTCTTCAATACCGATCAGGCACTCCCGGGCACCGAGCATGTATTGGAGGATTTCTGCGCCCTGAATCACCGCATCGGCCTTTTCCCGCATCAGCATATCGTCGGCGGTAATATAGGGCTCACACTCCGTACCATTGATAATCAGGGTATTGATTGCTGTGCCGGGTGCCAGTTTGATGGCTGTAGGGAAGCCAGCGCCACCCATACCGCTGATGCCGGCATCACGCACTTTTTCTACCAGTTCAGCAGACGACAGTTGACGATAATCCACTACGGGTGCCAGTTGACACCATTGCTCCTGACCATCGGTTTCGAGAATGATGCACAGGTCATAAAAGCCGGAGGCATGGGGAATCGGACGGTTCTCAATGGCGGTAACAGTGCCCGAAGTGGGCGCATGCAACGCGGCACTGACAAAGCCGGACGCTTTGGCAATCATCTGGCCTTTGAGTACTTTGTCTCCCACGCGGATCAGCGGATCAGCAGGCAAACCGGCGTGTTGCGACAATGGCAGCACCAGTGTTTCAGGCAGAGGCGCAGCACTGACAGGGCGGCTGGTGGACTGATGCTTGTTTTCTTCCGGGTGAACCCCACCGGTCAGTGGCCAGATTTTGCGTTCAGAACTGGCTATCACCTGGCTCCCGGCCACAGGGCTCTGTATGTCCTGGTGTGGACTTTTGACAATTGCATTCATACGGTCTGCCCCCTGAGGTCAGTGGCAATCAAGCCAGCCTTGCCATGATTCGGCTGGGGCAGCGCCCAGCTCCAGGTCCTGACTGTGATATCCACAGGACGCATTTCGATACAGTCAACAGGGCAGGGCTCAACACAGAGATCGCAGCCGGTACACTCATCGGAAATCACCGTATGCATCTGTTTGGCGGCACCCAGGATGGCATCCACCGGGCAGGCCTGAATGCACTTGGTACAACCGATGCACTCCGCTTCCCGGATAAAGGCAACTTTGGTGACCGACTCCTGCCCATGTTCCGCATCCAGCGGCTCAGGCTCCACATCCAGCAGGTCCGCCAGTGTGTTGATGGTTGCCTGACCACCGGGCGGGCACTTATTGATGGCATCACCATTGGCAATGGCTTCTGCATAAGGGCGACACCCCGGATAACCGCACTGGCCACATTGGGTCTGGGGCAGAATTTCATTAATCTGGTCAACAATCGGGTTGCCTTCCACCTTAAAGCGGATAGCAGCAAAACCGAGAATCGCCCCGAAAATCAGGGCAAGAGCCAGCAGGGCTCCAATGGCGTAAAGAACAATGTCCATGGACTAACGCAACCGCTCCTTCAGCTTTTTATCACGTCTGGCATTTCTCATCATGGTTTGAAATCCTGCACTCACAGTTTGATCAGTCCGGTAAAACCCATAAAGGCCAACGACATCAGACCGGCGCTGATCATACCGATGGCGGCCCCTCTGAATGGTGTTGGTACATCCGCCGCGGCGATGCGCTCACGCATGGCGGAAAACAGCACCAGTACCAGGGAAAAACCGGCCGCTGCACCAAAGCCGTAGGTGGCTGAATCCACCAGTGAGCTGTCCATTCGGTTGGTGTTCAGCAGGGCAACCCCGAGTACCGCACAGTTTGTGGTGATCAGTGGCAGGAACACGCCCAGCACCTTATGCAGCAGCGGGCTGGTTTTGCGCACCACCATCTCGGTGAATTGCACCACCACGGCAATCACCAGAATAAATGAGATGGTTTTCAGAAACTCCAGATTCAGTGGCAATAGGATGTACTTATACGTTAAATAGCTGCAGATAGAGGCCAGTGTCAGCACAAAGGTGGTAGCCATCGACATACCCATGGCCGACTCCAGCTTGTTGGACACGCCCATAAAAGGACACAACCCAAGGAATTGGACCAGTACAAAGTTGTTAACCAGTATGGCGCTGACCAGAATCAGTATCAGTTCGCTCATTGGGGTTTCCTGCCGCAATGCTCGGCTCTTCGAGCCGGTCGATCAAAAATGCTGTTGAATGCCTGATGGAGGGCGTCAAGTATATATTTCCGAAATAAGCTGATAAATCATCTTTAAAGACGCAAATCGAATAACGATAATCCGGTAACCGGTTTGTGTGCTTTTTTCGGAAGACTCATTGAGTCTTAATTGAACAGCCTCCTGGCTCAGGAGGCGGGGATTATAACGCCACAACAGGGAGGATGCATGTAGTGATGCCTCTAATGGGGCTGAAGAAAACCGAATAACAGTCAACGAATGCTGTTTTCTCATCAATAAGCCTTTTCAGATCAGCTATCATAATTATCTGCATGTAAATGCATCCGCACCCGGGTTCACCACACGCCGGTGGACTGAAATCCCTTCATATACTCCAGCAGGAGTCCTGCCATGAATAAACCATTGGTTGTTATTACCGGAGCCAGCTCTGGTATTGGTGAAGCCGTTGCCAGGGCCATGAGTCAGCTTGGACATCCATTGTTATTACTGGCCAGAAGGGTCGAGCGCCTGGAGGCCCTGGATCTGACTGACGCACTTTGCCGACGAGTGGATGTGACGGATCGTGATGCCCTGAAACTGGTTATCGAAGAGGCCGAGTCCCGCTATGGACCTACAGACTGTCTTATCAACAATGCCGGGCTAATGCAGCTGGGGCGTGTCGATGAACAGGATCCTGCCGAGTGGGACAACATGGTTGATGTGAATATCAAAGGTGTTTTGAATGGCATCCATGCTGTTGCCCATCAGATGAAAGCCAGAAAAGGGGGAACCATCTTCAATATCAGCTCAGTGGCTGGTATCAAAAGTTTTCCAAATCATATGGCCTATTGTGGCACCAAGTTTGCCGTGCATGGTTTGTCTGAAACCCTGAGAGAAGAGCTGGCTGACGACAGTGTACGGGTGGTAACCATCGCACCGGGAGCGGTAGAAACTGAGCTGCTGAGCCATACCACATCCAGTGACATCAAGGAGGGCTATGAGCAGTGGAAGCACGGCATGGGCGGCGTTATTACGGCAGAGGATATTGCCCGTTGTATTACCTTTGTGTATCAGCAGCCGCAAAATGTCTGTATCCGTGAACTGGTAGTGACGGCTACCCGACAAACGGCGTAGAGAATTTCCGCTCTGACAGGCACCTGATTCCGACGACCCCGGGGTTGTCGCGAACATGTTGCAAATGGTCTCGATGAAAGTCGGCTTGCATGTGAATTCATAGTGCATGCAAGCCAACTCGAGTCCTCAAATGAAACTACGTAGTTAACCAAATGAAATCATATTTTCTGACTTAGTGGGCAGGTAATTGAAACTGTCCATTGTTGTACTGTTCTTGAAGTCTACGGGCGATCTTTGCATCTTCACCCTCTTGTTCAGCCTTGGTTCTTATTTGCCTTTGCTGATTTACTTGTTCAAAGAGTGCAATGCGCTCATTTTTCAACTGAACAATTAGCTTTTGCACTTCTTTTAATTCTTTTAATTGATCCAGGTATTCATTGTATTCCTGCTCGTATCTTCTACAGGATTCAGCTATGGCCGGCTTGTTATGGTTCCGGGGATCAAGCAGGCTTAGAATACAGGAAGCGTGCAAGGTGCTATTTCCAGAGAGGTTTTCAGTATAATGCCAATGAATAAAGGCTTGTTCGACCTTGCGCATTTGTTCTGGAAGATCTTTAAGGTTTTTATTGTAAATCTGTTCAAGTTGTTGGTAAGGCCAGCTCAGTCTGAATTTTACAAGCGTATTGTAAGGATTCTCTTTTACAGGAGTGTGTTGATCGCAGTGCTGTTTTAATTGTTTTTCCACATCAAATGACTCTTTAATCGTTTTGATAAATGATTGACCCATTTCCCACTTCACGATCGCGCAGTCTGGCGACAGGCGAGTATGTTCAATCCATGGGATATCATCAGGTTTCCAGTTGCCAACATGCATATCACATTTATCACAATAAACTGAGTCACTATATTCACTGCAGGAAAATCCCGCTTCAGCCAATTCCCTCGGAGTATGATAGGGGAAGTTCTTCTCAAAGCCCTTGAATGTGGCTGCTTTGGCCATCAGCATATCATTTCGTTGAGAAGGGCTTGGGGGGTTCTCGTGGGGAAGCCGGGTATAAACATGCCCGGAAGGTGCATGATGTGATTTACGGGTATGCAGATCCCTTGGCTCGAACGGCGTGTGGGGAGGCGCGTGAGTTACTAGTAATCCTGGAACCGGTGCAAAACGAAGACCAGTAAATGAGTTGCCCGTCAGGGGGTTACGAAAGTGAACCGGTGTATGTCTCTCTTCCCCGGGCTCTCTAGGTAGAAGAAGAAGGTATCCACGCTGTGGGGCTCGAAAAACATTCGGGTTAAGCCAATGACATTCCATATTTAGATCCGTCCAGAGGTATATTTGTTTATAGCTCTCTGACCAGTTTCTTACAGGAAAGTTCCCTCAGCTCATTCAATTGCTCCCGGCGTTGGGGGGCACCGGCGCAGCCCTGCGTTGATCAAAAAGGTGTTGAATGGTCAGAACGGGATGTTTAAGTAGCAGGCGAGGGCCAGCCCATGTCATCACTTCACGAATTTGTCGGCGTTGTTCTGGTTTATAGCAGTGGATTTGGCAGTTAGCGCAGGTGGGTTTTTCGACGCCATAAATACAGCGTTCAAGCCGTCGCTTGCTGAAAGCCAGCAGAGACAGGCATTCATTGCACAGGGTGGGGTGCTGGTGGTGGTGGTGGCAGTAAAGCTCAATCATGCGGGTAACGGTAAAATATTCACGGGCCAGCCTGGGGTGATCTTTCAGGCGGCCTTTGAGAGCGAGGGGCATAAACAACGTAACCTTCTCTGTTTCGAGGAAGCCATCCTCCCATAATCCGCCTTGATTGCCAAATCAGGCCATTCGAAAATGGCACTGACGAAGTCTGATAGCCATTGAGAACCAGCCTATTCGTGTCGTTTATACCAGTTGACCAGTGACAAAACTGAACTTTTCTCAAGAAGTTATTTCTACTACTCAAGTACTGAACAAATTTGCTCAGCCCATTAAAATAATCACTTGAGTCAGTAATTATGCAAACCACTATCAGCAGCTGCCACAGTACCCCTTCTACACCAGAGCCTCAGGCTGCTGGTCAGTCATTACCAGAGAACATTACTGTTAACCCCAGTGCTGTAAAGGAGACTGTTTCACGATATATCATCGAACATCAAAAAATACCCTTGTCCTTGAGAACTGTATTAAAACTGACAAACGAAGCCTGCCTCTCGCTGCTCAAAAAAATTCCTTCAGGTGGAACAGAGTCAGAAAAAAAAGAAGCAATTCATCGTATGGTTGAAGAAATGATCTATCACGACCTGCCCAGTGTTAAGCTTCAGGAAATTGATGATTTATTCAAGCGCCTCCCCCTGGTAGCAAAGAAGCTTGAGTATAAAGATATCCATACCAGTGAGTTTATCCATCGACGGGAAGTATCGGAGGCAAGCAATGAATCACTAACCTGTGTTAAATTGGGGTACCTGAGTTTTAATGTTTATGACGAAATTGACAGCATAAAATCCCGTATAAAGGTGATCAACAAGGTGACTCAATGGGTGTGCGACTATCTGCAAAAACTGCCGGACAGTCGGGTAACTTTTATATCCATGGGGGCTGGAGCATTGTTGATGGAGCAGCTGATTCACCAGCAAATCACCAAGAGCGGGGTATCAGATAAAAAAATTGCCTGGCGCTGTATAGATATTGATTATGTCGAGGATTCCTCTCGTTCCCCGGGGTCTTCACCGACCCTTAAAAATGTCAGAAAGCAGTTTATAGAGGGAAAAAATGTCCGGTTTTTTACTACAGCAACCACCTACCTGAACAAAAAGTTAAATGGTCAGCAACTCCGGACCACAGATAAAGAAAATAGTGCGATTGTCATTTTAGAATTTAACCCGCCCACACCCACGCATGGCAACAGTCAAGAGACAGCACCTTGTAATACTGGTGGATATATAGTGTCAGGCGCACCCTGTGAGATTGCCAGGGCAAATTCTGTTTTCTTATTAATTGGAGCAGAAGATCAACATTCAGATCTTGAAAAGTTCGTTGGTGAACTTGATTCTTCAATATCATGGATGAGTTCATCAATGCAGTTTATTAAAGTTTCAATAAATGTCTCAGGTGAGCCGGAGGTTTACCTTTCAGAATTCTATAAAAAGAATTGTGAAGCACTCGGCCTGAAGTTCAAAAGCATTGTGTTATCTCATTTGAATCAACAAAAGGCTATCGGTTCCCCTATCATCAGGGCTGAAAAGGCACTCAATGAACTAAAAGAATTCATTCTCCAGGCTGGCTGGTCTGCACAGGTGTTTGCATATTCAGAATACAGTGACAGCATTGATCAACTCACCAGGCACTTTTACAGCGGGCAACAAGCCAGTATTGATCGGTCTCCCGGGGCGTTGTTCAAATTGCAAAACAAACAGATAACCATCACCGATAGTGCAGATTTTGCAGCTTTGAGCATCAGTCAAGGTGCCGTATAGAAGAGAACCGGGGCTTCTCTCCATTAAAGACAAAGTCAGCTCAACTCTTATCAGGGCTTGTTGACGCGTTGCGAGTAAGCAACGAAACGTCAACAGGGCCCTTTTGAGCGTTTTCACTTTAGTGTTATGTGCTGTTATGCTCCCGCCCACCGTTATAAAAAAATTGTCGGTTTGTACAATCTCTGTGCAATTAAATGGGAAGCAAAAGATGTCTGAGACGGTTAGCCGTGAATTGCTTGAAAAGGCCAAATTAAATCAGGAAACCTCATTAATAGCCTGGTCCGAACTGCTGCGTTACTTTGCCCAGGGGGTTGTGCTGCTGGTAGATGATTCGCTGGACCTGATTGATGTTGGCTATCAGATCTCGGTAGACAATAAATCAGCGGTAGAAGCCTGGGTTGAACAGGGTGTCCTGGGGGCAGTCAGCGATGAGCAGGCCCGGTCCTGGGTTACCGATAATCGTGATCTGTGGGCGGTTGTGGTTCGCCCCTGGGTACTGGTGCAGGAAAGAGAGCAGGAAAGACGTTAGGGGCTGTTTCGGAATAAGGGATAATGAACCTTTCACTATTTTCAAATGTCTGAGCAGGGAGGATAACTGAAGCAGAGATTGGAGACACCATGAATATTGGCAATTTAGCAACTGGTTTGGCGGGGCTTGGCCTGACAGCTGCCGTAAATCTCAATTATGGTCTGGCTAACTGTTCACCCCTGGTTCAGTGGCAAGGTCATTGTGTCATGTGTCTTTCCGCTACCATGGGAACCAGTTTAAGTCTGCTGCAATGCCTTCAGGAAGGCAGAAACCTGTCGGCCAGAACAGTGGCTACACTGGCAACCAACGCTTGTGTTCTTACTTACAGTTGCCTGAAATCCCTGGTTGATCTCAAAAATAGCTGTCTTGAGGATATCATTATTTCTCGAAACCTGATCTCTCTGCGTTGTCCACCCTCTTTTGAAATGTCTTTAGCGATAGACTGGGGGGAGGAGAAATAACAAGAGTCATCTGTTGCCATTGATTGAACTTACATTGCCGACTGATGGTCTGTAATAACAGATTTCTTGGAAAGGGGAATACTAAAATGCATGCTTCTCTTGATCCGCCATCAGGCCTGCGCTATTCGCAGCTGGTTGGTAAAAAAGATGCAGCTTCCCAAACCGAAGGTTGTTGCCAGGTGACAATGCCCAGCGGCAGGGCTGTCAGCTGCGCACAACCCAGCCCGCCGGACTGCCCGGATACGGATAACAGTATTACTACGGCAGACAAATCCTTGTCTGATTACGGTGTAAAGTTTGCCAGAGAGGTCTTACAGATTGGTCTGCAGGGCAGCAATAAGTTGATACGCAGTGTCGCCGGTTTCACCTCTCAGCATGTGATTAAATCGGGGCAATTCCCTGTCGTATTTCCAGACATAAAACAGATCTTGATGTTTTTGGCGGCAATGCCTGCTCTGGCGGGTGCCCACCCGATGAGTACCAGACCGGCATGCCCTGATGGTGTGCCTGGCTGCAGCATGACCTCCGATAACAGTAATGGGGTAAACGATTCAGCTACCTCATACACCCCAGCCTCCATCTACCCAACGACAAACCTGACCACGACTTCTGAACCCACCTCTTTTTACGAGAGCGAAAGGTTTGTTGGTTTGTGTGTCATCGGTGGAATTGCCGCTCTTGTGGGCTTGTGTTGCTCTTATGCATACTGCTCTCACGTCCATATCGAGTATCAGCGATTCAAGTACCAAAACCCTAATGCATCACACCGTGAACTCATTAAAGCAGCTTTCAATAACCCAAATGATCTCGAAAGAACCCGGTATAACTGGCGGGCAAGGTATCAACTGCCAGTTCGCCCTGCTCAAAGCCCCCCTGCGTCGGTGCCAGTTCCCCATACTCAAAGAGCCCCGGTGCCGACAGCGCCAACCACTTGTGAACAGGGAACACAAACAACTTGCGAGCAGGGAACACAAACGTATCCAGTGATTAATGACTCACCACTACAAGAGCAACAACCACCAACCTATGATGAAGCAACACGTACTTAGCCTGAAAATCCTCAGGCATCAGGTACATGACCATTTGCTTTTCAGGTAACCCTCAAGCCTTTCGATTCATCCTCCTGCGTCTGATTTTTTGGAGCATTCTTATCCATTTCCACTGTAATGATGCCAACCACATCAATCTTCTTGATTGAACTTGATTGCCGATTGATGGTCAAAATCAGCAGATTGTTTCGCAAGGAATTTCAAACATGCACGCTATCCCTGAATCGCCATCCAGCTCGCCTCATGCGCAAATGGTTGCTATCAAAAAGGACGCAGATTCCCAAACCGAATGTTCTCCTCAGGTGTCAATGACTAATGGCAGGGTTGTCAACTGCGCACACCCCAGCCAGTTGGTGTGCCCGGATAAAATCATTAGTAAAACAGACAAATCCCTTTCTGATTACGGAGTACAGCTTGTCAATGAGACCCTACAGGCCGGTCTGCAGGGCGGCAATAAGCTGATACGCAATGTCGCCGGTTTCGCCCTTCAGCATTTGATGAAATCAGGGCAGTTCCCTGGCGTATTTCCGGACATAAAACAGAGTCTGATGTTTTTGGCGGCAATGCCTGCTCTGGCGGGTGCCCACCCGGTGAGTACCAGACCGGTATGCCCTGATGGCGCGCCTGGCTGCAGCATGACCTACGCTTACAGTAATGGGGTAAATGTGGCAGATACCCCATACACCCCACCCTTTGCCTATTCAACGACAAACCTGAACACGACTTCTGAGCCCACCTCTTTTTACGAGAGCGAAGGGTTCGAGGCCTTGTGTATCTTCGGTGGAATGGCGGTCCTTGCGGGGGTGTTTTTCGGTATTGGTTGCTGCGCCAACGTCCATGCCAAGTATCAGCAATTCAAGTACTACAACCCTGATGCATCAAGCTATCAATTAATTAAAGCAGCATTCCATAACCCAAATGATATGGAAAGAACCCGGTATAATCCGGAGGAAATGTACCGACTGCCAGCTCCCTCTGCTCAAAGAGCCCCTGCGCCGACAGCGCCAGCCACTTGTGGGCAGGGAACACAAACAATCTGCGAGCATGGAACACAAGCAGTTCCCTTGATTAATAAACCAGCACCACAAGAGCAACCACCGACCTATGAAGAAGCAATAGCGTTTTCGGTTAGATAAGATGGGCAACTGACCAAGTGGTCGTTCACCAGCCCCATCGCCTGCATATAGGCATAACAGATCGTGCTGCCAACAAAACTGAAGCCACGTTTTTTCAGATCTTTACTCATCCGGTCTGAAGTATCGGTGGTGGCCGGTACGTCACGCATGGATTGTTGCTGGTTGATGATGGGCTGATGATTTACAAACGACCACAGATACTGGCTGAAACTGCCAAATTCCTCCTGCACCCGGATGAACGCCTTGGCATTGTTAATGGCGCTCCGGATTTTCAGCCGGTTGCGGATAATGCCAGCGTCCTGCATCAGCTTTTCAATATCCGGGTCTGTCATTCTGGCCACTTGTTGAACGTCAAATTGATGAAATGCTGCCCGGTAGCCTTCCCGGCGCTTCAGGATGGTGATCCAGCTCAGACCTGCCTGGGCACCTTCAAGAATCAGGAATTCAAAGAGTTTCTGGTCGTTATGACAGGGAACCCCCCACTCTGTGTCATGGTATTGGGTATAGAGTTCATCGCCATGGCACCAGCTGCATCGAGAATCGTTCAAGATAAAAAACTCCTTTTATCAGGCGCTTGCCAACAGGGGTAGTTTGCCAATTAGATCAGATAACGCATTTATTTGCAGTTTTCTGGCTACCAGTAACAATGGCAGTTAAGATAGTTGTTTACTTTATTAAGGGCATAAACAGATGAAGATAGCCAAAGAAAAAGTGGCTCTGTTCCATTACACTCTGAAAAATGATGCGGGAGAAGTGCTCGACAGTTCGGAAGGCGAGTCGCCCATGGCTTATCTTCACGGTGAGCACAATATTGTCGAAGGGCTTGAAAATGCCCTGGAAGGCAAGCAGGCTGGGGACAAGTTTGACGTGGTGGTTGAGCCTGCTGAAGGCTACGGCGAGTACGACGAAAGTCTGGTGCAGCCGGTACCGAAAGAGCAGTTTGGTGACCATCCTGTAGAGGTGGGTAACCAGTTCCATGCCGATACCGCCATTGGCCCACGTATTGTCACCGTGGTAGCTATTGATGATGAAGAAGACCAGGTGGTGATCGACGCTAACCATTCTCTGGCGGGTGAGAATCTGCACTTTAACGTTGAAGTGGTTGAGGTTCGTGAAGCCACCAAGGAAGAGCTGGACCACGGTCATGTGCATGGGCCTGGCGGACATGTTCACTGAGTCTATCAAAACCCACAGTGTGAAGCGTTGAGCAGAACGTTGATCTCATAAGCCGGATATCTCCGGCTTCTTTATGGCAATTATATCGTGATATAAACCGCATGGCGGGTTTTATGGTGAGTGAGAAGCTGAATATTGCTAAGCACGCCACTTTCCACCATGGAGCGAAAAGCCAGGGCTGTTCTCATTTTTTGCAGATCATCCTGATGTTCCCACAGGCCAAGCTCCTCCATCAGCACCCGGATCTTGAAGGTTTTTCCCTTATGCATGGTATCAATTACCTGTTGTAACGGTGCTAAAAGAAGGTTCAGGCGCATACATCTCTCCTTACCAATTCAGTATTCCGGGCTGCTCAGCCCAGTTTTTTAAAAGCTGTGGGTCTTATAAACTTTCTGTTTATATCTGTAGAGTCTTAAATATGGCTCCGGAAATGATTTTTGACCGTTAGACCTTGGTTTGAGTCACTTGATCACGATTTGGAGGGGGATGTTATTGCGGATACTGTTTTTGCCAGTCCCAAGCGAAAAAACAAACAATCAACTCATCCGATGAGTTGATTGTTTGTCGGCTGTTAGCCAATAAAAGGACTGAGCAGCAGGTAAAGATAACGGGCAGCGATACCGGCACAGATACCACCAATCGTATGAGCCAGAATGGCTTTTGAGGTGAGCTGGCGAAAGCCAAGAGAATCGAGCATGGCCGTATGGGTACTCAGGTAACCACTCCAGCACATCCCCATCGCTGTAAACACAGCAATATCGCTGCCGCCAATAATGCCCTGGCTGATAAAGTTTGGTACCAGCGACATGGCGGCACCAACCGCACCCAGCGAGGTAATGGGGAAGGCAACCAGTTCGGCATGATCAAAACCAAACAGCAGCTCAAACAGCCAGGTAACGTGGCTGGCCAGTTTGGGCAGCAGGGCCACTCCCTCAAACGCTCCACCGGTATAGCCGGTTACTGGTGCGCCAAAGGTCAGGACCATAACAAACGTACTGATGATTAAGACTCCGGGAATAATCGCTACCCCCATTTTGACGCCGCCTTTACCGCCATCCAGCAGAGCGTTGAGGAATCTCAACCAGACCGGATCTGTAGAGCTGTGGTCATCCAGAAGTTCACTGTGAGTATCTTTAACGCTTAGCTCATGCAGCCGGGAATCATTTCGGATAAGGCGCTGCATCAGCCGTGTGGATATGATGGCTCCAATAAGGGCACCGCCCAGACCAATCATGGCCGGCAGGAAATAGGTAGCGCCCGTCTCATTATTCTGCAGGGTGGCCATAAAGGTGATGACAATAAGTCCCATACCAAAAGAGGTACCGAAATTGGTCAGTGAGATGATTTCGGGAACCTTAAAGGAGTGGTTGAAACGCCTGTCTTTTGCCAGGCCAATGATGGCCGGGTTATCTGAGAAAAAGGTCATCATGGCCGCCATGGCAGCACGGCCGGGGAGATTGAACACAGGTCTCATTAATGGCACCAGCAGCCGTTCAATCAGGGAAATGACATGGAACTCCATCAGCAGACGGCCTGCGGCACCGGTCAATACGGTGATCCCCATCAGGAACAGCACGGTGTTTAACAACAGCTGGTGCGCGGTGTTGAAGAGGGTGTTGAACATGTGGGTAACACCCATGGTCTGGCCAAGATAGCCAAACAAAAGCCCTGCCAGAAGAAGGAGGACTAACGGTTCTACGATTTGACGTACACCCGTTGAGGTTTCCGATTTGGTCGAGACTGCATCACTCATAGAAATACCAGAAAGAAAGGAACCTTCAGATTAGACAATATTTTTTGGTCCCGCAGTATCGGTATTAGTCAGAAAAGGAATAAGTGCAGGCGAGATAGATTATTGATTTGAACGATGGAACTAATCACAGTGACAGGCAGTCAAAGCCTGTTTGCCTGTCACTTTATATCCGGGGTTATCGGTTGCGATCAATGCTCCCGGGTCGCGCGGAAAGTCACATCCGGGTAGCGCTCTTCTGCCAGGGAAAGGTTGACCCGGGTGGGTGCCAGATAGGTCAGATGGCCACCGCCATCCATAGCCAGGTTATCAGCGCACTTGCGCTTGAACTCTTCCAGCTTTTTCTGGTCACTGCAGTCAATCCAGCGCGCGGTGTTGACGTTAACCGGCTCATAGATCGCTTCAACTTTGTATTCATCTTTCAGTCGGCGCATGACCACATCAAACTGCAGTACACCCACTGCCCCCAGGATCAGGTCATTATTGTTCACTGGCATGAATAGCTGGGTGGCACCTTCTTCTGAGAGCTGTTGCAGCCCTTTTTGCAATTGCTTGAGCTTTAATGGGTCTTTCAGGCGGACACGGCGGAACAGCTCGGGCGCAAAGTGAGGGATGCCCATAAACTTGAGCATTTCACCCTGGGTAAAGGTGTCACCAATCTGTATAGTCCCGTGGTTGTGCAGACCGATGATATCACCGGAGGTCGCTTCATCCACATGGGAACGGTCACCCGCCAGGAACGTCACGGCATCGGCAATTTTTACATCCTTGCCGATACGAACATGTTTCATTTTCATATTCCGGGTGTATTTGCCGGAACAGATTCTCAGAAAGGCAATGCGGTCACGGTGTTTGGGGTCCATATTGGCCTGGATTTTAAAGACGAACCCAGAGAAATTCTCTTCATTGGCGACCACCGTGCGTTCATTGGTTTCCCGGGGCATGGGGGAGGGAGCCCACTTGACAAAATCATCCAGCATTTCCCGAACGCCGAAGTTGGCCAGTGCGGTACCAAAGAAGACCGGTGTCATCCGACCGGCAAGGTACTCTTCCAGGTCAAACTCATGGCTGGCACCTTTCACCAGCTCAATTTCCTCCATCAACTCTTCATGGATATCACCCAGCAGGGTTCTGGCTTCTGCTGACTCAAGACCTTTGATCCGGATATCTTCCGGAACCACACTGGCCTGACCGGGTTTGAACACATGAATGGTATCGGTATAGAGGTTATAAACCCCTTTGAACTGTTTACCCATGCCGATAGGCCAGGTGATAGGTGCACACTGGATTTTCAGAATATCTTCAATTTCATCCAGCACTTCAATCTGGTCACGGACTTCACGGTCCATTTTATTGACGAAGGTAAATATCGGTGTGTCCCGCAGGCGGCAGACTTCCATCAGTTTGATGGTGCGATCTTCGACACCTTTGGCACCATCGATGACCATAAGGCAGCTGTCAACAGCGGTCAGTGTCCGGTAGGTGTCTTCGGAGAAGTCTTCGTGTCCGGGTGTATCCAGAAGGTTTACGGTACGGCCGTCATAGGGAAACTGCATCACCGAGGTGGTGATGGAGATACCACGCTCCTGTTCCATCTTCATCCAGTCAGAGGTGGCCATACGCCCGCTCTTGCGGCCTTTTACCGTACCGGCAAGCTGAATGGCACCACCGAGCAGCAGGAGTTTTTCGGTAATCGTGGTTTTACCGGCATCGGGGTGGGAGATGATAGCAAAAGTGCGTCTGGCTTCAACTTTCCGGAGAAGTGGTGACGTTGTAGGAGGCATGAGCGGGTTCCAAATTGTGTACGTATCTCTGTACACAGGTGCCTACCGCAAAGAAGGGATGTGTACAAAACAAGAAAATAATCAAAATTTGGGTGAATTATCCAAATCGGGGGGATGACTGCAAGTAGGCTGGCGGTCAGTCCGGTGATTCTGTGGTTTAAAAAACGAAGACCGGACTTTCAACTCGCTGAATTGGCAAGAGATGGTAATTAATCGTGAGGTGTCACCGGGCGGAGGGCTTGAAATCAATCATTATCCGGGCTGGCTGATGATACCAGTTGGAAAAATTGAACCATGCCGGATAATCCGTTCTGGTGGCCAGTTGATACTTCTGCTGGTTTTGAGTCCTGTGGACAACCCGTGGCAAAATGGTTCCGGCTTTCATGCCGTTGGTGACTTCACGTTGCACATTCACCGTTACCTGTTCAGTGGCTTCGCCTGAAACGTCATCAAAGTGGGTGAAGGTTACGTCAACGTCTACAGGGTAATCGACAATACCCCACCAGTTCTCCTGGTCAACGAGAAGAAAGCGGCCTTGCTTCATTTGCTGCCGGTCGAACATTTCCTGTTCTCTGGCGTTGATCATGGCGTCTTCGTTGAAGGCAAAATCTGAGTATCGTATCGCTCCACCATGTGCAACTTTATAACCCGTAATTTTCCAGGGTGAGTTTTCCGGGAGTTCAATCGATGTCAGGCCGACAGCGCCCAGATAGGGCGAGGTTGCATGGACCACTGAGTAGATGGCTGCTGCGGTAACAGCAATGACTGTCAGCACCACTGCAACCGCAATCAGCCCGTCCGACACCCGTTCACTGAAGGAAGAATCGTCGTCAATGGTATGGCCTCCCCAGAAAATCGGGCCATCCCACCAACCCAAGTGTGAATGATGATGGGTGTGTTCAATATGAATATAGTCGGGGTTACCTGAACGGGAAGGGTAGTAATAACGATTGAGCTTAAGCTGAAACAGCGCCATATGTCGGTAGTCAACAGGCAGAGAGTAGCTGCTATAGCTTTGCCCGGGAAATCCGGCATGGCTACTGGCATAATCAAGCTGTGGATAAGTGATAAAAATGGTCAGAAACAGAAGTAAGGCTACGTTGGGTAGCCTGTTGACAACTTGCGCGGGCATTCTTGCACTCCGAGTGGAAGTTTCTCCGCGAATCAATTCGGAATGAAATCTTCCAACGTGTTTTGGTAAATACTGTGATTGACTCCATTGGATCCGGGGTGTATGAAAAAGTTCCCTTCATTGCCTTCCCAGCTTAGCGTTATTAACCGGGTTATGAGCTTGATTTGTTGTATTGCCCGGTGATTTTACGTATTCAGGCCGGGTTAATAATTAAGGATCAAAAAAATACTTTTTTAAATTACCTTAATTTATTAACCATTTTATCAGGAAAAAATTGGCGGTATGGGCTGACAGCATTTCACTGGCAATGAAACCCAGAACAAGAGCACCGGAGATAATTAACAGAGGCTCAAGCAGGGCCATAACACTGATGCAGGTCTGGCTCATTCCCAGCGTCTGATAAAGCTGTATTTCCTGCCTTCGTTCCTGAAGGTTGCGGGTCAATGCATAAAAAAGGGTCAGCAGGCACAGCCCGAGCGTGACAAACGATATGAATATCAGGCTGACCGTTGCCCTGTTCAGATAGTTATAAAGTAGCTCCAGTTCTCTGGCTGGTATCGCGGCGGTTATCGCCAGGCCTTGTTCTGTGGCCGATTGAGTCAGGCTTTTTTCCAGCGCCAGAAGGGCCATACGGTCCTGCAGTTTGATATCGATAAAAGAGATATCATCAGGGCTTGACCAGCTCGGCGTATTGCCTTTTACGTAGGATTTTCTTGCGGTTATCAAACCTTCAATCGGGATGTAAATACTGTCATCCTGATGGGTATTCTGCCGTGGCAAAACACCGGCGATGGTAAATAGCTCGTTGTATTCTTGTTCTGGCCCTGGTTCGCTGCCATCGGCAATGGTGATCTGATCGTTGATTTGGTAACCAAGCGTATTGGCGATGTTTATCCCGATATAAGCGACCATCGGGTGAGTTGCTGGCGGTAATGTTTCTGGGCTGATCGGCCGTTGATGTTTTCTCTGCGGGTGTTTTGCAGGGTTGGCTGAATGTCGAGTCAATCGCGCTATCCCTTCAGCGCTGGTACCAATAACGGTGATTCCCCGGTGAGTTTCGCCATAGGCATAAGGAATGGCGTATTCAATCTCCGGGTGGCTTATCAGCTTATTCAGCAGGCTCAGGCGCATTTGTGGTGGTGGTGAGCCCACATGGAATAGCGAGAACAGAACCAGGGGCATGGCCGGTGTTTCTTTACTGATGATCAGGTCGCTTTCCAGTGAATAGCGATCAATACTTTCAATCATTTGTTGCTTGATACCTTGAAACAGAAACACAAGGTAAAAACCAAAGGCCAGAACCAGCAGCATGGTCAGCGTGTTCTTTTTCCGATAGTTCATGCTCTTCATGGCGTGCTGAAAGGTCAGTAGTGCAGTACTGAGCCAGTGGATGTTTACCATAGCCTGGCCACCAGTTGTGAATGGTTGATGTCTGACATATCAATACAGCGGTCAAATCCCGGGTAAGGGGTATGGTCAACACAGATCAATGTCTGTGCATGTTCTCTGGTGCTTTTCAGCAGCATGTCATACAGGGTTGTTCGCGCCTGCGGGTCCAGTGCTGATGCGGCTTCATCGGCCAGAATCAGCGGGGGGGAGCCGATCAGTGCCCGGGCAATAGCCACCCGTTGTTGCTGACCAATGCTCAGCATGCCGGTGCTTTGGCGCAAGAGCTCGGGGTTCTCCATGTTGAGTGCGGCCATCAGCTGGTAGGCCTCATAATTCGCCGTGGTTTTCCGGTCTGCCAGCCGCTGCAGGCGCCACCTGGATAAACGACAGGGTAGTAAAATATTTTCCAGTGGATTCAGATAGGGAACCAATGTTGGCTGTTGGAAAATGTAGCCTACCTGTCCGGCACGGAAGGTTTCCCGTTCGGATCTGGACAGGCTGTCAATTTGCTGACCAAGTATGTCAATTCGGCCACTGTCGGGCAGGAGTAATCCTGTTAGCAGTTGCAGTAGCGTGGTCTTGCCAGAGCCGTTTAACCCGGTAATCTGCAGGCGTTCGCCGTTCTCTACCGTAAACAGTGGTATCGACAGGCAGTTTTGCTTTCCTCTGCTTAATTCAAGCTTTTCTACGGTAACTGCCTGACTCATACATGGCCCTCTTGCAACGCACAGCTTTTTTTAATCGTTAAAAAAGTCCGGAAGGAAATGATTCTTTGCTGGTTGCAACTGCACCTCCTGCTGTTTCTGACTCAGCCGCTGTTTACTTTGCCAGTTGTCACTGACCAGCCAGACGCTGGTGTGCTTTAAGTCAGGTATTGCTGCAAAAGCCAGGAATGTGAAATGAGATAGGTTTTCCGGGTGCTGACATTCGTATTCGAGATAGCCGTTGATTTCACTGAGCTGTGCTGCCAGCGATTCCGCCTTGAGATCAGGGCTGTCTAACGGTTCAACAAGAAACTGCTTTTGCGTTTGCCGACACTGTGCATCGTCCGGGAGGTTAACCAGGGGGTTGAATTCTTGCAGAGACCGGGCCAGAGCACCGGGCGGTAGTGTTGTGATCGTGTTCGCCGCCTCCGGGGAGATGGATAGGAACAGGTTAAGGGTATCCTGTTGCAGGTTAACATCCAGCAGCATGGATGCCGGTTCATAAGCCCGATGGATATTTTGCCCAATGGAGCGGTCTTTCCCATGGCTTGACGTTATCGCGACGGTCAGGCCCAGTATAAGGCAGGCAGTCACTGCTTTGTGGTGAATGTTCATGGGCAGCGTTCCTGAAGGTATCGCTTTCCAGCATCAATCAGTCCGGTATCTTTGAGAAAGTTGCGACCAATCAATAACTGTTGAGGAAAATTGCTGCGACTGATTAAAGACATTTCTACAATCCGCGTAAGCCGACCCACTTTTACGGTGTTTCGGACAACCGCTCGCTCACTGGGCGCACCTTTATGGGTGATTATTCTGGCTACCCGGCTGACCGGTTGATGCATGGGGGTTTTCTGGCGGCTTTCCCGGTGAACGAAATCGTAGTAAACCCAGCGATAGCCATTTCTCTTAATATGCATGCGGATATTACGGGCATCCAGGGCCGTGGTTGTCGCACCACTGTCAACCAGTGATGCGACCTTATGTTGATTTATATTGACCAGTGTGGCGTTTTCCAGATAGCCAAACAGCGGACGCCCGTTAGCGGTACAGGGTTGGCTGGCTACCGGGGTCGACAGCGACAAACCTGAAAAGAAGACCACGGTAATGAACCATAACAGCCGTCCTGATGGCTGCGTGGATGGGGATTTGATGGTCCTGTGCATAGCTCTGATAACCGCTTCACTCTGTTCAGCATTTATCTGAAAGCTATCGGCTATTCAGGTGACGGTTTGATAGGTGGCTTTCTCCCCAAAGGCTTTGCGATTGATGTATTGCCTTGTCGTTTAACATGCCGGTATTTTTTATCCGACACAGTTTGTCTATTTGAGGGAATTCGTAGTTAAATACAGACTTTTAATTTCCGTTGCGACCGAGAAATGACCAAGCTTCCCTGCTTCAAGGCATACGATATCCGTGGCCGCCTGCCGGATGAACTTAATGAAGATATTGCTTACCGCATAGGGCGGGCCTATGGCGAGCACCTTAAACCGAAGGATGTCGTTGTTGGTGGCGATAGCCGCCTGACCAGTGAAGCCCTGAAACACTCATTGTCTGAAGGCCTGCGTGATGCCGGGGTCAATGTGCTGGATATTGGCCTGTCCGGTACCGAAGAGATCTATTTTGCCACATTCCACCTGGGGGTTGATGGCGGTGTTCAGGTGACGGCCAGTCACAACCCCATTGACTACAACGGTATGAAACTGGTGCAGGCCGGTGCGCAACCCATCAGTGGCGATAACGGCTTGCGGGAGATTCAGCAGCTGGCAGAGGAGAGCCGGTTTGGGGAGCCTGCGGCACAACGGGGCGGCTACAAGAAGATCTCTGTTCTGGATGATTATATCAGCCACGTTCTGGGGTATATCCAGGCTGACAGTCTCAAGCCGATGAAGCTGGTGGTCAATGCCGGTAACGGTGCAGCAGGGCATGTGGTGGATGCTATCGAGGAGCGATTCCGGGTGGCCGGTGTGCCGGTAGAGTTTATCAAAGTCCTGCACGAGCCGGATGGTCACTTCCCCCTGGGTATTCCTAATCCATTATTGCCTGAGTGTCGTCAGACAACGGTAGACGCCGTTCTGGAACATCAGGCCGATATGGGCATTGCCTGGGATGGCGACTTTGATCGTTGCTTCCTGTTTGATGAGCAGGGGCAGTTTATCGAGGGATATTATATTGTCGGGTTATTGGGGGAGGCTTTCCTGGCCCACAACCCCGCGGCAAAAATCATCCATGACCCCAGGCTGACCTGGAACACCATCGATCAGGTAAAAGCGGCGGGTGGTGAACCGGTGCTGTGTAAAACCGGTCACGCCTTTATCAAGCAGCGGATGCGCCGGGAAGATGCGGTTTATGGTGGCGAGATGAGTGCCCATCATTATTTCCGCGACTTTGCCTATTGTGACTCCGGCATGATTCCCTGGCTGCTGGTCGCTGAGTTGATTTCCAGAAAGGGTCACCCCTTGTCAGCGCTGGTCAGTGAGCGGATTGCTATGTTCCCGTCGTCCGGTGAAATTAACAGCCAATTGACCGATCCCCAGGCCGCTATAAAGCGTGTGCTGGCACACTATCAGCAAGATGCGCTGGAAATTGATAACACCGATGGCATCTCCCTGAATATGGGTCAATGGCGCTTTAACCTGCGACTGTCCAATACCGAGCCAGTGATTCGTCTGAATGTAGAAAGTCGTGGCGATGATGTGTTGATGCAGAAAAAAACTGCCGAGCTGCTGAAGCTGATTCGTGACTGATATTTTCAAGAGATTGCTCATTAAGGAGCAGTCTCTTCATTTGAGTTGGATAAATAAGGAGCCTTAAATGATCAAGAAATGCCTTTTTCCGGCAGCAGGCTATGGTACCCGGTTCCTGCCAGCCACCAAGTCCATGCCCAAAGAGATGATGCCCATCGTCAGCAAACCGCTGATTGAGTATGGTGTTGAAGAGGCACTGCAGGCCGGTATGTCGGATATCTGCATTGTCACCGGCCGGGGCAAACGCTCGCTGGAAGATCACTTTGATGTGAACTACGAACTGGAACATCAGATTTCCGGTACGGACAAGGAAAGCCTGCTGTCCGATATTCGCAGTGTGATTGATCAGTGTACCTTCTCCTACACCCGCCAGCGTGAGATGAAGGGACTTGGCCATGCGGTATTAACCGGGCAGACGCTGATTGGTGACCAGCCATTCGGCATGGTGCTGGCGGATGATCTCTGCATCAATCTCGGAGGGCCCGGCGTTCTCGCCCAGATGGCGCAACTCTATAAGCAGTTCCGTTGCAGTATCGTTGCAGTGCAGGAAGTACCCGAAGATGAAGTGCATAAATATGGGGTGATCGCTGGCCAGCACATTTCAGAAGATCTGCTACGGGTTGAGAATATGGTGGAAAAGCCCGCCAGAGAAGATGCGCCCAGTAATCTTGCTATCATTGGCCGCTATATTCTGACACCGGACATCTTTGACCTGATTCATGATACCCAGCCGGGTAAAGGTGGTGAAATTCAGATTACCGATGCTTTGATGGCTCAGGCGCAGCGAGGCTGTGTCATGGCTTATAAGTTCAAGGGTGAGCGTTTTGACTGTGGCAGTATTGAGGGCTTTATTGAGGCTACCAACTACTGTTACGACCATTTGTACCGTTAAAAAAAGGTCTGCTCCATCTCCTCTTTGGTCAGCTGAATCACACCACACCGGCAATTCCAGCCATTGGGTGGATAGTGTGTCTGCCAGAATGGGTCGTCTACCGGGCGGGCGGTGCTGCTGATGCTCTGCCCGGGGGTGCTCTTCCACGGCGTCATACATCAAATAGCGGGCAGTTTTGCTGTTGGCCTTGATGCACTGCCACTGGCCGACGGCATAGGTGCTCTGCAGGTGGGGTCTGAATGTCTTTTCTAATTTTTCGCTGCCCAGCTGCATATTCTTTAACTGGTATGGAAGAGTGGCAGTGTTATGACAACTTTGCCAGCTGGCTCTCAAGGTTTTTGATGTGTTTGTATGTTTGCCAGTTTTCAGTGATGCTATAGTGACAATGATAATTTTTGCAGATCGACACACATCCGGCTTTTAATAGACCATAATGGCAAGGTTTAATAAACTCAGGTTTAAAATCCATATACTGATCCAGTCCATGATTCAGCACACCCTGAACTAAATCGATTTCTGTGCTGGTCCAGCCATCACGGAGGGGTAAGCACTCATTTATGAAAAAATCTGCAAATTCATCATCCATCCAGTCTTGTGAATATTTTAAGCCCCAAACATCATCATACATAGTCATTGCACAGTGGAATCTCGCCAGGACCTGGTACTCTTCGGGAGCAAACAGGGTTTTACCTGACCAGTCTTTGTTAAGGAATTCTGTTAGCTCTGGAGGAAACTTTGAAAATATGAAATCAGCCAGCCACTCTTCCGTAAGCCCCTTGGAAGGCAAATCCTGACTGCTGATTGCCAGATCTTTCGGATCTATCTCAGCCAACTCCTCACATAATTGCGAAGCTAACCTTTCTTTAAGTCTTTCGAGTCTTACCTCCAAATCAAAACGGGAATTTCCATCAAAATCACGATAAGGGTAAACGAGCACTATATCATTTTCCTGAAACCTGGCCGGTGATTTGACAGACTCTGTTTTTGCACCACCAGACTTTAGAGCAGTAATTTGGTGTTCATCCAGCGAGTGCCCGGGACGCTCGCCGGAATCAGGAAGTCGGCTTGAACAAGGGGCTGATATTTGAACACTGGCATTGAATGAAGCTGCGAAAACAACCTCACTGACGTCTGGATTAGACGGTGGTAAAGGCAGTGAATGTGCATTGGAGCTTGCTAACGGGGGCATAGTCATTTGTATCCTTAATTAGATTTGGGGACACCACTTTCAGGCTGGCAGGATCGATGAATACTGTCGTCCATTGGTTATTTTAATCGTTGAAATCCAGTGGGTTTGACTCCCACCCGGTTCCTGATGCGCTTTCCTCTGACACCGCCAGGAATCCAGCATCAGTACTATCACGGTTATCAGTTAATGAACCAGTAACTGTTAAAAGTGGAATCAGCAGTCTTTCGCACTCTGCATGGCCATTTTGGCGAGCGACGTCCAGGGGCGTCAAGCCATCGCTATTTTTTATACTGATATCAATGCCGGGAGCTGTAAGTAACGCTTTGATGCACCCTGCCCGGCCAAATTGGGCAGCGCAGTGCTGGGGCGTGAAACCCTCGGTTGTTTTCAGATTGACGTTAATGCCCCTGGCGTTCAATAACAGCACGACGCACTCTACGTTGTCGCCTATGGCGGCCCAGTGCAGAGGCGTAAGGCCCCCGGGTAGTGTCATATTGACGTCAATGCCTTTGGCATTCAATAACACCATGACGCAGTCTGTATAGCCATAATGGACAGCGCAGCACAGGGGCGTCCAGCCTTCGTTAGTCGTCACATTGACGTCAATCCGGTCGTCGGTCAATAACGCCAGAATGCACTCTGCCTGACCTTTCGTGGCAGCCCAGTGCAGGGGCGTAAAGTCTGAAGACGATTTCGCATTGACGTCAATGCTGCCGGAGGACAGTAATACCCTGATGCACTCTGTGAGGTCTTCTGCGACAGCACGGTACAGGGGCGTAAAGCCATCGTTAGTCTCCACATTGACGTCAATGCCGTCGGTGGACAGTAATGCCCTGATGCACTCTGTGTGGCCTTCTGCGACAGCAAAGTACAGGGGCGTAAAGCCATCTTCATTCTGCACATTGACGTCAATGCCATCGGCGGTCAATAACGCCCTGACACACACTACATGGCCTTCTGAGGCAGCACAGTGCAGGGGCGTCGAGCCATCTTCATCCTGTACATTGACGTCAATGCCATCGGCGGTTAATAACGCCCTGACACACGCTACGTGGCCTTCTGAGGCAGCACAGTGCAGGGGCGTCGAGCCATCTTCATCCTGTACATTGACGTCAATGCCATCGGCGGTCAATAACGCCCTGACACACACTACGTGGCCTTCTAAGGCAGCACAGTGCAGGGGCGTCGAGCCATCGTTACTCTTCACATTGACGTCAATGCCATCGATGGTCAGTAACGCCCTGACGAACGCTACATGCCCGTTTTCGGCAGCGATGTGCAGGGGCGTCGAGCCATGGATATTTTTCTGGTGAACCTGAGGGTTGCCCGGTTTCAACAGGTATTCCAATCCAGGCAAATTACCGGAACTTGCAAAGCACGCCAGGGGGGTGTCCAGATCATTGTTCACGATACTGGTCAATTGATCACAATGACCGGTTAACAGAAGATTGGACAGGGTTTCGACCTGCCTCAGAATAAGAGCCTGTTTGAACAGTCGCTGGCAATCATGGGGTGTCAGTAACTTTTTCATATCCTCGTGGGAAAAATCAGAGACCTGCCAGCTGGCCAGGCATGATGTGATTGACAATACATCTATTCCCTTTTGTTGAAGTTTCAATAAGACCGGCTTCAGCAGCGGTGTATCGATCAGCCAGTCCAGTACGCGCGGAGCAATGCCTGGAGTAATGCCTGGTGGAATGAACGTTGTAATAGGGGCAAAATGATCAACTACACATTGGTATAACGTTTCTTTAAAAGTGTTATCGTGTTTAATCAGCTTGTCACTGAGTTGGTTGGCAAGTGCCCTGGTCACCATTGCTGGTATTTTACCAAGCTGTTCGATGGTGGTGTGTTGCAGGAAAAACGAGGCAATATGCCGGGCCTTATCGGTTTGCTCCATTGCCTGGGTGAGCAGGGCATAAATGGTGGTTTCAGGCCAGGTTGAGAAGTCAATGGAGATTAAATGAGGCAATGTCAGCGAGGTGTGATTATTCGCATTAAAAGTACACGCCAGCCCCGTCGGCAAGTACTGGTCATGATTAAATACCCAGAAGAAAAGCTGGTTGATGGTGCCGATATGCCAGGCCGAATCGACACCTGCAGGAATAGTGGCGAACACCTGGGCCGATGATTCACAGAAATGGCTGGCCACCCAGGCCAGTAACTTTTCCCGATACCGCCCAAGGTAATAGTTGCCATCGCCAGTTTCTTCGATGACGGCCCTGAGATCAAGGGACTGTTCTCCGCTTGTTTGCAGTAGATGATTGACCGGTTTAAAGAGTGCGCTTTCAAGCGTCCCCGTTCTCTCTGAAGTCAGTTCAAAGGGGGCAATAACGTCGGTTTCCCATGTCTGTACGCCCAGTTTTTGCAGGGTTGCACTGAGCTGGTCAGACCACCCGGACGAGAGTTTACGCAGGATGGTACAGGCATTGACTGACAGTGGTGCAGCCGCAAGAAATCGCCGGGTAAGGTCATCACCCAGATGGGTCGGTGCCAGTGGGTCAACGAAATAGGGAAGCCCCAGAGGCTCACAGAAAAGATTGTGTAAGCTGTGCTTCCAGTGAACCTCCACGCCTGATGGTATATCAACCAACCTCTCCCGTTGCAGCTCAAGCAGGAAAGACTGGACAAATTGATCAAACAGCTCACTCCTGACATTGAAGAGCTTCCCGCCCAGCCCTCCCCGGGAGGCTTCCAAATTAAGAAAACTCTGGGTAAAGCGGCCGTGAATACCGGGAGCGCACTCCTGAATGTCGCTCAGGCAGTCATGAAGTATCCCTGCGATGTAATTTTGGTTGTCAACATTTGGATCGTGTTGTTGATCCCTGAGTTGCATGACTAACTGTCGAATCTGGAAGCGTGTCTCACGATACAGGGCGAGCAGGCTGTTTTTAAGATGTTCAGGCGGTGATTCCAGTGTCTCATGAAAAATATCTATTGATGTATCGTATTGATCATTAACGTAGGGGTGTACCAGTTGTTTCATCTCCTCAATATCATTCAGGAAACGGGTTTTTATCTCAGGAAAGGCGGCATGGGTTTCCAGTTCCTCGTAACAATGAACCCCGGGCAATTCAATATATTCCGGCTGATCGGCAACCGTTGGTATTGGTGGCTTTTCAGAAGCAGTATCTGGTTGCCAGGGTTGGAAAAGTATTGAGTTGATTTCTGTATTTAATGAAAGCATGAATTTGTCCAATGTCATATTTGTTTTGGACATATTCGATTGCAAAATAGTGGAAAAGTTGCATGTTAATGGCTTGCATTGACCTGATTTCAGCGAAGGCATTCGAGCCTGCCAGGGGATTGAGGTTGGCACCCCATCCATTGAGCGATGCTGAACCATGGTCAAATTGATAGCCCGAAAAATGATACATTTTTGCAATACTTCAAGATTGAAATAAAAGCACCGTTATCAATTACCTGAGCTGAGTCCTGGATCTGGAAAAGGGTTAATCAGCAGTCTTTCGCACTCTGCATGGCCATTTTTGCGAGCGGTGTCCAGAGGCGTTAAGCCATCGCTACTTTTTAAACTGATGTCAATGTCGGGAGCTGTAAGTAACGCTTTGATGGACCCTGCCTGGCCAAATTGGGCAGCGCTGTGCAGGGGCGTGATACCCTTGAGTGTTTTCACATTGACGTCAATGCGGTCGTCGGTCAATAACGCCAGAATGCACTCTGCCTGACCTTTCATGGCAGCCCAGTGCAGGGGCGTAAAGCCTGAAGACGGTTTCGCATTCACATCAATGCTGCCGGAGGACAGTAATACCCTGATGCACTCTGTGTGGCCTTCTCCGACAGCACAGTACAGGGGCGTAGAGCCATCTTCATTCTGCACATTGACGTCAATGCCATCGGCGGACAGTAATGCCTTGATGCACTCTGTGTGGCCTTCTCCGGCAGCACAGTACAGGGGCGTAGAGCCATCTTCATTCTGCACATTGACGTCAATGCCATCGGCGGTCAATAACGCCCTGACACACACTACATGGCCTTCTGAGGCAGCACAGTGCAGGGGCGTCGAGCCATCTTCATCCTGTACATTGACGTCAATGCCATCGGCGGTTAATAACGCCCTGACACACGCTACGTGGCCTTCTGAGGCAGCACAGTGCAGGGGCGTCGAGCCATCTTCATCCTGTACATTGACGTCAATGCCATCGGCGGTCAATAACGCCCTGACACACACTACGTGGCCTTCTAAGGCAGCACAGTGCAGGGGCGTCGAGCCATCGTTACTCTTCACATTGACGTCAATGCCATCGATGGTCAGTAACGCCCTGACGAACGCTACATGCCCGTTTTCGGCAGCGATGTGCAGGGGCGTCGAGCCATGGATATTTTTCTGGTGAACCTGAGGGTTGCCCGGTTTCAACAGGTATTCCAATCCAGGCAAATTACCGGAACTTGCAAAGCACGCCAGGGGGGTGTCCAGATCATTGTTCACGATACTGGTCAATTGATCACAATGACCGGTTAACAGAAGATTGGACAGGGTTTCGACCTGCCTCAGAATAAGAGCCTGTTTGAACAGTCGCTGGCAATCATGGGGTGTCAGTAACTTTTTCATATCCTCGTGGGAAAAATCAGAGACCTGCCAGCTGGCCAGGCATGATGTGATTGACAATACATCTATTCCCTTTTGTTGAAGTTTCAATAAGACCGGCTTCAGCAGCGGTGTATCGATCAGCCAGTCCAGTACGCGCGGAGCAATGCATGGAGTAATGCCTGGTGGAATGAACGTTGTAATAGGGGCAAAATGATCAACTACACATTGGTATAACGTTTCTTTAAAAGTGTTATCGTGCTTAATCAGCTTGTCACTGAGTTGGTTGGCAAGTGCCCTGGTCACCATCGCTGGTATTTTACCAAGTTGTTCGATGGTGGTGTGTTGCAGGAAAAACGAGGCAATATGACAGGCCTTATCGGTTTGCTCCATTGCCTGGGTGAGCAGGGCATAAATGGTGGTTTCAGGCCAGGTTGAGAAGTCAATGGAGATTAAATGAGGCAATGTCAGCGAGGTGTGATTATTCGCATTAAAAGTACACGCCAGCCCCGTCGGCAAGTACTGGTCATGATTAAATACCCAGAAGAAAAGCTGGTTGATGGTGCCGATATGCCAGGCCGAATCGACACCTGCAGGAATAGTGGCGAACACCTGGGCCGATGATTCACAGAAATGGCTGGCCACCCAGGCCAGTAACTTTTCCCGATACCGCCCAAGGTAATAGTTGCCATCGCCAGTTTCTTCGATGACGGCCCTGAGATCAAGGGACTGTTCTCCGCTTGTTTGCAGTAGATGATTGACCGGTTTAAAGAGTGCGCTTTCAAGCGTCCCCGTTCTCTCTGAAGTCAGTTCAAAGGGGGCAATAACGTCGGTTTCCCATGTCTGTACGCCCAGTTTTTGCAGGGTTGCACTGAGCTGGTCAGACCACCCGGACGAGAGTTTACGCAGGATGGTACAGGCATTGACTGACAGTGGTGCAGCCGCAAGAAATCGCCGGGTAAGGTCATCACCCAGATGGGTCGGTGCCAGTGGGTCAACGAAATAGGGAAGCCCCAGAGGCTCACAGAAAAGATTGTGTAAGCTGTGCTTCCAGTGAACCTCCACGCCTGATGGTATATCAACCAACCTCTCCCGTTGCAGCTCAAGCAGGAAAGACTGGACAAATTGATCAAACAGCTCACTCCTGACATTGAAGAGCTTCCCGCCCAGCCCTCCCCGGGAGGCTTCCAAATTAAGAAAACTCTGGGTAAAGCGGCCGTGAATACCGGGAGCGCACTCCTGAATGTCGCTCAGGCAGTCATGAAGTATCCCTGCGATGTAATTCTGGTTGTCAACATTTGCATCGTGTTGTTGATCCCTGAGTTGCATGACTAACTGTCGAATCTGGAAGCGTGTCTCACGATACAGGGCGAGCAGGCTGTTTTTAAGATATTGAGGCGGTGATTCCAGTTTCTCGTGAAAAATATCTATTGATGAATCGTATTGATGATTAACGTAGGGCTGTACCAGTTGTTTCATCTCCTTAATATCATTCAGGAAACGGGTTTTTATCTCAGGAAAGGCGGCATGGTTTTCCAGTTCCTCGTAACAGTGAACCCCGGGCAATTCAATATATTCTGGCTGCTGGGCAACCGTTGGTATTGGTGGCTTTTCAGAAGCGGTATCTGGTTGCCAGGGTTGGAAAAGTACTGAGTTAACTTCTGTATTTAACGAAAGCATGAATTTATCCAATGTCAGAATTTATTTTGGTTAACTACTTAATTACCTGAGCTGAGTCCTGGATCTGGAAAAGGGTTAATCAGCAGTCTTTCGCACTCTGCATGGCCTTCTTTGCGGGCGGCGTCCCGGGGCGTCAAGCCACGGTTACTTTTTATACTGATGTTAATGCCGGGAGCTTTAAGTAGCGCTTTGATGGACTCTGCATGGCCAAATTTGGCAGCGCAGTACAGGGGCGTGAAACCCTTGAGTGTTTTCACATTGACGTCAATGCCTGTGGCGTTCAATAAAAGCGCGATGCACTCTACGTTGTCTTCTATGGCGGCCCAGTGCAGGGCCGTAAAGCCCCCAGGTCGTGCCATATTGACGTCAATGCCTTTGGCGTTCAATAACAGCATGACGCAGTCTGTATGGCCAGATTGGGCAGCGGAACTCAGGGGCGTGAAGCCTTCGTCAGATATCACATTGACGTCAATGCGGTCATCGGTCAATAACGCCGAGATGCACTCTGCCTTACCTGCCGCGGCAGCCGAGTTCAGGGGTATGCCTGCGTCAGACCTCACATTGACGTCAATGTCGGCGGCGGTCAGTAATGCCATGATGCACTCTGGGAAGTCTTTTATAACAGCACAGAACAGGGGCGTATAGCCATCGTCATTCTGCACATTGACGTCAATGCCGTCGGCGGCCAATAACGCCCTGACACACACTACGTAGCCTGAGGCAGCATAGTGCAGGGGTGTCAAGCCATCGTTATTTTTTACATTGATGTCAATGCCTGTGGTGTTCAACAACTCCGTGACACACACTACGTGGCCTTCTGAGGCAGCATAGTGCAGGGGTGTCAAGCCATCGTTATTTTTTACATTGATGTCAATGCCTGTGGTGTTCAACAACTCCGTGACACACACTACGTGGCCTTCTGAGGCAGCACAGTGCAGGGGCGTAAAGCCATCGTTACTCTTCACATTGACGTCAATGCCGTCGATGGTCAGTAACGCCCTGACGAACGCCACGTGCCCTTTTTCGGCAGCGATGTGCAGGGGCGTCGAGCCATGGATATTTTTCTGGTTAACCTGCGGCTTGCCTGATTTCAACAGGTATTCCAATGCAGGCAAATTACCGGAACTTGCAAAGCACGCCAGGGGGGTGTCCAGATCATCGTTCAAGAAGCTGGTCAATGGATCACAATGACCGGTTAACAGAAGATTGGACAGGGCTTCGGTCTGGCTCAGAATAAGGGCCTGTTTAAACAGTCGCTGGCAATCATGGGGTGTCAGTAACTTTTTCATATCCTCGTGGGAAAAATCAGAGACCTGCCAGCTGGCCAGGCGTGATGTGATTGACAACACATTTATTCCCTGTTGTTGAAGTCCCAATAAGACCGGCTTCAGCAGCGGTGTATCGATCAGCCAGTCCAGTACGCGTGGAGCAATGCCTGGAGTAATGCCGGGAGTAATGAACGTTGTAACAGAGGCAAAGTGACCAACTACACATTGGTATAACGTTTCTTTAAAAGTGTCATCGTGTTTAATCAGCTTCTCACTGAGTTGGTTGGCAAGTGCCCTGGTCACCATCGCTGGTATTTTACCAAGCTGTTCGATGGTGGTGTGTTGCAGGAAAAACGAGGCAATATGCCGGGCCTTATCGGTTTGCTCCATTGCCTGGGTGAGCAGGGCATAAATGGTGGTTTCAGGCCAGGTTGAGAAGTCAATGGACATTAAATGCAGCAATGTCAGCGAGGTGTGATTATTCGCATTAAAAGTACACGCCAGCCCCGTCGGCAAGTACTGGTCATGATTAAATACCCAGAAGAAAAGCTGGTTGATGGTGCCGATATGCCAGGCCGAATCGACACCTGCAGGAATAGTGGCGAACACCTGGGCCGATGATTCACAGAAATGGCTGGCCACCCAGGCCAGTAACTTTTCCCGATACCGGCCAAGGTAATAGTTGCCATCGCCAGTTTCTTCGATGACGGTCCTGAGATCAAGGGACTGTTCTCCGCCTGTTTGCAGTAAATGATTGACCGGTTTAAAGAGTGCGCTTTCAAGCGTCCCCATTCTCTCTGAAGTCAGTTCAAAGGGGGCAATAACGTCGGTTTCCCATGCCTGTACGCCCAGTTTTTGTAGGGTTGCACTGAGCTGCTCAGACCACCCGGACGAGAGTTGATGCAGGATAGTACAGGCGTTGACTGACAGTGGTGCAGCCGCAAGAAATCGCCGGGTAAGATCATCACCCAGATGGGTCGGTGCCGAAGTGTCAACGATATGGGGAAGCCCCAGAGGCTCACAGAAAAGATTGTGCAAGCTGTGCTTCCAGTGAACCTCCATGCCTGGTGGTATATCAACCAACCTCTCCCGTTGCAGCTCAAGCAGGAAAGACTGGATAAATTGATCAAACAACTCACTCCTGACATTGAAGATCTTCCCGCCCAGCCCTCCCCGTAAGGCTTCCAAATTAAGAAAACTCAGGGTAAAGCGGTCGTGAATAACGGGAGCGCACTCCTGAATGTCGCTCAGGCAGTCATGAAGTATCCCAGCGATGTAATTTTGGTTGTCAGCATTTGGATCGTGTTGTTGATCCCTGAGTTGCATGACTAACTGTCGAATCTGGAAGCGTGTCTCACGATACTGGGTGAGCAGGATGTTTTTAAGATGTTCAGGTGGTGATTCCAGTTTCTCGTGAAAAATATCTAATGATGTATCGTATTGATCATTAACGTAGGGTTGTACCAGTTGTTTCATCTCCTCAATATCATTCAGGAAACGGGTTTTTATCTCAGGAAAGGCGGCATGGGTTTCCAGTTCCTCGTAACAATGAACCCCGGGCAATTCAATATATTCTGGCTGCTGGGCAACCGTTGGCTTTTCAGAAGCAGTATCTGGTTGCCAGGGTTGGAAAAGTATTGAGTTGATTTCTGTATTTAACGAAAGCATGAATTTATCCAATGTCATATTTGTTTTGGACATATTCGATTTCAAAATAGTGGAAAAGTTGCATATTAATGGCTTGCATTAATTATTGAATTTTTAGCTATTAAAATGAATATGGTGATATTGGCGTGGGAAAAACAGGTAACGAATAAACCGGGAACTGCCGACCCTGACCCGAATATTTCATAAATGTGCTCCCTCACCCCCCCCCTTTGAATTTGTCCCGGAATAACTTCATCATTTTACTCAGTCCGGGCTAATCAATTACCAGAGCCAAGTCCCGGGTCAGGAAAAAGTGGAATCAGCAGTTTTTCGCACTCTGCATGGCCTTTTTTGCGAGCGGTGTCCCGGGGCGTCAAGCCGTCGCTGCTTTTTACACTAATGTCAATGCCGGGAGCTGTAAGTAACGCTTTGATAGACCCTGCCCGGCCAAATTCGGCAGCGCAGTGCAGAGGTGTGAGACCCTTGATTGTTTTCACATTGACGTCAATGCCCTTGGCGTTCAATAACAGCAGGACGCACTCTACGTTGTCGCCTATGGCAGCCCACTGCAGGGGCGTAAGGTGCCCAGGTAGTGCCATATTGACGTCAATGCCTTTGGCGTTCAATAACACCATGATGCAGTCTGTATAGCCAGATTGGGCAGCGCAGCTCAGGGGCGTCATGCCTGAAGACGAAGTCAAATTGACGTCAATGTCGTCAGCAGTCAGTAATACCTTGATGCACTCTGCGAAGTCTTCTACAACAGCGCAGTACAGGGGCGTATAGCCATAGAAGCACTTAACATTGACGTCAATGCCGTCGGCGGACAGTAATTCCTTGATGCACTCTGCGTGGCCTTCTGCGACAGCACAGTACAGGGGCGTATAGCCATCGTCATTCTGCACATTGACGTCAATGCCATCGGCGGTCAATAACGCCCTGACACACACTACGTGGCCTTCTGAGGCAGCACCGTGCAAGGGCGTCAAGCTATCGTTATGTGTCACATTGACGTCAATGCCTGTGGTGTTCAACAACTCCGTGACGCACTCTGCGTGACCTCTCAAGGCAGCATAGTACAGGGGGGTCACGCCATTGTTATTCTTCACATTGACGTCAATGCCGTGAATGGTCAGTAACGCCCTGACGAACGCTACGTGCCCGTTTTCGGCAGCGATGTGCAGGGGCGTCGAGCCATGGATATTTTTCTGGCTAACCTGCGGGTTGCCCGGTTTCAACAGGTATTCCAATCCAGGCAAATTACCGGAGCTTGCAAAGCACGCCAGGGGGGTGTCCAGATCATTGTTCACGATACTGGTCAATTGATCACAATGACCGGTTAACAGAAGATTGGACAGGGTTTCGGCCTGCCTCAGAATAAGAGCCTGTTTGAACAGTCGCTGGCAATCATGGGGTGTCAGTAACTTTTTCATATCCTCGTGGGAAAAATCAGAGACCTGCCAGCTGGCCAGGCATGATGTGATTGACAATACATCTATTCCCTTTTGTTGAAGTTTCAATAAGACCGGCTTCAGCAGCGGTGTATCGATCAGCCAGTCCAGTACGCGCGGAGCAATGCCTGGAGTAATGCCTGGTGGAATGAACGTTGTAATAGGGGCAAAATGATCAACTACACATTGGTATAACGTTTCTTTAAAAGTGTTATCGTGTTTAATCAGCTTGTCACTGAGTTGGTTGGCAAGTGCCCTGGTCACCATTGCTGGTATTTTACCAAGCTGTTCGATGGTGGTGTGTTGCAGGAAAAACGAGGCAATATGCCGGGCCTTATCGGTTTGCTCCATTGCCTGGGTGAGCAGGGCATAAATGGTGGTTTCAGGCCAGGTTGAGAAGTCAATGGAGATTAAATGAGGCAATGTCAGCGAGGTGTGATTATTCGCATTAAAAGTACACGCCAGCCCCGTCGGCAAGTACTGGTCATGATTAAATACCCAGAAGAAAAGCTGGTTGATGGTGCCGATATGCCAGGCCGAATCGACACCTGCAGGAATAGTGGCGAACACCCGGGCCGATGATTCACAGAAATGGCTGGCCACCCAGGCCAGTAACTTTTCCCGATACCGCCCAAGGTAATAGTTGCCATCGCCAGTTTCTTCGATGACGGCCCTGAGATCAAGGGACTGTTCTCCGCTTGTTTGCAGTAGATGATTGACCGGTTTAAAGAGTGCGCTTTCAAGCGTCCCCGTTCTCTCTGAAGTCAGTTCAAAGGGGGCAATAACGTCGGTTTCCCATGTCTGTACGCCCAGTTTTTGCAGGGTTGCACTGAGCTGGTCAGACCACCCGGACGAGAGTTTACGCAGGATGGTACAGGCATTGACTGACAGTGGTGCAGCCGCAAGAAATCGCCGGGTAAGGTCATCACCCAGATGGGTCGGTGCCAGTGGGTCAACGAAATAGGGAAGCCCCAGAGGCTCACAGAAAAGATTGTGCAAGCTGTGAACCCAGTGAATCTCTATGTCTGGTGATATATCAACCAACCTCTCCCGTTGCAGCTCAAGCAGGAAAGACTGGATAAATTGATCAAACAGCTCACTCCTGACATTGAAGAGCTTCCCGCCCAGCCCTCCCCGGGAGGCTTCCAAATTAAGAAAACTCTTGGTAAAGCGGCCGTGAATACCGGGAGGGCACTCCTGAATGTCGTTCAGGCACTCATGAAGTACCCCGGCAATGTAATTTTGGTTGTCAATATTTGGATCGTGCTGTTGATCCCTGAGTTGCATGACTAACTGTCGAATCTGGAAGCGTGTCTCACGATACAGGGTGAGCAGGCTGTTTTTAAGATATTCAGGCGTTGATTCCAGTTTCTCATAAAAAATATCTATTGATATATCGTATTCATGATTAACGTAGGGGTGTACCAGTTGTTTCATCTCCTCAATATCATTCAGGAAACGGGTTTTTATCTCAGGAAAGGCGGCATGGGTTTCCAGTTCCTCGTAACAATGAACCCCAGGCAATTCAATATATTCCGGCTGATCGGCAACCGTTGGTATTGGTGGCTTTTCAGAAGCAGTATCTGGTTGCCAGGGTTGGAAAAGTATTGAGTTGATTTCTGTATTTAACGAAAGCATGAATTTGTCCAATGTCATATTTGTTTTGGACATATTCGATTGCAAAATAGTGGAAAAGTTGCATGTTAATGGCTTGCATTGACCTGACTTCAGCAGTTGATCACCCCTGAGCCATGGCTGCTGGGATTGCTTTCGTTGGAATGCGACACCAATCCTGAAAACCGCGGTTAGATATTTCTGGAGACTGCGGTGAACCTGCCTTTGGTCCAGCCCTAAAAAAAGGGCCGGTATTCACAAAATACCGGCCCCTTCGCTTGCAAGGGTTCGCCTTAAAACAAATGCTGATTAACAGCTTCTGACAACCGCGAAGTCCGCAAGGTCCGCCATAGCACTGCGATACTTGCCTTCTGGCAATAAGTTCAGGCAACGTTTTGCTTTGGCTGTGTATTCCCGGGCTTTAGCCGCAGTGTACTGAAGTGCTCCACAGCTGCGAACCGCTTCCACAACGGCTGCAATATTGTCCCGGCCGCCTTGCTCAATCGCTTCCCTTACCAGCGCCTTTTGTTCACTGGTGCCATGTTTCAGGGTGTAAATCAGCGGTAATGTCGGTTTGCCTTCTGCCAGATCATCCCCGAGGTTTTTACCCATGGTTTCCGTATCGCCCTCATAGTCCAGCAGATCATCCACCAGCTGGAAGGCAATGCCGAGGTAATTACCGTAGTTAGCCATATCTTTTTCCAGTTCCGGGCTGGCTTTGCTCAGCACAGCGGCCGTCTGGCTGGAGGCCTGGAACAGCATGGCGGTTTTGCAGCGGATGACTTCCATGTAGTCATCTTCGGTAACATCAGCATCATTGATGTTCATCAGCTGCATAACCTCACCCTCGGCAATGACATTGGTGGCGTCCGCCAGAATATGCAGCAGCTTGAAGCTCTCCAGCCCTACCATCATCTGGAATGCGCGGGAATAGAGAAAATCACCCACCAGAACGCTGGGCGCGTTGCCCCACAGGGCATTCGCCGTGTCTCTGCCGCGGCGCATGTCTGACTGATCCACCACGTCGTCATGCAGCAGGGTGGCAGTGTGCAGGAATTCAATAATGGCGGCCAGTGGTACGTGGTTGCAGTCATTGTAACCACAGGCCCGGGCAGTCAGCAGTACCAGCAATGGGCGTAGCCGCTTGCCACCGGACTTAATGATGTATTCACTGATTTTGCTGACCAGGGCGACGTCAGAGTGCAATTGATCGTGAATGCACTCGTTCACCCTGCGGAAATCGTCGTGGACTGCGATCTGAAAAGAGGCTTGTTGTTTGTCCGGCATCTGGCTTATTTGGTGGGGCGAAATTGGGCATCGTATTTAGTGCTACTGCAACTGTCAATAGCAGCCGGTGATGAAGGCATTAATACAGGGTCTTTGCGGGGTGCCTACTTATTTCAGTGAAACAGGCAGCAGACCTGCTGACCCCTTTCACCGGGCAGGGCAGGATAAAATGCCAACAGGTCTTGCCAGTGAGGCTTGACTCCCTTAAAATTTGCGCCCCTATCTGAGAATCCGGTGCGGTGTGCCGCTTTGTCATGGATTGCTGATTAATAGCTGGTTTCAGCTGCCCTTCAGCTCATGAGGTGCCGCCCATCCCTGATGGTAACTGAAAGGCCGTACTGGTCTTGTTGGAGCCATCAGCTTCTTTAATAGCCATCAGCTTCTTTAATAGCTGTCAGCTGCAAAAGAAGTGGTTTTTAGATAGCTAAAAATTCCACCATGCCTTTCCAGGGCCGGTGGATGCCTTTGACAAAGAGGCTCTTAAGGATTTTCGGAGATCAAATCATGTACGCAGTTATCAGAACTGGTGGTAAGCAGTACCGCGTTACCGAAGGAGAAATCCTGAAGGTAGAAAAACTGAGCAACGCCGCTGGCGAAAGTCTGGAAATCAACGACGTTCTGCTGATCGCCAATGGCGAAGAACTGAAAGTTGGTGCTCCAGTGGTTGAAGGTGCCAAGGTTACTGCTGAAGTTATCAGCCACGGCCGTGGTCCAAAAATCAAGATCATCAAGTTCAAGCGTCGTAAGCATCACCGCAAGCAGATGGGCCATCGTCAGTGGTTCACTGAGCTGAAGATCACCGGAATTGCCGGTTAATTATTGCTGACAGGTTTTTTTAACCTGTTGATTACTTCTAAGGACGGTCTCTGGTGTGGTAGCTGGCGGCAGGTCCGGGATAAAAGGAGAGCAAGATGGCTCACAAAAAAGCTGGCGGTAGTACCCGCAACGGTCGCGATTCAGAAAGTAAACGCCTTGGTGTCAAAATCTTTGGTGGTCAGGCTATCCAGGCGGGTGCCATCATCGTTCGTCAGCGTGGTACCAAGTTCCACGCTGGTGCTAACGTAGGCATCGGTAAGGACCACACCCTGTTCGCCAAGGCCGACGGTAAAGTCGTGTTTGAAGTGAAGGGTCCTAAAAAGCGCAAGTATGTCAGCGTAGCTGCTGCATAATGGCGTTCGGGCTGTCAGTGATTATCTGATGATTGCTGACGGCTCACCCTGAAAGCCCCGCTATCGCGGGGCTTTTGTTTATCTATTGACCGGACAGTGCCTACAGGTAAGCCCTGACATCTATTAAGGGTTTACCTGCAGGCATTGGCAGATGACTGGTTACGCTGCAATTATGGTTGCAGGAGAGTGGCGCAATGAAGTTTGTAGATGAAGCGACAATCACGGTTCAGGCGGGTAAAGGTGGTAATGGCTGCCTGAGCTTTCGCCGTGAAAAATTTATTGAAAAAGGTGGCCCCGATGGTGGCGACGGTGGTGATGGTGGCAGCATCTATGTGATTGCTGACAACGACCTGAATACCCTGGTGGATTACCGCTACCAGAAGCACTACCAGGCACAGAACGGTGAGCCGGGTCGTGGCCGTAACTGTACCGGTGCCAAAGGTACGGATATCGAGCTGAAAGTGCCGGTGGGCACCACGGTTGTGGATAACGAGACGGAAGAGGTTATCTGCGATCTGACCCATGTTGGTGAGCGCGTCAAGGTCGCCCAGGGTGGCTTTCACGGGTTGGGGAATACCCGTTACAAATCCAGTGTTAACCGTGCGCCGAGACAGACCAGCCCGGGTTCTGAAGGCGAGCGCCGGGATCTGCGCCTTGAGCTTAAGGTGATTGCCGATGTAGGCCTGCTCGGTATGCCCAATGCGGGCAAGTCTACGTTTATTCGTGCCGTATCCCAGGCTCGGCCAAAGGTGGCTGATTATCCATTTACTACCTTGGTTCCAAATTTGGGCGTGGTGGCGGTGGATCGTCATCGTGGCTTTGTTATTGCCGATATTCCCGGTCTGATTGAGGGCGCTGCTGAGGGTGCTGGCCTCGGTATTCGTTTCCTCAAGCATTTGGCCCGATGCCGTATTCTGCTGCACCTTGTTGATGTGGCACCTTATGATGACACCGATCCGGCGGAGTCTGCCAAGGCAATTATTCATGAGTTAGAACAGTTCAGTGAAACCCTGGCGAACCGGGATCGCTGGCTGGTGTTGAATAAAGTCGATTTGCTGCCCGACGATCAGCGCGAAGCTGTCTGCCAGCATATTATCAAGGAGCTGAACTGGACCGGCCCTGTTTACCAGACATCCGCTATTGCTGGTCTGGGCACCGGGATTCTTTGTCAGAACATCATGAGCTTTATCGAAGAGCGCGCGCTGGAACAAAGTGAAGATGAAGAGCTGGCCAGACAGGAAGAAGAGCAGCTGAGCAAGATGGAATCTGAGGCGCGCATGCGTATGCGGGAGCTGGCCGAAGAGCGTCGTGCTCGTCGGGCGGCAAAAAAAGCGGCGGATAACGATGACGACGATGATGATGACGATCACGATGTCGAGGTCTTCTACGTATGAGTGAACGCAACCGCTTGCAGGCAGCCCGGCGCTGGGTGATCAAAATTGGCAGTGCGCTGTTAACCAATGAAGGTCAGGGCCTGGATCTTGATCGTATGGACGCCTGGGTGACGCAGATGTGCCAGCTGCGTGATCAGGGCGTGGAGGTTGTGCTGGTCTCTTCCGGTGCGGTTGCGGCAGGCATGGAAAGGCTGGGCTGGATGGAGCGGCCAACAGCGTTGCATCAGCTGCAGGCCGCGGCGGCGGTGGGTCAGGCCCGTCTGGTGCAGGCCTGGGAGGTTGGTTTTCAGAAGTATGGTGTGCAGCCGGCACAGGTACTGTTGACTCACGATGACCACAGTAATCGCCGACGTTACCTGAATGCCCGGAGTACCCTGAAAACCCTGTTGGAAATGGGGGTGGTACCGGTCATCAATGAAAATGACACGGTTGTGACTGACGAACTTCGCTTTGGCGATAACGATACGCTGGCAGCGCTGGTGGCGAACCAGGTGGAAGCGGATGTTCTGGTGATTCTGACGGATCAGGATGGCCTGTTTACCGCCGACCCAAGAATCAACCCTGATGCCAGGCTGATGCATGAAGTGCGTGCCGGGGATGAGTCCCTGGACGCCATGGCGGGTGGTGGCAGTGGTCGCCTGGGACGTGGTGGCATGCAGACCAAGTTGCGCGCATCCCGCCAGGCAGCTGCGTCCGGCTGTGCGACGGTGATTGTTGGTGGCCGTGCAGACAATGTGATTACCCGGGTGTTTGCCGGTGAAGAGCTGGGTACCTTGCTGCTTCCGGATCAGGAGCCAATGGCGGCACGCAAGCAGTGGCTCCAGGGGCATCTGAAAACCGCTGGTGAACTGGTGCTGGATGCCGGTGCTGTCCGGGTACTGAAGGAGCAGGGTAAAAGCCTGTTGCCGGTAGGGGTAAAGGCGCTGAGAGGCCGCTTCCAGCGTGGTGAGATGGTTACCTGCCTGGATGAAAACGGCAATGAAGTGGCTCGTGGGTTGATCAATTACGGTGCCAGTGAAGCGGAACGCATTATTGGCAAGCCCAGTCATCAGATTAAGGCGTTACTTGGCTATCAGCGAGAGCCTGAGTTGCTGCATCGGGATAATATGGTGCTGGCGTCTTGATCGTATAGATACAAAAAAACCGGCAAAGGCCGGTTTTTTTGTATCCTGACAACGCGCAGTGGTTGTCTGTCTCAGCGAGGCTCAGGCAGTTGCCAGGGCCTTGATCTGAGCGTTCAGACGGCTCTTGTGACGAGCAGCCTTGTTCTTGTGGATGATGCCCTTGTCGGCCATGCGGTCGATCACAGGTACCGCTGCAGTGAAGGCAGCTTTAGCGGCTTCAACGTCTCTGGTGTCGATCGCCTTGATCACCTTCTTGATAGAAGTGCGAACCATGGAACGCAGGCTGGCGTTGTGCTGACGACGGTTTTCAGCCTGACGGGCGCGCTTGCGTGCAGAAGGAGAGTTTGCCATTTCGGTGCTCCTGGAAATTCAATTTCGTTCGGGTTGTCTCAGGGCGGCTTTGGGGCACCCTGCATGGAATAGGTTGTTTGCCGCAGTTACTGGCAATGGCCCGGGTAAGACATTGTCAGCCCATATCCCACTTTCATTTAGCTCAGGGCTGTATCCAGCTCAGGGCTATACCTGGCTCAAGGCTGTATCTGGCTCAAGGCTATTTAGCCGCCGAACTATGCCGACTCAGGCCGGTCTTGTCAATACGGCATACTGCCTGCAGGGCTTTAAATCTACCGGACTGTGGTGTTTTTTGACGGTCCGGGAGGTGACACTGTTTTTGGGCAAAACCGGCGATTTTCACAATATATGTGGCAATCGCAATTACCTTGGATATGATTGGCTGTTTATTCTTATGCTTTTACATTCAATTGCACCATGAGTGATTCCGATAACAGCCCGCCAGCCAATCAGCCTGAACCGAAAAAATCCGGATTGCTGAGATCCAGCCTGGTGGTGGGGATAATGACCATGCTTTCCCGGGTACTGGGTCTGGCCAGGGATGTGGTGGTTGCTGGCTACTTTGGTTCGACAGCCTCAGCGGATGCCTTTTTTGTGGCGTTCAAAATCCCGAATTTTCTTCGTCGCCTGTTTGCTGAAGGGGCGTTTTCTCAGGCTTTTGTGCCGGTGCTGTCGGAATATCGTTCTAAACGAAGCTTTGACGATGTGCGCGAACTGGTCAGTCGCGTAAGTGGAACCCTGGCGGGGATATTGCTGCTGGTGACGGTTGTGGGTGTTCTGGCGGCTCCGATATTGATCCGGCTGTTTGCGCCTGGCTTTATCAATGAACCGGCAAAACTGGCGCTTGCCGGTGACATGCTGCGGATCACCTTTCCCTACCTGCTGTTGATTTCACTAACAGCTCTGTCGGGCTCAATCCTGAATACCTATGGACGCTTTGCGGTACCGGCATTTACTCCCGTGTTGCTGAATCTGAGTTTGATTGGTTCAACACTTCTGCTAACACCCTATTTTGATCAGCCGGTGATGGCACTGGCCTGGGGCGTAGCGATTGCGGGCATTTCCCAGCTGTTACTGCAGATGCCCTTTCTTTTGCAGATTCGCCTTCTGCCCATGCCCAAATGGGGCGTTCAGCATGAGGGCAGCCGTAGAATCATGACACTGATGGTGCCGGCGCTGTTTGGGGTTTCTGTCAGTCAGATCAACCTGCTGCTGGATACGGTGCTGGCCTCTTTCCTGCAAACCGGCAGTGTCTCCTGGCTGTATTACTCTGACCGTTTATCCGAGCTGCCACTGGGCGTGTTTGGTATCGCCATTGCCACGGTGATTCTGCCCAGCCTGTCAACCAGACATGCAGAAGCAAACGGTGGGCATTTCTCCAGAACACTGGATTGGGCTATTCGTCTGGTTTTGCTGATTGGTGTACCGGCGGCCGTTGCGCTGTTTATTCTGGCCGGGCCATTAATCGCAACCCTGTTTGACTATGGCGAGATGACGGACCGTGATGTGTTGATGTCCGCCATGAGTTTGCAGGCCTACTCCCTTGGCTTGATTGCTTTTATGTTGATCAAAGTGCTGGCACCCGGTTATTTTGCCCGCCAGGACACCAAAACGCCGGTAAAAATTGCCATTATCGCGATGGTTGCGAATATGGCGTTTAACCTGATTCTGGTATTCCCCCTGGAACATGCCGGGCTGGCACTGGCCACAACTTTGTCGGCTTTTCTGAATGCGGGCTTGCTGTATCGTGGTTTGCAACGGTCCGGGGTTTATCTGCCAGCCAGCGGCTGGCTGGTTTATTTCGCCCGGCTGGTGGTTGCTAACCTGGCGATGGCGGCAACGCTGATCTGGCTGGCCAAAGATATTGAACAATGGCTGGCCTGGTCACTATGGGAGCGAGTATCCCAGACTGGCCTGCTGGTCCTGTCCGGATTGGCGGTTTACATCGGTGTGCTTTTACTCAGTGGTATCAGGCCGGGGCAATTCAGGCATTAGGGCCTGTTGACGTTTCGTTGCGTGCTCAGTGACCCGTGGAACCTGCTGGGGTATACTGCCCGGCTTCATCGTCAACATTTTTTCAACAATGGTTGAATACAGGAAGTAAGGGAGTCCGAGCCCCTCCATGCAGTTGATCCGCGGGTTGCACAATATCAGGCCAGAACATCAGAGATGCGTGGCCACCATCGGTAATTTTGATGGTGTGCATGTGGGCCACAGAACCATTCTTGAGGCCCTGAAACAACAGGCGTTTGAGTTGGACGCCAGGGTATGCGTTATCACCTTTGAGCCCCAGCCCAGAGAGTATTTTCAGGTGGATGCTGCACCCGCGAGGCTGTCCAGCCTGCGGGAGAAGCTGGCGCTGCTGGCGGAAAATCATGTGGACCAGGTGCTCTGTCTGCCGTTTAATGACCGGCTGCGCAGCCTCAGTGCTGATGATTTTGTCTTTCGGGCACTGGTTGAAGGTTTGGATATTCGCTACCTGATTGTGGGTGACGACTTTCGCTACGGCTGTGACCGCAAAGGCGATTTTACCCATCTGGAACGGATGGGTGAGCGCTACGGTTTTGAAGTCTGTGATACCCAGACCGTATTGATGCAGCAGGGGCGTATCAGCAGTACCCGCATTCGTGATGCGCTGGCGGAAAATAAGTTTGCCGAAGCGGAACATATGCTGGGCAGACCATTTACCATGATTGGCCGGGTAGTAAAGGGGCAGCAGCTGGGCAGAACCCTGGGCTTCCCTACGGCGAACATCAGGGTATGTCGTCGACGTCTGCCTTTGCGGGGTGTGTTTGCTGTTCGTACACTGGTGGATGGTCATCGTTTTAATGCGGTTGCCAACCTGGGCGTCAGGCCATCGGTATCCGGCGTTAAACCGCTGCTTGAAGTCCACATGCTCGACTTCAAGGGAGATCTGTATGATCAGACCCTGCGGGTAGAGTTTGTTGAAAAGATCAGGGATGAACAGAAATTTGAATCGCTTGAAGCCTTGCGGGCAGCGATTGCCAATGATATTGAAACAGCCCGCAAGCTTTTTTAAATAACCCGCAAGCTTTTTAAATAAATAGCTGTGATGAATAGTCCGTAGAGGTTCCGGTAAACAACTATGTCCGACTACAAGCATACATTGAATTTGCCGCAGACCGATTTTCCGATGCGCGGCAACTTGGCCCAGCGTGAGCCACAAATGCTCAAGCGCTGGTATGACATGGATCTCTACGAAGAAATTCGCAAGATCAGCCAGGGACGGGAAAAGTTTATTCTCCATGATGGCCCTCCCTATGCCAATGGTGATATCCACATCGGCCATGCCGTTAACAAGATCCTGAAGGATATTATCGTTAAAGCCAAAACACTTGATGGCTATGATGCCCCTTACGTTCCCGGCTGGGATTGCCATGGTCTGCCGATTGAGCATAAGGTCGAAGGTATGCTCGGCAAGGCCGGGGATAAAGTGGATTTCAAAACCTTCCGCAAAAAGTGCCGTGAATACGCCGCCAAGCAGGTGGATGGCCAGCGTGAAGACTTCAAGCGCATGGGGGTGTTTGGCGACTGGGATAAGCCATACCTGACCATGAATTTCCAGACTGAAGCTGACATCATCCGTTCTCTGGGCAAAATTGCTGCCAATGGTCATCTGGTTAAAGGCTATAAGCCGGTTTACTGGAGTGTTGTCGGTGGCTCTGCCCTGGCGGAAGCAGAAGTTGAGTATCAGGATAAAACCTCTACCCAGATTGACGTGCGTTATGCAGCGCTTGATGAAGCTGATCTATTAAGTGCGTTTACTTTTGAATCCCCAAAAGGGCAGGGTGAAGGTGAGGTAGCCGTCGTTATCTGGACGACAACACCATGGACTCTGCCATCCTCCCAGGCGGTCAGCATGGGCGGCGATCTGGATTACGCCCTGGTGCAGTGCCAGGTGAATGGTGAACCTGCCCGTCTGGTTCTGGCTGAAGCCCTGGTGGCCAGTGCCATGCAGCGTTATGGCATTGAAGACTGCACGATCATTGCCCGGGCAAAGGGCGCAGCGTTTGAACACAAGAAAGTTGCCCATCCATTCTATGACCGGGAACTGCCGCTGATACTGGGTGACCACGTCACCATTGACGCAGGTACCGGTAATGTTCATACGGCACCTGACCACGGTGTTGATGACTTTAATGTGGGGCGTCAATACGGCATCGGTACCCTGAACTATCTGGACGACAGTGGTTATTACCGTGCCAACGTAGAACTGTTTGCCGGTGAGCACGTTTACAAGGTTGACCCGAAAGTGGTTGAGGTTCTGGTTGAGAAAGGCCGACTGCTGGCTCAGGAGAAATTGACGCACAGCTACCCTCACTGCTGGCGTACCAAAACACCACTGATTTTCCGTGCCACGCCCCAGTGGTTTATCAGCATGACCAAAGAACACCTGCTGGATACCGCCATGGATTCCCTGAAAGGTGTCGTGTTTACCCCTGAGTGGGGCCGTAACCGGATGGAAGCCATGCTGGGCCAGAGCCCGGACTGGTGTATCTCCCGTCAGCGTACCTGGGGTGTGCCGATTGCGCTGTTTATCCACAAAGAGACCGAAGAGCTGCATCCGGAAACTCAGGCACTGATTGAACAAGTCGCACTGAAAGTTGAACAGGAGGGGATGGACGCCTGGTTTGATCTGGAACCTGCGGATATGCTTTGCGCTGAAGATGCTGAGCACTATGTGAAAGTGACCGATACGCTGGATGTCTGGTTTGATTCCGGTGTTACTCACTATTCGGTGATCGAGCGACGTGATGGGCTGCAATTCCCCGCAGACCTCTATCTGGAGGGTTCTGACCAGCACCGTGGCTGGTTCCAGTCGTCCCTGAAAACCAGTATTGCCATGCATGGCGTGCCGCCCTACAAAGGCCTGCTGACCCATGGCTTTACCGTGGATGCCAATGGCCGGAAGATGTCCAAGTCGCTGGGTAATGTGATTGCTCCCCAGAAGGTCTTCAAGTCTCTGGGGGCGGATATTCTGCGTCTCTGGGTCTCTGCCACAGACTACACCTCAGAAATGACCGTTTCTGATGATATCCTCAAGCGCACGGCAGACAGCTATCGTCGTATTCGTAATACCGCACGCTTCCTGTTGTCCAACCTGACCGGTTTCAACCCAGAAACCGATGCGGTTGCCTGGGAGGATATGCTGTCACTGGATAAGTGGGCTGTGGATCGTACCCTGAGACTGCAAAATGAAGTGGTGGATGCGTACAACAGCTACAACTTCCTTTCGGTCTACCAGAAAGTTCACAATTTCTGCTCACTGGATCTGGGTGGTTTCTATCTGGATATCATCAAGGACCGTCAGTACACCACTGCACAGGACAGTCTGGCCCGTCGCAGCTGTCAAACGGCGATGTACCGTATCATCGAGGCCTTTGTCCGCTGGATGGCACCCATCACCAGCTTTACCGCCGACGAAATCTGGGAAGCGATGCCCGGGCAGCGTGGTGCATCGGTTTTCCTGGAAACCTGGTACGAGGGGCTGAACAGTCTGGAAGGTGATGAACTTGGCCGTGAGTTCTGGAATACGATTCTGGACGTGAAGACGGCAGTGAACAAAGCCCTCGAAGATGCCCGTGTGGCTGGAACCATCGGTGGCTCTCTGGAAGCGGAAGTGACTCTGTTTGCCGATGAGGCGCTGACAGAAAAACTGAACCGTCTGGGTAATGAGTTGCGGTTTGTGCTGATTACCTCTGCAGCTACCGTTAAGCCTCTGGCTGATGCGGGTGATGCTGCGGCAACTGAACTGGCAGGACTCAAAGTGCTGGTTGAGAAGGCCGGACACAAGAAGTGCGAGCGTTGCTGGCATCGCCGTGAAGATGTTGGCACCATTGCCGAACATCCGGAGCTTTGCGGCCGCTGTGTTGCAAACGTAGAAGGCAGTGGCGAACAGCGGCAATTTGCCTGATTTTCGTTTTTGCCATAAAAAATACCCGGTCAGCACCGGGTATTTTTTTGGACAGTAGTCTACTTTATGACCTGTTGTTCAACGCTGGGGTGTTGTAACTTGTTAAATTCTTATGGATTTCGGTAATTCGCACTATCCCCCGGCGGTTCAAGACACTTAGTATTGACAGGACTCACTGAATAATATGGACTTTTTAGCAGGAACCGGCCATGCAGAGTAATACTTCAGGAAAGCTTCACTGGCTCTGGCTCAGTGCCATCGTGTTCGGCTTTGACCAACTGGTAAAATGGTGGGTTATTGAGGAGTTTTCCCTTTACCAGCAATTACCGGTATTGCCCTTCTTTTCCCTGACCCTTGCTTACAATACCGGGGCTGCTTTCAGTTTTCTCAGTGATGCGTCCGGTTGGCAGCGCTGGTTTCTCAGTGGTGTCGCTATTATTGTCAGCATCATGCTGGTGGGGTGGTTGAAGCAGCTTCGCTCAGGAGAAAACTGGCAGGCCTGCTCTCTGTCATTAATACTGGGCGGTGCGTTGGGGAATTTGATTGATCGGTTGTTGCATGGGCATGTCACCGACTTTCTGTTGTTTTACTACAAAAACTGGTATTTTCCGGCATTCAATCTGGCGGATACAGCCATTACGGTGGGGGCCGCCATGTTGATTCTGGATATGTTCCGGAGTAATCCTTCGGTGGAAAGTAGCAGCAACGATAAATAGAAGAGCAGGAGCGAGTCACGGTGTCAGCAGTAATTGAGGAAGGCAGCAAGGTCACTCTGCATTTTTCCCTGAAGCTGGATGATGGGAGTGTGGTGGACAGCACACCAGCGGAGAAACCGGCATCCCTGATCATCGGTGATGGTAATCTCCCGGAAGGATTTGAAGAAACGCTGTATGGCCTGGCGTCAGGTGAAGACCGGGTGTCCCGGATTCCTCCGGAAAAAGCGTTTGGTATGCCGAATCCCAATAATCTCCAGCGTATCCCCAGGGGCAGTTTTGCCAGTGGGGTTGAGCTGGAGGAAGGGCTGGTGATGTCCTTTTCTGACGCGGCCAACAGTGAGCTTCCCGGCGTGGTCAGAAATTTTGATGATGAAATGGTTGAAGTTGACTTCAATCACCCTCTGGCAGGTCGGCACCTGACCTTTGAGGTACAGATTCTGGATGTAGAGACGCCTTGAGCGATAACCAGAGCCATAAAGCAGTGACAGAAAAGGTTGGTGACTCCCCTATGAAAATCAAACTGGCTAATCCCCGTGGCTTTTGTGCAGGTGTGGACCGTGCCATTGAGATCGTCAACCGGGCGCTTGATGTTTTCGGTCCTCCTATTTATGTCCGTCATGAGGTGGTCCACAACAAGTTTGTGGTGGAAAACCTGAAAGAGCGTGGGGCAATCTTTGTCGATGAGCTGGATCAGGTACCGGATGACGTCATCGTTATTTTCAGTGCCCACGGTGTTTCTCGGGCTGTAGAGGATGAGGCGCAACGTCGGGGCCTGAAAGTGTTTGATGCCTCCTGCCCGCTGGTAAAAAAAGTTCACATGGAAGTGGTGCGCTATTCCCGGGATGGCATGGAGTGTGTACTGATTGGTCACCATGGGCACCCTGAAGTGGAAGGCACCATGGGGCAGTACGACTCACGAAACGGTGGTGCTATGTATCTGGTTGAGAACGAAGACGATGTTCGTGCTCTTGAGGTAGCAGATCCTGCCAGACTGGCCTATGTCACCCAGACAACCCTTTCCATGGATGACACTGCCAAAGTGATTGAAGCCCTGCGTCTCAAGTTCCCTGAGATACACGGACCAAGGAAAGACGATATTTGCTATGCCACGCAGAACCGGCAGGATGCGGTAAAAATTCTGGCGGGACAGTGTGACCTGGTGTTGGTGGTCGGCTCAGTGAACAGCTCAAACTCCAACCGACTGCGTGAACTGGCCGAGCGCTCGGGCGCTGAAGCACATCTGGTGGATAATGCCGACGATGTCAAACCGGGATGGCTGGTTGACAAAGCATCCATTGGTATCACAGCAGGCGCTTCGGCACCGGATATTCTGGTTCAGGGCGTTATCACGCGGTTAAAAGAACTGGGTGCAGAATTACCGGAAGAGTTGGCTGGTAAAGAAGAGAATATTGTCTTTACCATGCCTAAAGAGCTGCGTTTGAAAGCGGTTTCTGATTAGCCTTTTTCTTTATTCCAAGAGACACGAGGGCCTATCATGATTAACGCAGAAAGAGAACCGAATCTGGAGTCAGCCAATCCTGAAAAAATGGATCAGTGACGTGTATACTCGCCGCGTGCAAAAGCACATACGGCGATTGGAGGTCACAGGCCACCATAATCACTCATAAAACTAAGTGCTTTTGTCCCCGGGAATCTCAGGTCATTCCGGGCTTTTTTGACCAACGGAAATAACCCTTGCATGGTCATACCAATGCACATCCGGGTTCATCCATGTAGCCTGAATTAAAGGAAATAATGTGTCATGCTCCGGTATTTCCTCCAGGTACGGTTCGACTTGGCTGAAAGAAAGGTACATAAAGCGACCAAAAGCATTATCACCACCCTGAACCCGTTTATACGATATTTCTGCATCTACATTAATCAGGCCGGCCTTAGTCATCATATCTGCGAGCAGATATCCCTGATCAAAGTCAACATGTTTTGACATTCTGCGATATACATTCACCACATAATCGGGAAGCTTCGTATTGATTTTGGCAAGCTGGCGGAACCGGTTTAAATTTCCAGCATCAACAAAGTCCTCAATGACCAGATACCCCCCCGGCTTCAGTGATCTGGCCAGTTTGGCGATGAGTTCATAATTGTCATTATGGGTCAGATGCATGACCACGAGTCGGATAAAAACCAGGTCAAACTTGTTGGCACCGGGATCGTAACTGGTGATGTCTTCATGAATAACTTCAATCTGAGGGGCAATTGCCGCCACTTCATCAAGAAAGTGATCATCAATATCCAGTGCGATGACTTTTCCGTTCTCTCCTGTAGATTCCGCGAGGAATTGACTCATTGACCCCAGGCCCGGACCTACCTCCAGGAAATGACCACCCGTCTTCAGATAAGGTTCCAAACTGGCCTGGGACTGAGAATCAAGAATCTGTTGCATGGCTTCCAGTCGATGTCTACTCATACCCAACTTATTGGAAAATGTGTAATCCCCTTCTGGTACCATTTGTTTCTCTAATGCTTCAGATTCAGCATAAGAATACATAGAGAATAAAACCAGGAAAATAAAAGTGAACCTTATAAAGATGTTTCCAGTTATTCTCATAGTTAACACCTGCAAACAATGGGTGAGACTACAAGAATAGATGCCGAATATACTTTATCCACTTATATTTCCAGATCAGTTTTCTAATATATTCGATCAGTGGTAATCAAACGCGATGAGCTGTTTGGCTTAATAAAATGACACTTCCGGTTTCCAGCAGGGCTTATGGGGCTTTTGGTGTCACAGTGAACCATTGGTCAAAGGAAAAAGCCATTAATAAGATAAACGTAACCACTTTATATCTGCAAGCTTAATAATGGAGTGACAAAGGCGGCTTTTTATCACCTGACATCCTCCTGGTGACAACTTTTGGTGACCAGGTAGCAAAATATTGGGTGAGACTGAGTGTCAGGGATTGGGCAATGAAGTACAAGGTTGAGCATTGTTTTTCAGCACATCATTCTGCCAGCTCTCATACAAGGTATGAGAGCAATTGCTGTTTTTTGCCCGGTCATCCTCCCCATCAATGGTTTAACCCTTCGAAAGTAATGGGGGTTTCTCTGATTGAGTTGCTGGTTTCTTTGTCCATTGCGGCTATTTTGATCGCAGCGTCTGCACCGAGCATGAAAACCCTTATCGTCAATAACCGGATCGATAATGTGGCAGATGAACTGTATGGCAGTTTGATGCTGGCCAGATCTGAGGCTGTCAAGCGACAACGAACCGTTTCATTGTGCAGCACTGTGGATGATCTGACCTGTGATGAAAGTAACGCTGGCTGGCATCACGGCTGGCTTATTTTTACGGATGAACGTGATGATGGCCTGTTGAACGACAGTGATCAGGTGATTCGTCGTGTTACAGGGCAGTCAGAGCTTATCTCAATCCTGTGGAATCGTGGTTACAGCCTTCGCTTCAATAGCCGTGGCCAGACCAGGCAGGCAGGCACTTTTCAGGTTTGTGACCAGGACAGTAACAGTGATGCCAAAGCAATTATCATCAGCATGACAGGCCGTCTCCGGACGGAGGAGCGGGGCGCATGCGGCTGAAGGATGTTCATAGTGATGGCAAAAGCCCTGAGAAAAAGAACCGGGGCGCAGGGTTGATTGAAGTATTGATCAGCCTGCTGGTGATCACGATCGGCATTCTGGGTATGGCAGGAGTACATAGCAGCAGTTTGCAGTATAACCAGTCAGCCTATGTGCAATCACAGGCTACCTTTTTAGCGACGGATATGCTGGATCGTATTCAGGCCAACAACAGCCTGGCCAGAAGCGGTAACAGTTATCAGGCAGGTTTGAATGATCTTGAATACAGCCAATGCATTGACAGCGGCTACCCCAACAGTTGTGAGGCTGGAAGCTGTACTCCTCAGGAGATGGCAGCCTACGATATTCAGCAATGGAAGTTTCAGCTGACCTGCCAGATTCCGGGGAGTAAGGGCTCAATTAGCTACCAGGACAGTGAGGGTGTTCGAACGTATATCATTCGTCTCAGTTTCCCAGATATGGGCAGCAGGGTCCCCCTGAGTGATGTGGTATTAAGGGGGGTACTATGAAGCGGATTGAGAAAGGATTCTCTCTGGTTGAAATGATGATTGCCCTTGTCCTTGGTCTGGTTCTTTTTACCGGGGTTGGCCATCTGGTGCTGGCATCCAGCCGATCGTGGGTATTGCAGGATGAGCTGGCACGGGTTCAGGAAAATGCTCGGCTGGCCCTGGATATTCTGGGGCAAAGTATCAGTACTGCGGGATATACCGGCTGTCCTGCCCAGGCAAAGCTGGCCAATTTAGTCTATTCCAACAATGATAATCGTCAGTGGATGATGCATTTTGATAAAGGCGTTCTGGGCATTCCTGCCGGTAACAGTGTTGAGCAACAGCTGGACAGCAATGCTATCTCTGAAGCCATTATTATCCACAGTGTTGATAGCAATCAGTCCACCCTGGTCAGTGGCCATAATACTGGCACTGCTTCGGCAAAACTGGCACAAAGCCGTAGCCATGATGAAGGTGATCTTCTGGCGCTGATTTCATCAGACTGTGGGCAGGTTTCCATTTTCCGGGCAGGGGCTGCAACAACCAATAGTGTGGTGACGCATCCGGCAGCTGGCAGTAGCAGCCTTTACAACTGTATCAGTCAGTTACAGGGTAACTTCAGTTGTCATGGCAGTACTGTTGGTTCCGGCAATATCAGTCACCAGGGATCACGACTGGCACCTTTGCAGTCTTATGCCTTCTATCTGAGGGAAAGCAATAACGTACCGACACTGTACCGGAAACTGGCGGGTGAGTACGCCAGTGGCAATAGCATCAATACAGAAGCGCTGGTTGAAGGCATTGAAAGGCTGAGTATTCATTATGGGCTGGACAGTGATAATGACGGGGTTGCCAACCGGTATATGACAGCCGGTGAAATAACACCTTACAGCGATGAGTGGCGGCAGATTATTACAGTCAAGCTTGAACTGCTGGTTCGGAGTTTCACTGAAGTGGCTCCGGAAGCTCAGGCCTATTTCTTTGCTGGCCAGCGAGTGCTGCCTGATGACCTATACGTTCGCCGGAGCTTTATGAAAACCATTAAGCTCAGGAACCGGGGGCTGTGATGGGAATCATTTTAACTGCCTCAGGCATCAGACAACATATTGAGTTTTTCTGGAGAAGCCGTTTATTGCATCCGGAAACAGGTGAGAGAGGAAGTATATTGCTGGTCAGCCTGGTGATGTTGCTGGTTATGACGGTTACTGGTTTGACTGCTGTAAAAATGGCAACGCTTGAAGAAAAGATGAGTGGTAATTATCAGGATCAGCAGATGGCATTTTATGCGGCAGAGGCGGCGTTAAAAGAGGCAGAAAATTTTATTGCCGACAATGAGCTGGCCTTATCCAGCTTTGGCGTGAATTGTGACAATGGGTACTGTTTTGCCGGAAGCGATATTGACGATATTGGCAGCTGTGACCCGGGTGTTTCCGAGCCCTGGTTAACGGGCACCTTGTGGAGTGCGAGCGATCGGCACAGAGTGACGACAGTTACCATCAACGGTATATCAGCCCAGGCCAAATACATTATTGAGTTTCGCTGCTATATCGCCAAAGAGGCATCAGGGCCTTTACCAGATCCGGCCAACCGTGGGGACTGGGCCAGGTTCTATCGGATTACCGCCCTGGCTAGGGGGGGGTCCGGCGATTCGCAGGTAATGCTTCAATCGTCGTATAAAAAAAGCAATTGATGTTGAGTTAGGGAATATTAACAGGGAAGTGGAGGTGATCATGGATCGATATACCTCACATGGTGTTACTTTCAGGCAGGTCGTGTTGTTCGGGCTGCTGGTGCTGTTGTCTTTTCGGGCCAATGCTGAAGCGGTTTCCAGTGATTATGCAGCAACGCCCCCCTTGATCAGTAACACTTCGGAGCCGCTGGTTATGCTGGTGATGTCCGTTGACCATGAACTTTTTAAAAAAGCGTATAGCGATTATACGGACCTTAATTCGGATGGACGACTGGATACCAGCTATGTGGACAGTTTTGACTATCTAGGGTATTTCGACAGTGGCTGGTGCTATCAATACGCTTCCGGACGCTATTCGCCGGTAGCCAAAGCCACCGGTGATCACGGGCACTATTGCACCACCTCTCAGGCTCCCTGGAGTGGTAACTTTCTGAACTGGGCCACCATGACACGGATGGACATCCTCAGAACGGTGCTTTTTGGTGGAAAGCGATCCACGGATACCGATAATCAAACGATACTGGAACGGGCTTATATCCCCAGGGATGTGCATGCGTTTGTCAAAATTTACAGGAGCAGTGATTCAGGCATTCCCACCGGGAATTTTACGCCCTATAACAACAGTGAGATCAGTCTCTGTAATGTTGCCGGTTCTGAAAATGGCACGCCTGAAGTCAGGGTTGCCAGGAGGGCCTGGCCGCGATGGGCTTCTACAGAAGTAAAGCAGTGCCAGTGGGGCGCACAGAACAGTCCTTCTACCAGTTACAGATTAACGACAAACGATGTTTATATTAACGCCTGTGTAACCGGTAAAGATGCCGCAAATACCGACCGCTGTAAGCTGTACAGCACCGGCAAGAGCAAACCCACAGGCTTGCTTCAGCAGTATGGTGAGTCAGGGGATATTCGCTTTGGCTTAATCAGTGGCTCTTATGATAAAAATATTTTCGGTGGCGTATTGCGACGAAATATCAGCAAAATTGCCGGAAACGCTCAGAGTTCTGATGATGAAATAGAGCTTTCTTCCGGACGTTTTACCAGTGTTGAAGGGATTATTCATAACATCAATCAATTCAGGCTGGCGAAGTACAGTTTTTCCCAAAACAAATATACAGATTGTAATAGCTACGGCATTTCTGTCTCGGCGTTTAAATCCAGCAGAGGCACCTACTCTTCAAGTCATTGCAGTATGTGGGGGAACCCTCTGGCGGAACTGTATCTGGAAGCACTTCGTTACTTTGCCGGAGAAACTACGGCTACCACTAGCTTCGACACCACCAATGACAGAGCCTTCGTCAGTAATCTGTCCAGAGAGAGCTGGGCGAATCCAATGTCAACAGATAATGCCTGTGCCAACTGCTCGATCATTGTTTTATCCACGGGATTGAACTCATTCGATACTGATCAGCTGTCCAGTAGCTCTGATCTTCCGGGAATGACGGGCACCAGCTCTGTTAATAGTAAAACGGATGAAGTCGGGGATCATGAGTACGGCGGCAGTTTTGCCGGTCAATATCTGGTGGGGGGGACCGGTAGTACACGTCAATGTACTGCTAAGTATCTGTCTGGTCTTTCCGATGCTGTGGGCCTGTGTCCGGAAATCCCTCAACTGGAAGGTGGCTATCAAGTGTCCGGACTGGCTTTTCATGGCAACACGACAGACCTGCGAACAGATCTTGATGGTAATCAGAGAGTGAAAACCTATGCCATAGAGCTGGCCGAAACCATGCCCAGCTTTACGTTGAATGTGGATGGCAGGCTTTTTACTTTTCAGCCGGTTTGCCAGACCAGTGCAAATTTTGGCAGTGGTAGCGGTAATTTTTCCGGCAGTGGCAGTGATTGCACGCTGATCGATGTAGTGGTTGAGAAACTGATACTGAACGGGACCGGGCAGGTGGTTGAGGGGGCTCTTCTCTTTACCTGGGAGGATTCGCTCTGGGGAAATGACTACGACTATGACGCTTCTTCCAGAATCAAGTTCTGTGTTGGCAATCAATGCAACCAAACCACAGACAGCACGCTGAAGACAACCGGGTTTAATGCCAATGAAGTCAGGGTGGCTGTGCAGGTTGATGGCGTATTTGCCGGTTTGAATATGCGCTTCTCTTATACCGTCACCGGGAGTTCGGGGAGTGATGGACTGCAAACTGATTATGCCTTCAAGGGAACAACCGCATTTAATGTTACTGATTTTACCGCTTCCGGAGCGGCTGCTGGCGTGTTGCCCAAACCGCTGTTTCTTGCGGCAAAATACGGTGGTTTTATCGATCTTGATGGCGATGGCAGTCCCAACCATGATGCTGATGGGGATGGCAGCCCTGATAGCGATGATCACCGTGAGTGGGACAATAGAAATAATGTGACGGGAGCCCTGGGCTCGGATGGCTTGCCGGATAACTATTTTTTCGCCAGAAATCCAGCCTTGCTTGCCAGTCAGTTGGGGCAGGTACTGGAGGATATTTCCAGTCGGGTCTCTTCGGCAACGAATGCGGCGCTGTTTGCCAATAGCTCTACAGGCACTGGCGCTATCTATCAGGCACTGTTTCAGCCAAGCCTGGATATCAATGGCAAGTCGGTGACCTGGGGCGGTATTCTCCATTCACTGTTTATCGATAGCAAAGGCTATATCCGGGAAGATGGCAACGGGAATGCCCAACTGGATGACTACCGCTCAGATAAAATCGTTGAACTGTTTTTTGATCCGAATGCCGGACAGACAATGGTTCAACGTTACACCTCTGACGATTTTGGTGTCACCAGGGTAGCCGATGGCCCGCTGAAATCACTCGCTTCACTTGAGACGATCTGGGATGCGCGGGAACAGCTGGCCTTATTGAGTAATCTGACCAATCAGAGAACCTATGATGCGCTCGCCTCCGGTGGCCGATATATGCTGACCTGGCTGGATATCAATAATAATCAGCAGGTGGATGATGACGAACAGCTGCCGTTTATGTCTTCAACCTTTACTGGACATGAAGGGTATCTGGGCGTTTCTGCCAGTGAAGTCGCTACTGTCGTTAACTATGTTCGGGGAGAAGAGCAGGCTGGCACCCGTTCCCGTACCATCGATTTTGATGAAGATGGTATTGATGAAGTCTGGCGCCTTGGGGATATCGTTCACTCAACACCCAGACTGGTGGCAGCACCCGATAGTCGTTACGACGCCTATTACAACGACAGCAGCTATCGAACCTTCCGCAATCAATACCTGAATCGGCGGCATGTGCTCTACGTCGGAGCCAACGATGGTTTGATTCATGCCTTTAATGGCGGGTTCTGGGAAGAGAGTTCCTACCGCTATGAGCGCACAGCCAGTCATGGTGAGGTACAGCATCCGCTGGGTTCAGAGCTTTGGAGTTACGCACCAATGAATCTGTTACCTCACCTTCGCTGGCTCACTGAGACCGATTACCCCCATGTTTATTACATGGATTCGGAACCGATGGTCTTCGATGCCAATATCTTCGCTGATGACAGCACTCATCCTGGTGGCTGGGGAACGGTTCTGGTGGTGGGTATGAGACTGGGAGGGGGCAATATTGATGTCACCATCGACAGTGAAAGTCGTACCATGCGCTCTGCCTGGGTGGTGTTGGATATCACTGATCCCGAGCAGCCCCCGGCGTTGCTGGCTGAAATTACCCATGCTGATCTGGGTTTTACTACCTCACAGCCTGCGCTGGTTAAACGGCGGAAAGCTGGTACGGATGTTAATGGCGAGACCGATTGGAGTAATCCGGTACAAAACGTATGGTACCTGGTGTTTGGCTCCGGGCCAGCAGGCAGCGGGTCTACTGCCCTGAGATCAGCCCTGGAGCAGGGAACGTCGGATCAGAATCTTCGCGTATTTGCTTATGATCTGAATAACAAGAATTTTGTTGCCGGTTTTGATCCCCTTGTGACCTCCTATTCCACGGCTTATGCAGGCGATATGGTGGCTGAAGACTGGGACCGGGATTACCAGGATGATGCCGTTTACTTTGGCACGGTTGAGACAGGAAGTATCGGTTTGAGTGGAAAACTGATGAGGCTGAGGCTGACATCAGCACTGGAAAACTCCAGCCTGAATGTGTTGATGGATGCCGGACAGCCGATTACGGCACCCCCCATGACCGTGACTGATGACAACAGCTTCTGGGTATACTCCGGAACAGGTCGGCTGCTGACCAATGGTGACAATCGCAGTACTGAGGCCAACTATTTCTACGGTGTTCAGGAACCGTTGAACAGCTCCAGGCAGTTTACCTATGCATCCGTCAGCCAGAGTAATCTGGTCAATGTGGGGGATGTGGTTGTATTTACCAATGGTGATGTCGTGCAGAAGTCAGACTCCTCCTATACGCCATTTACGGTAGGCTCCCGAACCATCAACAGTTTCGGTACCTTACAGGCGGTGGTCGCTGAGCAGGGGGGGTGGACGCTGCCTCTCAGTGTTGATGGCTCTGGCCCAGCCGGGCGAAGTGTGAACAGCGCTGCCAGGTTGTTCTCCCAAATCCTGTTTACTGAATACCGTCCACCTGCGGACAGTTGTTCCATTGATGGTACAAGCTCACTTTATGCTGTGCATTACCTGACCGGTACCGCATCGCCTGATGCCGTCCTGGGCAGTGTACCTGTGGATACTCTGGAGCTGGAGCGTTCCCTGAATAAGGTGAGTCTGGGGATCGGTTATGCTTCTTCACCGGTGGCCCATCAGGGGGAAGGAGGGAAACTGACTGCGGTGACCCAGGGGGCCGGTGGCAGTATTACTGCAAGAAACCTTGATTACAGTTTCAGCTCGGAAGGACGGCAGAGCTGGTGGCAGATTTTCAGCATTCCATGGATTGATTGATATGAATACAGATAAACCAGTGACAAATAGTCATGAAAAGGGGTTTTCATTACCCGAGCTGATTATTGTTGTCGCCATAATTGGTCTTCTGGCAGGTATCGTCTATCCCTCCTACAGCCAGTATATGTATGAAGTTCGACGCAGCGATGCCTGGGCCGCCCTGACCGGCGCTATGGCTGCCCAGGAGCGCTGGTACTCCGTTAACCATACCTATACAGACTCTATGGATATGCTCGGTGGAAGCAGTTCTCCCGAGGGTTATTACACCCTGAGCGTTGAAGCCGACAACTCCTCATTTACCCTGACAGCCACTGCGCTGGGCAATGGTGTCCAGGCTACGGACTCAGGTTGTACACAGTTTACTGTGGATCATTTAGGGGTTCTGACCCCGGAAGCGTGCTGGAAATAAACGGACGACTTCCAGTTTTTATCCTTGTTTTTGTACCGTCTATCGACTTCTGAACGTCGGTTTAACTCACACACCTAGATTTAAAGAAAGGCGTCCTCGACAGGGAAGTAGGTGGGTTTGTTATTTCTTCAAACATCGTTAAACCATAAATACAATCGTGGCTTCACGCTTGTAGAGATGATGATCACGATTGTCCTGATCGCCATCATGGTCAATCTGGTGATTCCCATCGGGCAGGTTGCTGAAGGGTTCAAGCTTGATTATGTGAATCAGCGGCTATATGCCAGTGCGGTTCTGGCCAGAAGCGAAGCGATCAAGCGTGCTGAAACCGTCAGCGTCTGTCGCTCTACAACTGGCAGTGGCTGTCAGCCCGGGGTGAACTGGGCAGATGGCTGGATTGTTTTCGTTAACCGCAATGGCAACAACTATGTTGACTGGGGTGAAGAGGTTATTCGGGTGTATAACCCGGTCAGCAGCCCGGTTGAAATTCTGTGGCACAGCAATGCTGAGGTGCTCAGTTTCAGACCCAGGGGGAGCGCAGTTCATCAGGGTGGGTTCACGTTATGTTCGGTGCCAAAAAGACCAGTGTTTCAGCGACTGGTGAATATTTCAGGATCAGGGTTGATTCGCAAGCGTGAGGGTGTGAATTGTTTATGACCAACCATATCAATCCTGCCCATGCCAGCCCCGTAAATGCTGAACCAGGTTCCCTTTCGGTTGCGGCTTTTCACAAGACAGGAAGACAGCCCGGGTCTTTGCGGCAAAAAGGGATCGGTATTGTTGAAGTCATGGTCGGTGTGCTGATTTTTGCAGGGGGCGTAATCGCGGTTACTGGTATGCAGAGTCAGGCCATTCGAGCGAATCATGACGCTATCCAGAGATCCCAGGCCGTATGGATGGTGAATGCCGCTGCTGAGGTAATGAGGCTAAACCCGGCCGGGCTGGCAAACTCTGCATATCAGAGAGAATCATCAAACGCCTCCGCCAATTTGGGCTCCTACTGCCAGGCTTCTCCTCCCCGTTGTATTGGTACCACATGTAATGCTGATCAAATGGCAGCGTTTGATATTCATGGTTTGATGTGCAGCAGTGCCAATATCGTGATCGAACCGAGAATCGACATCAGCTGTGATGGCTCCTGTTTGCCGACGGATAAAGTCAGGGTCCTGATTTCCTGGGCCACAAGGGGAACGGAAAAAGGTGTTATTGGGGATCGTCAGCAGGTTGAATTCAGGTACGTCAGGAATTGAACAATGCCCAACATAATTCATCATCAAAAGGGGTTCAGCATTGTAGAAATGATGCTGGCCTTTCTTATGGGTCTGATAGTCGCAGGCAGTGCTTTACAGTTAATGGTGAACAATAGTCGCTCCGCCAGTGTGAATGAGTTTATTGCCACAGCCCAGGAAAACGGACGTCATAGTCTCTATATCATGAGCACTGAGTTTCGTAGAGCCGGCTTCAGATCCGAGATCGGAGCAGGCTCAATACAACCTTTCTACCTGGGAAGATGTGAAGGGGGGGCGACCTGTACGATTGAAGGTGGTGGTACCAACAGTGATAGAGTGGCCATTCAATATGAGCCCGTACCAAATCGTGACAATGGTCAACTTCAGGACTGTACAGGTGCAACCGTTGTCCCGGGGGCATTGACAGCAGACGTCTATTTTGTAGCCCCGGACCATGCAAACGATCACATCAGCACCCTGTTTTGCCGTGGTTATGATCCATTAACGGGAACTCCACGGGGGAATGCCCAGGCACTGGTTCAGGGTGTGGAGCGATTGCAGGCACTTTATGGGATTGCCCCGGCGGGGGAGTCAAGTATTAATCAGTATGTGACAGCCTCAGGGGTGGCAGACTGGCGACAGGTTTTAGGCATTCGTGTTGGCGTGCTGGTCAGTGCTGGAAAGGAGTCACGTGTTTTTGATAGAAGGTCCAGAACCTATAACCTGCTCGATAGTGGGAGTTTGACAATGGATGATCAGACGCCAAGGTACATGTACAGCACAGCCATTCGTTTGAATAATGCTGGATTCTAGGAGGCTGTCCGAGAGTTCCGGAGAGAGAACCGATGAATAAGGTTAATAAAGGTTTCACCTTGATTGAACTGATGATTGTTGTGGCCATTATTGGTATTTTGGCAAGCATTATGCTGCCCAGCTATCGTCAATATGTCACCGAATCAAAAAGAGGTGAGGGTGCTGCCATGCTGTTGAATGTCATGCAGCAGCAGGAACGGTACTACACTGAGATGTTGAGATACACTGCCAATCTGGCCGATTTAGGGTTTGACACCACAAGCCCTGTAGAGTCTGAAAGTGGTACTTACCAGATACAGGCCGCTCAGTGTGGTTCAGACCCTCTGGAGCGCTGCGTGCAGTTAACCGCTGTTGCCCAGGGTTTGCAGGCAGAAGATGGCAATATGACTTTGGACAGCCGCGGAGCTCGAACACCTCAAAGCCACTGGCGGTGATGTTAGCAAGATGTCAGCAGGCAGATGATTTGCAATAACCCGTTTGGAATTTCACTGATGAAAAGCCTGATGCATATTATGTGGCAGAATGATCAGTCGATAGCACCATTTGAAGACCACATTAATACGGGCTGTCATTATGGTAAGCGGTTCAGAGCAACGCAAGCAGACGGGTTCTTTTTTATTAATCGTTATGATTGTCTTGCTTGTTATGACGTTTTCCGGTCTTATGGTTATGGAAACAGCATTGCTGGAAGAAGTAACAGTAGGCAATGAACAGCGAACCATTGAGGTATATCAGGTTGCCTTCAATGAGTTGGAAAGCCAATTTTCCTACCTGGATGCCAATCCCGTACACTTCCGTAACGCCTTCACCGCGAAGCAGGAAACTCTGTCTCCTATTGTTAATCCGGGTGGGTGTAATAATGCAGTTGGAATATGTCAGAGGGTTACACTCAGGTATGTTTCTAATACCCTTCCTCCCCCCGGATTTGACATTGCTAAATTCATCGGCCGTGTTTATGAGTTAGACAGCATAGCTACGCTGAATGGGAACGGAGCCAGTTCAAGCCAGACTATGGGGATTATCTTCGTTGATACATTACCAGGGAGTTAGTACATGGTTTCAATGAGTTTGACGTGTACAATCTCCGTTCACCCTGAGCGAAGTCGAAGGGTGTTTGGCGCGATCTACCAGAGTCCGGAGTTTCCGCCCTTCGACAGGCTCAGGACGAACGGAGTGCGGAGGCACGACAACCCCCGTCAAACACATTGAAACCATATCAGCCCGGATATTTCATAAACGTGCTCCCTGTCTGTCCTTGAATAAATGCCAGTCCATGTCGCCATTGCCAATGACTGAATTCTTTCTTCCTGGTATTACAGGCTCTCCGCCTTGCTCTATTACCTGCTCGCGTAGTTTGAAACGTCAACAGCCCCTGACGATGATCTTTGCGCTATATAATTCATCAGGTAACCGCCGATAGCTTTCTAAGTTCAACAGGGAAAGCATAACCATGGCATTGGGCGACAAAGACTTAATTCGCTTTTTAATCATTGACTCATCAACCAGGGAAGCAGAATCGCTCCTGAATGTTTTCCGTGAGTCTGGTTATTCCACTCGGGCAAAACAGATCAACTCTTTGGATGATCTCACTGAAGCCACGTCCGGACAGCAGCACTGGGATCTACTGTTGATGGCAGAGCCTCCCGAGCCATTAACTTATTCCCGAATCTTTGATGATATTAATCAGAAAGGCATTGATTTGCCGGGTATCGTCCTGATAAACCCGGATGATGAAACCGATGAGCTGTCGCTTATACAAATGGGTGCCCGTGCAGTGATTCCACCGGGGCATGACGAATATCTTTTGACGGTTGCCCGGAAGGAGTTCGAAGACCTGAAGGTCAGGCGACACCATCGACGCATGAGCGTCGCCTTGCATGAATCAGAAAAGCAGCGTCAATTATTGCTCGATGACCAGGTTGATCCGGTTGTATACATTAATTATGGACACATCCGGTTTGCTAACACGGCATTTATCAACCTGCTGGGGCTGGCGGAAGAGGAGTCTCTGGATGGAAAGTTGTTCAGGGATTTGATCATTACCAAAGATCAGCAGGACGTTGAAGCGTTTCTCATGGGCATTGAAGAAAGCGGTCAGGCACTGGCGGCCATTCAATGTCCTTTAGTCGCTCACAATGGCTCAGAAGTGCCTGTGTCCATAGTGATCTCACCGACGTCATTTAATGGTGAGTTCACTCTCAGTCTGCAGATTAAGCCCTGCGAGAAAGAAGGTGAGCAGGACGAAGTAGATAAAACCCTGGAAAAGTCAGCGCCGGACGCCGAAACGGGGCTATTTGACCGAAAACTGTTTGATCAGGCATTGGATATTGCTATCCAGAGAGCGGTAGAAGGCAAAGGAAAGTCAACACTATGTTATCTCCATCTGGAAACTCTGAAAGCCGCCCATGAACAGCATGGGAAAGAGGTTAGCCAGAAGCTGTTTAAATCGGTTGCACATAAGATAACGTCACATCTTGACGCCACGCATCATGTATCCAGCCGGGGAGGGGCAAACTTTGCCGCTCTGCTTCGGGAAGGGGAAGAACAGGACGTTACCGAACTGATGGAAAGTTTGCTGGCGGCCGTTACCGGTGAGGATATTGTCATTGATCAACATCCGTTACCGGTCAAGCTGTCAATAGGTGCTGTTATTCTCAGCGATACCGCCAGCGATGCTGAAACATTGACTGGTCAAAGTCGTCAGGCCACCGTGTTGGCACAAAAGCAGGGTGGCAACCAACTGTGCTTTTACCAGAAGCGTAAAGTCAGCTCGGTTCATTCCGTTGAAAAGCAGCTGGCAGGCATGGTCGGCCAGGCGATAAAGAACAAAACATTCAGGTTGAGTTATCAACCTGTTATCTGCCTTGCAGGATCGCCATCTGAGTATTACGAAGTCTCTTTTGTCCTGACCGACCCGGAAGGAAAGGAACATGAGGCTTCAGAATTCAGGCCCAAACTGGAAAAAATCAGTTTGTGGAACAAGCTGGACCGGTGGCAACTGATTGAAGCCAGTAAAGCATTGATAGCCAAAAGAAAAGAAGGGAGTGATACCCGGCTGTTGCTGCATGTCGGTGGTTGTTCTGCAACGGATGATACATTTATCCCATGGATGAAGGCGGCTCTGAAAACGGCGGGCATTCCTGCGGATGCTGTTGCCATTGAATTGAGTGAACAGAACCTGGCCCGTTACTCAGAAGAGATACCGGATTTTTTCAGCACTCTGAAAGCGATGGGATGCCAGACAGTGATCAGTGAATTCGGTTGCAGCCTTAACCCACTGGAGGGGATTGCTCATCTTGATATTGACCTGGTAAAGCTTGACCAATCCTTCACAGAAGACCTCAGCAGTGGTGGAAATGCCCAGGAGTTACAAAAGATGATCCAGGATCTCAGTCAAAGTGGCCGTAAAGTGATTGTGCCCGGGATTGAAACAGCGGAAGAAATGACCCCCGTCTGGCAGTATGGCGCCGATTTTATTCAGGGCAGCTATATGCAACCCCCTTCAGAGCGCATGGATTTTGACTTCGGGGCGGATGGGTAACACCGCCCTGCCATCCTGCATCTTTTAATGGCTGTTTCCCACCCTCCCATGATTCGAGGCTGTTTCTCAGCACCTGGATTTATGGGTTTATCCCCTTCATTGGGTATTTCAATTTACAGACACCATTACTTACCAGACAATACCGCCCCTGATAGATGTGTTTAAACAAGGGATAGACAGGTATTTCCATGTCAGCAAAGCTCAATATGGTCATGGCCCAGCTGAATCTGGTGGTGGGCGACATTGACGGGAACACGTCCCGTGTCATTGAGGCTGCCGAGCAGGCCCGGGATCAGCTGGATGCGGATGTTGTTGTCTTTCCGGAGCTGACCCTCTGTGGTTATCCGCCAGAAGACCTGCTGTTGCGGCCCAGTCTCATTGTACGGGTAGAACAGGCGCTGAACCGACTCAGGGTGGTTAAGGGTATTGACTTGATTATCGGTGTCCCGCTGATGGGGCCACATGGTCTGGAAAACCAGGCGCTGGTGCTGCGTGATGGTGAGATTGTCGCCCGCTACGGAAAACAGCATCTGCCCAATTACCAGGTTTTTGATGAAAAACGCTATTTTGTGAAAGGTCAGAACACGGTTATTTATGCCTGCAAAGGTGTCAACATTGCTCTGTTGATTTGCGAAGACCTCTGGTACCAGGGGCCGGTTCGCCGGGCTAAAGAAGCCGGAGCAGACCTCATTATCAGTCTCAATGCGTCACCCTTCCATATGAACAAGCAGTCACTGCGTCAGCAGGTGGTTCGTGAGCGCTGTCTGGAGTCGGGCCTTCCTGTCCTTTATACCAACCTGGTGGGTGGTCAGGATGAGCTGGTGTTTGACGGGGGCTCCTTTGCCATGAACGGTAATGGTGAAGTGGCTGTTGGGGCAACCTGGTTTACCGAAGAGTTGTTCTGCGTTGCCTTTGATAAAGGCTCTATGACGTTTGAACAGGGAGAGGTTGCTGAAATCCCCGACGTTTGCTCAAGGGTTTATGATGCCCTGGTGACTGGTGTCAGGGATTATGTCAATAAGAATGGTTTTAAGGGCATCGTTCTGGGGTTGTCCGGAGGCATTGACTCTGCCCTGACTCTGGCAGTAGCTACCGATGCCCTGGGTAGAGATCGGGTTCAGGCGGTCATGATGCCCTATCGTTACACCTCCGATATGAGCCTTGAGGATGCGGCAGAAGAGGCGAAAATTCTGGGTATTGACTATAAGGTGCTGCCGATTGAACCGATGTTTGATGCCTTTATGAACACCCTGAATACCGAGTTTGCCGGTTATGGTCGGGATACCACCGAAGAAAACCTGCAATCCCGGTGCCGGGGTGTCATGCTGATGGCGATCTCCAATAAGAAGGGTTACCTGGTACTGACTACCGGTAATAAAAGTGAAATGGCAGTGGGATACTGCACGCTCTACGGCGATATGGCCGGTGGTTTTGATGTTCTGAAAGATGTACCGAAAACACTGGTGTTTAAACTGTCCGAATATCGCAATACCCGGGGCTATGTGATTCCCCAGCGAGTGATAGACCGTCCGCCCTCCGCTGAACTTGCCCCGGATCAGGTGGATGAAGACAGCCTGCCGCCCTATGATGAGCTGGATCGCATTCTTGAACTCTATATTGAACAGGATCAAAGTGCCGAATCCATCGTGAAAGAAGGGTTTGACCGGGATATGGTTTATCGTGTTCTGAGGCTGGTGGATATCAATGAGTACAAACGTCGCCAGTCAGCTATTGGGGTCAGAATTACGCCAAGAGGGTTTGGCCGGGATCGTCGCTATCCGATAACTAATGGCTGGAGACCGGGTGTTTAACGAAGCACCTGAGCCTCAAGCGAGGCTCAGGTAATAATGATGCAGTTTATCCAATGACCGGTGCAACTGGCTTATAGAGCCACTGTTATCAACGATATCATCGGCTCTGCCAACTCTCTGTTGCCGTTCCATCTGGCTACTGAGAATCTGCCGGGTCTGATCCTCTGTCATCTGGTCACGGGCCATGGTGCGGGATAGCTGAACACTCTCTGGCACATCCACGACCAGCACACGGTCCACCAATTCATGCTGACTGGTTTCCAGCATCAACGGCGAAACCAGTACGGCATAACGTGATTCAGCATGGGTCAGCTCAAGGATTATCTGATCCCGTATCAGGGGGTGTAGCAGACCTTCCAGCCATTTTCGTTCATCAGCATCAGCAAAGATGATGGTTCTCAGCTTTCTACGGTCAAGACTGCCATCGAGCAAAATCTCCCGGCCATAGCGCCGTTCAATGTCAGCCAAAGCCGGTTTTCCCGGCTCTACCACCACGCGGGAAGCGATATCCGCATCAACAATGCAAATTCCCTTGTTGGCAAAAAAGTCGGTCACTGCCGTTTTGCCACTGCCAATACCGCCGGTGACTCCAACCGTAAATGGGCGCTTTTGTTGAGCTCGGGGCTGCTGTGATTTTACAGTGGTCATCCGTTCAAACCCGAAAAGCTCAGATAAGCCGCAATCAGTTGATCGCCCCAGACCAGAGCAACAAAGCCGGCAATGGCCAGATAAGGACCAAAGGGAATCGGGTTGGATCGTTCCTGGCGTTTACTGACGATCAACAGTATCGCTGCAACAGTGCCAACCAGTGATGAGAGCAGGATGATCAGGGGCAGCTTCATCCAGCCCAGCCAGGCCCCCAGCGCCGCCAGCAGTTTAAAGTCACCGTAGCCCATGCCTTCCTTGCCGGTCACCAGTTTGAATACCCAGTAAACACTCCACAGGGACAGATAACCGGCAATGGCTCCCCACAGCGCCTGTTCAAGGCTTACCACCAGTCCAAAGCTGTTGACGATCAGGCCTGCCCAGAGCAGTGGCAGAGTAATATCGTCAGGCAGTAGCTGGGTATCGTAGTCGATCATGGTCAGGGTCAGCAGTGACCAGCCGAACAGACAGAAGACCAGTGTCTGTAATGTCACGCCGTAGGTCAGGCCAATCATTACCGTCATAAGGGCGCTGAGTATCTCGATGGCCGGATAGCGCAATGAAATCGGGGTCTGGCAGGCTGAGCATTTACCTCTCAGGAACAGATAGCTGATCACTGGAATATTCTCCCAGGCACGGATTTTATGCTGACAGGAAGGACAGGTAGATGCAGGCACGACAAGGTTAAAAGCAGGCAGAGGATCCGGTATCTTTTCCGGGTGTAAAATAGCTTCACTCTGCTGCTGCCACTGCCTTTCCATCATTATTGGTAACCGGTGGATCACCACATTGAGAAAACTACCGACAATCAAGCCAACGATGGTCAGCACAAAGGTCAGGTAAGGGGTTGAGGTCTCTATAAGTTCTATAATCGGTGACATTCACACAGTTCCCTGATGGTGATCAGTATGGCTGGCCAGTCCTCCCCGCCAGTACCTGATCGTTTGATAGTCCAATATTGGCATGCCTGTTGCCGTAATCAAACCTCTGAAGCGTAAGGAAAACAACGGCTGAACCGTAAATCGGGATTTGAGCAGGTTCTCAATTCAACTGTTGAATTCTGGCTAAGTTTGCCAGCTATGCCTTGATAGGGGAACTTTCCAATGATCGATCAGTCATAAAAAACAAATTTGACTATGAATTGTCGTGAAAATGTACGGTAGGACTCTACCCGGTCCGTTTTTGCACTTTGCCCGACAGGATGTGACTGTCATTTTTATCCAGTTGAGAGTCCAAAAATGTATCTGACAAATGACTGAGGTCCAACAACAATGAACTGCAATTATTCATTAGTCCCTTCCGCACAATCCAGAGCTATCCCGGAAAAACCGTCGGATAATAAGGATAATAAGACTGCAACGGGCATTCCTCAGATTCCCTGCGAACATCGCAGTCCTCCTGCACCTGAGACCGTACCGTTAGCTGATTTCACCATAACCAGGGTCGATGTTAACTCTGAGCCCGCTGCTAAAAAAGCACGGCTTGAAATGCCCAATGTGCTTTCACAACCTTACGCAATAGTTCAGATAACACCGGAGGCTTTAACCTCTTGCTTTCAAGAGTCGTGCAACTCGGATGATGGCGAGAAGCTTGCTCGTCTATTATCGGGTACGGATGAAAAAACACGGAAGGAATGGTTCAGTTGCCCACTGTCGTTCAGCGATAAAAAAGACACTCCGATGATATATGCTGCCCGGCGTGGTCATGCAGCAGTTGTCGAGACATTAATCGACCATCAGGCAAATCCCTGTGAAAACAATCCATTTTCTTCCCTTCAGAGTAGTGCTCTAACTATTGCTGCGCAGGAAAATCAAACGAAGGTCATTCAGGTGATGACCAAATCCAAACAGTTTGATCCTGACAACCCCAGGAAAGATGGTATTACCGGATTGATCATGGCCATAAAAAAGGGTTACGCCGAGACCACGAAAATCCTTTTGGAGCACAAGGCTGACCCCAACTTCAAAATTCGTTGCGCTGGGGATGATAAGATTGGATTCAGATCCATTGGCAACTTTGGAGAGAATGAATCAATACCACCAGGGCTGCTTTGGTTTACTCCTGTTATGTTTGCAATTGTATATGGAAACCACATTATTCTGGAGCAACTGCTCGCAAATGGTGGAGATCCAAATAATATTGATTCGGCTAATCCCATTCAGCAATCACCATTATTTATGGCAACATCTTCCAGGACTCCTGCAGCAGCAAAGATGATCGAGATTTTATTAAACTATGGAGCTAATATGCACGAACGGATAGCTCTGCGTAAAGAGGTTCTCAGGAATGTAACCCAGGAAAAAACTCAACTCCATCATACTCTGCTTGAACTCGCATGTTTTTGCTCTGAAACAGAATCTGATCCTGAATCTCAATTACATAACAATGCTCAAATTTTATGTGATCATTTTCGAACACCTGAAGGTCAATCAGTTGAAAGGTCAATTCTGAAGTGGTTTTATACTGGTCAAAGTATCTTGAAAAATACAGTTTTGACCAGCGATTTTTGTGATGAAGCCATGACCAGACCCTCTCTGAGAGAGTATCTCATACGCCATTTAAGTTTATTAACTTCATTGTTAGATGTGTTTGGTAATGAAGAATCTTCCGAATCCCGGGATGACAAGTATCAAAGAGCAGTCAGTTGTGCCAAAGAAACAAGACTACGTTTGCACGAAGATTTAAAAAGTGCTAATTCAGCTGAGCTTCGGCAAATGGTAGAAGAAGTGTTGGATAAATTTAATGACTACAACATGGATTTTAATGATGAAACGATAAAGAAATTTCTCAAAGCAAATGAGAAAATTGAAGTGGAAAACCCCGCCTTGAAAAAAACAGAGTATCAAATTGAAATTTTTTCTGTGCTATTAGTTAATCCCATGGAAGTTATTAACTACATTTTTCGTCTATTATTTTAGTGATCATTAAGAAGGAGTATTACAGCAAGGTTTGGGCTATTTGTTGTTAGCCCTTGCTGTGCTGCTGTCAGTGTTCCAGATCTGGCAGGGCGTGACCTCAACCATTTATGCAGCGTACTTCAGGCCAGCTCACCTGACCTGGGTGGTGGTACTGATTTTTCTGCATTATCCACTCATTAAAAACTCCGGGAATAAACAAGAAGGCAGCCCGATAATGGTGACTGGCCGATTGGTAGACCTTGGGTTCTGTGCTCTGGCCCTGTTTGCTGGATACCAGATCATACAGTTTGACTATAACGATATTAACTATCTTCTGTTTGGCTTGGCCAATACGGATTTGCTGGCGGGTGTCGTTTTTACGCTGTTATTGCCGTGCCTTTATTAGGTGATTTCGGGTTACTGGTCGCCCCGCAATGGCGAATGGGGGCAAAGCAAAGCCCACGAACCACAAGCGAGTGAACCTAATAACCGTTTTGAGGTCAAACTGCGGTGTTTATAGTTCAACTGCGCAGGGTTTTATTCTGAAAGCAATGGCATCAACCTATACCCGTCCAAAGCCTGATGGCCGGGTTGAACTGCAAGCCGGTTCAAGTGGGACGTCTAACCACTATATAAGTACATATAATGGTAAAAGAGTCTCTAATCATCAGTCCTCTGGTGGTACAGCCAAGAATCTGGACGATAGCAGACGTATTGAAGATGCCTTTTGGCAACAAAAAATGTTGCATGGGCGTCAAATCACCACGGCTTGTGTGATTACAGCCTACGGCAATGATAGAACGTCTCTTAGAAGCGGCTTCTTCCTGCAAAAACTCTGCTTAAGGAACATTCTCCATAACAATAGAAACATCACCCCGGATCAGGTTGTCCGGGCGTTTAACCTGAAACCAGATCACAATAAGAGCAATTTAGCGATAGCGTGCTTCAAAGCGGAATGTTGCCTGAAGGGGCTGTCAATGAACGACCAACGGCTCACACCGGAGGCAGTGGTTAAGGATTTCCCGGATAGCCCGGAGGGCAGAATGGCACTGGCGCACTTCAAGGAAAAATGTTGCCTGAGTGGCTTGGCGTTGAACGACCGGCAGTTCACACCGGATGTCGTGGTTAAGGATTTCCCGGATAGCCCGAAGGGCAGACTGTCCCTGGCTCACTTTAAGGAACACTGTTACCTGAAGAAGGTGATGTTGAATGGCCAGCAAGTCACAACGGAGGCGGTGGTTAAAGATTTTCAGGCAGCCGGGGCAACAAAGGCGCTGGGGCGTTTTAAGGAACATTGTTGCCTGAAGGGAGTGAAATTGAATGGCCAACTGGTCACAGCGGAGGCGGTGGTTAAGGACTTTCAGGCAGCCAACGCAAAACTGGAGTTGGCACGCTTTAAGCAGCAATGTTGCCTGCTGGGGCTGGCGTTGAATGACCGGCAGGTGACACCGGAGGCCGTTTTTAAGGATTTTCAGGCAGCCAAATCAACACTGGGGCTGGCGCGCTTTAAAGCGGAATGTTGCCTGAGAGGTGTGCCACTGAACGGCCAGCAGGTGACACCGGATGAGGTGGTCAGGGATTTTCAGGCAGCCAAAGCGACACTGGCGCTGGCGCGCTTTAAAGAGCAATGTTGTATGAATGGGCTGATGTTGAATGGCCAGCAGGTAACACCGGATATGGTGGTCAGGGATTATCAGGCAGCCAACGCAACACTGGAGCAGGCACGCTTAAAGGCGGAATGTTGTCTGAGAGGGCTCCCATTGAATGGCCGACAGGTGACACCAGAGGCAGTGGTCAGGGACTTTCAGGCACTCAGGGCAACACGGGAGCTGGCACGCTTTAAAGCAGAATGTTGCCTGAGGGGCCTGACGTTGAATGGTCGGCAGGTGGCACCGGATGAGGTGGTTAAGGATTATGCGCGGGGTGGATGGCTGCTTGAAAGTGCAATTTTCTATGCTCAGCTGGCATTGAGTGACAGGGTATTGAATGGCCGCTATCTGGATAACAAGGAAGTATTGGACGCGTTTCATCAAGCTCCGGGGGATCATTCTTCAAAGCAGGTCAGGTATCTGATTCAAAGGCTGAGACAATCCTGGCGGTACGATGAAACCAAAGAAGTTCAGGATTTGCTGCAAGCGGCCTGGCGAATCTTGGACAACGTATCGGTCAAAGGTGATGAACAACACCGGCTGCAATGCATATTGAAATTCATGGCTATGCATCATGAGTTGCGAATTGATCATAAGCGGGTGTCCGCAGAGCAGGTATTGCATTCCATCAAAATACTGAGGCGTTCATTTCAGAATTCACGCCTGCATTTCTTTTTCCTGGCATACTGCTGTATCAACAGCCAGTCTGTTAATAAACGACAGATCCATAAAGATCAGGTTATGGCGTGTCTTCAGAGTTTTCCTGAAGCCAGCAAGCTCCGCCACGCTTTAAACTGCTGGTTTGAACAATGCAGCCCGGCATCCAATATCATGGATGAGTTGCTGTTCAAATCGGATTTCCTCTCCGAAGTGATACCCGATACAGAGAGCTTTGGCCGAAGAGCAACATCGGTAGAGGTATCCGTTGCCAATCCTGACAGGGAGGAACTATTCCCTTATCAGGCCAGGGAATACCGGGATGAAACAAAACCTGTGTCTGCTACCTGGGCAATGATCGTCAGAGGGTATCAACCCCTGAAACAATGGCCACGAACAGGCGCAACGAGTGTCCGGGGAGTTCCACAGTTAAATGCGCTAACGCTGAAAACACTGGAGGTTATTCAGGAAATCAATGGTGCCAATACCGCTCCAACCATTCTGATTACCGGTTCATACTCACGTTTTTTACAGAACCTCTGCCCGGTATTTAATGATATTGATATTATCTGCACGACAGAAGAGGTCGCCAGAGCGCTTTTTGACAAGCTGCAGGCACTGAACACCGACAGGGATTCAGAAATGCCAACAAACATCAGCATCACATCAATCCCGGGATGTCAGGCGATTAAACTGCCAAAAGCCTACAACATTCATCTTATAGACGGTGATTTGGGTGCTAAAGCAATGGAGTTTCAGGTCAGTGTTGATGACAGAGTCATCCATGAGAATGCAGAGCCATCTGCCGTTCGCGTTCCCGGCGTTGAGAGGCCGGTATGGTATTTGTCGTTTGCTGAAGAAACCAGGCTTATGAACGATACGCTGGAACACCTCGCTGAGAACCTCGACCCGTTGACAGAGCAATTGCAACAAGGGGCGGTATTTGACTTACCCCGAACGCTTCTTTTTAACAACCCTGTGAACACCGGGGAACGTATTTATGGCTTGCTGATGCGCTCCCTGCTTACTCTGAATAAAGCCAGGCAATTTATCGCTCTGTACTCTGAGCAACAAACCGGAAGATCAGACTTTCGGACTGACCAGCTGCAAGAACAACAACAACGCCTGCATACACTGACTGCGAAGCTTCAAACGAAATTGAATGGCCATGTTTGCCGTCATGATTTTGAGCAACGGGTAAATGGCTGTCTATCGACCATGCATAATGATTACCAGATCAAGAGGAAGGGCTTTATCAAAGCACTGCTGGCGATGATGCATCCTGAATATGACCAGGTAAATATGATCACCGACTGCTCCTCCCCCGAACACTCCACACAGGAACCTAACCATTATTTTCAGGTCTGACAGTGGTATTTATGGTTAAAGTGCGCCGGGTTTTATTCTGAAAGCAACAGCATCAACCTACTCATCTCCACATTCTGCTGGTCGGTTTGGTCAACAAGCCAGTTCAGGCGGGGTTCCTGATTGTTCAAAAAGCACCTGTAACTGCAAAAGTGTTGCAAGTCATCCGTCTTATAGAGCCACAGCTATCCCCTCAGATATTGGCAAATGTACTGAGGATGCCTTTTGGCAAAAAAAAACATTAGAAGGGCGTCAGATAACCACGGCTGTAGTGCTTGCTACCTATGAAAATGAGAAAACGTCTCTCAGAAGCGGGTTCTTCCTGCAAAAGCTCTGTTTACAGAACGTTTTACATGGCAATAGAAAAGTTACCCCGGATCAGGTCATTCAGGCATTCAACCGGCAGCCGGACCGAAAGAATAAGTACAAATTAGCAATAGCACGCTTCAAGGCCGAATGTTGCCTGAAGTGTCTGCCGTTATATGGCTATCAGGTTACACCGGGTGAAGTGGTTAAGGATTTTCCGGGTAGCCCGGAAGGCAAACTGGGGATAGCGCGTTTTAAGGAACAATGCTGCCTGAAGGGCCTGATGTTGAATGGTCGGCAGATTTCACCAAATGCGGTGGTTAAGGATTATCAGGCAGCCAACGCAAAACTGGAGTTGGTGCGCTTTCAGGAACAATGTTGCCTGAGGGGACTGTTGTTGAATGGTCGGCAGTTCACGCCGGATGAGGTGGTTAGGGGCTATCAGGCATTAAAGGCGACACTGTCGCTAGCGCGTTTTCAGGAACAATGTTGCCTGAAGGGGCTGTTGTTGAATGGCCAGCAAGTGACAACGGATGTCGTGGTTAAGAATTATCAGGCAATCAAAGCAACACTGGAAGAGGCACGCTTCAAAGCGGAGTGTTGCCTCAGGAGGCAGACATTGAATGGTCGGCAGGTTACAGCGGATGAAGTGGTTGAGGGCTACCAGATAGCCAACGCACCACTGGAGCTGGCACGCTTTAAGGAACAATGTTGCCTGTGGGGCCTGATATTGAATGGTCAGCTGGTCACACCGGATTCAGTGGTCAGGGATTTCCCGGATAGCCCGGAAGGTGGACTGGGGATAGCACGTTTCCAGGCGGAATGTTGCCTGAGGGGGCTGTTATTGAATGGCCAGCAGGTCACACCGGGGGCGGTGGTCAAGGATTATGAGCGTGGTGGCTGGTTGCTCGAGAGAGCTATTTTTTATGCTCAGCTGGCATTGAATGCAAAAGCGTTGGATCAAAACTGTCTGGATGATCAGAAAGTATTAGAAGCATTTAATGACGTTCCCGGGGATTATTCTTCAAGGCAAGCCAGGTATTTGATGCAAAGCCTGAAACCTCCTCAGCGGTACGATGACGCCAATGAAGCTCAGAATGTACTGCAAAAGGCCTGGCAAATCTTAAGCAACGTATCGGTCCGGGACGATGAGCAACTCCGACTGAAATGTACATTGCAATTCATGGCGATGCAGTATGAATTGACCATTGATCATCTGAGAGTAACCGCAGAACAGGTATTGCAATCAATTACCGCACTGAGATGCTCATATCAGAATTCACGCCTGCATTTCTTCTTTCTGGCGCAGTGTCATATCGCAAGACAGCCTGTTAATGGACGGCAAATCCATAGGGAGCAGGTTCAGGAATGCCTTCAGAGTTTTCCCGAGGGAAGCAGGCTGCGCCATGCGTTAGGCTGCTGGTTTGAACAATGCAGCTCCGCAGCCAATATAACGGATTCTTTACTGGTTAAACGGGTAAGTGCCGTTACCTCGGGTAGTGATAATTCTGACGGATATAAAAATTTTGTCGTACAACAAGAGACTTCTGTTGCCATTGCCGCTGGTGCTGTTCAAACCCGGAAGTACTTGCCAAATGAATGGATAGCAACAAGCGGGCCGGAGACTCCGAACCATCAGATTCCGCAATTAAATGCACTAACACTGAAAACCCTGGAGATTATTCAGGAAATCAATGGTGCCAATAACGATCCAGCCATTCTGATTACCGGTTCATACTCCCGTTTTTTACAGAACCTCTGCCCAGTATTTAATGACATTGACATTATCTGCACGACAGAAGCGTCTGCCAGAGCACTCTTTGATACGCTGCAGTCACTGAATACCGACAGGGACTTTGAAATCCCCAAAAACATCACCATCAGGCTAATACCGGGATGTCCGGCGATTAAACTACCAAACGCTTATAATATTGAGCTTGAATACGGTGATTTGGGTACCAGGGCAATGGGGATTCAGGTCAGTGTTGATGCCAGAGTCATCCATGACAATGCAGAACGATTGGCTGTTCATGTTCCCGGCGTTGAGAGGCCGGTATGGTATTTGTCGTTTGCTGAAGAAACCAGGCTACTGAACGATACGCTGGAACACCTCGCCGAGAACCTTGATGCGCTGACAGGGCAATTGCAACAAGGGGCGGTATTTCACCTGCCGCGAACCATTCTTTTTAATTTTCCGCAAAGCCCTGATGAGCGTATCTACGGCCTGCTGATGCGCACCCTGCTTACCCTGAATAAAGCCAGGCAGTTTATCGCTCTGCACTCTGAACAAAACCCCGGAAGTCCTGACTGCCGGACCGACCAGCTTCAACAAGAGCAACAACGCCTTTATGGGCTTAGTGCGAATCTTCAAGCCAAATTGCATGGCCATGTTTGTCTTGCTGCTTTTGAGCAGAGAGTTAACGACTGGCTAACAACAACTCACCATGTTAATGATTACGAGATCAAGAGGAAGGCTTTTGTCAAAGCGCTGCTTGCGTTGATGCATCCTGAATAAGTGCAAGTGTGCGCTAGTCCTTTTTCACCGCGTTCACTTTATTTAGACGTCAGCAGCGTCGCCTTAATCGCTGCCGTATAATTTCAATATCTGTCGCTCGACACCTTTTGGTTCATAATCGGCAACGCTAATGGGTGAGTTTTTTTCGATGTACTCGCGAATCACTTCTGCGTCCAGAAAGCCTGTATCTACAAAGCCCGGATAGGAACTCACATCAGGATACTTATCACCTCCCCTTGCAGAGAAACTCAGAGTTGCCATCTTATAAGTTTTATTCCTATCCAGTGGTTTCCCGCCAATACGAACATGTTCAATTCCCGATGCGGTGATCACCATCTCAACACCAGAGAAGTGAGCAAATGCACCGCTATTAGCGGGCATTTGACCAACAACCTTAAGGTAATCGAGAACCTGCTGACCAGACATCTCAACAGTAGTCAGTGTGTAGCCGAATGGAAATACGATCAGAGCATCTTTATAAGTAATCTCTCCGGCATTGATGCTGGCACGAATCCCGCCTCCATTGGTTACCGAAAAGTCAGCACCGGTTTTGTCCATAAAAGCCCGGGTCAGTAACGTGCCCAGATTGGTTGGCTGGAACCGCACTTCTTTATGTTCGCCCATTAAGCGTTGGTCGACATTGCCAATTTTAACATCAACCAGTTTTGCACCCGCCTCCTGATAAGGAGAAAGAAGCCTCATCATTGCTTCATGATAAGGAATTCTGGTTTCACTTTCCTTGTGGTTAACAGGGATCAGCTGGTAATCAATAAGTTCGAGATCACCCTGTTGATAAACGAAATCTGCGCGCCCAACGTATTTGCCCCACTCATGGGCCTGTACGATCCAGGTGTCATTTTGCAAGTCAGGCTCAAATAATGGATCCTGGGAGTGACCGCCAACAATCAGGTCGATGCCGTTTACGGTACGAGCAAGTGTTACATCACCGGGAGCCTTAACACCATGATTGCCATTGGGGTAGTGACCCATGTGCGTTGAAGCAATGATCACATCGGCCTTCTCTTCCAGTTTGGGCAGTAATTCACGCGCTGCCTCAATCGGGCTTGCAAATGTCAGACCTAGCACATTCTCAGGATTAGACGTTTTAGGGGTATCGTCTGTGGTTAAACCCATAACCGCGACTCGAAGGCCATCAAGATTGAACATGGTGTAAGGCGCAAACAATGGCTCCCCACTTTTCTGATCGATAATATTGGCTGACAGGAATGGAAATTCTGCCAGTTCTTCCTGCATCATCAATATATCTCGCGGGTTATCAAATTCATGGTTGCCAACAGCCATTGCATCGTACCCAAGCATATTCATGCCTTTGAAGTCAGGTACAGCGTCCTGCAGGTCTGACTCGGGTGCACCTGTATTAATGTCACCCCCGGACAGTAGCAGTACATGTCCACCTTCTTCAGATACTTCTTTGCGAATCTCCTCAATCAAAGTCATTCGGGCTGCCATCCCGAACTGATCTTTCCTGTCATGCCAGAACCGACCATGATGGTCATTAGTGTGCAGTACCGTTAACTGGTAAGTTTTATCCGGGTCGAAGGCGGGGCCCGTTTGTTTTTCCGGGATAAGGGAGCATGCGCTAACCATAACCGCAATAGCAGCGACGGCCAGGTGAGTTGGTTTTGATAATTTAAATGCCATTTAAATTATGTCCTAAAAAATAAAAAGAAAAAATTGTTTTATTTGGGTGAGTGAGTTGCATAAATCTCGTTATATCAAGAGAGGTTAACTACTTAACAGCCTTAGCTCAAATCGGCAGAGATATTAGAGGCTGTTGTAAAAGTTACTGATCATTAACTCAGGATAAAGATCAAAAGTCGTCTATAACTACTAGTTTTTTGCCATCACCTTCAGCTGTGATACCAGTAAGGACTCCATGTTTTTTTGCTGTCTCAGCAACACCCTTATTGCCTCTTCCCTCTGTAACAGCCTCGGGAGTGGCCATGGCAGAGAGCAGCAAATCGACCAGATAGCTCATGCAGTCATCAGATGGTTGCTCCAGACAACTGATAAACGCCTTTAAATTGAAGGTTAAGTGATTAAACAACGTAGCGGGGGACTCAAATACATCAGCTATAGGTTTATCCCGAAAAAAGTAGTTTTGACTTCCGTCCAATCTATAGTCAGCCAAGACCCTGCTATGGCTTAACGACTGAGCTTCAATGGCTACTGCCAGGGAAATAAGATTAAGTCTACTCTGCTCGCTCATCAGTAATACGTCCAGACAATTATTGCCATTGATATCTTTGATGGCAGGGTCGCTTCCCCTCTCTATAAGGGGTTGGATATAGGCCTGATCTCGCCTGGCGCAAGCATAATGCAATGGTGTCAGACCGTATTTATCCTGTGAGTTTATATGCCTGCTGACCGGTAAACTTTCTGATTGTATTATTTTTGTGAACACTGGGTATTGTTTTTGATGTCCACGTGTTGAAGCTTTTTTATGTCCTTTGGCAATCAACAGGTGCAGCAAATTTTTCCGGTTACAGTCCTCAATAAAAGGATCAGCACCCATTTCAGTGATTAAATCAATGGCAACCTCACCGCCACCGTTTGCTATGACAGACATTAAACCCGTTACATATTTCCATTCTGGCCACCACAGACAATCATTGATGGACAGGGCTGGATTTTGCTCCAGAATTTCTTTGCCTTCCTGGATAGCCTGGGAAATTTTGGCCATGGAGCTGGTTTTATGATGCTCGACAGTCAAATCCCAGAACCAATGCTGAATGGGAGTTACCGGCCCATCGGGGTTGGAAGACTCTAAAGTGGATGGTGCATCTGACGATGATGCTTGCATCTCATTAGCCTTTTCAAGGGCTTTAAGATTTTTTCTGGCAATTGCCACTAACTCAGCCTTAGTAGCCTGATTCTTGGGCAAATCTAGCTGATCATCAAGTTTCGCAAATGCATTTTGCACGCCAGAAATCGATGTGGGAACCATATCTGTTTACCCTGTAGTGTGATTGACATCAATCTTCAGGTTCCTGGAAAAATCATCCAGAGCATCACACCAGACCAGAAAAAAAGGAATAAGTTCATTTTAAAGAGTCGATAAAGCTCGACAAGATTGTTCTTAACCGCCTCGTCGTTGCCCGCCCAACGTTCTTTCAGGCAGGGCAGCGTCAGCAAGGCTTCCACGGCTTGCACATCCGGAGGGCCTGCATCACGACACATGAACGCAATGTTCCCAAGTAAATTCAGACAGGTTAGACGTTCCTGTACGGGCAGGTGGGTGGAGTCACGTTTCAGGCAGGGCAGGCTCAATAGGCTTTCAGGTTTTCCTTATCCTGTGGTAATGAAACGATAAAGGAGTGTGACTGCCTTTCACCACCCCTATCAGGAATATAACGACTCGTAAAAAATGCCCAAAATTTGAATGATCGTCCATTGTCTTTACTTCAAACCGACCACATGTTCCTCCTGATTATTGACCGTTAAGACATTTATTCCCTGGAAACAGAAAAACACCCATCTCGCCGTTGGGTTCTGGCAGGGCTTCTTTTTCTGGTTTGGAAATACTCGGCTCTGTTTTTTCAGCTCCTGCCTTATTTTGTGCTGGATAGCAGCATAGACCATCAGGCACAGTGTCATCACCATTAACAGGGCTTCAATGCGCTCAGCTTTTTTCAGATAGAGTGAAGAGACCAGAAAGTCCAGGCTTTTCAGGAATCGAAAGCCGCCCTCAACCTGTTGTTGTGACTTGTAGGTAGACAACAGCTCCGTGGCATTCATGCAATTCTGATCCAATTCATGCGCATTCCGGAGCATTCGGCCACCCCCCATCGGAGCGCAGCGACGCATCGGTTTGCAGCTTAGGACTTAGGTTCGGACTTCGCCAGTTTTGCCTGTTTCTTGCGCAGTGACTCACCCTTCAGAGGGACGCGGTGGGCGTTATGAATCAACCGGTCCAGAATCGCATCTGCCAGTGTCGGATCACCGATCAGTTCATGCCAGTGATCAACCTGCATATTCTGGCTAATCGTGAACGCTCATTCTGGCAAAGCGTGAACACGAATTCTGGCCAGGCGTGAACATGGATTCTGGCTGATCGTGAACATTTTTGCCCGATTTCCAGAATCGCGTTCACGACTCCAGAATTCATGTTCACGACACCAGAATCGTAACGGTAACGTAACTATTTCCCTTTCTTAAGCATTGATTTCGTTCAACTTGTGCCGCTCCCCTTAACTCTCAATCAAAAGGAGCAGCGGCCATGCCAATGGAAACGAGGTTACCAATGCGTAAAATCAGGGACATCTTGCGACTCCGGTTCGAGTGCCGGTTAACCATCCGACAGATCTCTGTCAGCCTCAGAATCAGCACGGGTGTCATCACCAAATACCTGAACCTGTTCAGTGAATCCGGGCTGAGCTGGCCACTGCCGAATGAGATGGACGATACGTCACTGATCAACCAGCTCACTCCTGAAGCCATTAACCGCCGATATCAAGGGCTGATTGATCCTGACTGGATCGATATTCACCGTTCCCTCAAACAAAAGGGAATGACCAAACAGGTGCTCTGGGAGGAATACTGTGACGTTTACCCCCACAGCCATTACAGCTATGCCCAATTCTGCCATCGCTACAATGAGTGGCGCAAAAAGCAGAAACGCTCCATGCGCCAGGAGCACCGGGGCGGCGAAAAACTGTTTATCGACTATGCGGGTCTGACCGTCCCCATTGTCAGCCGTGAAACCGGCGAAACCGCGCCAGCACAGATCTTTGTTGCCGTGCTGGGGGCATCCAGCTACACCTATGCTGAAGCCAGCTGGACCCAGGGCCTGCAGGACTTTCTCTGCTCCCAGGCCCGGGCGTTTCAGTTCTTTGGCGGCGTGACCCAGTTGCTGGTTCCGGATAACCTGCGCAGCGCAGTATCCAAAGCCTGCCGCTACGAGCCACAGATCAACCGGAGTTACCAGCACCTGGCCGAACACTTTGGCACCTCCATCATGCCTGCCAGGCCTTACAAGCCGAAAGATAAGGCAAAGGTAGAGGTCGCCGTGCAGGTCGTTGAGCGCTGGATATTAATGCGCCTGCGCCATACTACGTTCTTCTCGCTGGCGGAGCTGAACCAGGAAATACGACGCCTGCTGGAAGACCTCAACAACCGACCTTTCAAGCAGCAACCCGGTTGCCGTCGTACGCTGTATGAGCAGCTGGATCAACCGGCGCTCAGGCCCTTACCCCGGGAGGCATTTGAATACATCGAATTCAAGTATGCCCGGGTCAATATTGACTACCACGTGCAGTATGGAAACCACTCCTACTCAGTGCCCCATCAGCTGGTACGTGAGCAGGTGGAAATCCGGGCAGGACAGCAACTGGTGCAGATCTTCTACAAGGGGAAGCCGGTAGCCAGCCATCCCCGCAAATGGGGAACCGGCTTCACCACCCGCACAGAGCATATGCCAGAGCGCCACCAGAAACAGCAGCAGTGGACACCGGGACGACTCCTGAACTGGGCGAAAAAGCTGGGCCCCGACGTCCTGTGGTTTACTCAGCAACTGCTCGATAGCAAAGAGCATCCGGAACAGGCTTACCGTGCCTGTCTTGGACTGCTCAACATGGAGCGTGAATACGGCGCTGACCGATTGAATGCGGCCTGCCACCGGGCCAGAAACACCGGTGGTCGGCGAGTTGCTAATGTCCGTTCGATCCTCCAGTCCGGATTAGACAAAATCCCGCTGAACAAGGCAGAAACCAGCGACGATGATCGTGTGACCAGAAGCCATGAAAACATTCGCGGCGCCAGCTTTTACCAGTGAGGAGCGAGACCATGATCAATCAAAACCTGACTCGCCTTCGCAGCCTGCGCCTGGGAGGCATGGCGGATGCCCTGAACCTGCAGAGTGAGCAACCCGGCACCTATGAAGGGCTCAGCTTCGAAGAGCGGCTGGCCCTGCTTATTGACCAGGAGGACGCGGACCGCAGCAACAAACGACTGGCCCGGTTACTGAAAGCAGCTCGTTTCAAACTGGCAGCCACCCTGGAGGATATTGATTATGAGCAGCCCCGGGGGATTACCCGTTCCCAGATGGCCTCACTGATACCGGGTGAGTGGCTGAGCAAAAACCAGAACCTGCTGATCACCGGACCCTGTGGAACTGGCAAAAGCTGGCTTAGTTGCGCCTTTGGCCACAGTGCCTGCCTGCGCGGTTACAGTGTGCGCTACTACCGGACCTCCCGGTTGCTGGAAGCCATGACCATTGCTCACGGTGATGGCAGCTACAGCAAGCTCCTGCAGCAACTGGCGAAAGTCAATTTGCTGATACTGGACGACTGGGGGCTTGAGCCCCTGACCCAGAGCCAGCGCAATGACCTGTTGGAGATTATGGATGACAGGCATAACCAGAGTTCTACCATCGTCACTAGCCAGCTACCGGTATCGAAGTGGCATGACAGCATCGGTGACGCGACGCTGGCTGATGCCATTCTGGACCGGCTGATTCATAACGCCCACCGGTTGGAACTCAAGGGAAAGTCCATGAGAAAAAATCAGACCAAAACTGGAGGGTCGTGAACACTCAGGCTACAAATAAAGGAGGGCAGTGCTTGGGTAAGCGGAGGTGTTCACGCTTACCAGAATTAGCGTTCACGTTTACCAGAATATGCACAACCGGCATCTGGCTGGTAATCAGCGTGCTCTTGAGGTTGTGCCGGTCTTCAAACATCTCCAGCAAGTCTCGCCTCTGACTCTCGTTTAATGGGGCAAGCCCCCAGTCATCCAGAACGAGCAGGTCGGTTTTGGCCAGCGTCGTCATGATCTTCAGGTAACGACCATCAGCACGGGCAAGGCTCAGGTCCTGAAGCAGTCTTGGCAGCCTCTGGTACTGGACTGTATAACCATCACGGCAGGCTTTCTATGCCAGGGCACAGGCCAGCCAGGTTTTACCAACCCCGAGTCATTTCCCGATCAACCATCAGCCCCAACCGTTCATCAAACGACATTTGTTCTATGTCTGGACTGTTTAATTGCTCATTAAGTGCTTCATACATGCCGGATAGTTTCAGCGTTTGCAGTTTTTCTAATGTTGGATTCAATAACATGGTTCTGGTTCCTTTCTCTATTATTCGTGCTGGATTAGTTGAAGTAGTCAGAGCCACGAAGATTCTCGTGATGATCCGGTAATGCAGGTTCCGGTTCCAGTTGCGGCAGCGGTTGTTGATCCAGGTTGTGCTTCAGGATGGATTCGAGACTGCGATAAGAGCAGGCATCAGTATACAGTGCACGACGACAGGCGTTTTCAAGGCGGGCATCACCATAACTTTTTCCCAGCCTCATGATGCCAAGGCAGCTGCGATAGCCTTGTTGCGGATAGCGACGGTCTGAGAGGATTCGTCGTATCACGGCTTCTGTTTCAGGCCCTGTTTGGGCAGCCCAGTTCTGGAGTCTCTCGGGTGTCCACTCGGCATGTTGTCTGTGCTTTTCCGGCATGTGTTCAGGCTGAGTACTATACCGGCCTTTCTGGTACAACCGTTGATGACTGGCGACCCGTTTACCCTGGTAAAAGCACTCAACCGTATTCTGGGTGAAGCGAACAGAGAGTTGCTTTTTGGCCAGTTGGTAAGGCACGGAGTAGTAATGGCCGTCTACTGACACATGGTAGTCAATGTGTACCCGAGCCTCTTTCCACTCAGCGTATTGATAACGCTCTGCAGGTAAAGGCTTGAGTGCCGGTTTGTCCAGCTCCTCAAACAGTGAACGACGACTACCTTGTATTTTCTGGAACGGTTTGTTATTCAGCTCATCCAGCAGGCTGCGAATCGCTTTGTTCAGTGCCGACAGGGTAAAGAATGTCTGGTTACGCAGGCTGGCCAGTATCCAGCGTTCGACCACCTGTACGGCAGATTCAACCTTGGCCTTATCCTGAGGTTTCCTGACCTGGGCGGGAACAACGGCTACCTGATAATGCTCAGCCAGATCCTGATAGGTGGGGTTGATCACCGGTTCATACCGATGGGGCTGTTTTACGCCTGATTTCAAATTATCAGGGACCAGTATGCAGGGAGTGCCTCCAAAATAGTCAAAGGCACGTACATGAGAGCCGACCCAGTCCGGAAGCGATTGGCTCCAGGTGGCTTCAGCATAGGTGTAGTTGGAAGCTCCCAGTGTGGCGACAAAAATCTGTGTTTGTCGTACTTCACCAGTGTACTGGTCAACGACAGGCATCGTTTGACCTGCGTAGTCAATAAAGAGCTTGTCTCCGGCTATATGGTTTTGCCGCATGACCACGTCCACCTGGTTCTTCCATGCTCGATATTGATCACTGAACCAGCTGTACTGATAACCATCCGGGTGACAGGCTTTATACTTCTGCCAGAGCAGCATCAGGGTCACACCGGGATGTCGCAGTTCCTGGTGAATTTGACTCCAGTCAGGCTGAGCCTGCTTGTTCCTGCCTGATGATGGTTTGACGGGGAACAATTGCTGCTCCAGCGTATGCTCATCAATGGAGTCAGGCAGTGGCCAGGTCAGTTCAGAAACCGAAAGCCGGGCCAGATAATCTTTAACGGTTGAGCGGGAGATATTGCAGCTTTGGGCGATCTTTCGCTCACTGAGGTTGTGCTCAAATTTGAGCCTGAAAACTTCACGAATTTTGCGCATGGGCAGTCTCTTCATGATGCAATCCCGTCATCCTTGAAAGGGTCTCAAGAACGAGGGTAACGGTTATTGAAAAAGACTGCGTCGCTGGCTGGAAAAGGGTGGCCGGATGTTTCCGGAATCAGTGGCCGGATGTTTCCGGAATGGGTGGCCGAATGTTTCCGGAATCAGTGGCCGAATGCTTCCGGAATACCCACGCTGGCCAAAATCCGCAAGCTGTACGCCATCGAAGAAGGTGTCAGGGGGGCACCTGCAGCGGAAAAACTGGCTCGCCGTCAACAGGAGAGCAAGCCTCTGCTGGATGATCTTCACCAGTGGTTGCAGAAAAACATTACCAGGCTGGTACCTGACAGCCTGACTCATAAAGCCATGAGTTATGCGCTGAACCAGTGGCCGAAACTGGTCGTGTACTGTGAAGATGGCGACCTTAATATAAGCAATGCAGCGGCGGAAAATGCAATCCGCCCCTTTACTATTGGCCGCAAAAACTGGCTCTTTGCCGATACACCAAACGGTGCAAGGGCCAGTGCCATCTTTTACAGCCTGATCGAAAGTGCAAAAGCCAATGGGCTGGAGCCTTTTGAATACCTGAACCACATTTTAAAAGAACTGCCTTATGCCGAAACGGTTGAGAAACTGGAGCAGCTTCTACCCTGGGCAGTGAAGGCATCTCAAGAATAAGCCGATCCGGCGGGGTTGGCTATTACGCTGGTTAAATTGGCGTTTACTGCTCAAATTTGAACCTGAAAACTTCACGAATTTTACGCATGGACAGTCTCTTCATGATGCAATCCCGTCATCCTTGAAAGGGTCTCAAGAACGAGGGTAACGGTTATTGAAAAAGACTGCGTCGCTGGCTGGAAAAGGGTGGCCGGATGTTACCGGAATGGGTGGCCGGATGTTACCGGAATGGGTGGCCGAATGTTTCCGGAATACCCAATCCTCCTCTTTTAGTTATGGCACTGCCGCATAGGCAACAATTTCACAGAGCATTTCCTCTCATGCCAATCCGGCTTCTTTTTTCAGTATGATGTGGAGTAATCATAGAGCTGAACTGGTATAAAGAGACAACCAAGCAAGCGGTACTTTGTAGAGTCGGCCAGTCTGCAAAAGTACCGCCACCAATTGTTCAGATCACTAATGTGTCCGAGCTCTTTAGTAGGTTCAGGAATTCATTGGTATCCCGTATATCCAGCTTGATCCTGAAGTGGTCGGCCAAGGCATAAACAGATGGGTTCACATCGGCATCATCTTTGATAGCCGCATTGATCCGCTCATTAATGGCTTTTAAGCGTAATCGGTCTTCTGCCAGCTTTTGGATACTCTCAGCGTTAAAGGCATCTGTATTGAGTTTTATTTGTTCAATACGATGGCTGAATATCTCTTCCACTCTTTTGGAACGTAACTCGGCTTTTATTGAAAAAAGGTCAGCCTTGTTCAGAAGATAAACAACTATTGTTGAGGCTATTCCACTCAGGGTTGTCATAGTAATGTCCTTGACAAACCCAGGCATAGCGGAAAGCGGACCTTTCAACAAGGTGTTTTCCAGAGTAAATACGGCGAAAGTGGCCGCTGTTGCGGCAAAGAGCTTGACGATTGCATCAGCTTTCTGGGCTCGACTCATCTCTGATGTGGGACGGGTAAGAATTTTAAAGGCCCCAACCAAGGCCGAAAAACCCTCTGAGATAATGCGCATGACACTACGAAACATCCCTGTCACTAAGTCCAGAACACCCTGAACTAACACTTTGAAAAAATTCTTTATGAAGTCTTTCAAGGACTGCGCTAATGTCGGAAGGATTTCCCGTCTTACATAGGCCATAATGCGAGTGAATCGGAACTTTAAACCTTCTATAGCATCCGATTTGTTTACGCCTTTACCAAACCCGTTACGGATAGCATCATTCATCTCAAACAGTAATGGTTTAATGAAGAGTAGTATTGCGTGGCCAATGGCTTGATAAGCTGTCTGCTCTCCCACTTGTTTGCCTGCTTTGAAAGAAATATTGAGTTTTGCGTTCTTTGCATTTTCTATGGCTTTTTGCTGTGCATTTGTCAGCATTTCTGACACTGCTTGTTTTTCTTTCTCCTTGGCAGCATCATAGGTTTTGTTGCTATGGCGAGATAGATTTTTCAGCTGCTTTTTTTCGCTGGGACTTAAGCGTTCGCCACTGTCTGCTTTTTTCTGCAGTGCATCCTTGGTCGCACGCATTTCCGCAAAACTTTTGGCACCTTTAGCACGGTTAAAACTATTGGATATCTCAATCAGGTTATAGTCACCATCGGTAATGGCTTGCAGATCCAGATTTGTCAGAAATGCATTTTTAGCATATCTATCGTTGATCTGTTTTACTGGTACCACATGATCGGTGTCTGCGGCTTTCCTCTTGTGGCCTTTATTTTCCGCCACAGCCTGTTTGCGATAAACAGTTATACGGCTACCGTCTTCGTTGAACTCAATTGAACTGTATGCTTGTTTGTTTCCCTTGAAGTGCCGATCCTTGTTCGCCTCCAGGTTTGTACGCTTGGTCATGGTTTTGCGTACTTTTTCATCATAATCTCTTGGTGTGCGCATAGCCTCTAGCTGCTGCTTCTGACTGACCGGAGTTTCTGCAACAGAACGGCTGTGATGGTCATAATCGAATGTTTGTATCTCTTCCCAGAGTCGGCTTGCGGAAAGTCCTGTTCTGTCCAGTTTGAGAGACCTGTGGCTGATAATTCCATCCAGTAGATTAAAAGCAATTGGTTGAACCAGTTCATTCACCATGTTCTGGCCTGACTCAAACTCTTCATAGATATCATTGAGAACAGTCAATGAGTCCCGCTGTTCAAAGAGTTCCATGTCTATCAGCACCCGGCTTGCCTGCAGAGGGGATGCCTCTGCAAGCGCACGAGTCATGGCTGAAACATCGAACTGCGGTTGTTGATAATTCGACATAATCAGTTCGTGCCTTCCTTAAGCAGCCTTGAGGGTCTGGGTCATTTGGTAGAGCTTTTGAGCGGACCTTGTTTCCTGTTCAATAACCTCACCAGTCTGAGAGAGATATCCCATTCTGGACATCTGCTTCAAAACAATGGAGAGGTTAAAGAGCGCTTGAAACTCTTCAATGTGAGTAACAGGTAGCAGGCGAAAATCTAACTTGCTACTGAACAGTTCCGGAGAGGCACTCAGCTGGGCAATGCGCTGCGTATTGATACCGTATTCGAAGCGGTCCAACAGTCTGGCGTAACTGATAATCAAGCCATCGAAATATTCTGCAACATTATTGATTGAGCTGATTATTTGGTCAATTTTTACCAAATGGGCATCCATTTTGGCAATTTCTTCGTCAATACGTTTCGCTTCATCCTTAACCTGCTGGAGGGATTCTTTAGCCTTCTTACGGGAGAAAAAACCCAAAGTCAGTACAGAGAGGGCCACTTCTTTGAAAGAAAGGTTATTGAAGTCGATTTTGAACAGATCCTGCTTTGTCCGAACCCCGGTTTGTGTGGAAATTTCCAGAATCTGGTTATCGAAGTACTCTTCAAAAGCAGTGCCAGCAACCCTGACATTATGCAAACGATTTCCAAGGCGCATAAAACGTGGGAATTGCTCATTATATATGGCTTTTTTGTAACCATTGATCGCCATGATTTGCCGCTCAATTTCCTGGCTTTTTAGGGCGACCGCATCTTCGTATTGACGTTGTTTATCCTCAAAGCGTTGAACTGTCTGCTGGTGCAGCCGTTCAGCTTCTTCGAATTTGTCTTTACCAGTAACCGCATTCCACACTTTGGAAGCAGTTTCTTTTACCTTGGTGCAAGCACTTTTTACAGTATTAACAACCGTTGATGCAGCACTCTTGATGCTACTCCACATTCTCCCAAACATGCTTACGCCCCTACCATTCTATAGCCTTCAGAGACCATATCGTTCATTGCCAACACCCAGCGCTCTATTTTACTAACTTCAAAGCTTTCCATATCAAAGTTTTCAACTACCCGGTTCATAAAATCACGCTCGGCGTCACAAGCTTCGTGGTCGGCGAACATAATCCCGAAAAGCTCAATAAGGACAGCCCTTCTTGCAGAAGGCTCTTTAGCTGCAAGCCTGGTAATGGATTGGGTAATATGCTTTTCACTGGTCAGGGGTTGATATCCAGTGAGTTCACATTCATGGACAAAAGCGTCATAGATAGACAGCTCTTCCTGTTTGCTCTCCCCATCCAGTTGCATGAGGTGGAAAGCCAGGTTGAGGAAATGCTTGCGCTCTTCTTTGGATAAAATATTCAAAAACATCCGAAAATCCTTGTTAACTGTCTATTACAGACTCTGTATCTTGGTAAAAATCAAAACTCAACGCGGTTGACGACTTCACCCGCACTGTTGTATTGGTACTCGAAAATCAGATTTTCGTGATCATCAAACTCTTCGCCCTTAACCATTCTGCCACGGTCATCAAATGTCATCCTGTACTTCAGGGCTCCGTCAGCAAAGGTTTGGGAAGCTACCTTTTTATTGTCCTCGTAGATGATTTCTGTAGTCTGACCGGAAGACTTGTCCTCAATTTTGGACACCTTACACTCACCAAGATGCTTAACAAAATCATCGTTTTCAATTGTCAATTCTTTCCCGTTGGCAAGGGAGTTGGTTAATTCGACGGCATTATCTATCTTCAGGTTCTGGATCAGCCCGCCAATCTGTCCAAACAAGATGCTATTGTTCTCCGCCTGATGACTGGACATGGAATCCAGATGTTCTTCAATTTGCGTTTGTGCAAGTTTGACAGTGTTCTCTAGGGTTTTCTGAGATTGAGTCAGGACTGTCTGAAGGGATGATGTAGCTCCAGTCTGCTGCTCACCCAGATGATCCAAGTGATCTGTAATTTTGGCATGAGCCTGAGTTACGGTATTGTTGAGGGTAATCTGATTCTCAACGAATACATCCTGCAAGTATTCAGTGCTGCTGGCTTGATCTTTACCCAAGCTGTTTAAATGTGCAGCAAGTTGTGTATGTGCATGACTTACAGCGTTATCAAGGGAAGTGTGGTGTTCAGTCAGAGCGCTATGCAAGCTCTCTGCCTTGTTGATTTGAGCTTTGCCCTGTTGATCCAGTTGCGCTGAAATTCGAACTCTTACATCTTTTACTTCATTATGAAGGGCAGCCTGTTGTTCGGAAAGGAATTCTTGTAAAGATTCCGTATGGCTACGATTTTCATCGGCAAGGTGACCCAGCTGTTCGGCCAGTTGCGTTTGTGACTGGTTAACGGTGTTATCAATGGATTCATGGTATTCGGCCAGAGCTGTTTTCAGGGAGTCAGCATCAAGGGATTGTTTTTCAGCCAGCTTACCAAGCTGATCTGTAATCCTCTCCTGTACCAGAGTCACAATACTGTCGAGACAATTACGATGCTCGGTAAGGGTACTCTGGAGGGAGTCAGTATTACACGCCTGTTTCTCATCCAGAGCCTCCAGTTTTTCAGTAAGCTGTTTTTGAGCCTGGTTTACGGTTTGGGCAAGTGAGATATAGTGTTTGTTAAAAGTTGCCTGCAGGGACGCAGTATTGGTAGTCTGAGCATCATTCAAAAGCCTAAACTTACCAATAAGCTGGGCGTGATATTCGCCAATCTTGGTACTGGTCACATCAAGGGCATTACCAAGTGCTTTCTGCACAATACCTAATTGCTGCAATTGTGAGTGATTTGCTTTGTTTACCAAGTCCAGAATATTTGCTTCAGTCTTGGATATGACGTCATGCACTGAAGTGAATTGGTTCCTTATGTCACCAGTAAGGCTATTCACAAGCTTTTTATGTAATTGGGTCTGATCTTCATGGGCTTTGAAAACAAGAGATGTAACTGCTTCTTCAAAGGCTTGAACTTGCCGCTCTACCTTCTCGCCCTTCGACTCTATTAATTGCCGTATGGTCTGTAATCGGTTGTCAGCGTCATGATTCAATTGGGTGAGGGTATCGACCACAACATTCCCACTACAAGAAATAGCATTCTTAAGAGATGCATTTGCTTCAGTGGTTTGTAGAGCCAGACTGCTTATAGACGAGGATATATGTGAACTAATCTCATCTTTTTGTAGTAGTTGCTGAGCCCTTAGGCCTCTGCTTTGTACAATGAGATAGATACAAATGCACAAATTAAGAAAGCAAAAAGACAGGGTGGCAGCGGGGAGTTGAAAAAATATCTGTTCCATATCGTGTACTTTTTGTGCGGCAATGTATGCCAATAAAAATGTAATGCATGGTAATACACCAGCCCCCCTGTGTCAGCATAGTTGTCGCCTCTCCTGAATTTAGAAACCTAAACAGGGGGCGGCCAATGAGTGATCAATGGCCCGCTATTCAGAAGAGCTCAAAGAGTCCATCATTCAGAAGATGATGCCACCAAATAATGTGCCTGTTTCTCAGTTGGTACGTGATACTGGTATCTCTGATGTGACTCTTTACACTTGGTGAAAGAAAGCTTTATCTCAAGGAATACCTGTGCCAGGCGATGGAAAAAATCCAGATCAGTGGACACCTGAAAACCAATTAGCCGTAATCATTGAAACAGCGGCCTTAAATGAAGCAGAAATGGCTGAATATTGTTGTAAGAAAAGGCCTTTTTGCTGAACAAATTGAACAGTGGAAACGAGCCTTTATTAGCGGTGTGTCGCCCAAATCTGTCAGACCATCAGAACAACGTAAGGCCTTGACGGTTGAGCAGAAAAAAGACAAGCAAACCATGAGGAAACTCGAACCCGAACTCAAGCGCAAGAACAAGGCATTAGCAGAAACTGCTGCCTTGCTGGTACTCACAAAAAAGGCCCGAGAGATCTGGGGGGAACCAGAGGACGATTAACCCCTCTCCCGGATCGCCAAATTGCATTCAACCTGATCACACAGGCCGTGAAAGCTGGTGCACGCCAGTCGAAAGCTTGCGAGGCTCTTGGCCTTTCAGAAAGAACCGTACAACGTTGGACCCGGGAGGATGCTGTTCAGGCAGATAACTGCAAAAATGCCAACCGGCCTGCTCCCGCTAACAAACTGTCGGTGGAGGAGCGACAGGCGATTATTGATACCTGTAATAGTGATCGCTTTAAAAGCCTGGCACCCCAGTCAGATCGTCCCGGTATTAGCCGATGAGAACCAATATATCGGATCTGAAAGGACGTTTTACCGGGTATTGCACGAGAAAGGTCAACAGTAACTGTTTGGTGATCCCATCCAATGTTCGCGATTACCAGGGGCTGCAGCCATATTGAACTTAAGTACAGGTGCTTGTAGCCCTTGGTAATCAAGGGTCAATAAGGTTTCAGCGAACAGTTACGGTCAACAACACCACCGTGGGCGCGCAGCCAAGCCCAGTCACAGAAAGCCAACGTCGTATTGTGCTACCGGGCCAAATCAGGTCTGGTCGTGGGACATTACCTTTCTTGCGCTCTCCTGTGCGTGGCCAGTTTTACTATCTCTATCTGGTGATAGACATATACAGCCGTATGATAGTGGCTTGGGAAATCCATGAGAATGAGTCTGCTGAACATGCCTCGCAGATGATTACCAAAGCCTGTATTCGCCACGGAATAGCAGCTTTGGAGAGGACATTGGTCTTACATTCAGACAATGGCAGCGCTATGAAAGGTGGCACTATGTTGTCCACACTGCAGAGGCTGGGCGTGGTCAGCTCATTCAGGAGTCCAAGGGTTAGTGATGACAATCCGTTTGCTGAAGCCATTTTCAGAACTCTGAAGTATAGGCCAGGTTATCCATGCAAATCGTTTGCTGAGCTTGAGGCGGCTCGCAACTGAGTGCATGGCTTTGCCCAGTGGTATAACGAAGAGCACAGGCACAGCGGAATCAAATTCCTTACGCAGGCTCAAAGGCATCGAGGGGAAACCAAAGAGCTGATGGATAACCGGAAAAAGGTATATCAGTTGGCTAAGCTGCGTCATCCTGAGAGATGGGGCAAAAGAGCAACCCGGAACTGGAACCTGACTGATGAAGTCTGGCTGAATACTGACCGATCTGCTGTCGGGCAGCTAAGTCAGGCTGCGTGAGTTAAGGCAACAACTATGTTGACAAACACCGCAGCGTTCCAGGCAGGGGTGACCTAAGTCGAGAACTTGATAGTCTGTAAGTTGTTAGCAGTTAGTCCCATGGACAATAATGCACAACAAGCGCATCCTGCCCGGATTTAGCACTGAGCAGGATTAATAATAACTATGGCAAGTAATGAAAGTCAGCTGACAAAAACATGTATTAGGCTTGCGACTCACCGAGATTTTTTATTGTTATTACTTACAATTTGATGCAGAAGTCTCTTTATTTCCCTGTTTTCAGCTCTAAGTTCCATTAACTCTTTTTTGATGTCGTTATTATTGTCGCTGACCATTTCATCTACAAAAACAGCATTGGCAAGAGAGAGAGCAACAAATCCACCTAGAATCAGAACGCTGATGACAAACATGTTAATCGCATAATAAAGACTATCGCTCCCCAATGATTTGGCTGCTTCTGGCGCAGCGCCCCAGTTCTCAATGGTGAATATTTGGAAGATTGTATTCATCGCGGTTAGGGGGTTGCCAAAGAACTCAGGCAGATAGTTTGAAAATAGTGCATATCCAAGCATTGAGAAAAAAACCAGCATGATAGCCAGTAGGATCAGGATAGCTTTGGACGCAACTATGGCTCTTGCTAACCCGCGAAGGATATGCTCTGTATTTGGCAGCAGACGCAGTATTCGTAGTAGAGCAAGAATCCGGAATATCCGAAGAAAGGCCACGCCAGACGTTTGCAAAGCCGGAAAAAGCAGTAGGAATAAACTTCCTGTGAGGATTGAGAAGTCAAACCGGTTTTTTCTCGAATGGATGTAACCACGCCATGAATAAGCGTTAATTTTCACGAATGCTTCAATTAGGAAGTAGAGAGTTAAAACCCAGTTGAAAGTATAAATACTATGATGGCTTAGGGCATCATTAGTAAACGCCATTATGACAGCCAAAAAGATGACCAGGGCGGTGACCTTCTCGTTCAGAAAGAGCCTTTCCAGGAAGGATTCAATGAAATCCTTGGGTTGTGACTTGATGTTGGTACTACTCGGCATGTTGTCTCGGCTTGGGAATTACAAACTTAAGTCAGGTGTAGCCATTAACAATTCTGGACTTTTGAGGAGGATATCACCCTTTGCCGACACCAAACAGTCGTGATGACATCACAACTGATATGGCGTAAGTGCATTCAAAACCCACGCCCTACCACTTTAATCTCCACTACGAAATCATAAGCCTCCAGTCTACAAGGAGGCAAGCATGTCTACACACTCCCTCAGAGAGAAGTGGCAACAACGCGTTCAATCCTTGCGTGATTCCGGATTAAGCCAGAGCACCTGGTGTAAGCAGCACAACCTCAGACCAAACCAGTTTTGGTACTGGAGAAAAAAACTGGATGAAGCTTCTTTGCCCGTTACCACCACAACACATAAAGAGGATAAGCCTTCTGCCTTTGTACAAGTCATTCCTGTCTCCCAGGCTGAAGTCGCAGGCACCGCTCTTTCATCGCTCAGCGTCACACTGCCCAGTGGGTTAACGGTCACAGGCTTTGACCAGACCAATCTGAAGTTAGCACAACAACTCATAGGGCTGCTCCAATGAGTCTGCCGGTTATGCGTCCTCCAGTGACCCTTCCCAGAGTCTACCTGCATTGAGACCCGGTCGATTTCCGGAAATCTTCCAAGGGGCTGGCCGTTCTGATTGAGCAGGAGCTTGGCCATAACCCTTTCAGCAGCGAGCTGTATGTTTTCACAAACCGGCAGCGAAATAAAATCAAATGCTTATTCTGGGAAAATACTACTGATCTTGAAGCCTTGATAAAGGTCATTGATCAGCAGGCGGATGTCATTGAGAAAAAATCCTGTGTCATCGCTGAGCAAAAAAAGCGTATCGCCCTGTTGGAAGAGTATTTACGACTTGAGCGAGCCCGCCTTTATGGTCGTAGCTCTGAAAAGAGCAGCCTGCAGGGGGAAATCTTTGATGAAGCAGAGTTGGTTGATTGTGGTGAAGAGGTCCAGAATGAGGCTTCGGAGACAGAAAAGAAACATAAAAAGTCTCAAGGCCGTAGACCACTGTCGCCTTCCCTGCCTCGCTTCCAGGAAAAAATAGAACTGAGTCCTGAAGAGAAAGAAGGGGCTATCGACACCTTCTTCAGCAAAGTCCGGGAAGAGCTGGATATCATCCCTGCCAAGGTGAGAGTAAAAGAGATCCTTCAGGAGAAGGCGGTATTTTTGGAGTCGCAAGACGACAATCAACCAGAAAGACGAATCATCAAAGCCGCTGAGTTGCCCAGGCATCCTATTCCCAAGTCAGCAGTGACAACCTGCATGCTGGCCTACATCATTGTTGCCAAGTTCTGTGATGCCCTGCCTCTGTACCGGCAGGAAAAAATCCTCGCCCGCTACGGTGGTTCGGTCACCCGCACGACTATGGCTAACTGGTTGATGCGTCTGTCCCGGCAACTTCAGGGACTGATCAACCTGATGTACGACCATCAGCGAACAGGACGAGTGATTAATGCTGACGAAACCCGGATACAGGTGCTTAAAGAACCCAGCAAGGCAATAACATCGGACAAATACATGTGGGTCACACTGGGTGGGCCACCGGGACAAACCGCCGTGTTGTTTGAATATGATCCTTCCCGAAGCAAGGAGGTTCCCCTGCGCCTGTTTGAAGGGTTCAGTGGCTACAGAAAAACGTCACCCGGCTGATACCGGATAGTCTTACCCATAAGGCCATGAGCTATGCCCTGAACCAGTGGTCAAAACTGGTGGTTTACTGTGAAGACGGACACCTCAACATTAGCAACGCGGCAGCTGAGAACGCTATCCGCCCCTTCACTGTGGGTAGGCGTAACTGGCTCTTTGCTGATACCCCGAAAGGTGCCAAAGCGAGTGCAACCTACTACAGCCTGATTGAAAGGCGAAGGCCAATGGACTGGAACCGTTCGAATACCTGAGTCACATTTTGAAAGAACTGCCTTATGCCGACACGGTTGAGAAACTGGAGCAGCTTCTGCCTTGGGCAGTGAAAGCATCTAAAGGATAAGTCGTAAAGTTTGGGCTGGCTATGACGATGGTTTTATTGGCGCTTACGTTCTTTTCGATGTCCCTCTCAAACATCGCGAACGAAATTATGTGTTCGTCCATTCAGGTGAAGGTTTTGAAAATCAGGTATCTTGAGTAGATTTGACCAAAAATCTCTAATATCAGCCAAAAGCTGTAAGGAGCGAATCACGGTAGACAGGATTTATTATGCCCATTTCATTGGCAATTATGATTGAATCCTCTCGAGGCAATAAAGGGAACTGATCGTAGATTCTAATTACAGCAGGTTCAAATTCCAGCAGGAGGTAGGTATGGTACTCAAGATCAGATAAAAAGTGGTGAGTGTGAGCCATTTTAATGCCTTTGACCTTTCTGGACCTTCCTTTGGAGGGTACTTCTCTTACTTCAAGCCAAGGTTTACAGACTCCCTCTTCTGAAGTTTCAACCACTTGTTTGTCCACCTCTCAACGTCTTTCTCTGTAACCTTACTTCTCTTAGTTTGCATCACTACCTCACTGTCAACCACAGGCTTGATTGGACAGTGAGAAATATAGTTTAGATCTAAGGTTTGTCGACAATTTAAATGCGGTGTCGACGTTTTGCACCTGTGTCGACACTTTTAATACATTTCTACAGGAGGTTCGTTAAACAACAGACCCCAACTGGAAGATTGGCAGATACATTGCCACAATCAAGCCACCGACCAGTACACCCAGCACCGACATGATGATGGGTTCCATAAGGCTGGTCATGCCATCAACCATATTATCCACTTCTTCTTCATAGAAGGTGGCGACTTTATCAAGCATCTCATCCAGAGAGCCTGACTCCTCACCGATAGAGACCATTTGTATCGCCATAGGCGGGAATATTCCGGTGCTTTTCATGGCAAACTGTAGCTGCTGACCGGTGGATACATCTTCTTTAATTTTTCTTGCCGCATTGGCATAAACGACATTGCCAGCAGCACCGGCGACCGAGTCGAGCGCATCGACCAGGGGAACCCCGGCGGCAAAGGTGGTTGACAGGGTTCGGCCAAAACGGGCAACGGCGGATTTATCCAGAATTTCACCAATAATCGGCAGCTTCAGCATCAGGCGATCCAGACCGTCTCTGGCTGCCTTGGATGACTTCAGTGTCCGTGATATCAGGAAGCCGCCAGCGACCAAAGCGCCGAGGACGATATGCCAATATTCCTGGACAACCTCTGATATGTTGATGACAACCTGGGTAAAGGCGGGTAGCTCAGCACCGAAGCCCTGAAAAACCTCTTCAAATTGAGGGACTACCTTCACCAGAAGGATGACGGTAACGATCATAGCAATAAGCACTACGGCAATTGGATAGTTCATCGCTTTCTTGATTTTTGCCTTGAGGGCTTCGGTTTTTTCTTTGTAGGTAGCGATTCGATCCAGCAATGTCTCAAGTGCTCCGGACTGTTCACCAGAGGCAACGAGATTGCAGTACAGGTCGTCAAAATAATCCGGGTGTTGTCTGAGGGAGTCGGCAAAAGTACTGCCAGAGGCTACTTCATTCTTGATCTTGCCAACCAGATTTCTCATGGCCTCTTTCTCGATACCGCCAGAGGTAATGTCAAAGGCCTGAAGCAGTGGTACCCCTGCCTTCATCATGGTTGCCATCTGGCGGGTGAACAGGGCTATGTCCATGGGCTTGACTTTGCCCCCACCGCCAAGGCTCAGGGAGAGGCTTTTTTTAGAGACTTTGGTCGCCAGGATGCCCTGTTTTCTAAGCTCAGCCTTGACCAGCGCAGCACTGGCACTTTGCATTTCCCCTTTGATCTTTTTGCCGGCTTTATCTTTGCCCTGCCAGACAAAGGTGGCTGTTTTGGTTGGTTTTGCGGCCATTGTATGCGCGATCCATAGCTGTTCTTCTTGATGAGCAGATTATAAGTTTACTTTCGCCCAGTTTATATCAGGGCGTTCATAAAAACAGATAATCCTCTGAAATTGAGAGCTGATTACTGTTTGTTTCGGTCAAATACAGTGGGTCATTAGGGCCTGCTGAGGTTTCACTGCACGTTCAGCGGGATGTGCAGTCTGGCTTTTATAGCCGCCTTCAGGCTGCGGTGAGCCGGTTTGATTAGATCCCCGGTCCACCTTGTGGAAGTAGGCTGCAGGAGCCAACGGACCTGTTACCCTTGGTCAACAGAGCCTGATCTGTCGTGTGTTTTTAATTGAAAACTTCGGTTCGCTGGAAACCGTCCACATTGATCGCAGTCAGGCTTTTACCCCAGACGCAGCCAGTGTCCAGGGCGTGGATATTATCATGACCACTGACCCCTTCCAGCGCTGCCCAGTGACCAAAAATGATCTGCTCTCGAAAGCAGGGGCTCCCGGAAAAGCTGAACCAGGGCGCATAACCGTTTTTCGGGACAGACCCTTTGCTTTCCAGGTCCAGCACGCCATGGTCATTGCAGAAACGCATCTGGGTAAAGTAGGCTGCGGTAAGCCGTAGCCTTTTCTTCAGCTTAAGCTCATCATCCCATGGCTGAGGTTTGGTGTTTTTGAAGATCTTTTTAAGCCATTTGACATGGTCTTCAGAGCGTAGAGCCTGCTCCAGTTCCCGGGCTTGTTCGATAGCCTGGTCAATAGTCCAGACAGGAGGAATACCGGCATGCACCATGGTGATCTTTCTCTGGTCGTCATGGTGCAGCATTGGGCGAAAGCGTAGCCACTGGAGCAACTCATCAGCATCAGGGGCTTCCAGCACTTCAGTCAGGGTGTCTTTGCTTTTCTGCTTGCGAATGCCACAGGCCACGGCCAGAAGGTGCAGATCGTGATTCCCGAGAACGGCGATACAGCTATTGCCAAGACTTTTCAGGTAGCGCAGTGTTGCCAGAGATTCTGGGCCGCGATTGACCATATCACCAGCAACCCAGAGGACATCGTGGTCAGGGTCAAACTTGAGTTTATCCAACAGTTGTCGCAGAGGGTCATAACAACCCTGGATGTCCCCGACTGCGTAGGTGGTCATTGGCTGTTCCCGGGCTGTTAATGTTGTCTATCAGTCAAGTAGTCGGCTATTCGAACAAAATCGGCAAGGCTCAGTACTTCTGGCCGGGCGGCAGGATCCATGGCCAGTGTTTCAAGCTCTTCTGCCTTGAGATGCTGCTTGAGTGTATTACGGATGGTTTTACGCCGCTGGCTGAAAGCATCCCGAACAACCTGTTCCAGTTTCAGAATGTCTTTACAGGGATGAGGTAGCTCATGATACGGAGTCATTCGCACGATGGCTGAGTCGACTTTGGGCGCAGGCTTGAATGCTCCGGGCCCTACCGTAAACAGGTAATCGACCTTGCAGTAATACTGCGCCATGATACCCAGGCGGCCATAGTGTTTTTCCCCCGGTGCGGCAGCCAGGCGCTGAACCACTTCTTTTTGCAGCATGAAGTGCATATCCTGAATCATGCTTGCAAAGCTTAACAGGTGAAAGATTAACGGGGTTGAAATGTTATAGGGCAGGTTACCGATGATGCGCAGTGGCCGGTCATCGGTTGTCAGGCTGGCAAAATCGAACTTCAGAGCATCGGCTTCGTGAATATGAAAGTTCGGGTTCAGGCCAAAGCGCAGGAGCAGAGTAGGAATCAGGTCCCTGTCCAGCTCTACCACGTCCAGTCCACCGGCACGCTCAAGCACGTCGGCGGTCAGGGCTCCCTGGCCGGGACCAATCTCAACCAGATGCTCGCCATGTTTCGGGTTGATCGACGCAACGATCTCACCGATAACGCCATGATCGTGAAGAAAGTTCTGGCCGAAACGTTTGCGGGCCTTATGGTAAGGAACGTCTGTCTGGGGCATGAGGAGTATTGCTCATCTGGGGAGAAACAGTCGATGACCATCAGCCATGAAAAATAGATTGCATGGATATCGGTCAAACTGGCAATAATAACGCCCGACTGCTGTTTTCGCGAGACTTTCCGACAATAGATTCACCGGCAGCCAGTAGTTCCCCGAAGAATGCCTCATCCCCAACGGCGAAATTCGAGATGGTTGCCATGCTCACTTCAGATCATCAAGTAATCCTCAGGGAACTCGCATTATACAGAACCTTTACTTGCCGAAGCGCTATCACCAAATGTAGTACCCTTATGGAAGAAGGTGGCAGGTTATGGCTGCCACCTGATTATCAGCTGGGAAGGAACTCCTTGCCCCAGCCAGTACCTGCAATTCCACGCTCAATCATTGATTGAATAGACTCACTGTCATAACCCATTTCAGCTAACACTTCCCTGGTTGAATGACCAAACCTTTCAGTAGGCGTGGCGGCTACGATAGTTGACTCTGTGGGTCGAATGGAATAATGGTCGATCTGTGTGATCTGGTGGCCGCTGGGATGCTCAGGATAGATCGAGAAGGCAAAGCTGCCCAGGCCGGTACCTGCTTTACCATCGGCAACACGGCTGTATTGCTCTCTGAGATGTTCAATAGCCTGTGGAATGGCCGAAGCTACATTTACCTTATCCAACGCGGACTTCCAGTAAACGGCTGGAGCCCTTTTAAAGGCTTCTGTCAGGTAGTCTGAGAGATTGTCAGCAGTCACTATACCTCCGAGACCTTCTACCTGACCCAGTCTGCCCAGCTCGGAGTCATTGCTGTCCAGATAAATCCATCCCTCCTGTGTTTCATAGAAGTGAGACAGCGCGTTATAACCCAGAGCCTGTCGACCTGAAGGCTCATTAAACGGAACTCTTCCCTGGTAGTCAAAGGCAAAGGGAATCTGTGCCAGATTGGTTACCGCAGACAATGACGTTCTTGCCCGGGTAGGCTGACCTGTTTTCTGGCGGTGGTAGAGAGCAACCGCCATAGCCAGTCCGCCGGAGAAACCGCAGTTGACGTCCAGTGTGCCGAGGTGGGCGTGTTCTTCCGGTGTCTGTGAGCCACCAAAGCGACTCATGATGCCACTGTTGGCCTGAATGATGTCGTCATAACCAATGTAATTGGTTTTTGGACCGGGCAAAGGACCGCCCAGGCAATCCAGGCGGCAGAAGAGAACGCCCGGGTTAATGGCTTGCAGTGATTCGTGGTCCAGACCCAGAGGCTTCATCTGGCGTTCAGGCGCATTGATAACCACTATATCCACTGACTTGACCAATCTGTTGAATACCTCTCGTCCTTCTTCAGACAGGATGTTGACCAGCGCGCTGCGTTTACCAACGCCGGTCTGGAAGGTAAACAGGGTACCAATCAGAGGATCATAAAGAGGGGTGACCGGATCCAGCTTAATCACTTCGGCACCAAAGCGTGCCATAAAGGCGGTAGAGTGTGGGCCGGCAATAACATTGGTCAGATCAAGAATTCGCAGTCCGTCCAGCCAGTGCGCGGGGGCTTTCTGCTGGCGGCGAGCGGCAAACCGGTTCTGGTCATCTTCGTCCGTGACTGTATTCAGCGCAAAGAGGGCCTCTTCATAGCTGACATTCTTGCGCGGAGCGGGAGTAATCATTTGTCCGGCAAACTCTTCCAGCCAGGCAATGGGGCCAGGTTGTTTCATCAGACCATAAACGGGGTCATTAACCTCAACGATCAGGCCAGACTGGTTGGTGTGCTCATCATTCACCCACTCCCGGGTTGTTCTGTGAGGAGCGCCTGGAATCTGTCCTTCACCGAAAATCTCTCCCCATTCTTGTGAGGTTTTGGTCAGGAATACTTTCTTCATTTTGGCTGCAATGATGTCAGCCCATTTCTTCGGTAATGGATAGACGCCTATGGACGTTTCACCATCCCACTCCTTAATGGGCTGGTGCAGATCTTTAACGTCTGGCAGTCCCTCAGCCAGCAGCTCGTCATAAATACCCAGAGCCTCCAGGCAGCGGCGGGCATGATTACGGTGGGATGGGCATACGCAGTAGAACATACGGCCATCGGCGCATTCATAGGTTCGGTAGAAGGGGTCCAGGTACTCCTGAAGCGCATCATAGCTGAGAGCCATGGGAATGTTGTTGCTCTTGCGATGCTCGATCTCATGTTCACGCATGGTTTTGTAGCGCTCTGGCAATCCTTCGACAACGTAAGAATTATAGGAGAGGCCCTCCATCATTGCGGCAACAATAGGGACTTCAATGTGATCACCTCTACCGGTTTTCTCACGTGCGGTGAGCGCCAGAACCACTGAGCTGGCTGCCAGGGATGTGGCGTAGGAAGAGGCCAGAGGCAGAGGGGAAAAACTTGGGTTCAAACCCATCAAAATTCGGTTGAATCCCATGTCCGTGAAGGCACCAGCAGTAGCAGCAACAACCGCTTCAGTGGCTTTCCACTCCCTTCTCAACTGGTCATTACTGGCAAAGCCGGGAATCGACAATGAGATAAGGTCGGGGCGTGATTCTCTCAATTGCTGAAAATCGATGCCCAGACGTTTCATTACGTCGGGTCTGAAGCTCTCGATGACGATATCGGCTTTTTCAATCAATGACAGTGCCTGGAGCAAGCCAGACTCAGTTTTAAGATCAAGCTTCAGGCAGAGTTTGTTTCTATTTAGAACGGCATTGGCGGGATGGTCCCATTGAGGACCTTCGGGTGGATCAATATGGACAACGGTTGCGCCCAGATCGGCCAGCGCCATGGCAACAGCCGGACCGGCAATCTGCTGGCCAAAATCAACAACCCTGACACCATTCAATGGCAATTTATTCTTATTGTGCATCTGGTAATCCTGCTAATAAAGAGGCAGCGCTTTATTAAAATACGGTGCGTTCATTGCACGCGTTTATGCAAGGAAAATGTTATGAATGGATTGCCCGATCGACCAGCAAAAAAAAATACCCCTGAGACCTGATTTTTTTTATTGCTGGAAAAGGCTTGTTATAAAAATAATTTGGTCTCAGGTGTCTATTTTATTGTTTCTCATTTTTTTTCCAGCCACTGATAATGATGGCGTGCTCTGATATGCAGATTGCATTTGATGATGTCCCTGAGGATCAATACCTCAAAAAGAAGGGTTAAAAATGAATAATAAAAATAATAATACGACGCCGTATGCTGGCTTGCTTGCGGGAGCCAACCCAGTGATGGCCGTTGGTTCCGCTTTACTGGTTCTGGCATTTATTGTTTTTACCGTTGCCGATCCTGAATACGCCGATGGCATTTATACGGCGGCAAAAAACTTTATTGCTACGGATCTGGGCTGGTATTACATAGGGATAATGTCGTTTTTCCTGTTTTTTTCTGTCTGGCTGGTGTTCAGCCGCTACGGTGATATTCGTCTGGGCAGTGATGATGACAGACCGGAGTTCAGTAATTTCGCCTGGTTTTCCATGTTGTTTGGTGCTGGCATCGGAATTGGAATCCTGTTCTGGAGTATTGCCGAACCGATTTACCACTTTCAAAGCAATCCGTTCATCAGTGATGACGTGGCCATGACGGCAGAAGCGGCCCAGGTTGCCATGAGAATCTCGATTTTTCACTGGGGTTTGCATGGTTGGGGGTTGTTTTCTGTTACTGGTCTGATTCTAGCCTATTTTGCCTATCGCAAAGGGCTTCCCATCACTATCCGCTCAAGCCTCTACCCCATCTTCGGTGACAGGATTTATGGGCCTATCGGCCATGCAGCTGACTTGCTGGCAGTATTCGGAACCGTATTCGGCATAGCTACTTCGCTGGGACTGGGTGCACAACAGATGAATGCCGGGCTGGGCTATCTATTGGGCATAGAAGTGTCGACCACCAATCAAGTGATCCTGATCGCAGTTATTTCGGTTGTGGCAACGCTTTCGGTACTGACCGGTTTGAACAAAGGAATTCGTATCCTTAGTGTTTTCAATATGCATCTGACCATAGTCATTCTGGGTCTGTTCGTCATCTTTGGGCCTACTGCCTATCTGCTGGGTGCATTCTTTACCAATACCGGTGACTATCTGTTGAATGCCGTTTCCCTGGGGTTATGGGTTGATCCAGAGCCAGGCGCTCAATGGCAGGGATGGTGGACTATCTTCTATTGGGGCTGGTGGATTGCCTGGGCTCCTTTTGTCAGCATGTTCATTGCCCGTATCTCCAAGGGCCGGACCATTCGTGAGTTTGTCCTTGGTGTTCTCGTTGCACCCACGACACTGGCAGCTTTCTGGATCACTATATTTGGTAACAGTGCCTTCTATCTGGAACTTTACGGTGACGGCGGTGTTACAGAGGCTGTGAACAAGGATATCACTACTGCTCTGTTTACCACTGTGCAGCTGCTGATTGAGAGTGAGTTGATGTCCGCGCTGATGGCGGGCATCTGCACCATTTTGCTGGTGACTTATTTTGTTACCTCCGGGGACTCGGCGACCCTGGTGATCTGTACCCTGGTGTCCATGGGGAGTGATAATCCGCCTGCCCGGTACAGAGTGTTTTGGGGACTGGTGATTGGTGCCTCGGCAGCCGTTTTGTTGTATGCCGGTGGTCTTAAGGCTCTGCAAACAGCTTCTATTGTCGCGGCACTGCCATTCTCGATCATTCTGTTTCTTGCCACTTATGGTCTTATCAAGGCCCTGCGCGAGGAGGCTTTACCAGGTGAAGAGGCTTACAAGGTGTCCATGGCAAGAAATGGACGTTCCTGATAGATATTGGCTGTGCGCAAGAGGTACACAGCCATTTCAGTAGATTAGACGAGGTTTGTTATGTCTACGCGAGTGATTTTGCCCCGCATCATGCAGGTGGGGGCGGGGGCCAGCCTGGCTCTTCCTGATGTTCTGACTAGTCTGAGCTGTGCGAAGCCTCTCATTATTACTGATGCCATGATGGTTCAGCTAGGTTATGTCCAGGCACTGCAGGACTGTCTGACAAAAAACGACATTGATTCCAGTGTTTTTGCAGATACCGTTCCGGAACCCACCGTCGGCTCCATTCAGGCGGGTGTTGAAATGGCCAGGCAGGGAAGCTACGACTGTGTTGTTGCTCTCGGTGGAGGCAGCCCTATCGACAGTGCAAAGGCAATAGCTGTTCTCTCATGCCTTGGTGGTGAAATGCGGGATTATAAGTTCCCAAGGATCATGGATCAGCCCGGACTGCCGGTGATTGCTATACCCACTACGGCCGGTACGGGTTCTGAGGCCACTCGAGTCACCATTATCACAGATGAATCCTGTGACGAAAAAATGCTCTGTGTCGGGGCTGCTTATATGCCGTCAGCAGCTCTGGTGGACTATAACCTGACATTGAGTGTGCCTCCCCGTACGACAGCAGACACAGGTATTGATGCACTGACCCATGCTATGGAGGCATATGTCAGTAAAAAAGCCAGCTTGTACAGTGACAGTCAGGCTCTGGAAGCCATGCGCCTGATTGCACCGAATCTGCGTACCGCCTATCACAATGGCAAGGATGAAAAAGCCCGTGAAGCCATGATGCTGGGCTCAACCCTCGCGGGTGTCGCCTTTTCCAATGCCTCGGTAGCTCTGGTCCATGGTATGAGCAGACCTATTGGAGCTTTTTTCCATGTTCCCCATGGCTTGTCTAATGCCATGCTGTTGCCGGCTGTTACTGAGTATTCAATTCCCGCTGCGCCTGATCGTTATGCCGACTGTGCGCGGGCTATGGGTGTTGCCGAACAGAGAGACAGTGATGAAGTGGCAAACCATAAGCTGCTGACCGAACTGAAAGCTCTGAATGATGAGCTTTCAGTTCCGGGTCCACAGGAATTTGGCATTGATAAAGTTGCATTTTTTGAAGTGCTGGACACCATGGCATTGCAGGCTCTGGCATCCGGGTCACCTGCTAATAATCCCAGGGTGCCTGACGCAGAAGAAATTAAAGCCATTTACCAGCAGCTCTGGGACTAATTCAACACAAGTCAGTCAGAGAGTTAAGAAAAACATTTCTAACAAAACCATAGAGTGAATCATGAACACAATTGGCCATCTGATCAATGGTAGAGCAGTCAATGATGATATACGTCATCAGGCGGTTTATAACCCGGCAACCGGTCAGGCTGAAAAGCAGGTTGCTTTGGCTTCCAAAGCTACAGTAGAGGAAGCTGTTGCTGCTGCAGAAGCAGCTTTCCCTGCGTGGAGAAACACGCCTTCCATCAAGCGTGCCCGTATCATGTTCCGATTCAAGGAGCTGCTTGAGCAGAATGCTGAGCGTATCTGCGAATTGATTGGCCAGGAGCATGGCAAGATTTCCCACGATGCCATGGGGGAGCTGCAGCGTGGTATTGAAAACGTTGAATATGCCTGCGGTGCGCCAGAGCTGTTAAAGGGAGAACACAGCAGTAATGCCGGACCAGGCATTGATTCCTGGAGCGAGTTCCAGTCTCTGGGGGTTGTTGCCGGGATCACTCCCTTTAACTTCCCGGTCATGGTGCCACTCTGGATGTACCCGATGGCCATTGTCTGTGGCAATACCTTTGTTCTGAAGCCTTCCGAGCGGGTGCCAAGTTCAACACTGTTCGTGGCTCAACTGCTGCACGAAGCCGGTCTGCCAGCAGGTGTCATGAATGTTGTCAATGGTGACAAGGAAGCTGTGGATGCTCTACTCCATGATAAAAGAGTCGAGGCTATCAGCTTTGTTGGATCTACCCCCATCGCTGAGTATATCTACACGACAGCGACAGCCAATGGCAAAAGATGCCAGGCATTGGGTGGTGCTAAGAACCACGCGATCGTAATGCCTGATGCCGAGATGGATAATGCTGTTAATCAGCTGCTGGGCGCAGCTTTTGGTTCCTCCGGCGAGCGTTGTATGGCATTGTCTGTAGCCGTTGCCGTGGGTGATGCAGCGGCCGACCAGTTGGTAGGCAAGCTGAAAGAAGCCATGCAGTCCCTGAAAGTGGGTGCTTACAGCGACAGCTCCAATGATTTTGGACCGGTCATTACCCGACAGCACCAGGAAAAAGTGGTCGGTTTTATTGACAGTGCCGAAGAGCAGGGAGCCGAGATCGTGGTTGATGGTCGCCAGCCCGAGGTCGCCGGTTATCAGGAAGGTTACTTTGTCGGTGGTACCCTTATTGACAGAGTAACGCCAGAAATGACCAGCTATCAGAACGAAATCTTTGGCCCCGTTCTGCAGGTTGTCCGAGTCAACAGTATGCAGGAAGCCATGGACCTGATTGATCGTCATGAATACGGTAATGGTACCTGCATCTTTACCCGGGATGGGGAAGCCGCTCGCTATTTCTCCGCACACATCCGGGTAGGAATGGTTGGCATCAATGTGCCTTTGCCAGTGCCAGTGGCTTATCATAGCTTTGGTGGCTGGAAGCGCTCACTGTTTGGTGATCTCCATGCTTATGGTCCGGATGCGGTTCGTTTTTATACACGTCGCAAGACCATTACTCAGCGCTGGCCCTCTGCGGGCGTCCGGGAAAATGTCCAGTTTTCCATGCCCACCATGAAGTAAGCGGAGCCCAGGTAATAGCCCCGGAAACAGTTTGATTGTCGTTTTGTTACAAAAAATGAACAGTCTTTCGGTTGTCTGGGGTTAATACTGCATGGTCTAGCCATGTAGTGATTATTATAATGAAAAAGCGACTACCTCCTCTGAACTGGCTGCGCTCCTTTGAGGCATCTGCCCGCCTGCTCAGCTTTACCCATGCAGCCAATGAATTGAATCTTACCCAGGCTGCGGTCAGCCAACAGGTTAAAGGTCTTGAGTCTCAGCTTGGAGTAGCCCTGTTCAAGAGGCTTCCCCGTGGGCTGGAAATGACGGAAGCCGGCATGGCTTATCTTCCTGCTGTTCATGAAGCAGTCAGCTCGCTGGTTGTGGCGACGGAAGAGCTGTTTGGTCAGGGCAGGGACAGATTGTTAACTGTCAGGGTGAATCTGGTATTCTTCACGACCTGGCTGACTCCCAGAATGGGCCGTTTCAGGGAAGAGTTTCCTGAGATCGGCATACGTTTTACCAGTAATATCTGGGCAGAGGACAAGGACAGGGAAGCAGACCTTGAAATACGTTATGGCCGGGGTGACTGGCCAGATCTGAAGGCTGATTGTCTCACTGAGGACGAGCTCTTCCCCGTTTGCAGTCCAGAGCTGGCCAATGGTCTGCCACTGCCCGAGTGTCCCGAACAGCTATCAGAACATACCCTGTTGCATGTTATTGGCTATGAAGAAGGCTGGGGGTACTGGTTCAATCAGCTGGATTGTGAATTCCGCGAAAACTCTCCAGGCCTGCAGTTTGATACCCTGATTACAGCACTGGAAATGGCGAAGTATGGTCAGGGTTTTGCGCTGGGCCGGACATCCCTTGTCGCAGGAATGTTGACCAGTGGTGAGCTGGTGGCACCATTGCGGCAAAGAGTCAGGGCTTCTGAGGGATTCTATCTTACTTCTCCTGCCCGTCAGTACTTGCATCCCAAGGCGAAAGTATTCAGAAGCTGGATTCTGGAAGAGAGCCGGAAAAGCAAAGCCTCGTCATCAAAAAGTCAGCTTAGTGAAGATATAAAAGTAGCGGATATTGCATACTGATTGATACAGGAAACTTATTTTATTAAAGGACTAATCCTATAGACCCCACACTGATTTCTCAGAATCAATGGGGAGGATGTCAATCAGGGAAGGAAAGCATCTCCAGTGCCGTTTCGATGGCGGTGTATAAACTGCCTGAGTCAATGTTCCCGGTGGCCGCAAGATCCAGGGCGGTACCATGGTCAACAGAGGTTCGAACAATTGGCAGCCCCAGGGTAATATTGACGGCCTGGCCAAAGCCCTTGTATTTGAGTACCGGTAATCCCTGGTCATGGTACATGGCCAGTACGGCATCAGCCTGTTGCAGCAGTTTTGGGTTAAACAGGGTGTCAGCGGGTAAGGGGCCGGTCAGGTTCATCCCCTGAGCCCTGCAATTCTGCAGAACGGGAATAATGGTTTCAATCTCTTCCATTCCCAGGTGGCCACCCTCGCCGGCATGGGGGTTCAGTCCACAGACAAGAATATGAGGCGTTCGGATCGCAAACTTGTCCTGTAACTCCCGATGAAGAATGTGAATAACCTGGGTCAGGGAGTCATGGGTAATCGCTGAAGAAACTTTTGAAAGCGGCAAATGGGTGGTGGCCAGGGCGACTCTTAAGCCCTCTGTCGCCAGCATCATCACAACTTTCCCGGTGTGGGTCTGTTCAGCAAGAAACTCAGTGTGGCCACTAAAGGGAATACCAGCGTTATTGATTACTTCTTTATGAACAGGGCCGGTCACCATTCCAGCAAAAAGGCCGTTCACGCATCCATCCAGGGCTAACTTCAGGGTATCGAGAACATATTGACCGTTAGCGGGGTTAACGGCACCCGCTGTTGCCGGGGTGGCCATGGAGACCGGGGCAACCACCAGGGTGTTTGCCCGGGAAGGTTCTCTGATATCCGGGCTAAAGAGTTGCAGGTCAACGGAAAGGCCCAGCTGTATTGCCCGTTGTGCCAATAGCTCCGGATCAGCTGCGATCACCAGTTGCACCGGTTTGGAAAGCTCGTGGCCCTGGGTTGCCAGCATCAGGCAAAGGTCGGGACCGATGCCTGCAGGCTCCCCGGCGGTAACCACCAGCCGGGGAATGGGTTGGGTGGTGAAACCGGTCATATCAGAGCTGGATCTCAACGTAGGCCTGATCGCGGATTTCCCGCAGCCAGACTTGCAGTTCTTCTTCAAACTTGCGATTACTGAGCAGTTCTCTTACCTGGTTGCGGCGAACCTGGGTGCTGATGTCAGACTGCCGTTTGCCCAGCACTTCAAGAATATGCCAGCCGTAGGTGGTGCGAAATGGCTCACTTACTACTTTTTCCGGAATGATGTTCATCACGGTCTGGAATTCCGGAACCAGTGTTTCTGGAGAGATCCATCCCATATCACCGCCATTGAGCGCGGAAGCGGTATCGTCAGAATACGCTTTGGCAAGCTCGCTGAACGCTTCCCCCGCCTGAACCCGCTGATACAGTTTCTTCGCCTGCATCTGGGACTCAAGGTTACTGCGAATTTCATTGGGCTTGATCAGGATATGGCGAACATGAACCTGACTCTGAACCACTTTTTTATTCCCCCTGGTATCCATAAGTTTGATGATATGGAAACCGGCAGGGCTGCGGATAGCGTCGGAGGTCTGCCCCGGGGTCATGTTAATGGCCTGTTCCGCAAAAAGTGTGGGGAGCTGGTCGGCTTTTCGCCAGCCGAGGTCGCCACCTTCCAGGGCATTCTGCCCCCTGGAGTTGGCAATGGCCAGGGCCTGAAAGTCTGCCCCCTGGCGCAGTTGTCCGGACAGGTCATCAGCAAGGCGCTCTGCACTCTGGACCTGGTCGGGTGTAGCATTGTCAGGTGTGGCAATCAGAATATGACCCAGACGATATTCCGTCTGCACTTGCGCCAGCCCCTCAGGAGAGCCCAGGAAGTTATCAATTTCCTGTTCGCTGACCTGGACCCGCTGGGCAACCTGGCGCTGGCGAACACGGTTTAGAATCATTTCCCGGCGAATTTCTTCACGGGCCTGGCTGAACGACAGGCCATCCGCTTCCAGGTTTTGCCGGAACGCTTCCAGGGTCATCTGGTTGCGCTGGGCGATTCGGGCAATGGCGTCATTAAGAGCCCAGTCATCAATGCGGATGCCTCCGCGCTTGCCCATCTGGATCTGAATGTTTTCCAGTATCAGCTGTTCCAGTACCTGGTTTTTAAGCACATCTTCCGGCGGCAGGTCGATATTTCTGGATGCCAGCTGGCGATGCACAGCCTCAACACGGGCATCCAGCTCACTCTGCATGATCACGTCCTGATCAATTTTGGCAACGATTCGATCCAGTGCCAGCTGGTTTCGGATGGTGCCTTTCTGTGGGGTTTGCGCCGCGTCATTTGACTGTGCGTAAACGCCACCACTGCTGAAAGACAGCAGGCACAGGGAAGCCAGTGCCATGCTTTTTAATCCCTTCATCATTTACTTCTCATCCCCTGCGTAACCTTTAATACCTTTGATGTACTGTTTTGTGGTGCCACCGGTCAGATCGCCAAGTCCTCTCAGGACAAACTGGAGAAATACGCCGTTTTTGCTGTCAGGGTGATCAATGTTGTCATCATCCTCAACCCACTTGCGCCACAGTACACGTACCTGATAACAGCAACTGTTATATTCGACTCCGGATAATATCTCAAGGTTCCGCCTGTTGGTTAAATCGTACTGCCAGCGGCCCATGGCTGACCAGTTGTTGGTCACAGGCCATGCGATAGAGAGGTCGGTCTGGCTGAGGTTGTTGTCGGTGGTCAGGCCGGTATTTTGATCCAGCTCGTTTTTAACAAAACGATCAGCCTGACGCAGGAAACGATAGCCAGCGTTCATGACACGGCGATCATCCGGCTTGAATTGGTAGTAAAGACCGTAGCTGTCCAGTTTGTTGTTACTGGTATCCCACATCAGATCCTGACGGATGTTCATGCTGCGATTAATGTTGTAGACCAGTTCCGATGCCAGTGGTGACACTGAATCCTGCATTTCTTCCAGCAGACGCTTGGTCTCATCACCCGGGTCGGTATCCAGGTCCTGGTCAATAACACCCTGGTCAATACCGGCGATAGGGCTGATCCAGAGTTGACGATCTTCAAAATAGATGATCTGACCAATGCCAAAGCGCACCCGCTCAAAGCCATCATCTTCTATCAACCGGGTTGTCAGGCCCAGGGAGAGCTGGTTGGCATCACCTAACCGGTCGTGGCCGGAGAAGCGGCTGTCGCGCCAGAGTGAGTTGTAGTTGAAGTTCATCAGTGCGGTATCAAACACCGGGTTCATCTCCTGCCCCTCTTTATAAGGGGAGTAGAGATACTTCATCCTGGGCTCAAGAGTGTGGGTGAATTCGGTGCCACCGATATTGGTGAATCGGTCAAAGTAAAGGCCGCTGTCAATGCTGAATGTGGGCACTGTTGTCTTGGGTGACTCGGTGTAATCTGCTGCGGTGAAGTTGCCGTAGGCAAGACCCAAATCATCAATTACATTCTGTTGGTTCAGGTCCGTCAGCCGGTATTCAACATGTTGCACTTTCACCGCCGGGCGGATAAATGCATAGCTCCAGTCAAAAGAGTAACCTGCCCCGGTTTCCAGGTAGAGCCGTTCACCATTGGCGCTTTTAATACCGTAACCTTCGTCGTATACGCTCTCGAAGTATTCGTTATCCGATGTTGTTTTCGATTCTTCCTTAACATAATGCCAATTATCATCACGGGAGAACTTCGTGTAGTCGGCCACATAATTCAGGTTCAGGCGGCTACTGGCCAGCCAGTTACCAGACAGTTTGATCTGTGGCAGTTTGTTATAGGGGTCATCTGCCGTCTGGTTCATATTCTGGTATTGGTGAGCATCCACACTAAACTGCCAGTTGTGGTTGGTATCCCCTCCCAGGTAGCGGGTACCTATCCGCTGGTTCAGCGGTGCATTGGCAGACAGGTTAAGGCTGGTGCTGAAATCATCCAGATAGTTTTTATCACTGGCTTTGGCGTAGTCGACTTCTGCCGTCCAGCGACTGGTCAGGTTGGTCTGCTGACGATAGTTGAGCAACCAGCGGTGGTCATTGTAATAAGGGTTCTCTTTTTTCAGCTGATCTTTGTCCAGAAATCCGGAAAGCCCCAGTTCACCCCGGGTGTTACCCACCAGATAGCGGAACTCGTTCTCCAGCATTAATCCCCGTTTGCTCATATATCTGGGCGTCAGGGTGGCATCATAGTTGGGTGCAATATTCAGGTAATAAGGGATGGCAAAGTCCAAACCGTTATCACTGCTTTGGGATAACGTAGGGTAAAGGAAACCGGACTTTCTGCGGTCATCAATTGGGAAAGACAAATAGGGCGTGTAGAGGATTGGCAGCCCTTGCACACGAACGACGGCATTTTTGGCCAGACCCTGACCACTACCCATATCAAGGGTTACCTGTTGCCCGGACAGCTGCCAGCCTTTGTCACCCGGAGGGCAGGTGGTGTAGGTGGCGTCAGACAACTCAAGTGTAGTGTCTTCATTGCGGACGATGCGTTTAGCGCTGCCTCGGGCTTTCTGCTCATGCATCACATAAGCGGTATTCTCAAGGGTTGCACGGCCACTGTCGAGCTTTAGATCACCTTTGTCACCGACCAGCAGGACGCCACTGTCCCGAAAGCGAACGTTGCCTTCGAACTGGCCATGGTTCCGACTTTTGTCCAGCGTGGCGTGGTCACTTTCAAACTGCCGACTGCCCTGACGGACCGTAACATCACCCTTGAAGGTGGCAACTGAGTCTTTGTCATAACTTGACTCATTGGACTCGGCGACAATGGGTGCATTATTGCTATCCCCGCTATAGTCCTTGCCAGGTCTGGGCGGCTCGATATAAGCGCCGCAGCTATAGAAAGGCTCAGTTGATCTTCTCTGTGCCGAGAGGTCCCGGATAGGTTGCCAGTCCAGTTGTTGTTTGAGGGCGGCGTTTTGGCCGCTGGTGGCAGGCTTTATCGGCGTCGCCGGTTTTTCCGGGTTTCTGACCTGCTGTTTGGCCCCGGGCTTCGGTTGCACTGGTTTGGATTTGCCGGTGGCAGGATGACAACTCCAATGACCATTAGCCAGTGTCTGGCAGTGCCATTCGCTCTGTTGACCACCCGAGGGTTCAGCGGCAATGACTCTGGCTGCTGTCTGGCTGGCAATAATGCTGGTTGCAATGACCAGTGTCAGTGCTTTTGGGGTAAAGGGTAATGGGGGCATATCCATAAGCTCAGCAATCCTGGGGCAACATTCTTACTGCATTTGAGTCGCAATATTCTATATGCATTTGCACAGGAAATGCAGTGTTAAATCCATTGGGAACTTTGGACACGAGAGCCTGAAATGTCAAATGGCCACAGGCTTTTCATTTTCTCCCGGGGCGGGAACCTTATGTCAATAGAGCCTAAGCGCCAATAGGCCAGAATAGCTCTCTGTGATAGTCTTGGGTATTGATCTGACATTGCTAATGGGAAGCAAAAGCGTTGGCCACAACAATTTCAGAGCTTCAGAACGTTTCTGAAGCATCTTGTCGTCGGGAACAACTGGCACAATGGGTTGTCACAGTGTTATCTGGCGGACAAAGCCCTGCCTTTGATCATGGGGACCTTGATGCAGGTGCTTCAATGCCTTTACAGGCCATTGGCAGTGACGCCGGTTTTCGAAAATATTATCGGGTTAAAACCCCTCAGCGGACGCTGGTTGCCGTAGATGCTCCTCCGGCAACGGAAGATACCCGCACCTTTGTTGAGATAGCCACTCACTGGCGGGCAGGCGGGGTTCACGTTCCTGAGGTGTTTGCGGTTGATTATGAGCATGGCTTTATGCTTCAGGAGGATCTGGGGGATACGCCAATGCAGGTTTTACTGCAAGGTTCTGCCGCCAACCAGCACTATCCGCAGCTTCTGGACACCTTACTCACCGTGCAGCAACAGTTGCCTGATAACCTGCCTCCCTACGATGAAAAGCTGATCCGCCTTGAGCTGTCTCTTTATCCCCAGTGGTTTCTTGGGGCACTGATGGGATTTGATGCTGAAGATCCTCACATTATGCAGCCGCTGACGGGGCTGTTCTCCTCGCTGGTAACAACGTTTCTTGAGCAGCCAAAGGGAACGGTTCATCGTGATTACCATTCCCGAAACCTGATGCTGGCACCGGATGGCACTGTCGGGGTTATTGATTTTCAGGGAGCGCTGCATGGGCCATTGCTATATGACGTCGTGTCTTTATTGAGGGACTGTTACATAGCCTGGCCTGAAGAAAAGATAGATCGCTGGTTATCCTCTTTTATTGCCCGTCATTCGGTGCTGGCAGATTATGACCGGGAACAGCTGAAAATCTGGTTTGATCTCACAGGCTTACAACGTCATCTGAAATGTCTGGGGATCTTTTCCAGATTGTGGCTGCGTGATGGCAAACCCGGCTACCTGAACGATATTCCAAGAACCCTGGGGTATGTGGTGTCCATCTGCCAGCGATACCCTCAATTCAAAGCCCATGCCGAGTGGCTGCAAGAGTGCGTTGAACCTTTGGTTAAAGGGCGGCTCAAACAGGTAATGGAGGAAGCTGGCGTATGAAGGCCATGATACTTGCTGCAGGTTATGGCAAAAGACTCAGACCCATTACCCTGTCCATTCCCAAACCGCTGGTACCAGTGGCAGGAAAACCCCTGATTACCTATCATATCGAGCGGCTGGCGCAGGCTGGTTTCAGGGAACTGGTCATTAATCATGGCTGGTTGGGAGAAAAGATTGAGGAGGCACTTGGCTCAGGTTCCGGCTGGGGGGTAACTATTCAGTATTCTCCTGAAGGTGAGCCTCTGGAAACCGGCGGTGGGATTTGTCGAGCCCTGCCGCTGTTGGCTCAAGGTCAGGCGGGCGAAAGTGATGCACCGTTTGTGGTGGTGAATGGGGATGTATATACGGATATCTGCCTGAAAAATCTGCAGCTCCCGCAAGGAATGCTGGCGCATCTGGTGATGGTCGATAATCCGGACTTCCATCCTGCAGGGGATTTTTGTCTCGACGATGGGATTCTTTTTGAGAAAGCAGCAATGCCGGAAAAAGCCGGACTGACATTCAGTGGCGTCAGCATACTATCCCCGCGATTATTTGACGGCTGTCAGCGTGGCACAGCCTTTGCCTTGGCTCCGTTATTGATTGAGGGCATGCAACAGGGCCGGGTCAGTGGCCAGTACCACCATGGTTTCTGGACGGATGTGGGTTCTGTTGAACGGCTACAGGCACTGGAAGGCTATCTTCAAAAACAGCAGCAGGACCGGCCGCAAAGCCAAAACAATCTTCAAGATCAGAGCAGGACTTCATGACCGCAATAGTAATTGGCGCGTTGGTTGGATTCATGACCGGTGGACCCTTTGGCGCTATTTTGGGCGCATTTGTGGGTTCCTGGATTAACCGGACCTATTTAGGTGGGCAGGGAGCTGCTGGCTTCGGGACTTCTGCCGCTTATCGTCAAAAAGCCCAGACCGCCTTTTTCAGGGCAACGTTTCTGGTGATGGGCCGTGTGGCAAAAGCGGACGGCCGGGTAAGTGAGTACGAAATAGAGACAGCACGAGCCATTATGGACAACATGCGCCTCTCAGAAGAGCAGCGCAGGATGGCAATAGAGCTGTTTAACGAGGGCAAGAAGCCGTCTTCCGATATTGAAGGTGCGCTTCGGTCATTTCGTGAGGTGGCCGGTGCCAGCACACTGATTCCCATGTTTCTGGAGATTCAGCTGTCGGCAGCCTATGCCGACGGTGGGTTGAGCCCTTCAGAAAAAGCGGTATTCAAGCAGGTTTGCAGTATTCTGGGGGTGGGCAACTTTGCTTTTGAGCAAATTCACAAACGGTTTATTGCCCAGAGAGAGTATTACCAGCAAGGTGGCTATCATTCCGGAGCCGGTGGCAACCGATCATCTTCAGGAATGGATCTGAAGCGGGCCTATGATGTTCTGGGCGTGTCAGACAGTGCCTCAGATGCTGAAGTCAAGAAGGCTTATCGTAAGCTGATGAGCGAACACCATCCGGATAAACTGGTGGCAAAGGGTTTGCCTGAGGAAATGATGGCGGTTGCCAAAGAAAAAACCCAGGAAATTCAGGGCGCTTATGATCAGGTTCGGGCAGCCAGGAAGGCCGCAGGATAGTTAGAATAAGCAGCTGTCTTTATGAAGATTTTGGATGGTTGCTACTTTTATACAGCCTTCAGGGGAACTTTTTCAGGGTTAAGTTGACTAAATGATCAACAGGCAAATTCTTTAACTTAATCATCTGGAGGCCGGGGCTGTGATTTATTCAAAACGTAAGCAGTATATGTACTGGTATGTTCCAGCCACTACAAGGATTGACCTTGATTCCAATCGTTCAGTGATCTATTGCTTTTCAGAGTTGCCGCGAAAGGTGAGATCAGCACTGAGAAGAAAAAAGAAGTATCTCATTTTCAAAGAAATTAATGAATTCTCCACCTCTATCGTTGAGAGGGAAGTTCAACCTTCTGTTTAATTCTTTCTATAGATTCTTTGGGTGTTCTGTCATTTTGTGGAAATAATCATAATTCCTGAAATGACTCGATAGAACTAAATCGGTTAATGAAGGTCTGATCTTTCATTGTCAGCAAGTCATCTCAAATGGGTGAAATCACGGGGTGGTGAAAGTTCGATGAATGTAACACTTAAAGTCAAATATCATTGGGACCTAAGAGATTTTTATCGTGTAGATAAACCTTACGATGGGTTTGGGGATGTAACAAAGCTAAATATATATTCAGACGAAAAAAAGGACGAAAAAAAGAACGAAAAAAAGAACGAAAAAAAGAAATCCCACCGTGTCTACAGTGGCCGGATTGTAAGGGCGGTATCCTGCGATCATCCTATCCTGGTCGATCCGTGCAGGGTAGGCAGTTGCCTTGTAGAAATGGATTTATCCAGCCGTTATATGGTGGTTGGCGATGCCTGGCGTGGCACTGATTTTCAAGGGATTGTCAGGAGATTAAGTGAGAAAAGTATTTACGCCTTGACTGAAGTTCAACGACATGATGTTAATGCCGTAAAACTAATGATTGAAAAAAGTTATTACACCGATGACGGTGAGTTAGAGGACACTACATTTACAGATAATCTGTCTCCGGCAAACATGGCTGAAGCGGGATTCGTATTCGTCAGGGATGGGGTCGTATGTTGCTATCATGGCTACATTGGACGTCATAAACACTATACGAATATTTCTTCAGAGTGGCATGGCTGTCAGACTTCACCAACGCTCAGGCATCAAGAGTTGTTTAATAGCCCACCTTGTATCGAGCTTAAAAAATGCCAGTTTCCGATTTTGACCACTGAGTCTGGTGAAGATGCCACTGGAGCAACTTACCGGATGCTTATTCCTGGTGGTGTTGGCGGGCACCCAAAAGTCGGTTGTAACGCAGCAATGCTGGTGACTAACAAAAATCATGAGTTACCGGTAATGGATAGAGAAACCGCACAGCACGAAGTGTTGCTGGTAATCATTGACACACTGAAGAAAAAGATCAGGAACAGGGTTGAGAAAAGTAATATCGGTATTCCGGACTTCACCCAACAGGCTCAGCAGTTGATATACCTTGAACATTTTATCCCCTTATTCGGGAAACTTCAGCTGGCTACAGAGCGATTGATCATGCTGATGAATCGGGTTCAATTGCAGTTGGCAGATAAAGATGACAAGGATACGATCAGAAAAAAAACAGATGAGATTGCTGAAGCTCTGAAAGTGGATGGCATTAAAAAAGAAATGGGCAAAATTATTGAGGCAATCACTGATTATGAAAAGGCAAACTTTTTGTCAGTTATGACTAAATACCCTGCATATCTAAAGCGTGTGGGTAATATTGATGGTATGCCTGGTCTCGATATTGTCGAGCAAGAGCTGGTTAAATTGAGCGAAACTTATTCCGAACATTTTTTTCAGGATGGTTTTTTTAACAGGGTTATCAACACTTCGGATTTTGACGATTTATTTGCTAAATTTCAGCACCTTTTCTGGAACAGATCAGACGACAATAAATTAATTGTTGATATAACGGCTTCCCGAAGTGAACTTTTGAAAAGCATAAATGCGGTTCACGAAAAGGCCGAAGAGCTGTTAACAATCTACCTGGAGGCCTGTAAAAGCAACGTTTCTGTTGATTCAGGCAATCCTGCTCAAACTTTGCAAAGCCCCCTGTTAGGTGAGATTGTACCCGATTGGCTCAAACCGGCATCCCTTGCTAGTGGTCAAACATCTATTGCCCGGGGAAAAACAAAAAATGCTTTTCGACTGCCCAACTGCTGCATAACCGGCTGGTTGACTGATGCGAACCACGTCCTTCACCGTCATTTACCACCCTGATTTCTGGTCACTCTGCACAGTGAAAATATCAAGCTGTTGAGGGCTTGCAGAGAAGTATTGCTTTGAATAAGGATATTGTATTGCGCCAGATCGGTTGCGAGTGTTTTTACCAGGCTGTTGACGCCTGAACGCATGACATTACTCATCACCAGAATATCGATGGGTTCCTTTACGGCGGAAGAGGTCAGGGTAAGAATGCTGCCGCCGTTTACTTTAAGCGCAGGCAGCGTTGCCCTGATCAGTCGTATGGCGCTCATCAGCGTCAATTCAAAAGCAGCCTGCCAGGCTTGATCATCAAACTCTTCAAAGAATCCCGGTGCCGGGCCTCCGGCATTGATGACCAGCCCATCGATATGAAAACTTTGTTTTGAATACCAAGATCCATACGATGAAACTCCTGTATTTATTTTCGACGCACTTATGGCTTATGAGGCCGGGCAAGATACTCTGTAGACTGCATCTCCTGCAGACGACTGCGCGTTCTCTTGAACTCAAACGACAGAGTACCACTGGCATAGAGTGCTTCAAGATGAACTTCACAGGATAAAATAAGTTTTACGCCACGGTCATAGAACTCGTCAATCAGATTGATGAAACGACGGGCCTGATCATTCCGGTTGGCATCAAACTGAGGGACATCCTGAACAATGACTGAATGGTACAGGCAGGCAAGCTCGATATAGTCATTCTGGCTGCGGGGGCCATCGCACAGATCCGTAAAGGTAAACCAGGCCACATCTCTGCCTGACTTTACGGTGTTAATCGGGCGTCCTGATATTTCGATGCTCTGGCCCGACTCAATATGTTCCGGGTCAGCAGCCAGCTCTGAAAATATCCGCTCCAGCTTTTCATGGTTGGCTTTATTGAGGGGGCAATAGTAGGTTTCAGCTTTTTCCAGAAGACGCAGGCGATAGTCAATATTGCCATCAACATTCACCACCAGGGTGTGCTTTTTAATCAGGTCGATGGCCGGAAGGAAGCGGGCCCTTTGCAGTCCATCGCTGTAGAGAAGGTCGGGGTCCACATTCGATGTGGCGACCAGGGTGACGCCCCGCTGAAACAGCTGATCCATCAAACCGGCCAGAATCATGGCGTCCGTGATGTCGGAAACAAAGAACTCATCAAAGCAGATGATCCTTGCTTCTTTGGAAAGACGTTCAGCGACGCTTGATAGCGGGTTTTTCTGCCCCTCCAGTGTCTTAAGCTCGGCATGCACCCGGCGCATAAAGTGGTGGAAGTGCATGCGCAGCTTATCCTGAAAGGGCAGGCAGTGATAAAAGGTGTCCATAAGCCAGGTTTTACCCCGGCCAACGCCCCCCCAGAAATAGAGGCCACGTAATGGCTCACGGGGCTTGCCGAGGGCACCTTTGATCTTCTTGAGGAGTGATCCCCCGGGTGGTTGGATCAGCTGTTCATAGAGGTTTTGCAAGTGTTTTACCGCCTCAGCCTGGGCCGGGTCCCTGCTAAAACCTTTTTGGGTGATATCCCTGTGATAACAAGCTTGCGGGGTCATAATCAAATACTGGATAAAGGAGCGCTGCTTATTGTTTTCATATTTGCCAACGGGGCAAAAGCTGTCAATGTAACTGGACTCCGGTCAGGTGGCAAGGCTTGCTGAACTGAACCTTTTCAGGCCGGGTTCGGTCATTATAGGCTTTGATGTTCTTTTATCACTCTTTGACGAAAGCAACTATACAAAGTAAGTGGTGGACAAAGTCTGCGAGTTTTGCTCGAATCTGGCTTTTGCCGGTATGGGCTAGGCCAACTTCAATGGAATCTATACAATCTGTTTATAGGCAGGCGCTAAAGCACATGGCGTTGTGATTTAATGACAAGGGCGCGGGCCCCACTGAGTGAGGCGATACTGTGGAAAACATGAACGTACTTTGGTTTATCGGTAGTCTGGCGTTTCTGACGGGGATTCTGTGTGGTGCGCTCGTTTACCATTTACTGTCCGGTGCAAAATCCCGTAACGGCAGGCTGGAGAGTCAGCTGGATGAACTTCAGCAGGAATTCAAAGAGTACCAGGAGCGTGTGGGAGATCACTTCACCACATCAGCCCACCTGATCAATAAACTGACCGATACCTACCGGGATGTCCATGAGCATCTGGCCAATGGTGCGGAAGCGCTCTGTAAGGATGAAGAAGTCCGCAACCGGCTCGGCGACTCCCTGTTAAGCAGTAACGCACTGCTGTCCGGGAAGATTCATAAGCGTCGTAATGAACGCACGCCACCCCTGGAGCAGCCCAAGGACTATGCGCCTAAATCCAGCCCTGATGAACAGGGAGCGTTGGCTGAAGAGTATGGTTACGGTGAGTCTGCGAAAGAAGGAACCACCACCGATAAATAAACGGTGACTTACAAGGCTTCCTGTCGAGGAAGCCTGTAGTAGCTCTATTTAAGCTTCCAGGGCATCCAGATACTTCTCGGCATCCAATGCTGCCATGCAGCCAGTACCTGCAGAGGTAATCGCCTGACGATAGATATGATCCATAACATCCCCGGCGGCAAAAACTCCCTCTTTTGATGTCAGTGTGGCATTGCCTGCCAGACCGCTATTCACCCGGATATAGCCATCTTTCATGTCCAGCTGACCGGCAAAAATACCGGTATTTGGCGTATGGCCAATGGCGATAAAGCAGCCCATTGCGGATATTTCTTCAGATTCACCACTCAGCACATTTTTAACCCGGACGCCGGTGACCCCCATGTCGTCGCCCAGAACTTCATCCAGAACAGAGTCAAGAACCAGTTTGATATTGCCGTTCTGCACGCGATCCATCAATTTGTCCTGAAGGATTTTTTCTGAGCGAAATTGCTGGCGTCGATGAATCACGGTAACGGTTCTGGCAATGTTAGAGAGATAGAGTGCTTCTTCCACCGCCGTGTTGCCGCCACCGACCACGACCACATCTTTATTTTTATAAAAGAATCCATCACAGGTTGCGCAGGCAGACACCCCTTTACCCTTGAAGGCTTCTTCACTGTCCAGGCCCAGATAGCGTGCGCTGGCTCCGGTGGCGATAATCAGGGCGTCGCAGGTATACGTGTGGCTGCCTTTCAGGGTGTAGGGCTTTTGGCTGAAATCCACTTCTTCGATATGATCAAAAATAATTTCAGTACCAAAGCGTTTGGCGTGGGCTTCCATCTCCATCATCAGGCCGGGGCCCTGAAGCCCTTCCTGTCCACCTGGCCAGTTATCGACATCCGTTGTGGTGGTCAGTTGGCCCCCCTGTTGCATGCCGGTAATCATGACCGGGTTGAGATTGGCCCTGGCGGCATAGACAGCGGCGGTATAGCCCGCAGGCCCGGAACCAAGAATTAACAGGCGGGAGTGTCTGGTTATGCTCATTATGTACTCCATTAATAAGGGGTAATGATTAAATGGCCTTATAATAGCTATAGCCTTTGAGCCATGGCAATTGGCAAAAATTATGGGTCTTATTGTCTGTCCCTATTGCTCAAGAGAAAAGCACAAGAGAAGAAAACAAGAGAAATAGCTGTTGCTGGTGTAATATTTCGGTTTCTGGCAAGCATTAACAATAAAGTGATGATACATAATACCCCTGTATCAGGCCCCGGTTACTTTATCCAGGGACTGAAAATGATTTTACTGCCACAATTGCGATGGTTTGTTTTGATTCCGCTGGTCATTAATATCCTGGTGTTTTCCGGGATTATTTATTGGGCATCGGGCCATTTCTCTCTGTGGATGGAGCAACTCACCGGCTGGATGCCAGAGTGGCTGGCGTTTCTGGAGTATCTGCTATGGCCGCTGTTTTTTCTGGCCCTGGCGGCCGTGATGTTTTTTACCTTTACCATTATCGGGAATTTTATTGCGGCCCCGTTTAATGCACTGTTGGCGGAAAAAGTGCAGCGAATGGAAGGCGCAGAGCTGCCTGATCTTAAACTGTCTGACTGGCTGACAATTGTGCCGAGAAGTATTGGCCGGGAGTTGCGCAAACTGTTGTATTTCCTGCCCCGGGCAATTGTGCTGCTGATACTGTCTTTTGTTCCGGTGCTGGGATTGGTGTTGTGGTTTTTATTCAATGGCTGGATGATGGCTATCCAGTACTGTGACTATGCAGCGGATAACCGGGGTGTCTCATTTTCCGACATGTTATCACGATTGAAACCAAAGCTATCAACGTCGTGGCCTTTTGGTGCGGTTGTTAACCTGGCCATGTTGATACCGTTGATCAATTTGCTGATTATTCCTGCTGCGGTCGTTGGTGCAACGCTGTTGTGGGAACGGGAAATAGAGCAGCCTGTGACTGCAGGGTGACTGGATTTTTTATATAGGCAAGGAGTGGGTTTAATGAGTTGTCTTTTCTGTAAAATTGCTGAGGGCGATATTCCCGCAGATAAAGTATTTGAAGATGATCAGGTGGTGGCCTTCAGGGATATTAACCCGGCGGCTCCAACCCATATTCTGGTCATTCCCAAAAAGCATATTGCGACCATGAATGACGCCGTAGCAGAAGACCAGTCACTGCTGGGCAAGATGATGCTGGTGGCAAAAGACATCGCGGCCAGCGAAGGGGTAAGTGAGGATGGTTTTCGCCTGGCCGTGAATACCAACAGCCAAGGTGGGCAGTCGGTCTACCATATACACCTGCATTTGCTGGCAGGGCGTCAAATGCAGTGGCCGCCGGGCTGATCGTGAGCTTTAGAGGTTTTGTTAAGGGCCTTAAAAAGCAGGGGACCACAAAGACACAAGGTTTTTTCTGGGCTTGCCTGATTAAGGCTTAGCAAACAAAACAAGGCTTCCTTCGTGTCTTTGTGGTTTAAATCCTTTATTCGGTTTCGATAATCTCGTAACTGTGGGTGATTTCAACACCACCTTTGCCTAGCATATGGGCAACCGAGCAGTATTTTTCGGCGGATAAGTTTACGGCACGTTCCACCTGGGATGCTTTGATCTTGTTGCCTTTCACCACAAAAGACAGATGTATTCTGGTAAATACGGCGGGAATGGCATCAGCACGTTCGGATTCAATGTCCACATGGCAGCTGGTCACGTTCTGACGCGCTTTTTCCAGGATATTGATCACGTCCACCGAAGAGCACCCACCTAAACCCATCAATACCATCTCCATGGGGCTCGGTGCGCTCTTATGGTGTTTATCGGCATCCATAACGATGGAGTTGCCACTGTCTGTCAGTCCCAGAAAACGCTGGTTATCAACCCACTTGACTTGTGCCTTCATTTGAAATTCCTGTTCTCGTTTGACTGTTTCTATTTGGGGGCAATTCTAAAGCCTTTGCGTCAAAACAGCCATTCAATCAGAATTCTGTATTCTTCGTAACAGCACCCATTCATCGAATAGTGCCAAGACAGTCAAGAAAAGTTTGCGGTATGATGTGACCAAAACAAGGCAGTTGTGGTGAAAAGATGTTGGCAAAGAATTTACCTGTCAGACCAGCCTCCGGAGTAAAACACTTTTTGTCTGTTTTTTTGGACATGTGCTCCCGGAAAAACTATCCGGCCAGAAGTACCATACTCTGTGCCGGTGACACTTCAGAGACCCTTTATTACATCGTCAAGGGTGCTGTATCCGTGGTTATCGAAGACGATGATGGTCGTGAGATGATCGTCGCCTATCTGAATCAGGGGGACTTTTTTGGAGAAATGGGTCTTTTCGACGAGGATCAGCAGGAACGCAGCGCCTGGGTTAAGGCCAAGACCGCCTGTGAGGTAGCGGAAATCAGTTACCGGCAGTTCAGGGATCTGGTGCAGAAAGAACCCGAGATTCTGATGATGCTGTCTGGCCAGATGGCTGCCCGTTTGAAGGATACCACCCGGAAGATGGGGGATCTGGCATTTCTCGATGTTACCGGCCGGGTGGCCAGAACCTTGCTGGATTTATGCCGTCAACCCGATGCCATGACGCACCCTGATGGGATGCAGATCAAAATAACCCGTCAGGAAATTGGTCGTATTGTCGGTTGCTCCCGTGAAATGGTTGGACGGGTTCTGAAAAGCCTTGAAGCCCAGGGGCTTGTTTCGGTAAAAGGAAAAACCATGGTTGTGTTTGGCACCCGATAGAATAGCCGAAGCAATCAGCCCTTGTTGAGTGTCATTGAAACCTATACTGAGGCTTATATGTTTTCTCAGGGGTTTCATAACATGGTTAATAAAGGTATCAGGTTCCTGGCTCTGCCGATCGCACTATCTGCTTTGCTGTCCGGGTGTTCAAATAATACGGGTCAGGGTGAAGGCAAGGTAGAGGAAAAGCTGGAAGTTGCGATGTTTCAGGTGACTCCGGCAGGTAATGGGCCAACAATAGGCAACATATTTATACATCATGCTGACGATGATGATGTCACCAAAGGGATTAGACTGCAGCCGGCACTGCATGATCTGCCACCCGGGAAGCATGGCTTTCATGTTCATGAAAACCCCTCCTGTGAGCCAGGAGAAAAAGGTGGCCAGAGCGTTGCTGCCCTGGCCGCAGGTGATCACTATGACCCAAACAGCACCGGTCATCACGAGGGGCCCGAAGGTCACGGGCATTCAGGGGATTTGCCGGTATTAATGGTTGATGAATATGGAAACGCGGTCAGCCCTGTTGTAGCACCTCGACTTTCACTCTCTGAACTGAAGGGGCGTTCACTGGTGATTCATGCTGGTTCCGATAACTATTCTGACAACCCTCCCCTGGGTGGCGGTGGTGCCAGAATAGCCTGTGGGATTATTCAATAGTTGACGTGATAAAGATTGGCCACCCCTCTCAGGGCGGCCTTTAATCATAAGTAACTGCCAAACAATCCGCTGAGCGCTTCTCCCGGATCTTCCTGACGCATAAAAGCCTCACCCACCAGAAAGCTGTTCACATTGTGCGAGACCATGGATTCCACATCCTGCTTTGTGTGTATACCACTTTCCGTAACCACCAGCCGACCATCGGGAATCCGGTTTAGCAACTCAAAGGTATTATCCAGACTCACTTCAAACGTATGCAGATTGCGATTGTTGATACCGAGAATAGCGCCCGGTAATGGCAGTGCCCTTTCCAGCTCATCGGCCCCGTGCACCTCAACCAGAACGTCCATTCCAAGGTATTGTCCCAGCTCATTAAATTCACTGAGCTGTTGGTCAGACAGTGCGGAGACAATCAACAGGATACAGTCAGCACCAATCATCCGGGCTTCATATATCTGATACGGGTCGACCATAAAGTCTTTACGTAGTACAGGCAGAGAGCAGGCATCTCGAGCAGCCTGTAAAAAGCGATCACTCCCCTGAAAAAAATCCTGGTCCGTCAACACGGACAGGCAGCAGGCTCCGGAGCGTTCGTAGCTTCTGGCGATGTCAGCAGGCTCAAAGTGTTCCCGAATAACACCTTTACTGGGAGAGGCTTTTTTGATTTCCGCAATGATGGCGGCCTGCTGCTTTTCCACCCGTAACAGCAGGTTGCGGGCGAAGCCCCGTGTTGGGGTGTTTTGTTCGGCCAGCGTTTTCACTTCATCAAGCGGCCTGATATCGCGGCGCTCAGAAACTTCTTCATGCTTCCGTGCAATGATTTTATTCAGAATCGTCGGTAGCGACATGAATTGGATCCTCACACTGACCAGGTGGCTGCTTCTGCAGAAAAAACGCGGGTGAAGCTGGCCAGCTCTTTCATTTTCTCCAGCGCCAGGCCGCTATCGATAGCGTCCCGGGCCATCAGAATACCTTCCTCAAGGCCACCGGCAACCCCCGAAAGATAGATAGCGGTACCGGCATTCAGGGCGATCATGCTGGCAGCTTTTTCAGCGTGTTTTCCCTCCTGTTTACCGAGGGCGTCTTTGATCAGCGCCAGTGATTCATCACTGTCTTTTACATCCAGCCCGATCAGGCTTTGGGAGTTGATATTGAAATCTTCCGGTGTCAGGGTGTATTCGCGGATGTTGCCATCCTTCAGCTCAGCAACGTGAGTGGCACTGGCAATACTGATTTCATCCAGTCCATCGACGGAGTGCACCACCATAACATGCCCATTGCCCAGTTCACGCAGTACTTCAGCCATAGGGCGGCATAGCTCCCGGTTAAAGACACCAATCAGCAGATTTTTTACGTTAGCCGGGTTGGACATCGGCCCAAGAATATTAAACAGAGTACGAATACCCAGCGCCCGGCGCACACCGACCACATTTTTCATGGCTGAGTGGTGGGCTGGTGCAAACATAAAGCCGACCCCCACCTCAGTAATGCAGCGGGCCACCTGATCAGGGCTGATATCCAAGTTGACACCAGCCTGCTCCAGAAGATCGGCACTACCGCTTGAGCTGGAAACCCCACGGTTGCCGTGTTTTGCCACTTTGGCACCGGCAGCCGCACAGACAAATGCCGACGCTGTCGAGACGTTGAACAGGTGGGCTCCATCCCCGCCGGTACCGACAATATCCACCAGGTGCCCAGTGTTAACCTCAACCCGGGTAGCCAGCTGTCGCATAACCATGGCCGCCCCGGTGATCTCTTCAATGCTCTCACTTTTCATCCGCATGCCCGTCAGAAAAGCCGCAATCTGGCTGTCACTGCACTGGCCTGTCATGATCTGTTGCATGACCTCGACCATTTCATCCCGGCTCAGGTCAAGATGTTGTACGACCCGGTTGATGGCTTCTTTTATCTGCATGTCTTCATTCCCTTAGCTCAATGGTTATATGGACTGTTTGAGAAAATTGGCCAGAAGGTCATGTCCCTGTTCGGTCATAATGGACTCCGGATGAAACTGCACGCCCTCAACGGGCAGTTCTTTGTGGCGAACGCCCATGATCTCGTCATTGCTGCCGTCGGCAAATTGCGTCCATGCGGTGACCTCAAGACAATCAGGAAGACTCTCTTTATCAATCACCAGTGAGTGGTAACGGGTTGTGGTGACCGGGTTGGCCAGTCCCTGAAACACCCCGAAATCCTGATGGAAGACCGGGGAAACTTTCCCGTGCATCACCTGTCGGGCACGAACAATCCTGCCGCCATACACCTGGCCAATGCTCTGATGGCCAAGACAGACTCCCAGGATCGGAACCTTACCCTGAAAATGTCGTATAACATCCATGGATATGCCAGCTTCGTTTGGCGTGCACGGGCCCGGAGAAATAACGATATGGTCTGGCTTTAGCGTTTCGATGTCATCAATGGTGATGTGATCGTTCCTGTGGACATCGACAGTAGCCCCCAGTTCCGAGAAGTATTGAACCAGGTTAAAGGTGAATGAGTCGTAGTTGTCGATCATTAACAGCATCAGTGTTTCATCCCTTTAATGAATCCGGTTTGGGCCATGGCTACCGCACGAAACATTGCACGCCCTTTATTCATGGTTTCTTGCCATTCCAGGTCAGGGCTGGAGTCAGCAACAATACCGGCACCGGCCTGAATATGGAGCTGCCGGTCTTTGATAACCGCTGTTCTGATGGCAATAGCGGTGTCCATATTGCCGTTCCAGGCCAGGTAGCCCACTGCGCCGCCATAGACCCCCCGTTTTACCGGCTCCATTTCATCGATGATTTCCATGGCCCGTACTTTGGGTGCCCCGCTTAACGTCCCTGCGGGTAGCGTAGCTTTTAGTACATCCAGGGCATCCAGTCCACTTTTCAGTTCGCCCGTCACATGGGAGACAATGTGCATAACGTGGGAGTAGCGCTCGATGACCATCTTGTCCGTCAGTTTTACTGAGCCTGTGGTTGCTACACGTCCAACGTCGTTTCTTCCCAGGTCGATCAGCATCAGGTGTTCTGCCAGCTCTTTGGGGTCATTGAGCAGCTCCTGTTCGAGCGCTTTATCTTTCTCTTCGGTATCACCGCGTTTTCGGGTGCCGGCAATGGGCCTTACGGTCACCTCACCATCTTCCAGCCGGGCCAGAATTTCAGGAGAAGAGCCCACCACATGAAAATCCCCCAGATCCATGTAGTACATGTAGGGGGAAGGGTTGGTGCTTCGCAGAGCCCGGTAAAGATTCAGCGGTGAACTGTCATAGGGGATCGACATTCTCTGGGAGAGAACCACCTGCATTGCGTCGCCTGCCAGAATGTAATCCCGAATAGCGCCAACGGAATCTTTGAAGGCTTCTTCGCCAAAGCCTGATTGAAAATCACCTTCACAGGCGGGGTTCAGAGAGGCCTGGACCGGAGGTTGAATGTGGCTGGTTTGCAGCTGGCGTACAAGGTTGTCCAGGCGGGATTGTGCTTTTTCCAGCGCGGCTGGCTGGTCAGGGTCCGCATGGGTAATCAGGATCAGTTTGCCACTGAGGTTGTCGAATACCACCAGTTCGTCAGACACCATTAACAGGATGTCCGGTGTATGCAGTTCGTCCTTCGGGGCGCTTTGTGCCAGTTTGGGCTCAATGTAGCGAATCGTATCGTAACCAAAATAACCCACCAGGCCGCCGGTGAATCTGGGCAGTTCCGGCAACTCCGGCACTTGATAACGTTGCTGGAATGCCTTGATAAACGCCAGTGGGTCGCTGGTGGTGTGTTCTTCGACAATCTGGCCATCGGTTTCGATCTGAATACGATCGCCATTGACCCGGAGCAAGGTGCGACAGGGCAGGCCAATCATCGAGTAGCGGCCCCACTTTTCACCGCCCTCCACGGACTCCAGCAGGTAGGAGTAGCGGCCATTGGCGAGCTTGAGATAGGTGGTTAATGGTGTGTCCAGGTCTGCCAGAATCTCACGTACAACGGGGATGCGGTTGTATCCTTCTCTGGTCAGACGCGTAAACGCTTCAGGCGTCATAGCAGCTCTCTCGAATAAGCTAACAGGATTATTGATTGAAATTATCTATGTTTGGCAACAACCATGTTGCCGTTGGGCTAAGTGAAATTGGCAGGCCTATGGCCAGCGCCAGGAGGCAGTGTGGAGGGAAGTTGAAGACAAGGAAGTATCGGAACAGCCGTTATGGTCGTTGTATCTGAGTCGAAAGCGATGTTGGTGAAAATGGTCTTGGCTTTGACAGGGCTTCACAGCAAACTCCGTACCAGGGCAGGATTTATCCAGACTCTTTAGTACTGCTTTATGTCATTATGATCTGCGCTAAGGGTATATGACTACAGGGGCTATTGCAAATCAGCGAGTATGCTGCCCCGGTTGGGGGCCCGAAGATGAAAGTGCATCGGGCGGGGCAATCAGTGTATCTGGATTTGAGCATGGGTTGCGTATGGCTTTGATATTGATCTTTTCCTGAAATCAGTGGTCAAAGGGCTGCTTGATATGAATCTACAGCCGATGATGTTTTCCCCAGGCTTGATATCTATCCAAAGGCCGCTCCTTCAGTGCTTAAGATAGAAAGAAAACTCTTTTTTGACCTCAGATTATATTTTCCCGGCTTCGATGGGAGTGGGGAGGTGTCAGGATTTTCTTGAGTACTACACATGATTTTATCCGTTTTTTCACTGATAAACTGTTTTAGTGGTTCCCGCCACGATGATGCGATTCTCATTCGCTGCTTCTATATGTCTTAACAATTCGTTAGTCCGTTTAACATTGAACTGCGAAGCATCGTTTCGTTTCGGAAGCATACTGTCAATTTCATCAATCATAATAATGGCCCCTTTTACCTTACAGGCTTTTTCAAACATATCGGCAACCTTTTGCCAGTCAACATTGTTCTTCACGGAATGATTGTGCCTACACACTTACTGATTAATATTGACCAATATCTGCAATGGTAACTTTGCCTATTTTACTAAGACTCAATATGAATGGTTTCAAAAGTATTGACTGAAATTGTAACTGTCTTTCACTGAGTTTTAAGTCAACCGACCAGCCGGGACGCTTATCTGACTTGATCTTTTTGACAAGATTAAGGCGTTGTTCATCAGTTAATTGCTCAGCATGCCTTTTTAAGGCGGATACTGAAGAAGATAAAGATTCTTGCGAAGATCTTATCTTGTTCAAATACCAGAGAGTTTTAGCGCTGAGTGATCCGTCATATGTCGTCGAATTTGCATTCATGGTATGACCGTCATATTGATAATGTGCATGCCGTTCGACTCCCCGTTTCTGAAAAGGTTCCTGAATCTTATTGATGCAGGGCTGCTATTGTTTGTTAGCCATTCTGATCAATTTGTCAGTTTATCCGGTTAATCAATAGGGTAGGTTCTTGATATGGCTAAAACTATGCAGGGTGATTCACATGATAGGAAATTCCAGGGATACTCAGGGTCTGTTGCAGGCTGAAGTTCAGGGACTGGTGCAGACTCAAGGCTTGATGCCGAGCAATTTCAATAATCCAAAAGCGACATCTGGCCAGCGTTCACATAAAGGTTACGGGTCGTCAACGATCAGGAAAAAGATCACCGATTACCTTATTAGCAGGCCTTTGGTTTATATCTGCAATAAAGCATTGTCAATCTATTTGAAAATTGCACTATGTATGAAAGGAGCAGTTGATCGCTCAGAAACATCACTGAGTTCGGCAGAGACAGAAAAGGTCAATGGTTTCCTGAGTGACTTGCATACTCGTGCCAGCAAGCTGATACAGAAGCTTGATGTTAACGAAGTGAGGGAAAAGGTTAAGCAGTCTTTCATAGATCTTGAGCTGATGGATTGCAGAGGTGAGTGGACTCAGGAAATATTCGAAATAATCAGTGGTAACTTATCCGATGATACTTCGCAGGAAGCAATAGAAAAGGCAGTCAGTGAGGTTTTCAGGAATATCAAGGACAATGATTATTTGATGCGTGCTATTCATAACATTATTAATGTCAGTGAAACGAACGAAGGCATGCTCGAAAAGGGTAAAAATGAAATTATTCATGAACTGGAATCGGTATTGCCATTTGCTCTGGCGCTCAATTTACTGACCAAAGCCCAGATTCAAAATGCCGAAGTGCTGGAAGCGTGTGTTCATTTGTGGAAAAAAAAGCGAAATGAAATGGGGGGAGCTATCAGAGGGCTGGGTTTCATAAAAGCGATTAAGCTCATCTCCGTTGAGCAGCCTATTGTGAAGATGTTGAAAGGTCGAAAGCAACGAAATTATCCCCATTCGCAGGGGCGTTGTATTTTGCCCTTTAATATTATTGAAGCGACCGCCGTGGAGGCAGTCAGTGGCCGTCACGAAAATGCCTGTGCAGGCTTGACCCTGGCCCAGCATTATCCGGGTAAATACACCCAATGTGCTTCTGAGTTGGATGAGCAGGGGCAGGAACCTCTGTTTAATTATCCGCTGCCGAAGCATTGGAGTGATCTCTATACAACCTGGAATATGCAGTTTTGCGCTACCAGCAATGAGCGACCCGAACTGCTGAGTAAGTTGTTGATACCGGCGGTGAGTGGTTATCAGGATAAGCCCAGGGCCTATATATCGCGAAGGGCATACGCGTTATATACAGCGCTTAACTATCTGTTTTTCAGAGCTGAGAAGTCGAATCCGGTACCCAGCCTGCCAAGGGTTGCCCGGCAGGCATGGGGGCACAGCAATCGGGTTTGTTCACGTCTTTACCAGCGTAAGGTTAAGGTAACTTCAAAGGCCACTGTTTGGGGAAATGGAATAGCAGTGACTGCATGACACCATTCCCGCACTCAGGCACGCTTTCTACCAGCGTGCCATCCAGGTCGTACATGACCAGGGTCAGGTTGTTCAGAAATGGATGGCCGCTGGATGTTGTCATGGTTTATAAAGCCACGACTTCAGCCAGCTCGGAGCGCATTTGCGTCACGACATCCTGATAGTTGTCAGCACCAAAAATGGCGGAGCCGGCAACAAAGGTATCCGCACCGGCCTCGGCAATCTGGCGGATATTACTGGCCGACACACCACCATCTACCTGAAGACGGATATTCAGCCCGCTATTATCAATCAGCTTGCGCACCCTGCACAGTTTTTTCAGGGTTGAGGGGATAAACTTCTGACCGCCAAAGCCGGGATTGACCGACATCAACAGGACCATATCCAGCTTGTCCATCACATACTCAAGCGCATCGGGGGATGTTGTCGGATTGAGTACCAGCCCAGCCTGGCAGCCACCTTCGCGAATCAGTTGTAAGCTACGATCAATATGTTCAGATGCTTCCGGATGGAAAGTGATCATACTGGCACCGGCTTCAATAAAATCACCGATGATACGATCGACAGGGCTCACCATCAGGTGAACATCGATGGGGGCAGTGACGCCATGCTTTCTCAGTGCCTTGCAGACCATCGGGCCCAGGGTGAGGTTCGGGACGTAGTGGTTGTCCATAACATCAAAGTGAATCCAGTCCGCTCCGGCGACCAGAACATGATCGACCTCTTCGCCCAGGCGGGCAAAATCTGCGGAAAGAATACTCGGGGCAATAATATAGTCGCGCATGGTTTTCCTGATCTGCCTGTGTATGATTTCCGGCGATTGTAGCGGGTTGTCAGGGCCCTGTCAGGTACAACCGGCTCTGACACATCGCAGGGATAGACCGGCCACCATTTCAGGCTGAGACCGCAGCGTAATGCCAGCACAATTAGTCACAATGGTTGACATCGTCTATGCTTTTACGTCACGCACTGTGCTGACTGAGCATCTCGTTATCTTCTGGTCAACGGTCTATCGACTGGAGGAGGGACCGCCTCGAAAAAAGGGTAAAGTTCATTTGGTTGGCAGCATTGTTGGTGAGGCTTGTGGTAAAAATTAAGACGATTTTTTCAAGCGCTTTGGTGTGGGGAATGAGGCGATATTGTTGTATCGCACTGATTATCACCGGCCAGGCAATGGCGAATTATCAGGGCCAGTCTGACGACGTTGTGGCTTCAGACTATGTGGGCTCCGTGGAATTGAGGGATATCTTCGGTGTTAAGGGGGATTTGAAATATACCGGGGGGTGCCAGCAGGGGGTTGCCGAGTCCTGTCGAATAATGATTTCAGTCCCGTCAGAGGCGGAAGAGATTGATCAAATGGAGGAAGTGGAGGATGGAGTTTTTGGTTATGTCAATTACCTCTCTTACCTTAAACGAACCGGGCAATTGTTGTTGGTGGACTATGAGGCAATATTGACTGAATCCGCATCAGAGGTTTCGGGTTACAAGGTGCGATTTACCACGGAAAGTAAGGTCAGGCGGTTGGTAAAAAAAATTGATTCAAGGACAATGCCTGCCCCTTTGCAGAAAAACCCGTTATTACTTTTTTTAATTCTGGCAACCCATCAGTCAGCCCTTGATTTGATGCTGTCCCCGGAAAGAACGCTTTACATTATGAGCCTTGAGTGGATGGATCTTAAGTCACTGTACATTAGTAGCGCGGGGCGGGGAGGTATTTATGGTTATCGATATTACAAATTTCCCAGGGATAATGAGCTTTTTCTCGATCTTGGCGGGCCTTTAAGTATTAACGGCCTCTCAGAAGGTGTCGGGTTCAGTTTTGCCGATAATGACAGAACGCAGCCTCCTGTGAGAATGGTGACCGGGTATCACGGGGATCAGAAAAACGGTTTTGTTAACAGGGTCTCTTTTATCGTCACTTACGCTGCCCTTGCCGGTGGTTTTGGTGTGAGTTTATGGAGTCGAAGCATTATTGGCTTCCTGCTGAACTCCCTGTTACTGGCCGTTGAAGTCCGAACCAGTGCTGCTTCCTCAGAGCTTGAGAGGTTTGGCAGAAGGGTGCTTCCGGAAGGTCTTCAGTTTAACCCGGACTTTCAGGGGCGGCATATTTTAAAAGTCCTCAGGGCTTCTGACAGCGATTTGCGGGTTGCTCGTTAGTCATGTCGCCGTGCTATGTAAATTAATGATGCAAAGTGTGGTTCCGGGTTTTTAACAGAGATCCGGTTCGCAGGGGGCTTTATTTCCTCTTGCCAAACGGTATAATACCGCTCCCGTTTCCCGATTGAGCGCCCAATGTTTTGAACAGGCCGGTATTGCTGATCTGGGGCTATTAGCCTGGCTCTTGCCCAGCAGGGAACGGCCATGTAGGAACAGGTATCGCGTCAGCGGTATCATAGAGGCGAATTTAATGAAAACTTTTAGTGCTAAGCCAGAAACCGTAAAACGTGACTGGTTCGTAGTTGATGCCGAAGGCAAAACCCTGGGTCGTCTGGCAACAGAAATCGCTCTGCGTCTGCGCGGCAAGCATAAGCCAGAGTACACTCCTCATGTGGACACTGGCGACTACATCGTTGTAGTAAACGCTGAGAAAGTACGTGTTACCGGACGTAAGTCTACTGACAAGATGTACCACCGCCACACCGGTTACATCGGCGGCCTTAAGTCCATCAGCTTTGACAAGCTGATCGACCACAAGCCTGAGCTGGTAATCGAGACGGCTGTTAAGGGGATGCTGCCCAAGAATTCTCTGGGTCGTGCCATGTACAGCAAGCTGAAGGTTTATGCCGGAAGCGAGCATCCACATGCTGCTCAGCAGCCTCAGCAACTGGAAATTTAATCAGGGGTGGTTATGTCTGTAACTCAATACTACGGAACTGGACGTCGTAAGTCCTCAACCGCACGTGTTTTCCTGAGAGCTGGTTCTGGCAGTATCACTGTCAATGGCCGTTCCCTGGACGAATACTTCGGCCGTGAAACTGCTCGAATGGTAGTTCGTCAGCCTCTGGAACTGACTGAGCTGACTGAAAAGTTCGACATCAAGATCACTGTATCTGGTGGCGGCGGTTCTGGTCAGGCTGGTGCTATCCGTCATGGTATCACCCGCGCGCTGATGCAGTACGATGAGACTCTGCGCTCTCCTCTGCGTAAAGCTGGCTACGTTACCCGTGACGCTCGTGAAGTTGAGCGTAAGAAAGTGGGTCTGCGTAAAGCCCGTAAGCGTCCACAGTTCTCCAAGCGCTGATATTGTGCTCAGACCACCGGCCGGTTTTCCGGCTGGTTGCCTGGATTACTGGAAAGCTTCCCTTTGTGCCTCTTTCGGGAGAGCGTATCGGGAAGTTTTTTTATGCCTGAAACTTTTATTAAAAAACCTGTGCCTTGTTTTGGGCATTTTTTTTATGCGTTAAAACCAGTATCATTACGCACTGCCGCTTATGTGGGTAAGTATAATGCGAGGCGGCTTTATTGTTGAGAGTTGATTGCAGCTGTCAGGTTGTTATTTGAGGTGCGGGTGGTTCTGCGAGAGAGCTTTTGAGTCTTTGTCCTTTCCGGGTTAACAAAAGCCCTGTTTCAGAAGTAAATCTGTTATCACACCCATGAACAAAAAGAAGTCATTGGGCGTTCAGCCCGGATGGGGAGAGTAGGTTAATGAGTGACAACGGCATAAACAAAGGCCGGCGCCGCTTTCTCGTGGCAGCGACTTCGGTGGTGGGGGCTGCCGGTGCTGTAGGGGTTGCTACGCCTTTTCTGAAGTCGTGGAACCCGAGTGCAAAAGCTAAGGCTGCCGGTGCACCGGTAAAAGTCAATTTAAGCAAACTGGAACCCGGGCAACAGGTTGTCTATGAATGGCGGGGTAAACCAGTCTTTGTGCTGCGACGTACCAAAGATATGCTTAATGAACTGCCATCACAGGATGGGCGTTTGCGCGACCCGAAATCAGAAAGCTCAGAGCAGCCTGAGTATGCCACCAATCCGTACCGTTCACGGACGGAAGATGTTCTTGTTCTGGTCGGTTTGTGTACCCACCTCGGGTGTTCTCCAAAATATCTGCCGGAAGTCAAACCCATGGAGTTTGATGCCAACTGGAAGGGGGGGTATTTCTGCCCCTGTCATGGTTCGCGGTTCGATCTGGCCGGTCGGGTGTATAAAGGAGTTCCTGCCCCAACGAATCTGGTCGTGCCACCTTACTCCTTTGAAGGCGATGATATTCTGATTATCGGTAAAGATGAGGAGAATGCGTGATGGGAAATAAAATAATGGCCTGGGTTGATGCCCGACTTCCCGTCACCCAGGCGTGGGAGAAGCATCTCAGCAAATATTATGCGCCCAAAAACTTCAACTTCTGGTATTTCTTTGGTTCTCTGGCCCTGCTGGTTCTGGTTAACCAGCTCCTGACGGGCATCTGGCTGACCATGAGCTATGTTCCCAGCGCTGAAGCTGCTTTTGCTTCTGTTGAGTACATTATGCGGGATGTGGAATATGGCTGGTTGATCCGCTACATGCACTCTACCGGCGCATCCATGTTCTTTGTGGTGATTTACTGCCACATGTTTCGTGGTCTTCTCTACGGGTCCTACAAGGCACCACGGGAGTTGATCTGGATCTTTGGTATGGCCATATACCTGGCGCTGATGGGTGAGGCCTTTATGGGGTACCTGTTGCCCTGGGGGCAGATGTCCTATTGGGGGGCGCAGGTAATTATTTCCCTGTTTGGCGCTATTCCGGTAATTGGTCCGGATCTTCAGCAGTGGATTCGTGGTGACTTCCTGATTTCCGGTATTACCCTGAACCGCTTCTTTGCACTGCATGTCATTGCGCTGCCGATCGTTATTCTTGGTCTGGTGGTTTTGCACATCCTGGCATTGCATGAAGTGGGCTCAAACAATCCGGACGGTATAGATATCAAGAAGAACAAAGGGCCGGATGGTGTGCCTCTGGATGGTATCGCTTTTCACCCCTATTACACCGTTAAGGATATTGTCGGTGTTGTGGTCTTCCTGTTCGTGTTCTGTGGCATTATTTTCTTCTTCCCGGAGATGGGCGGGTTCTTCCTTGAGCATGCCAACTTTGAACCGGCCAACGGCCTGAAGACGCCCGAGCATATTGCACCAGTCTGGTACTTTGGGGCGTTCTACTCCATTCTCAGGGCGATTACCTTTGATATCGGGCCAATCGACTCCAAGCTGGGTGGGGTTGTCGCCATGGGTGGTGCCATTGCCATTCTCTTTGTTCTGCCCTGGCTGGATCGCAGCCCGGTCAGGTCATGGCGTTACAAGGGCATGATCAGCAGAACCAGCATTGTGGTTTTTGCCTTTGTCTTTATTTTGCTGACCTGGCTCGGAACGCAACCGGCTACTGAGACTTATACACTCATTGCCCAGATCTGTACGCTGATTTACTTTGCGTTCTTCCTGTTGATGCCTTTCTACACACGATGGGAGAAGACCAAACCTGTACCTGAGAGGGTGACCGGCTAATGAAAAGAATAATACTGACCATTAAGTTGTTTCTGGTTTCGGTGCTGTTTTCATCGTTGGCGGCAGCAGCCGGTGGGGGATACCCTCTTGATGAGGCCAATGTGGACCCTTCTGACAAAGCTTCGCTACAGCGGGGGGCGAAGTATTACCAGAACTACTGTGCAGGTTGTCATGCGACCCAGTATCAGCGCTATGAGCGGGTAGCGGATGACCTTGGCATTCCCCATGACCTGATGATGGAGCACCTGGTGTTCGATAAGTCTGCCAAGATCGGTGATCTGATGCATAACAGCATGGACCCGGACGAAGCGAAGGTCTGGTTTGGTGCTACACCTCCGGACCTGACACTGGTGTCCCGCGTTAAAGGTGGGCCTGACTGGCTTTATACCTACCTCCGGACCTTCTACGAAGACCCAAGCCGCCCTTATGGGGTAAATAACAAGGTCTTCCCGGATGTTGGTATGCCCCATGTGCTTCTGGGGCTTCAGGGAGTACAGATCGATAATTGCGGTGATACAGACCCAACGGCCCGTGACCCGCTGACCGGAGACAAGATCTGTGGCCTGACGGTTGATCCGGAGCGTAAGGGGAGTATGACGCCCTCCGAATACGATCAAATGGCCTATGATTTGACCAACTTCCTGGCTTACTCTGCGGAGCCCATGCAAGCACAGCGTAAGCAGCTGGGTATTTATGTATACCTGTTCCTGGCGCTGTTCTTTGTGTTTGCCTATCTGCTCAAACGGGAATTCTGGAAGGATGTCCACTAAGCATTAGTCGCCGTTATCGGCTCTCTGAACCTACAAGCCCACAAAGGAAGGCTTTTCTTTGTGGGCTTTGTGCTTTTTGTGATTATCAAAAAGCAGACAATGGCGGGTTTCATCTCTGGCTGTCAGTAGAAGGGCTTGCTAAGATTCCAGTTTTTTGAATCCCCCTCTGGTATTTAAGACGATGAGTAAATCACTTCGTGACCAGCTGATGAAAGCTGGCCTTGCGACAAAACAACAGGCATTACAGGCCAAGACCAGTAATAAGAAAAAGAAACAGCAGGCTGCCCGCTCTGGTGATATGACCGATCAGGAAAAACGCCGTATTGAGCTGGAGAAAGAGAGGCAGGCTCAGGCTGAGAAAGATCGTGAGCTGAATCGACAGCTTGAAGATGAACGTCAGCGTAAGGCGTTGGACGCACAGGTTCGTCAACTGATTGAGACTAATGCATTGTCCCGTAATGGGGGCGATGCAGAATATAAGTTTGTTTATGAAAACAAAATCAAGAAAATTTATGTGACTGATGAACAGTTAACCAAGTTGGAAAGGGGCTTGCTGGCCCTGGCGATACTGGGCGACGATTTTCTGGTCATCCCTGCGCCGGTGGCCAGTAAGATTGCCGAGCGTAAGCCAGAAGCGATTGTCATACAGAATGATAAGTCTGGCGATCTGACCGAGGAAGAAGAAGACTGGTATGCGGATTATCAGATTCCGGATGACCTGATGTGGTAACGGGGGCTTAAGTAGTTGGCCAAATGGAATCATATATTTCTGGCTAAGTGGGCAGTTGCTATGCAAGGCGCAACGTAGGGAGCATAGCCGTAGCTATGTGACCGGAGTTGCAGCGCCGCAGAGTGACTGACAACTTAGTCGGAAATATATGATTCCATTTGGTTAACTACTTAACCCCCCCGTTCAATTAATGGGTTCTCAAAATCTTACTTAATGAATGAGAACCATTGTTGGCTGCTCTGCCAACGGGTTAGCCAACCGTTGCCAGGGCTTCAATTTCTACCTTCACATCTTTTGGCAGACGAGCAACTTCAACCAGGCTGCGGGCAGGGAAAGGTACTTTGAAGTACTGCTTGTAGACTTCGTTAATATTGCTGAACTCATCCATATCACGAACGAATACGGTGACTTTTTTCACCCGGTTCATGCCGCTGCCGGCCGCTTCCAATACCGCTTTCAGGTTTTTCAGGCACTGATGAGCCTGCTGTTTGGTGTCTTCAGATACTTCTCCGGTTTCCGGATCGATTGGCAGCTGGCCAGATGTGAAAACCAGGTTATCAAAGCGCATACCCTGAGAATATGGGCCGATAGCCGGAGGAGCGTCAGGGGTTTCGATCACTTTGTCCATGATGATTAAGCCGCTTTGTTTAAGGGAAAGGGGCGAGATTTTAGAGATGTCGCGTGTGTTTGTCATCGGTTCAAAGTGAATTTAGGGGTTTATTTTTGACCGGTTTCTCAAAGGTCATGACTGTTATGTTTATTCTTCAGGTGTCGTTTTTTGGCAGGTATGCTTTGTGTAGAACTTGATGGCAAGGAGAAAACTCAGCCGAAAAGCCTCGTCCTCAAAACTCCTCTCCATATAGTGTTTTTTGAATTCTGAAAGCTTAATCTGGACTTATATAAACTGTCATGGGTAGATAGCCCGGTTTCCGGATTATGAACATCACGACAGATTTCAAAACTGTCACACTTTTATCGTAAAGTGACATCATGGATACGGATCCTTTTATGACTGACGGATTGTTATCGGCACCTTTGAGTGAGGGTTAAATTATGTGGTTCCAGAAACAGGTTCAGCTGCGTCCCTACCGGAGGGGGTTTCATGTGGTTACGGCCGAAATTATTGGTCAGTTACCGGAGCTGGAGAATTATAAGACAGGGATTTGTCATATCTTTTTACAGCATACTTCTGCTTCACTGACACTCAATGAGAATGCCGACCCCAATGTCCGTCATGATATGGAAGCCTTCAGCAATCATTATATCCCTGAAAATGAAGAGTATTTTCTCCATGTGATAGAAGGCAGTGATGATATGCCGGCCCACATTAAATCCAGCCTGTTTGGTGCCGATGTAATCATTCCAATCACGGACGGTTCGCTGGCTTTGGGTAATTGGCAGGGGATATGGCTGGGGGAACACAGAGACAGTGGCGGAAGTCGTAAGTTAATCATCACTTTACACGGTGAAAGTTATACGTAATGATAAAAAACAAGCAGCAACAATGTATTTTTTATACAGGAGGGTGAGACCAAACTGGCATTTTTACAATGCTGGACTATAACTATAAAAATTGGACAAGAAGTCAATCTCAATATTTCGGAATGGATATTCCGAAAACCAGTACCTAGAGGACATAGCTATGGCACGGAAAAAGCCGACTAAAGCTGCTGCTGGTTTTGATGGCGCTGATATAGGGTTTCTGGGGAGCCGCGACGAACCTGCTGAAGAGAGGACGGTCGAGTCTCGTAAAAAACTCAGGGCAAGTCTGGATGCCCAGGTAGAAGAGTTTTTGAAGAAAGGAGGCCAGATTGAGGAGATTCCATCGAACATTACCGCAGACCCACCGAAAAAGCCCTCCGGTGAATATGGTAACAGACCAATATAGTTTAACCGTTAAAGCCCGGTATTCGCCGGGTTTTTTTTTGAATATATATTTTATACCAGAAGTGCACGACAGCATGGATGCAAGACTGCCCATGAAAAATGATCAGTGAGCGCTTCCAGAAGATTCAAACGACTTCTACCCAATTACCACCGTCGTAAGGCGATAGTTCTCCAATTGGCTCCAGAGACAATTCAAATCTTGCCGCGACGTTATGGAAAGCTTCTTCCGCCGCCGGATCTACCGCGACCAACAGTCCACCGCTGGTTTGGGGATCACAGAGAATGTGTTTCTGTTGCTCGGTAATATTGGCGGCTTTGTGGCCATAGCTGGCATAGTTTCTTTCCGTTCCGCCGGGAATGCAGCCCTGTTGACGATAGGTTTCCACATGAGGAAGAAGTGGCAGTTTGTCGGTATACAGCGTGGCTTTTACCTTGCTGCCTTCACAAACCTCCAGAAGATGGCCAAGAAGACCAAAGCCAGTAACATCGGTGATGGCACTGATGCCATTCAGCAGAGACAGATCGGCACCCATGGTGTTCATTACGCACATGGAGTCACGGGCAATATGCTGGTGCTCCTCCTGCAACAGCTTTTTCTTTTGCGCGGTTGTGAGAATACCAACGCCAAGCGGCTTGGTCAGATAAAGCTTGTGACCCGCCTGGGCCTGATCATTTCTCTTCAGATGCTCAAGGGATACACGACCGGTGACGGCAAGTCCGAAGATGGGTTCAGGGGCGTCGATACTGTGGCCTCCGGCCAGAGGTATACCAGCATCGGCACAGGCCTGACGACCACCGTCTACTACCTGAGCTGCGACTTCCGGCGGTAGCTTGTTAACGGGCCAGCCAAGAATGGCTATGGCCATCAAGGGCGTGCCGCCCATGGCGTAAATATCGCTGATGGCATTGGTGGCAGCGATGCGGCCAAAGTCAAATGGATCATCAACAATAGGCATAAAGAAATCAGTCGTGCTGATGATCCCTTCACCATTGCCCAGGTCAACAACGGCTGCATCATCTTTGCTGGCATTACCTACAACCAGATTAGGAAACTCAGGAAGAGTAAGGTTGGTTTGCAAAATACCGTCAAGAATCTGTGGTGAAATTTTACATCCACATCCCGCACCATGACTGTATTCTGTGAGCTTCAGATCCTTCATTAATACTGCCTCTGAGCTAACGCTTGAAATGCGCGTACTTTAGCACCGCGAACCCTTTTATTAAATGCCTTAAGGGCGAGAAGGTTGCACACATTTGCGGGGCACCCATAGAAAACAGAGGTTTCTAATGTCATTTCTCTGTGATAAAAGGTAATTTTAGACGTCAGTGTAAGTAGCTAGCTGTATAAAACTATACATTTTGGATTACATATTGCTACTCCCCTGGATCAGGTTGATCCAAAGCGAAAGAAGAATAGCGATAATTGATGAATCAGGAGAATCGGATGGGAGCACTAACTTTGCCTTGTTCTTCTATCGATGATTTGCTGCAGCAACAGTCGGCAGCGTTGCAGCAGTGGCTTGCCAGCGGTGATCGCAAGATCGAAGGTCTGGTTGTTCGTAAATTTCCCGCCTGGCTGGAGTCTGATCAATTTATTAAAGCAGGTTCAGGTGCCCAGTTTGATACTGCGCGTTTTCGCCTGATGATGTGTAATAAATATGATATCTGGCGAGTTAATATAGATATGATCTTTCATCCCAGGGTGCGGCTGTTGGATGACGGCTCTACCGCCGGTCCCGGAATATTATTTAATGTGCTGGATGATGAAGATCAGAGTGTTCTTATTGATTATTTTGAGGCAGGTGTTCCTGCCCCGGCGGATTCAATAACGCCGGAGCATTGGTGTACGTACTGGTTTAAGAAGCTGACCAGAAGTCATCACATCAATCGGATTTTCGCTTATAAAGAGTACGAGGCAGAAATTGATTGACTGTTTACCGGTGGTTTTATAGCTGACAGCAGCTTTTTAAACTGAAAAAGCTGCTGAGTAGCATAAGGCGTTATCCACTTTTTGCTTTATCCAGCCATGCCTGGGAAAAGGACTGAAGCATTGGGATAACAACTGCCCAGATAATGGCCAGGATCAACAGCGTCTGCCATAAAGGCTGGGCAAGGGTTACATCACTTATTTTTGACCCGGCCAAATAGCTTAATGGTCCCCCAAGGAAGCCCAGTATGGCTCCGTAGAGTTTGTGGGTTCTGGACCAGTCAAGGCTGTGCCTTAGAGTGGTGGCGAATATCAGCCACAGACAGGCCAGCCAGAGTGGTAAAATACGTCCAGCGTCATCCAGTTGAGAGCTAAACTGCAGGATTTCCAGATTTCCAAGAAAGCTATCGATAGCGCACCCCAGTAAAAAGGTAAGAGCCAGTATTTGTTTTTCCTTATGCCAGTTACCTATCCATAGCAAGTGGATAAAAAGGACTATTACGGCTGCAGCCAGGGCAATTTGATCCCCCCCAAGAACACAGGCAAGCCAGCCAAGCTGGAAAAGCAGATAATTAGCAATCAGTTTTATTTTGTCGTTTGTCATCATTATTAGAACACCAGTGGTCGATAGATAGGGTCCAGTTCTACGGTCAGGATGTCCCGAATGGTTTCCAAAGCGAACTGAACTTTATTGTCACTATCAGGGCTGCTGATACAAAGGCGTACGGCCTGGGGAACTGAGTAGCTGCCAACGGCAAACAGTTCTGACTGGAGCACTTTTACTCCTTTATTGTTCAGATGTCGTACAAAAGTCTCGGCCCGCCAGGGTTCGGGTAGCTTGATCCAGCCATGAAAACTATAAGTTTGTGCCTGCGTGCTATCTCAATGATTTGCTCTCGCCGTTGTATTGGCATAATAAGCGCTGTCGGATTTTGCAGGGATGGCATTAGATACAGCAGTTTCGGGCGGTGTTGCAGGCAGCACTGTTCCAGTGCTTCTGGAATCAGGCCATGCTCATCCATCGGCAAACCTATATGGTGAGTTTGCCATTGCCTTGCCGCATTGATGAACCCCAGATAGGTAAGGGACTCGGAAACGATGGTGTCCCCTGGCCGGGTGGCTGCCTGAAGAGCCATCATATTGCCATGCTGGCCCCCATTGGTGATAAGAATATTGTCTGGATTTACATGGATCGACAGCGTTGCAAGCCATCCGGCAATGATACTGCGATGCCTTTCAAGTCCGGTTTCAGGCAGATAGTCCAGCAGAGAAGTCATGCGCAGAGGGTCTGATGCAATCATTTGCAGCGTCTCGGCCAGTATCTCTTCTCTCGGTGCCGGAACCTGAAGGGTCAGGCTCATATCAATAAGCGTAGGCTCTGGTTTTTGAGGTACATTGAATTGGGCCTGCTGCCAGACCTTACCGGTAACAAAAGTTCCACTGCCCACTCTGGCGGTAATCAACCGTCGTCTTTCTGCTTCAGCATAGCCCCGGGTAATAGTACCAATGGTTACGTTAAGAACATCGGCAAGCCAGCGATGAGTAGGCAGTTTATCGCCTGAGTGTAATGATCCATTTTTAACGGCCTGCTCGATGGCATCGGCGAGAGCCATATATTTGGGGCCGGAATTGAAGGAAAGGCTTTTCAGCCAGCCCGGGAAGCTTATTTCTTTATCCATTGTCTTTTTATTATGTTTGAAATGATATCTTTGTCATGGTGACAATTTATTAATTGCACGCTTTTTTGTCCATGCATCATACTTCATTGAAGCCTTTGTATCGTCGTTTGTTTGATTGTATGGGGGCAATTTTCAAGGGCATTATTAAAATTTACAGAGGGAAAAATGAATGAGATAGAGATACTCTGGTTACCATTGGTAGCCTTTGCCTTGAGTTCCAGTATTACACCGGGGCCCAATAATATTATGCTGGCAGCCAGCGGGGTAAATTATGGCTTTGCCAGAAGTATTCCCCACATGCTGGGTGTGTCTATTGGGTTCTTTATTCTGTTTCTTGGGGTTGCATTTGGACTGGGGAGTGTCTTTGAGAGGTATCCACAGCTGCAAACGGGGTTGAAATATATTGGGTCCATGTATCTATTGTGGCTGGCATGGAAGATTGCCACGGCTGCCAGTGTTTCAGAACAGGCGGACAGTAAAAGACCAATGACTTTTCTTCAGGCCATCAGTTTTCAGTTTGTGAATGTGAAAGCCCTGATGATGGCCGTCAGTAGCGCTGTTGTATTTACATTGCCTGGTGATAACTACACGTTTTCTGTTTTACTGGTTGGGGTGATATTTACTCTAATCAATCTGCCTTGTTGTTCAGTCTGGGTGGTTTTTGGCTCAGGACTGAGGCGATTTCTGAAAAATGAGCAAAGTTTAAGGGCTTTTAACTGGTCTCTGGCTTCACTGACAGCTGCATCGGTTGCGTTATTTTATGTTTGAGAAACGGTATCTTTTTTATCAGCCGGGACCGCTAATCCAGGTTTATAAAAAATGCCAGGTAAGTTGTGGGGTGATCTGTCAACCATTACGTCTACCTCTGAATAAGGGATGATGTTCATGCCCTGCTTCCGAGCCACATCGCAAGCTGTCAGGTGAGCCACCAAAGCACTGGACATCACATTCATCAGCAGATTTCTTCCTGTCATCAATATTAATTAGTGATCCATCAAAGATGTTACGGTAACTGGCTTGTAGATCTTTGTCGGTAATGTGTGCAGCCAAACCCGGTTCCGAGAGCAGGAATGTTTTGTGCATAATTGTTTCGTTAGGGTCATAAAAAATAACCTTCATGCATCCATCCTGCTTCTTTAATCTCAGAGCCATTACGTGACTAAATCTTGAATCACCTTTTGTATTAAACAAAAAATTCTTTTCATCGCCAGCAGGTATATTCCAATACTTTTCTACCAGCCCTGAAAGAGCCTCAGAAAACGCTCCCTCGTGGAAATAATATCCATCGGCATAAAAGGATTTTGGAGTGGTTCGGATGTTTTTCAATCCATCTGGAATATGGTGTGCGTCTACTGCTGGAAAAAAAGATGTATTTGCAAAGGTTGATTGTATTTTTTTTGGGGTATCTATTGTTTTAAAAGTCTCTTTTCCCCGACCAAACACTTTTGTGGCATAAGCCCAGGCGATATGTCGGCAGACTATTTTTCTTCCAGCTGCTACGGTGTCAGTATCAGAGCGACGTACTGTGCAGTTAAGGCACTTGGAGTGCCAGGGTTTAATGGAGTAATACATGGGAATTGGAGCAACACTGCCATCCTGTTTGAAAGCAAGTTTAACCTTAAGTATGCGCCCTTCATCATGCAGTTTGTCTATCTTATTGGAAACATAGCTGGTTGAGCTCTTGCAGGCTGACGGGATGCTGATGTTATAAGCACTTATTGGCTTATGGAGTCTTTTGGTAAACCATGCATTTGGGTGTTCTTTCATCAGCTTTTGGGTGTTACCGTCTAAAACGCTGACAGAATAACGACCAAACAGTGCCTTGATGCCATTAACAAGAGATTTTATGACCCTGATTGGCAGTAAGGATTCTGAATGTATGCACCATGAATGTGATAGTGCTGACAATACACTTAGCTTGATATGATCCATTACATGATATCCCTTGCTTGATTCTCATGATTCATTTGCTTGAAACCTTCAGAGTACAAAAGTTCCACGGCTATCCCTCAGCTCAGGAAAGAGTGATGTTTTATGTTTGAGAGGTTGTATATTTTTTATAAGCCGGGAGCGCTAATCCCGGTTTATAAAAAATGCCAGGTAAGTTGTGGGGTGATCTATCAACCAATATCTTTTCTCCATCATGCCCCGAATAAGGGATGATCCAGATGCCCCGGTGCTGCAAGCAACAGGGTAGGTGAGCCACCAAAGAACTGAATATCACATTTATCAGCCGACTTTTTCCTGTCATCAATATTAACAAGTGCTCCATCAAAGAGGTAGCTTGCCCCGAGATCTTCGCCGGTAATGTGTGCAGCCAAACCGGGTTCCGAGAGAAGGATTGTTTTGTGCATGAGTGTAGCGTTAGGGTCGTAAAAAATAACCTTCATGCATCCATCCTGTTTCTTTAATCTCAGGGCCATATGGTGGGATTCTAATTCATCACCTCGTGAATCAATAAGAAAATTCTTTTCATCGCCACAAGCCATATTCCAGTACTTTTCTACCAGCCTCGTAAGAGCCTCTGAAAACTTTCCCTCACGGAAATAATAGCCATCAGCATAATAGGATCTGACAGTAGTTGCGCCGTCTTCTAATCCCTCTGGGTGAAGGTGCGCAACCATTGATGGATTAGCATATGTATTGGCAAAGGTTGTTTGTATTTTTTCCGGGGTGTTTATTGTTTTAAAAGTATCTTTTCCCCGACCAAACACTTTTGTGGCATAAGCCCAGGCGAAATGTCGGCAGACAATTTTTGCTCCGGGTGCTTTGGTGTCAGTATCAGAGCGGTGGGCTTTACCATTAAGGCATATGGGGGAGCAGGTATTATCGGAGTTATACATGGGGATTGGGACAACACTGCCATCCTGCTTGAAAGCGAGTTTAACCTGAAGCCTACGCCCTTCATCATGCAGTTTGTCTGTCTTATTGGAAACATAGCCGGTTGGGTGCTTGCAGGCTGACGGGATGCTAATGTTATAAGCACTTAATGGTTTATGGAGTATTTGGGTAAACCGTGCATTTGGATGTTCTTTCATCAGCTGTTGGGTGTTACCGTATAAAACGCTGACAGAATAACGACCAAACAATGCCTTGATACCATTAACAAGGCATTTTATAGCCCTGATTGGCAGTAAGGATTCTGAATGTATGCACCATGAATGTGATAGTGCTGACAATACACTTAGCTTGATATGATCCATTACATGATATCCCTTGCTTGATTCTCATGATTCATTTGCTTGAAACCTTCAGAGTACAAAAGTTCCACGGCTATCCCTCAGCTCAGGAAAGAGTGATGTTTTATGTTTGAGAGGTTGTATATTTTTTATAAGCCGGGAGCGCTAATCCCGGTTTATAAAAAATGCCAGGTAAGTTGTGGGGTGATCTGTCAACCATTACGTCTACCTCTGAATAAGGGATGACGTTCATGCCCTGCTGCTGATAAACATCGCAAGTCGTCAGTTGATCCACCAAAGCACTGGACATCACATTCATCAGCAGATTTCTTCCTGTCATCAATATTAATTAGTGCTCCATCAAAGATGTTACGGTAACTGTCTTGTAGATCTTTGCCGGTAATGTGTGCAGCCAAACCTGGTTCTGAGAGCAGGAAGGTTTTGTGCATAAGTGTTTCGTTAGGGTCATAAAAAATAACCTTCATGCATCCATCCCGCTTCTTTAATCTCAGGGCCATTGCGTGGCCCGAGCCTTTATCAACTTTTGACCGAAAATAGAAATTCTTTTCATCGCCAGCAGGCATATTCCAATACTTTTCTACCAGTCCCGAAAGAGCCATAGAAAACGCTCCCTCGTGGAAATAATATCCATCGGCATAAAAGGATCTGTTAGTAATTGGGCCTTTTTTTATTCCATCTGGATTACGGAGCGCATGCCTTAAAGGAATATCAGGTGTATTTGCAAAGATTGACTGTATCTTTTTTGGGGTGTTTATTCTTTTAAAAGTCTCTTTTCCCCGACCAAACACTTTTGTGGCATAAGCCCAGGCGATGTGTCGGCAGTTTATTTTTTCTCCAGGTGCGACGGTGTCAGTATCAGAGCGACGCGCTGAGCCATTAAGGCACTTGGAGTGCCAGGGTTTAATGGAGTAATACATGGGGATTGGAGCAATACTGCCATCCTGTTTGAAAGCAAGTTTAACCTTAAGTCTACGCCCTTCATCATGCAATTTATCTATCTTATTGGAAACATAGCTGGTTGAACTCTTGCAGGCTGACGGGATGCTGATGTTATAAGCACTTATTGGCTTATGGAGTCTTTGGGTAAACCATGCATTTGGGTGTTCTTTCATCAGCTTTTGGGTGCTACCGTCTAAAACGCTGACAGAATAAGGACCAAACAGTGCCTTGATGCCATTAACAAGAGATTTTATGACCCTGATTGGCAGTAAGGATTCTGAATGTCTGCACCATGAATGTGATAGTGCTGGCAGAACACCAAGTTTGATATGATCCATTACATGATATCCCTTGCTTGATTCTTATGATTCATTTGCTTGAAACTTTTAGAGTATAAAAGTTCTAAAAAGTTCCACGGCTATCCTTCAGCTCAGGAAAGAGTGGTGTTTTATGTTTCAGAGGTTGTATATTTTTTATAAGCCGGGACCGCTAATCCCGGTTTATAAAAAATGCCAGGTAAGGTTATGTGGTGATCTATCAATCAGTTTCTCTTCTCGGCAGGAATCGGGGATGATCGATATGCCCAAGAGCAAGTGCATTCATCCGGAACTGATAATATGAGCCACCAAAAAACTGGATATTACACTCATCAACAGACCTCTTCCTGTCATCAATATTAACAAGAGCTCCTTCATCAAAGAAGATACTGGGTCCAAGATCTTCAATGGTAATGTGTGCAGCCAAACCGGGTTCCGAGAGAAGGAATGTTTTGTGCATGAGTGTATAGTTAGGGTCGTAAAAAATAACCTTCATGCACCCATCCTGCTTCTTTAATCTCAGGGCCATTATGTGGCCAATTATATTGTTCCCTCGTGTCTCAAAAAGAAAATTCTTTTCATCGCCATTCGCCATATTCCAGTGGTTTTCTACCAGCCTCGTAAGAGCCTCAGGAAACATTTCCTTCAAGAAATAATATCCATCAGCATAATAAGTTCTTTCAGTTTTTGGGCCCTCAAGGTACGCATCCTTTGATGGAGTATCAGGTGTATTGGCAAAGGTTGACTGTATTTTTTCCGGGGTAGCTACTTTATCAAAATCTTTTCTCCGGCCAAACACTTTTGTGGCATAAGCCCAGGTGAAATGATCGCAGCTTATTTCTTTTCCAGGCGCTACGGTGTCAGTATCAGAGCGGTGGACTTGACAATTAAGGTTTATGGGGGGGTAGGAATTATCGGAATTATAGATGGGGATTGGGGCAACACTGCCATTCTCATTGAAAGCCAGTTTAACCAGCATTCCGCGCCTTTCTTTGTATAGTTTTTCTATTTTATTGGAAATATAGGGAGTTGAACTCTTACAGGCTGACGGAATGCTAATATCAAAGACATTTAATGGTTTGCGGAGTTTTTGGGTATACAATGCATCTGGGTGTTCTTTCATCAGCTTTTGGGTATTACTGTCTAAGGCGCTGACAGAAAAACGGCCAAAATAGGCCTTGATGCCATTAACAAGACATTTTATTGCCCTGATTAGCAGTAAGGATTCTGCATTTTTGTGCCATGTATATAAAAGTGCTGACTGAGCATTCAGTTTGATTTGATCCATTACTTAATATCCTTGTGTTATTTAATTTTTATAATTAATTTGTCTAAAATCTTAGAGTGCAAAAGTACTAATAAGTTCCGTGGCTGTTCCCCTTTTCAGAAAAGAGTGAAGTTTGTTGTTGCAGGCAGGGTGGTTTGATGGGGGGGGATTTATTGGGTTTAGTTGGAAAGTTGTGTGCTTGTCATAGGAAAGCAGGTGCCAGTTTGGAAGATCGGAGAAGGTTTTTTTTAACCCGGAGGTCATGTTTTTAACTGGTCTATGGCTTCACTAACAGACATTTCGGTAGTGCTGTTTTATGTTTGAGAGGCTGTATGTTTTTTATAAGCCGGGATCGCTTATCCCGGTTTATAAAAAATGACAGGTAAACTATTTGGTGATCTATCAATCAGGAGCTCGTCTGAATAAGGGATGATCTATATGCCCGGGTTCTAAAAGCAGCGAGGAAGGTGGGCCACCAAAGAACTGGATATCACATTCATCAGCAGATTTCTTCCTGTCATCGATATTAACGAGTGCTCCATTAAATAGGAAGCTCGCTCCAAGATCTTCAACAGTAATGTGTGCAGCCAAACCGGGTTCTGAGAGAAGGATTGTTTTGTGTATGAGTGTACCGTTAGGGTCGTAAAAAATAACCTTCATGCATCCATCCTGCTTTTTTAATCTCATGGCCATATCGTGGCCAGCTAATTCTTTATCTTTTCGTGAACCAAAAAGAAAATTCTTTTCATTACCAGCAGCCAAATTCCAGTACTTTTCTGTCAGCATCGTAAGAGCTTCAGAAAACTTTCCCTCACGGAAATAATATCCATCAGCAAAATAAGATTTTTTTGTAATTGGGCCATTTTCTAATCCATCTGGATTATGGTGCACAAATGATGAAGGACGATCAGGTGTATTTGCAAAGGTTGACTGTATTTCTTTCGGGGTAGCTACTTTATGAAAATCTTTTCTCCGACCAAACACTTTTGTGGCATAAGCCCAGGCGAAATGTCGGCAGACTATTGTTTTTCCAGGTGCTACGGTGTCAGTATCAGAGCGGTGGACTTGACAATTAAGGTTTATCGGGGGGTAGGAATTATCGGAATTATAGATGGGGATTGGGGCAACACTGCCATTCTCATTGAAAGCCAGTTTAACCAGCATTCCGCGTCCTTCTTTATACAGTTTTTCTATTTTATTGGAAATATAGGGGGTTGAGCTTTTACAGGCTGACGGAATGCTAATATCAAAGACATTTAATGGTTTATGGAGTTTTTGGGTATACAGTGCATCTGGGTGTTCTTTCATCAGCTTTTGGGTGTTACTGTCTAAGGCGCTAACAGAAAAACGACCATAATATGCCTTGATGCCATTAATAAGGCATTTTATGGCCCTGATTAGCAGTAAGGAATCTGCATTCTTGTGCCATGTAAATAAACGTGCGGCCTGAGCATCCAGTTTGATTTGATCCATTACGTAATATCCTTGTGTTATTTAATTCTTATGATTAATCTGCTCAAATTCTTTAGAGTATAAAAGTACTAATAAGTTCCGTGGCTGTTCCTCTTTTCAGAAAAGAGTGAAGTTTGTTGTTGCAGGCAGGATCGTTTGGTGAGTATCTATTGATTGGATTTTTGGGCTCGAGGCCCCACCGGCATGCGCCATAAAACTTAGAGATCATGGTGCATGACGTTAGGCTCGGGTGTCGGTTTCTTCAGGTGACGACCTGCATGTTTAGCCTCCTGGTACACGGTTTAAAGGTAATTGATGGGTTCCTTTTATTGGCGTCCAAACTCCGTTCGTCCTGAGCGTCCTTCGACCCCGCTCAGGATGCACGGTCGAAGGGCGTAAGCTTCATACCCTGAATAAAGACTGTGCCAATCACCCTTCGACTCCGCTCAGGGTGAACGGAGATTGTACACGTCAAACCCATTGAAACCATGCACTAGTCTCCCAGGAACGCCTTATAAGCCTCATTCTCATTTTCAGACCAGTAACGGTAGCCAATGGCATCAAGATATTCAGGGATATGCTGGTGCTCCTCTTCCGGGACATCCAGGCCTATCGCAACCCGTCCATAGGCCGCTCCGTGGTTGCGATAGTGGAACATGGTGATATTCCAGCGCTGGCCCAGTTTGCTCAGGAAGTTTAATAAGGCTCCCGGGCGCTCCGGGAATTCAAACCGGTAAACCTGTTCATTGTTGACCGCTTCGCTATGCCCGCCCACCATGTGGCGAACATGGAGTTTGGCCATTTCATTGTCGGTCAGGTCAACCACGGGGTAGCCGTGCTGCTGGAGTTCATTAACCAGACGGTCGATGGGCATCTGATCAGGGTGGACCTGAACACCGACAAAGATTCTGGCTTTGTCCGGGTTATGGTAGCGATAGTTAAACTCGGTGATATTTCTGCGGCCCAGCAGTTCACAGAACTGTTTAAAGCTTCCGGGTTGCTCCGGAATGGTAACAGCGATGATCGCTTCCCGCTTTTCACCCAGCTCTGTGCGTTCCGAGACATAGCGCAAACGGTCAAAGTTGATGTTGGCACCGCTGTCAACGGCCAGCAGTGTTTGGCCCCGGACCCTGTCCCGACTGACATACTTCTTCATACCGGCAATGCCCAGGGCACCGGCAGGTTCACAGACAGAGCGGGTATCATCAAAGATATCCTTGATCGCGGCACAGATTTCGTCGGCGGTGACGGTGATGACCTCGTCAATACACTCCCGGCAGATCCTGAATGTCTCTTCACCAATCTGCGCCACCGCTACACCATCGGCAAAGATGCCCACATGGGGCAGGACAACCCGTTCACCCGCATCAAGCGCCGCCTTCAGGCAGGCCGACTCTTCAAACTCAACACCGATGACTTTGACGTCGGGCCGCAGGTACTTGATATAGGCGCTGATACCTGCCGCCAGACCACCGCCGCCCACCGGGATGAACACCGCATCCAGGGCACCGGTCTGTTGACGCAGGATCTCCATGCCGATAGTGCCCTGACCTGCGATGGTATCTATATCATCATAAGGGTGAATAAAGGTGTAGCCGTGCTTTTCAACCAGGGTAAAAGAGTGAGCCAGAGCCTGGTCAAAAGCGTCGCCATGCAGTACGACCCTGGCTCCGTAAGCCCGTACCGACTTCACTTTGATCTCGGGGGTGGTGACCGGCATGACGATGGTGGCCTTGATTCCCATTTCCCGGGAGGCCAGAGCTACTCCCTGGGCATGATTCCCGGCCGAAGCGGCAATAACGCCACGTTCTTTTTCTGCCGTTGTGAGCTGGGCCAGCTTGTTATAAGCGCCCCGAATTTTGAAGGAGAATACCGGTTGTAAGTCTTCCCGCTTCAGGAGAACCCGGTTATCCAGGCGCTGACTGAGGAAGCGGGCCTCATCAATCGGGGTTTCGATGGCGACATCATAGACCCTGGCTTCCAGTATTTTTCGAATATAACGGTGTGGCATGCTGTCCTGCTGGTGTCTTCTGTTAGCTTTATTGAGTTCAGGCAGTGCTGCGAAGCTCTCATTCTATAGGAATAAGCTTCAGGATGGCACTCGTCCAATTTGCCGGAAAATGGTGTAATATACGGCGCGTTTTCAGCCCTATTAACCGCTCAGTATTATCAGGAAACCCCATGAATCAGGATCAGCTCAAAAAGGCCACCGCCGAAGCCGCATTGCAATATATCCTGCCCCATCTGGAAAAAGATATGGTGATCGGTATTGGTACCGGTTCTACTGCGCGCTTTTTTATTGATGCGCTGGCTGAGTACAAGGATGATTTTGATGGCTGTGTCTCCAGCTCTGAGGCATCTACCGAGCAGCTGAAATCCCATGGTATTCCTGTTTATGATCTGAATACGGTGTCTGACCTGCGCTTTTATATTGATGGGGCAGATGAAGCCAATGAACATCTTCACCTGATTAAAGGAGGTGGTGCGGCACTGACCCGGGAAAAGATCATTGCAGCGGTAGCCAGAGAGTTCATTTGCATTGCCGATGAGAGCAAGGCGGTGGGTGTGCTGGGTGAATTCCCATTGCCGGTGGAAGTCATTCCCATGGCTCGCAGTCATGTTGGCCGGGAGCTGGTAAAGCTGGGAGGGGACCCTGCCTACCGCGAAGGGGTGGTGACCGATAATGGTAACGTGATTCTGGATGTCTGGAATATGAAGATTCTGGACCCGGTTGCGCTGGAACAAAAAATCAATGGCATCGTTGGTGTGGTGACCAATGGTCTGTTCGCCTGTCGTCCTGCTGATGTGCTGCTGTTGGGTACAAACGACGGTGTTAGAACAATTACCGGCAAATGATTAAAGCGGGTTCTCTGGAACAGCTGTGATCTTTAGTTATTGATAGGTGGATTCCGCTGTTGCCATAAAAAAACCGCAATATTAGGCTGGATCGAATAGAAAAAATCCTTAATATAGCTATTGCTAATAATAAAAATGCTTGGCGACCTGCGTTGAGCGTAGTGAATGCTCTGTAAACTCAGGCATGAAAAACAACAATAAAGAGTGACTGACATGCTGAAATCATTCAATAAAAAAATGGCAGTCTTGACTGCCGCAGTGGCACTGGGCAGTGCATCCATCGCATCCGCAGAAGATACCATCAAAATCGCCCTGGCAGGCCCGGTAACCGGACCAGTTGCCCAGTACGGCGATATGCAGTTTATTGGTGCCAAAATGGCCATTGAGCAGATTAACCAGGCGGGTGGCGTCAATGGCAAGGAGTTGGAAGGGGTTGTCTTCGATGATGCCTGTGACCCCAAGCAAGCCGTAGCGGTTGCCAACAGGATTGTAAACGACGATATACGATTTGTTGTCGGTCATCTCTGTTCTTCTTCAACTCAGCCTGCTTCTGATATTTATGAAGATGAAGGTGTCTTGATGATCACCGCTGCCTCAACCAGCCCGGACATCACCACCCGTGGCTATGAGCTGATTTTCAGAACCATTGGTCTGGACAGCATGCAGGGGCCAACGGCTGCGAAATACATCATTGATGCGGTAAAACCACAGAAAATGGCGGTGATTCACGACAAGCAGCAGTACGGAGAAGGCCTGGCCTCCAGTGTTCGTGACGAAGTTCAGAAGGCCGGAGTTAACGTTGCGCTTTATGAAGGTGTAACGGCCGGCGACAAAGACTTCTCTGCCCTGATTGCCAAGCTCAAGAAAGAGGATGTCGATTTCGTTTATTACGGTGGTTATCACCCTGAGCTGGGCCTGATTTTGCGCCAGAGTGCAGAGAAGGGGCTGGATGTTAAGTTCATGGGGCCTGAAGGTGTCGGCAACAAGGATATCTCTGCCATTGCCGGTGAGGCCTCAGAAGGCCTGCTGGTCACTCTGCCCAAGAGTTTTGACCAGGATCCGGCCAATGCCCGGTTGGTGGAGGCATTCAAGGCCAGGAGTGAAGATCCTTCCGGCCCGTTTGTCTTTCCCGCTTACTCTGCGGTGCAGGTCATGGCAGATGGCATGAAGCTGTCCGCCAGTGAAGACCCTGAGAAAGTTGCCGGCAGCCTGCGTGCCAATAACTTCAAAACACCAACCGGTGACCTTGGCTTTGATGGCAAGGGTGACTTGAAGGACTTCAGCTTTGTCGTTTATCAGTGGCATTCTGATGGCAGCAAAACTGCCCTGACCAAGTGATCGGAACAGTGCCCTGCCTCCATGGGCAGGGTATCAATAAAGGAAATAGTGCAGTCTAATAACCAGACGGCACCAGTCTAACAATGAGAAAGCAGTAAAAGGCCTGCAGGGAGTGCAGAACGCCATAAGCGTTATTGCAACATGCGGGCCTTTTTTATGGATTCGACCATGCCTGAGTCAGCCTATTATTTTATCCAGCAATTGCTGAACGGCCTTACTGTCGGGAGCACCTATGCCCTGATAGCCATCGGTTACACGATGGTCTATGGCATCATTGGAATGATCAACTTTGCCCACGGCGAGATATATATGATCGGCAGCTATGTTGCCTTTGCCGTGCTGGCCGGTCTTGCCTTGATGGGGGTTGACAGTATTGCCCTGATGCTGGCCGCCGCCTTTATCATCAGCATTATTATTACCAGTACTTATGGCTTTGCCGTTGAGCGTGTGGCCTATCGACCATTAAGAAACAGTAATCGACTGATTGCCCTGATCTCGGCAATTGGTATGTCGATTTTTCTGCAGAACTATGTCCGTATCGCCCAGGGCTCGAGAGATGTCGCAATGCCCAGCCTGATTACCGGTGGCTGGACGTTTGGGCCCGCTGATGCGTTTAATGTCACTCTGTCGTACATGCAGGTGGTGATTTTCATTATTACGTTTATCACCATGACACTTCTGACGCTGTTTATTTCCAAATCAAGGATGGGGCGTGCATGCCGGGCATGTGCAGAAGACCTGGGCATGACCCGGCTGCTTGGCATCAATACCAACCAGGTTATCTCCATGACCTTTATTATCGGTGCGGCACTGGCGGCAGTGGCCGGTGTTTTACTGGGGCTCTACTACGGCGTTATTAACCCCTATATCGGTTTTCTGGCGGGTTTGAAAGCGTTTACAGCGGCGGTTCTTGGTGGCATCGGCAGTATTCCGGGAGCTGTGCTTGGCGGCCTGATTCTTGGTGTTACCGAAGCGTTTACCGCTGGGTATTTCAGTAGCGAATATAAAGACGTCGTCGCCTTTAGTTTGCTGGTACTGATTCTGTTATTCCGACCTTCAGGGATTCTCGGCAAGCCGGAGGTAGAAAAGGTATGAATAGTCAGTCATCTACCACACTGCGCTGGTTTCCCGCTTTTATGGCAACCGGAGCGCTGTTGCTGCTTGCTGTGTTAATGCTCGGGGTTCAGCTATCCACTGAAAATACAGAGTTGGTCGTTTACTTTGCGGCCAGTGAACGGTGGCAGCTGATTCTTGCCGGTGCTGTTCTGGTTTTCCTGGTTCAGTTATTCCGCAACCCCATCTCTGCTTTCTGGCAGGGAGCCAAAAAACACAACCCACTACCGCAGGTTCAGCTGCCATCACTGGATGACAATAAACCTCTGAAGCGGCTGCTGATCAGTTTTGCCGTGGCCGGGCTGCTGGTCTGGCCTTTCTTTGTTTCCCGTGGTGCGGTGGACCTGGCAACGCTGGCGCTTATTTATGTCATGCTTGGTCTGGGCCTTAACGTGGTTGTTGGTCTGGCAGGTCTTCTGGATCTTGGTTATGTGGGCTTCTATGCCGTTGGAGCATACAGCTATGCGCTGTTGAGCCAATACTTTGGTCTCGATTTCTGGAGCTGTCTGCTGATTGGCGGTGTTATGGCGGCATTCTTCGGCTTTATCCTGGGGTTTCCGGTATTAAGGCTTCGTGGAGACTACCTGGCCATTGTTACCCTTGGCTTTGGCGAGATTATTCGTATTTTGCTGAATAACTGGACCTCAATTACCGGAGGGCCGAACGGGATCAGTCAGATTCCAAAACCAACGTTGTTTGGTCTGGAATTTTCCCGGCGAGCCAAAGAAGACGGCAATGTACCATTTCACGAGTTCTTCGGGATTGACTACAGCAGCGGCTATAAAGTGATTTTCCTTTATATCCTGGCGCTGCTTCTGGTGCTGTTAACGCTCTACATTATTAATCGCCTGTTAAGAATGCCGATTGGCCGGGCCTGGGAAGCACTTCGGGAAGATGATATTGCCTGTCGCTCACTGGGTTTGAATCCAACAGCCATCAAACTGTCGGCCTTTACCATCGGTGCGGCGTTTGCCGGATTTGCCGGTACTTTCTTTGCGGCCCGGCAGGGTTTTATCAGTCCGGAGTCTTTTACCTTTATTGAGTCAGCCATCATCCTTGCGATTGTGGTCCTGGGAGGCATGGGGTCACAGATGGGCGTTATTCTTGCCGCCATTATCATGACCGTACTGCCCGAGTTTGCCCGGGAGTTTCAGGAGTACCGGATGCTGATGTTTGGCCTGATGATGGTGTTGATGATGATGTGGCGTCCGGAAGGATTGATGCCCATGAAACGTCCACATCTGACGTTGAAAGATCATCCGTCGGATAAAAAAGATGATGCTTCTGTTAATCGTCAGCCCATTGCTGAAAGCGTTTAATCTGCAGGGAGTTATAAGATGAGTCAGTGTTTGCTGGAAGCATCGGATCTCAGTATGCGCTTTGGCGGTCTGCTGGCCGTGGATCAGATGGCGCTCAAAGTTCGTAAAGGCGAAATTGTCTCCATGATTGGCCCGAACGGTGCCGGGAAAACGACAGTGTTTAATTGTCTGACCGGCTTCTATAAGCCAACCGGAGGGAAGATTATTTTTCAGGGCCAGGCGGTAGAAAAGCTGCCTGGCTTTAAAATCGCCCGTTTGGGTGTGGTGCGAACTTTTCAGAATGTGCGGTTGTTTAAAGCCATGACGGTTCTGGAAAATCTGTTGGTGGCCCAGCACCGTCATTTAAACACAGGGTTGTTGGCCGGGCTGTTTAAAACACCTTCGTTTCGCAAGAGTGAGGCCGAAGCGATGGAGCGGGCCGCTTACTGGCTGGATAAAGTGGGCCTGACTGAGTTTGCCAATCGTGAAGCCGGAAACCTGGCCTACGGTCAGCAGCGACGACTGGAAATTGCCCGCTGTATGGTGACCGACCCACAACTGTTGATGCTGGATGAGCCCGCTGCTGGACTGAACCCTAATGAAACCCGGGAGCTGGATAAGTTGATTTCCGATCTCAGGAAAAATCATGGTGTGTCAGTGCTGCTTATTGAACACGACATGAAACTGGTAATGGAAATCTCGGACCGGATCTATGTTATTAATCAGGGGAGGCCCCTGGCATCCGGAACACCGGAAGCGGTGCGCAATCATCCTGAAGTGATCAAAGCTTACCTGGGGGAGTCCTGATGAATAACGATAAACCACTGCTAAGCCTTGAGCATGTTTCTACCTTTTATGGCCAGATTCAGGCACTGGAAGACGTGAGTGTAGAGATCCGGGCCGGTGAAATTGTGACGTTAATTGGTGCCAATGGTGCGGGAAAAACCTCTCTGCTGATGACACTCTGTGGTGATCCACGGGCGAGCAGTGGACAGATCTTTTATGGTGGGCGGGACATTACCCGGGACGATACGGCGAATATCATGCGCTCCGGTATCGCCCTGGTGCCGGAAGGTCGGCGTGTCTTCTCCCGGCTCACTGTGGAAGAAAATCTCAGCATGGGTGGCTTTTTCACTGATGAGCAGGATTATCGTCAGCTGTATCGCCATGTTCTTGAGCTGTTTCCACGTCTTGAGGAGCGCCTCACCCAGCGGGCAGGCACCATGTCCGGAGGTGAACAACAGATGCTGGCCATAGCAAGGGCACTGATGAGTAAGCCCAGGTTATTATTGCTGGATGAACCATCACTGGGCCTGGCTCCTATCGTGATTCAGCAGATTTTTGACATTATTGCCAGGCTGAGGGATGAAGGAATGACGATATTTCTGGTTGAGCAAAATGCCAACCAGGCGCTGAAGCTGGCAGATCGCGGCTATGTGCTTGAAAATGGGAAGATTGTTCTGCATGACTTCGGACAGGCTCTGCTAGTGAATAAATCTGTCCAGGAGGCCTATCTGGGAGGGTGATTGCGGTATTTTCCTTTGATGTCTGAAGGGATTGCCATACGCGGCTTTGAGAGAACTTCTATCAATGGCTCCCGAGCTCTGTTCGTCCTGAGCGTCCTTCGACCCCGCTCAGGATGCACGGTTGAAGGGCGTAAGCACCATACCCTGAATAAAGACTGTGCTAATCACCCTTCGACTCCGCTCAGGGTGAACGGAGATTGTACACATCAAACTTATCGAAATGATGATGTACCAGCAGGAGCCGCTTTGGTTTCAATAGGTTAACTGGGTAAAGCTCTAGTATCAGCCATATTTTGGAATCAAAATAACAATTTAAATTTTTAATAGTAATTAAAATTATCATTATTTTTTATTTATTCATTTGAAATCAATCTGTTAATGGTGTGGTAGTTCTGGTTAAAAGGCCGTGTTCCCAGTACTATACTTTCCCTATAACTGAACCAGCAGTACAAGGAAGTGCACCATGAAACCTGAATACGATAAGCTGACCACACCGGAAGTATTGATGTTAGCCAGCTCACTGAGCGTTTTGGCGGGTTCACTGGTTACCCTTGGAATGCTGATTCAGTAGTCATCCGGCAATATCAGGGTTAAGTCTACGGTTACAAAGACCTGGCGAGTGCCCGCCAAGGTTTTTACCAGTCCAAAACAACACTCTCCTCCAAATCATCAGCATACCCTCTGGTGACTTCATCTTGATTTATAACCACCTGCAGCAGTCATCTCTGTGATGGATTTTTCTTTGGTTCTTATGGCACCAAACCCTAAGTTTTTTGTGCAATTTAACGATGATTAAGAGATGGAAAAGTTCCAGACTCCATCCTTTGCTAAAGCACAGAGATCAGGCCATGAGTTCAGAATCACCCAGTGAAAACAGTCAGCGAAAGACGGGTGGCCTGGCACTCACGCTTTTTCTCTGGTTTATTGTTTTATCCATTGGGCCTGTTGTGATTATTGGGCTGAATGAGTACAAGACCGGAAAAGAAGCCATTATCAAAGATCGTTATGATCAGCTTTCATCAGTAAATTTTCAGTTAACTCAACGCATTAATGAATACTTTGATACGGTGTTAACCAATTTATTCATTATGGCATCATCTTCCGAAGCATTTATTACCGAACTGGTGCTGGCTCCCGGCTTTAAAAGCCAGCCGGTTTCTGAGTTTATTAATTCCAGGGAATACGGGGATATCTATGAAAAGTACTCCATGGAGTATGTGGATTTCCTGCGATTCTATGACTACTCCGATGTGATTCTGGGCGATGCGGCAGGCAATATTCTCTTCACAGTGAATGAATACAGTGATTTAGGCAAAAACCTGTTCTCTTCAGAACTGGAAAATACGTTGTTTTCCCAGGCTGTTAAAGCCAGCCTGAATGGTCAGCAGCCAAAGTATGCCGACCTTGCTGCCTACCCGCCCATAGGCAATGAGAAAGTCATCTTTTTAATATTACCGCTGGCGGATTCTTTCCAGAAAGCGGTGGGTTTTATTGCGGTGCAGATTCACCCGAAAAATATTCAGGTGATGTTTGATAAAGGTGAGTCCAGTGACGTCGGTCTCTCGTCGTTTCTTGTCGGTAAGGATCGTAAAATTCGCTTTGGTACCCGGTTTGAAAATCAGGAACAGCTTAAATTTGGCGATGATAATCCGCTGATTAACCTGTGGTTAAGCCATCTTGAGGATGATGGGAGCTACAGAGAGGAAGAAGACCATTTCGGAGGATTTTCAGCAGATAATGGTCATGCTTTTGAGTCTATTGGCCAGCATGAGCATGATCTGGAATCCATTTCAGAAGATCTTGACGCTTTAAATCTGGACGAGCAGGACGTGTTCGGTCGGGCGGCTAAAGCGAGCTTGAACCATATTCGCAGCTACATTCATGGTGAAGAAGTTCTGGGGATTTATCTGCCAATCAATATTGCCGGAACCCCTATGGTCATCCTTTCAGAAGTAACGCACCGGCATGCTTTTTCCTCAGTTCAGGACTTTCAAAAACGTCTTTTTGTGCTTATCGCCATCACTTTTGCCCTGGTGGTGGTTATTGCTCTGTTTGTTACCCGACAACTGGTGAAGCCCATCCGCCGGATCACCCGGTGGGTCAATCGAGTCGCCGCAGGTGACTACGCCGAAGGGACTGTCCTGAACGGTAATAATGAGATCAGCGAACTCAGTCGCAGTTTTGCCCAGATGACCGAAAGGTTGCGTACCGTCAGTGCGGAAAATACCCGGAAAAACTGGCTTCAGGAAGGTATGGCCGGGCTGTACAACAGTGTGCGTGGTGAGCAGGCAATGGCTGAGCTGTGTCGTAACATTGTGACTTATATTGCCCGCTATCTGGATATGCATTCCGGTGCCATGTTTGTAAAAGATGATAACAACCGGCTGCAGTTGATGGGCACCTATGCCTGGAGTAAACGCAATCAACAGGCAAAGTCTTTTGCCATGGGTGAGGGGCTGATTGGTCAGGCAGCATTGGAAAGGGAAACGATGGAGATAGCCGATGTACCCGATGGCTATCTTGAAATTGAGTCCGGACTGGGCTCTGCCGGGCCGACTCATCTGATCATTGTCCCGCTGTGCTATGAAAATGATCTGAAAGGGGGCGTTGAGTTTGCACGGCTTGGTCCAATGACGGATGAGCAGCGCCTGTTTCTGCAACATTCTGTTGAAAGTATTGCCATTGCCATTAACTCTGCCCAGTATCGAACCCGGGTTAATCAGCTGCTTGATACCACCACCCAGCAATCAGAAGCACTAAAGGAACAAAAAGAAGAGCTGCGTTCGGTTAATGAAGAGCTGGAAAATCGGGCCGGTATTCTGGAAGAGTCTGAAGAAGAGCTGAAAGCCCAGAGTGAGGAGCTGCAGAAATCCAATGCCGAACTGGAAGAACTCAGCGAACAGTTGATGCTCCAGAAAGAAGAGATTGAGAGAAAGAATAAAGATATTGAGCTGTCCAGTAAAAAGATAGCGGAAAAGGCGGAGGAGCTTGCCCGGGCCAGTCAATATAAATCTGAATTTCTTGCCAATATGTCCCATGAGCTGCGCACGCCCCTGAATTCTTTATTGCTCCTTTCCCAGATGCTGGCAGAAAACGACGAAGGTAACCTGACAGAGGACCAGGTGGAGTCTGCACAGGTGATCTATAACGGTGGTAAAGAGTTACTCGAGCTGATCAACGACATTCTTGATCTGTCCAAGGTTGAAGCGGGAAAAATGTCGGTCAACCTTGATGATACGCCCCTGAATGAGATCAAAGGCAGTATTGAAGCCATGTTTAACCCGCTGGCAGAAAGCCGTGGCCTGCAATTTCAGATCAGCATAGAGAGCGGTACCAGCCGGTCTGTTTTCACTGATAGCCAGCGGCTAATGCAAATTATTAAGAACTTCCTTTCTAACGCGTTCAAATTTACCGAGAAAGGCAGTGTTCAGGTAAGGATGTTTAATGAAACCCGCCCTGGCCATTTTTCAGACGACACCTGGACTGGTTTTGCTATTAAAGATAGCGGGATCGGGATTCCCAAAGAGAAGCAGGAATCGATTTTTGGCTCATTCCAGCAGGCCGATGGGTCTACCAGCCGAAAATATGGCGGCACCGGGCTTGGTCTGGCGATCTCCAGAGAGATGGCAGAACTTCTGGGGGGCTTTATTGAGCTGGACAGCAAGGAGGGCGAAGGAACTACCTTTACCCTGTTCCTGCCGACTAATCCCGTGTGTTCTCTTGGTCCTGAGAAAGTACTGGCAGAAAACTATGTGTCCGATGTGTTTGACCAGTCTATGGGAGCGTCAGAGGCTCCTGCTCAAAAGCCAGAAATAAATAATGCGCCCCAGGAGGCGGAGTTATCTGTGCCTGCGGCATCGTTTGATTACCAGCTGCTGGTTATTGAAGATGATCCTCACTTTGTCACCATTCTTGGTCAACTGGCGGGTAAACATCACTTTGGCTGTATGCATGCAGAAACAGGAGAGCAGGGAATTGCCCTGGCCCGACAACATCAACCATCGGCCATTATTCTGGATTTAGGCTTGCCGGATATGGATGGGCAGGAGGTGCTTGCTCAGTTAAAAGGCGATGAGTCAACCAGGCATATTCCGGTGCATATTGTTTCGGGTCGGGATCCGGAGTTGGTTTCCAGTCTTGGCGCTATTGGCTATTTGAGAAAGCCCGTGACGGTTACCGATATTGATCAAGCGTTTTTGACCCTTGGGCAGGCCATTAGTCAGGAAATTCACGATGTACTGATTCTCGATCTGGATGAAGAGCAAAGATCCCTGGTAGGCAGCATGCTGGAACAAAAAGGGCTCCATGTAGGGTATGCCAGCACCGCAGAAGAGGCTGAGAAGAGGCTTGTTGATCAACAGTGGCATTGCCTGATTATGGACCTGGAGCTGGAAGAGGTACGAGGGTTGGAGTTCCTGGAAAAAATGACAGGCAAATTGGGATCAGATATGCCGTCAGTGGTGATTCACACCGCGCACCCTGTCGATAAGACTGAGCACTCCCGGCTGCAGGAATTCACCAATGCCATGGTGATGAAAGGTGATAGAGCCCTGGAAAGAATCACGGATGAAGTCAGCCTGTTCTTGCATACCGTTAATAAGGATCAGGAGGATGATACGCCCGATGAGCCGGTGGCCGGGTCAGAGAAGCGTCTTGATGGACACAAGATCCTGCTGGTTGATGATGACTTGAGAAATACCTTTGCCCTTTCCAAAGCCCTTCAGGGCATGGGGCTGGAAGTTGTGCTGGCAGACAATGGCAAAAATGCGATCAGTAAGCTTGAGGAAGAAGACGGCATTGAACTGGTGTTAATGGATATTATGATGCCCATTATGGATGGCTATGAAGCCACCGCCACTATTCGGCAAATGAATGAATTCAAAGATCTTCCGGTGATCGCCCTGACCGCCAAGGCCATGGCGGGTGACAAGGCCAAATGCCTTGAGGCAGGCGCCAATGATTACATGAGCAAACCGCTGGATATGGACAAGCTGACAGCAATGCTGAAGGTGTGGCTGCTGCGATGATGGAGACTTGCCCGGTAGCGGATCTGGAACTCGACTTACTGCTGGACGCTGTCAAGAAGCACTATGGCTATGACTTTCATGACTATGCCAAAGCATCCATGATCCGTCGGGTAAGAAAATACATGGAGCAGAGCGGCATCAACCATATCAGTGAGTTGATTCCCTTGTTCCTGCACGATCAACGGGCATTTTATCGCTTTGTGAAAAGTATTTCCGTTGTGGTGACGGAAATGTTTCGGGACCCGGATGTGTTTAAAGTCTTGAGGGAAGAGGTCATTCCTGTGCTCAAGACTTACCCGTTTATCAAGATATGGCATGCAGGGTGTGCATCCGGTCAGGAAGTCTACTCTATGGCGATCCTGTTGGCAGAGGAAGGGATACTGGATCGTTGTCAGATTTACGCCACGGACTTCAATGATGATGCTCTGAATCTGGCCAAAAAGGGGATTTATCCGGCAGAAGATATTGAACTTTATGAAAACAATTACCGCCTTGCCGGTGGGAAGCATAAGCTCAGTGATTATTTGGTCAGCCTCTATGATTCAATCAAGGTCAACAGTCGTTTATCGGAACGGCTGACCTTTGCCAATCACAATCTGGTGACGGATGGGGTTTTTGGCGAAATGCATTTGGTGATGTGCCGCAATGTACTGATTTATTTCAATGAGCAGTTGCAGGACAGGGCGTTAACTCTGATTCACGACAGTTTATGCCCGAGGGGATTTCTCTGTATCGGGCGCAGAGAGAACCTGAAGTTCAGCCAGATCAGTGAGCATCTTGAAGATGTCAGTAATAAGCTGCGAATTTACAGGAAGCTGGGCTCGTGAATTCAGTCGGCTGACAGAATCAATCCGACCTTCACCACCCCTTGGTAACATTTTGATTTTAAACGATTAAATATCGTGCCAACCATATATTCGAATAGAATATATGGTTCAAAATCAAATGATTACGTTATTTTGGTGGTGAAAGTGGGATCAATGGAACCTTTTGGGAATAAGACAGGGATTGTCTGGTATGGAGACAAAAAGCAAAGTCAAAATTCTGGTTGTTGATGACCGTCCGGAAAACCTGCTGGCGATGGATAAGTTACTTAAGCCGCTGGGGGCTGAGATTCACAAGGTGGATTCTGGCGAGAAGGCGCTGTCTGAAGTTCTGGCCCATCACTTTGCGGTTATTCTTCTGGACGTGCAGATGCCCGGCATGGATGGCTTTGAGACGGCGACATTGCTGCACAGTAACAAGCAAACGGCCAATATCCCCATCATTTTTGTGACGGCGATTAATAAAGATCAAAGCTACGTAGCCAAGGGTTATCAGTCGGGTGCTGTTGACTATTTGCCTAAACCGATTGTGCCGGAAATTCTTCTGGGTAAAGTGAAAGTATTTTTACAACTTGAGGAACAGCGGCTGGAGCTTGAACAGGTAACCAGGGAGTTGCAATGGATCAGTCAGAAGAACAAGCTGCTGCTGGACTGTGCAGGAGAAGGTATTGTCGGGGTGGATAAAGAGGGCAGGATAACCTTTATCAATCCGACAGCCTGTGAGTTGTTAGGCGGCGTTGAAGCAGCTTTTCTGGATCAGCATATCAGCCAGTTTCTTTTGGACGACACCACGGGTGAAACAGCTCAGGAGCAATGGCAGAAGTCAGCTATTTATCATGAGTGTCTGGAACAGGGCGGGACACTTAAACAGTCCACCGAATTAATCAACGTGAGCCGGGGACGGTTTCCGGCGGAATTCAATATTGCGGCCATCGTTAATAACAGGAACGCGGTTCAGGGAGCCGTGTTTGTCTTTCAGGATATAACTGAGCGCAAACAGCTGGAAGATCAGCTAGTGAAAATGGCCAAGTACGATAGCCTGACGGGGCTGGCTAACCGGACGTTATTCCTGGAGTTTCTGCAGTCCTCAATGGACCGCAGTGACCGCTACCAGAATAAGACAGTGGTTATGTTCCTGGATCTGGATCATTTTAAACAGATCAATGATCAGCTTGGCCATGATGCAGGGGATCAGTTACTGACCAGTGTTGCCAATCGTCTGGAGGGTTGTATTCGTAAGGTTGACCTGATTGCCAGGCTCGGTGGTGATGAGTTCGCCGTGGTTCTGGACGATGTCAGGAACCCGGAAGATGCCAGAACGGTTGCCAATAAAATTCTTGCGGCACTGAAGGAACCCCATGAACTGGGCGATGTTGCAAGAAAAGTAGGTACCAGCATTGGTATTGCGCTTTACCCTGAGAATGGCAGTGATGCTGACGGTTTGATCAAGGCGGCAGATGAAGCCATGTATGTAGCGAAGAATGAAGGTCGGAATGACTTTCGGTTTTATTCCGACCTTAACCCGGATATTTCATAAACTGCCCCGTTCTCGCTTGTCCTTTGCCACTCTAAGGGAGTTTTGTTCAGTCGACCGTACTCCCCGGTACGGCGCTCCCTCACAAAATCCCTTAGAGCGACAAAGTCCTACGCGAGATTCGGGGCAGTTTATGAAATATCCGGGTTAATCAATGAACGCTTAAGTTAACATTACACGTCGAATGCTGTATCCAGCTGTTTCTCGACAAACACTTTTTTCAACCTGGCAAAACGAGGTAAGCCGTTCAGGTAAGCTGGGTACTCCTCGCCTTCAATCAATGGTTCAAGGTAGCCCCGACAGGTTTGGGTAATGTTGAAGCCATCTTCATTGATAAAGTCCAGTGGCATTGTACGTTCAAAGTTGGCGACTTTTTCCAGTGCTACCTCTTTGATCGCCCAGCGATAGGGCATGTCAGACTCTCGAACGATGGCAGGCATTACGGCATTGTGACCGGTTACGGCCAGTTCAACCGCTGCTTTACCCACAGCGTAGGCCTGCTCTACGTCAACACGTGAGGCAATATGGCGGGCTGAACGTTGAAGGTAATCGGCGACAGCATAGTGGTATTTGTAACCCAGCTCCTGCTTGATCATATTACACAGGGCCGGAGCTACACCGCCAAGTTGCTGGTGGCCAAAGGAGTCAATTACGGTTGTGGACGCGGAGATAAAGCTGCCATCTTCGTATTTGGCTCCCTCTGAGGCAACGATCACGCAATAACCTTCGTTATTGACGGTTTCCTGAACTTTTTTGAGAAACTTTTCTTTGTCCAACGGCAACTCAGGGAACAGGATAATGTGCGGTGGATCACCATCCTGGCGGGCAGCAAGGCCGGTAGCTGCTGCCAGCCAGCCGGCATGTCGTCCCATGACTTCCATGACAAAGACCTTGGTTGAGGTATCGCACATGGAAGCAATATCGTGGCTGGCCTCTTTGGTGGATACGGCAAGGTACTTGGCCGCCGAACCAAAGCCCGGACAGTTATCGGTAACCGCCAGGTCATTATCGATGGTTTTGGGGACTCCGATACAGGTAATCGGGTACCCCATTTTTTCACTGAGCTGGGACACTTTCCAGGCAGTATCCATGGAGTCATTACCACCGTTGTAGAAAAAGTAGCCAATATTATGGGCCTGAAAGACTTGAATTAACCGACGATATTCCGCTTCACTCTCTTCAAATGACTTCAGCTTGTAACGACAGGAACCAAAGGCACCGCCCGGCGTCCTGAGTAATGCGCCGATGGTTTCATCGGACTCGTAGGAGGTGTCGATAAGCTCCTCACGCAAAGCGCCCAGTATGCCATTATGCCCTGCGTAGACTTTACCGATTTTATCCGGGTAACGACGAGCTGTTTCAATAACCGCGCAGGCGCTGGCATTGATAACAGCGGTAACACCGCCAGACTGTGCGTAAAAAGCGTGCTTCAATGTCATCGGTTAAATTCCGGGTGTTGCTGTGTGTTGTTTTGTGTTCTTGACTGGTTGCAGATGATACCCGATCAAGAGTTTATTGGTAGCGCTGTTATGTATCAATTTTATGGGCTGATGGTCTTTCAATGTCAACGTCCTTTTGCGCATAGGGCAAAAACAATGTCAAAATTCTGGTATCAGGGACTTTAGGATCTGTGCCCAAACCTGGAGCACTTTTTTTTGGAGAGATCGGGAATGCACATACACATTCTGGGTATTTGTGGAACTTTTATGGGAAGTCTGGCCATGCTGGCCAGAGAGCTTGGGTTTGACGTGTCAGGCTCTGATGAGAACGTTTATCCCCCGATGAGTACACAACTGGAAGAACAGGGTATTTCATTATTTCAAGGGTATGGTGCTGACGCGCTCAACCCGTCACCGGATCTTGTGGTGGTTGGCAATGCCATGAAACGGGGGATTCCCGCTGTAGAGTACGTGTTAGAGAAGGGGCTTCCCTACGTTTCAGGACCCGAATTTTTTGCCAGGTACATAGCCCCTGACCGCTGGGTATTGGCCGCTGCCGGTACCCATGGTAAAACCAGCACCAGCAGTATGCTGGCCTGGATTCTGGAATATGCCGGTATGTCTCCGGGCTTTCTGATCGGGGGCATACCGAAAGATTTCGGGATTTCCGCAAGACTTGGCGGTACTCCCTTTTTTGTGATTGAAGCGGATGAGTACGACACCGCTTTCTTTGATAAGCGCTCAAAATTTATTCACTACCAGCCACGAACCCTGATTATCAATAATCTTGAGTTTGACCATGCGGATATTTTTGATGATCTTGCGGCTATCCAGCGGCAGTTCCACCATCTGGTCAGGACCATTCCGGGTACGGGGCGAATTATTTATCCTGCCGGTACTCCCGAAATAGAAGCCGTTATGGCTATGGGCTGCTGGTCTGAGCAGGAAGAGTTAGGTGGCATTCATAGCCACTGGCAAGTTGCACCGGTCAGTAGCGATGGCAGCCACTTTAAGGTTTTGTATAAAGGCACTGAGGTTGGAACCGTGAACTGGCAGCAGGAAGGTGATCATAATGTTGCCAATGCCTTGGCCGCCATTGCTGCCGCTCACCATGTCGGTGTCTTGCCAGATACAGCCTGTGAGGCGCTTTCTGTCTTTCAGGGGGTAAAGCGGCGGATGGAAATGGTTGAGGAGGTTGGGGGAGTAAGGATTTATGATGATTTTGCCCATCACCCAACGGCGATTGCCACCACCCTCGCTGGGCAGAGGGCCAAACTGGGGGAAAATGCGAATATTCGAGTGATCATTGAACCCCGGTCAAACACCATGAAAATGGGCGTGCATCAGGAGACATTGATCGCCTCTACCGCAGAGGCTTCCGAAGTTATCTGGTTTAAACCACAGGGGCTTGACTGGCCACTGGCCGAGTTAGTGCAGGATAGCGCGATAAAGTCATCGGTTATGGATTCCACAGAAGCCATTGTGCGTTATCTGGTTGATACCGCCTCGGCTGGTGACCATTTGCTGGTGATGAGTAATGGTGGGTTTGAAGGGATTCATGGCCGTATAGCCAGTGGGTTGAAAGCAAAACTCCAGAAAAAATAAGGTTAAGTGATGAGTCGGTCAAATCCTGAAAGAGTAACATTAGCCATCACGGGGGCTTCCGGAGCCCAGTACGGGCTTCGGCTACTGGAAAGCCTCGTTGCGGCAGAGCGGCAGGTGTTTGTTCTGGTTTCCAGGGCAGCCAAAGTGGTTCTGGCCACAGAAATGGACCTTGAGATCGGTGATACGCCGGACGCTATTGAGCAATTTTTTACCAACCGTTACCGTGCTGCTCCCAGACAGATTCGTGTGTTTGGTGAGGATGACTGGATGTCGCCTGTCGCTTCAGGCAGTGGTGCTCCCAGCTCAATGGTGATTTGCCCCTGCAGTACCGGAACCTTGTCGGCCATTGCCTGTGGTTTAAGTAATAATCTGACACAGCGGGCAGCAACGGTGGTATTAAAGGAGCGACGCAAGCTGATCATTGTGCCCCGGGAGGCCCCCTATTCTGAAATACATCTGGAAAATATGTTGAAATTGAGCCGGATGGGGAGTGTTATTCTTCCTGCGTCTCCGGGCTTTTACAATCGGCCGGAAACCGTGGATGACATGGTCGATTTTATTGTTGCCCGGATATTGGATCAGCTGGGAATTTCTCAGAAGTTAATGCCGTCCTGGGGGGATCATTGTCTTTGAAGGGGCTGGTTGTTCTGCCCCCGGAATAAAAGGTTTCAGGTTGTAAAGCCATAACGCCAAGGCATCCAGATAGATGGGCAGATTGGTTGCCGGGTCTGCCGGACCTGCCGCCAGATCAATGTCAAAACCCGGCAACTCCTGTCTTACGACTTCTTTCTGGTAAATCCCATGGGGCTGTTCTGAGATAACCAGGGCAGTTCCCGGTAGTGGGCCTGATTTCACCCAGTGCTTGAGTGTGTCGCGGGTATTGGGCCTGTGCCAGAAGCCGTTCTTCCAGTTTCGTGGCGTATCAATAAACTCAACCGGGAGGGTTCTCATTGCTTCTGGAATGGGCACCAGTTGATGCAGCATGATTGCCGCCTCTGTTTCGGTAAAAGGGAGTGGGTCCGGGGTCTTCTGGTCAGGCTTTTTGGTGAGAATGTCCAGGTAGTCAGCCCCCGGGGTGAGAGGGCGTTGGCCCACCAGAAAAATCAAACGCTTGAATCGGACACCCTGACGCCACCACTCAGTTAACAAGTCCAGCCTGCGTTTCATGCCAGGGGCAGTGGCTCCCAATAGCAATGCATAATCATATTGCCTGGTTAATGGCCCGATGGGGGATATGAGTCCAAGCTTTTCAAGCAGATCAAGGACTCTGAACCTTTTGTCTGTTGATATATCCAGCCCTGGTAATTCCCACCGTTCCTGTCCCGGTTTTCTGCGCCAGACCTGGGTGGTATCGATCATGGACTCCAGGGTAGGGGCATGGGAAATGCGCAGCTCTGTTAACAATTCATCCAGTGTTAATGTGAGCGTTTTATAGTGTTGACCAGGATCGACGGTATCCGCCTGGGAAAGCATGGAAAGATACATGAGTGTCCCTACCAGAAACCGCTGGTAATTGAATCGGTAATGGAATCGACTCTTCCAGCTGGGCATTGTTTTTGTCCCTGAAGATGGCGCAGGGACAAGCATAGCTGGTTCTCTTAACAGGTTATTAATGCTGAGTTGACGCAGAAGTAGCGGTCTGGGCCTGTTGCTGGAGAATAAGCTGGCTCAGCTCAGGCTGTTCCCAGTTCTCCGGGTAGTGTTTGGCCATTGCTTCCATCATGACGGTGTATTCATCAGCCGGTTTTTTCAGCAGGTAAGTCAGGAAGGTAAAGATTCGGTCAGACATTTCTTTATTGATCTGATTCAGTTGTTGATCGTTTATCTGTCCTTTTTTCTGACACTCTTCAATGGTGGATTGACGAATGCAGTTGGCGGATATGATCAGCGCCAGTTTCTCGATGTTTTGATCTTCCATGATGGGCTCCATGCCTGTATAGATAAAATACGTTTACCTATATAAAACTAGTTGCTGTGGGAGGGGTTTCAAGCCTGACAAATAAAAACAGGAAAAGAGATTCCCCCGATTAAGGTTGAGACGACTTAAGATTGGTTAAATCGGGTTTATCCCGATCATTATTATACTCAACGCCCAGTTGCCAGCCTGTAGCAATCAGCAATCCGCCAACAGTCCCCCACAGCGGTCCGACAGGGGTTAAGACGCCTATAACGAACCCTGCCACACTGCCAATTCCGGTTTTGGTAAAAAAGGGCGGTAACATTTCACCCAAGTGTCTGGACACATAATTGACAAGCTTTACCGCCCGACTGTGGAGGCCTTTGAAAAAGCTTGAGATATTACTCCATGCGGAATGCTCTTCACTGGAGCTGGCGGACATGCGGGTTTTGGTAAAAATGCTGACGATTTTTCTGCCAAAGCTGTTGCCACCTTCATCACTGTGGCTCAGTGAAGCATCAGTAGAAGGGGTTGATGCGTTGGGGTTAATGCCAGCAGAGGGGTATGATACGGTCATTTCAAGCACACTTATAATGTTGGTTTGATAATTAAGACCAACAAAAGCAATTAAGGTTCCCACCTTTACTTGAAAATTTAATAGATCCTGACTGATGGGTAGAAAAACAGATCTTAAAGGGGGCATCCGGGTTTTGTTAATTCACCGGGACATCCCAATTTGGAAGAAACTTATAAGCATCCGGTTATTGAGTACCACTCGCTGATACTCTCGATTTCTTCTTCAGATATCAGCCTGGCAATATTACTCATTGGCTGGTGAGTGGTTCTGGCACCGTTTCGGTAGTATTGCAGTTGTTTAACCATGTATTCTTTTTTCTGACAGGCCAGATTAGGGTTTAGTGGCGTTGTACCAATACCGGTTGGGCCATGGCACCCCGCGCAGAGCTGCATCGCTTTTGCCTGTGCTGCTTCAAGGTGTTGGGGGGGCTGCTGAATTTGAGTAGCAGACTGCTGGTCAGTGCACCCAGCCAGAAGAAAAACGGCGACTGGTACTATTTTTTTGATTTTTAAGACTATTTTCATCAAACCATCGACTTCACTTAAATTGATAGAGCGGTTAATAAGCCACTTTACGTGTGCCACTACATGTTAGAGCCTATCGACGTTTCGTTGCAGGCACGCAACGAAACGTCAACATCTCCAGTCTTCAGCTTGGTCAATCCAGCGCTTTACCTTCATCTGTCAATCTGAGCCAAGCATGGGAGTACCAGAAGTAGTGCCGACCACTGTTGGATGGTGCAGTACAGTTGTAGCGAGTTCGGCCTACTGGTAATGGTTTATTGGCTTGAGTCCTGAACAGAGTCATCTCTTTGTTAAGCCAGGTTACCTTCAGCTCACCCTGGCCGGAGGCATAACACTTAAGCTGTTTTTTCTGGTAATCCCCTTCAGCCAGGGTCAGCTTCAGTTCGGGCTTAAGGTTATCCTGTGTGATCAGTGATGAGTCGGGACTCTGGCTGGTCACTGGCAGAGCCCTGCTGTTGACTTTAATGGCAAAGTCATTCACCCCATAAATACCCGCCATGGGGAAACGTGGCAGACGAGTGAAGTCAGAATATTCACCAGCGGCTCCGGACTGCTGACCAAATCCTGTATAACCCATCTCATCCAGTGTAGCTCTGAGTTCCGGGGTGGTTTCGCCAAAAGTCCAGGCAAACATCTTAACACTTTGACCGGTTTGTTCCCGGATTCTGGCTTCTGTCATATCCAGGTCCTGACGGAACCGGGAAAGCCACTGTGCCCTGGTTTCTCCGGGCAGTCTTTCTACACTGTGGGCGTGGTGCATGGTGTGGTTTGCCAGGGTAGCACCTGCTTCCGTCATTTCCCGCAGTTGCGCCCAGCTGAGAAACTTCTGATAGTTTTTATCCACCGGTGCGGGCGTGACAAAAATGGTAAATGGCAACCCCTGCTCCCTGAGTATTGGAAATGCCTCGGTGTAAATGCTCAGATAGGCATCGTCAAAAGAGATGGCGACTGTTTTTTCCGGTAATGCCTTTTTATTGCGAAGTGTTTCAACCAGATCAACCAGTGGCATCACATTGAACTTATTCTCCGCAAGATAGTTGATATGTTTCCTGAATGTTTCGGGGGTGACACTGGTGATTTTCGGGGTTTCATGACTGACATGGTGATATTGCAATATGACTGCAGAACCGGATCCCTGACTCAAGGCCGGGATTATCGAGAGCAGTGTAAAAATGCAGGGCAGGTATTGCCTTAATCTACCGACAACGGGCTTCAACAGAAATGACAAGCTCACAGTATTCCCTTAATACGGTTTCCCCCAGCTGGATTCGGGGCAGTTGATGACATATCCGGGCTGGGATTTTAACCTTCAACAAGGGGGATTTACTATCGTACTAATGACCACTTTTGGCTACTCAGGTATCCAGAGCCTGGTTCCATTTCCTACATCCGGACAAAAAAAACCACCGATCAGCAAAGGCAGGGCTGATTGGTGGTCCAGATTTCAATAGCGAACAATTAAAAGTTTATGAGCGGTCAGCTCATTCTTCCTTTAGACCTTGGTCTGAACCCTGATCGGCCTGACCAGCCCCTCCTGGATGGTAGACGCTACCATTACTCCAGCCTGATTGAATATCTGGCCTCTTACCAACGCTCTGGCACCGCTGGCATGGGTGCTTTCAATAGAGTGCAGTAACCACTCATCCATCCTGAATGGGCGGTGGAACCACATGGCATGGTCCAGACTGGCTATTTGAACGGGTTTCTGGAAAGCAGCAGCCCCATGGGGATACATGCTGGTGGGTAAGAACTGAAAGTCTGAGGCATAGGCCAGAAGGTATTTATGCAGTCCGGGGTTATCGGGCAGTTTTCCGTTGGCTCTTATCCAGATTTTATGATGTGGTGCCCTGGTGTCATCTGCCATTGGATCAACCGGGTCAGCAAAGCGAATCTCAATGGGGGTATCGCTGAGCAGTCGTTTTTGCAGCGGCTTGGGGATCAGGTCGCTGTGCCTTTGAATCAGGGCTTTTTCGCTCAGGGCTTCTTCCGGGGGTATGACGTCTGGCATCGGGTCCTGATGTTCAAACCCACTTTCGTTTACATGAAAGGATGCGGACAAATTGAAAATAGGGCGTCCATTTTGCACGGCGACTACCCGGCGGGTATTGAAGCTTCTGCCATCGCGAATGCAGTCCACCGTGTAAACAATCGGCTTGCTGCTGTCGCCCTCGCGAAGAAAATAGCTATGCAAGGAGTGAACATGACGTTCAGGATCCACCGTCTGCCTTGCCGCAGACAGCGCCTGGCCTAATACCTGGCCACCAAATACCCGCCCCCAACCAAGGTCCTGACTCTGGCCCCGGAATATATTGTTTTCAATCGGTTCCAGTTTCAGTTGATTAATCAGTTCTTCCAGTACATCACTCATCCTGTAACTCCCTGGCTGCATACCGTTGTTGAGATTGGCGGTAGATATTGTGTTGATGCTTTGAGTTATCGGGTAACAACAGGCCCGCTTTTACCCTGTAAAACTGGCGCAGTTTAAACGCTCAGGCCTGCTTTGCAAATCAGGCTGTACCAGCAGGAAGGATTAGCCCGCAGCCCGTTATAGCTGATAAATTGTGAGTTTTATAAATCTGCCCGGTTAGAACGGTAAGTTCGGGCTGTTTACGATCAAGCATCTGGCATTATTTCTGGTAACGGTCCGATGTCATCATTACCGGGTAGTCTATTAGAATAAAACTGTAGTCTAATTCTGATAACACATCAGTCCAGATCAATAGCAAGGTATTTCCCACCAAGGCCACGGTAACTCATGGATAACGCTTATTTTGATCCCATTCATATATGGTTACAGCAGAACACTGGCCTGATTGGTCCTGCTATAGCAATGGTGGCCTGTCTGGAATCACTGGTTGTGGTGGGCATTGTTCTGCCGGGTGTGGCCCTGCTGTTTGCATTAGCGGCTATTGCCGGGGCGGCTTCCGTTTCTATCTATCCAATCCTCCTGTGGGCTTTTCTGGGAGCTGTTGTCGGGGATGGGGTCAGTTACCTGCTTGGCTATCATTACCACGAGCGAGTCAGGGGCTGGTGGCCATTTAATCGTCATCCTCAATGGTTGGAACGTGGTGAAGATTTCTTCAGGGAGTATGGTTTTTTAAGCATTGTGATCGGGCGCTTTGTTGGTCCTGTCCGCCCTATCATACCGGCAGTAGCGGGTATGATGGGTATGGTTCCCAGGTACTTTTTTACCGTTAATATTCTCTCCGCCCTGGCCTGGTCTCCGGTTTACCTGCTTCCGGGTTATCTGACGGGAGCCGCACTTCAGTGGCATGATAAAGTGCCCGAGCAATTGTTGGTTGTGTTGTCAGCCATTACCGGTGTTGCCATCCTGCTTCCGCCATTGCTGATCAGTGCTCATCGTCACTTCAAGCCCCAGTTTATCGGGTATCTGGTGCTGGTATCAGGGCTGCTTACCTTACTGATTACTGCTCACCGGGCAGGGTTGCTGGAGAGCGTTAATCAAGGTGTTGACCAATGGCTGACAGCGGTTCAATTGCCCTGGTTGCAAAAGGTGATGTACTGGGTGGCCCAGATTGGCAGCATTCCTGTTTTGAGTATTGTTTCCGCAGGTGGCTTATTATGGCTTTGCCGTTCTAATCGGTTTGCCACTCTGTTTAGTCTGCTTTTTGGTGGTGTATTAATGGTTTGCTCTGTCTGGCTTATCAACTGGTTGGCAGACAGTGACAGGTCTGTGATATGGCTTGATCTTTATGCTTTGCCCTCTGTGCATGCAACCGTCATCGTCTATGTACTGTTTTCTTTTGTTGCCTTGGTAGCAGTAAACCGTCCATTTAAAGTCCAATGGCTATCGGCCAGCGTCGCTTTGGGGCTGGTGATGATTGACGCTTTTGCCCGGTTGGTTTTGCAGGTTAACTGGTTTGGCGACGTTATTACGGGATTGTGCCTTGGTTTATTCTGGGGACTGGTTGCTCTTGCGCTGAAAAGCGGAATCAATGCCCGGAGTAAACGTATTTTTCCCGTTTGATCTGCCGGGGGGATAGCCCTCTGTCTTTGAGCAGGGTCACACAATCATCAATCATGCCCGGATTTCCGCAGAGATAAACCACATCGTTTTCAGGGTTCAGGTTGAGGGCGTCAAACTGGTCTTGCACGTGGCCAGTATACTCATGGTTTGCTGTATTGACGGTGGACTCACGGCTTAAACAGGTGCGGTACTTTAAGTTTGGCAGTTGGGCAAAATCTTCAGAGTAAATGCTTTCCTCTCGATACCTGAAACCCTTTACAACGGTGACAGCTGTTCCCTTATCACTAAGCGTTTTCAATTGCGGAATCATACTTCGATAGGGCGCAATCCCCGTACCAGTTCCCACCAGAAGAAGCTGTCCGGGAAAGGTGTCCGGCAGCGTGAGGGCCCCGAACGGGCCAGAAATATTCAGTTCGGTTCCGGCAGGGGCTTTCTGGAAAAGCCCGGAAGCAACCCCACCACTGACCAGGCTGAGCGCTATTTGCAGCAGGCCGGTTGCCTTAAAGTCCTCCGGTGCGTTGGCAATGCTGTAACTTCGTTTATGAAGTTTTCCATCCATCTCAAACTGCAGCTGCACAAACTGTCCGGCAATAAAATTAAAACTCGCTCCTTCGTCCTGTGCCAACTCAAAGCTCAGCTGCAGTGTATTGGCACTGAGCTGTTCAGTCTTAAAGAGTTTTGCAGAGAAAAGAGAACCGGGCATTAATGGCTATCCTCATGACGTTATTTCAGTGTTACCGCTTTCATAATAGCTTCTGATCATCCGGGCGAGGGCTCCTCTCCAGGGTTTATTATGAACGCCAAAGGTACTTAAAATTTTCCGGCAGGAGAGGGTTGCATTGGCTGGTGCCTGAATACCATTACGATCGTTCAATTTATCCATACGCAGTTTTCGGATTTTCAGGTCCTGAAATTGCGATGCCTCAGAAATCACCACCTCGGCAAAACGGTTTTCCGAGATAGACTCTGCACCGGCGTAATGATAAGTACCCCAGGGTTCAGCCCCACAGCCCAGTTGCTGGATGATCGCGACAATAACTCTTGCCGCATCGTCGCTGGGGGTCGGGCACCCCTGTTGATCGGATACCACGGCAACCTCTTGCTCTTTGCTGATCTGGTCCAGAAGGTACTTCAAAAGGTTGGTGCGCCGGTGGCTGATGACCCAGGATAGACGAAGAATGATATGCCTTGGACAGCGCTCACTGATTTGCTGTTCTGCCTGCCATCGGCTGGTGGCCAGAACACCGGCAGGGTTAGGTATATCTTTTTCGGTATAAGCTTCCTTTTTGCTGCCATCAAAAATCCGGTAGGTGGAAATATAGACCAGAATGGCCTGCTGTCGGTGGCAACCATCCGCCAGTGTCGCCATGGCATCCCGGTTGATCCGGAAGCATTTGGAGGGCTCGTTTTCGGCCTTCACCGGATCGTTATAACCTGCACAGTTGACCACGATATCTGGCTGGTAATTTTTCAGGCAGACATCAATGGACTCAGGATTGTCCAGATTTAATTCATCCCTTTTCGGAGCGATACAATGGATCTGCTTGTCAAGGAACAACCGCTGTACTTCCTGGCCGATCAGCCCGGTACCACCAATCAATAGTATTTTCATAAGCACTCGGCCGTTATGAGTTAATGATCACGGGCGATTCAACGCCATTGAATCAATACGGGAAATAGCTCTATTGAAACATGAATAAGAGAACTCAGGAAAAGAATTCTCAATGTTGAAGACATTGGTCAGAGTGATTGATGGCAGTAAGGTCTCTGATAAAAGCCGAAGTTATAGTAAGATAAGCCACTTATTTCCGTCTATTTTTACATTGATGAACCTTCTGAAATCAGGATCTGCTGACGATGTATCTGGCTGAAGCTCCTGTAGAGCAGCATGAAGAAGAGCGTATTCTTCTTGTGGATGACAATCCGACAAATTTGCAGGTATTACTGCAAACCCTCAGTGGCCGTGGCTATAAGCTTCTTATTGCCAAGAATGGAGAGAGTGCTCTCAGGATCGCTGTCAAGGCAAAACCCGCTTTAGTGTTGCTGGATATTATGATGCCCGGCATGGATGGCTATGAGGTCTGCCAACGGCTGAAGGAAAGCCCGGAAACCCGCAATATAACCGTGATTTTCCTGTCCGCCCTGGATGACACCAAAGACAAGGTCAGGGGCCTGGAAACCGGCGCAGTGGACTTTATCTCCAAGCCATTTCAAGCGGAAGAGGTCATTGCCCGGGTACAGACCCAGTTGAAAATCCATAAGCTTGAACAGGCACTTTCCGCGAGAAATCGACAGCTGGAGGCTGATAAGGCCCGCATTCTGGAAAGTATGAATGAAGGGATATTCGGCCTTGATCGACTGGGACTGATTACCTTTGCCAACCCGGCAGCCTCTGCCATGACCGGCTGGTCCATAGAACAACTGACGGGGCAGAACCTGATTCAGTTGATGCAAGGGAGTGAAGATGCCCCATCAGGGCCACTGGTACCGATTGAGGTATCCCTGAACAAAGGTGTCAGTAAAACTGTTGAAAATGCCACGTTCCTGCACAGTGACGGTTCGCCATTTCCGGTGGATTTTTCCTGTACGCCGATTATGGAAAACAGTGCCCCCAGTGGCGCAGTGGTTGTGTTCAGGGATATTTCCGAGAAAAAAAGGCAGCAGGAAGCCCTGCAGAAGGCCCTGGATGAATTGGAAAGCCAGAAAGAGCAGCTGACCCATGTCTCCCGGTTGAGCACCATGGGTGAGATGGCCGCTGGCTTTGCCCACGAGGTAAATCAGCCATTGACCGCGATTTCCAATTACGCCCAGGTGGCCAGAAGGATGCTGGCCCGGCTGGAATTGGCGGATGACCTTGGTCTTTCCGAGGCCATGGAAAAAGTCAATACCCAGGCCCGACGGGCCGGGGAAATCATTGCCCGTATTCGTTCTTTTGTGAAGAAACCGGACCATGTTCTGGGCAGCGTCGATCCCAACCGGTTGATTCAGGATACCTACAAGCTTGCCGAAGTTGACGCCCGTAACAACCATATGGAAATCCATCTGGAGCAGGAAGAGGGGCTTCCGAATGTGAAGGTTGACCCTGTGCAGATCCAGCAGGTGGCATTGAACCTGATTCGTAATGGCATGGAAGCGATGAGAGATATGGAGACCCGCAGTATCGGTGTCTATGTTCGCACCGAAAAGCTGGATGATAACTTTGTCAAAGTGTCGGTCATTGACCGTGGCCATGGTCTGGCAGATGATGCCGAAGAAAAACTGTTTACGCCGTTTTACACTACCAAGGCGGATGGTATGGGTATTGGACTGACGGTATGTCACTCCATTATTCAGTCCCATGGTGGTCGGTTGACATTCCAGCGTCACCCGGAGGGCGGGACGATATTTGAATTTACCATGCCGATTGCGGACTGATAATATGGCTGTTTTGCAGCCTTTTATTGCAGAGAATAAACGATAGTGGTGATGCAAGTTGCCGGGAGAAAAGACATTGGCTGATCAAGTGACGGAGTACATGCATGGACTGGGCCAGAGAGCCCGGCAGGCCAGTAAGGAGATGGCTGTTGCTGATACTGCGATGAAAAACAGGGCACTTCTGGCGATAGCAGACGCACTGGAAGCGGATCGTTCACAGCTGAAGTTTGTCAATACCCGGGATCTGGACGCTGGCCGGGAACGTGGGCTTGATGCCGCCATGCTGGATCGCCTTGAACTGACCGATGCCCGAATTGATACCATGATTGAAGGTCTCCGTCAGGTGGCCGCCCTGCCAGACCCCATCGGCACTATTGATGATATGAAGTATGTGCCCAGCGGTATTCAGATAGGCAAAATGCGGGTGCCTCTGGGCGTCATTGGCATTATCTATGAGTCCCGTCCAAACGTTACCGTGGAAGCAGCGAGCCTGTGTCTGAAATCTGGCAATGCGGTTATTCTCCGTGGCGGCAGTGAGTCCATTCACTCCAATCAGGCTATTGCCCGGTGTATTCAGCAGGGGCTGGCCCAGGCAGGGCTGCCTGAAGATGCGGTTCAGGTGGTTGAAACTATTGACCGTGCCGCTGTCGGTGTGCTGATCACCATGCCTGAGTATGTCGATGTGATCGTACCTCGTGGTGGCAAGGGACTGATTGAGCGCATCAGTGCTGACGCCCGGGTACCGGTGATTAAACACCTGGACGGTGTCTGCCATGTTTATCTGGATGATCGGGCCGATCACAGCAAGGCCGTCCGGATTGCCATGAATGCGAAAACCCATCGCTATGGTGTGTGCAATGCCATGGAAACGCTGCTGGTGCATCAGGATGTGGCTCAGCCTTTGCTGCGGGAGCTTTCAGGACTTTATTCCCAGAAGGGTGTTGAGTTGCGGGGATGTCCTATTACCTGTGAGATTCTGCCCGGTGCGGTAGCAGCAACTGAAGAAGACTGGTCAGAAGAGTACCTTGGCCCTGTTCTGGCCATTAAAGTGGTTCTGGATATGGATGAAGCAATCGTTCATATCAATCGCTACGGTTCTCATCATACCGATGCCATCGTCACTGAGGACTTTACCCGTGCCCGCCGCTTTATGCGGGAGGTGGATTCAAGCTCTGTTATGGTGAATGCATCCACCCGTTTTGCCGACGGGTTTGAATATGGGCTGGGTGCTGAAATTGGTATCTCTACCGACAAAATCCATGCCCGTGGGCCTGTCGGCCTGGAAGGGCTGACTTCGCAAAAGTATGTGGTTTTTGGGGATGGCCATATTCGCCAGTGATACTGCTCTGATAGTGGATTTCCGCCTCTGGTGCGTATCGGGCATTGACTTCTATGATTAATGCTGAGAGCCTGCCCTGTTTAAATGGCCTGATTCGGCACAGGGTAACAAACCATGCTCTGCCGGATCGTCAATACGAGGTTAATTTTGCAGTCTATGCATTCTGATGAGTTAAAACAGCTTGTTGTCGAAGCTATTGAAGAAGTAAAAGGTAATGAAATCACCTGTTTGAATGTTTCGGGTCAAACCAGTGTTACCGATTTTATGGTGATTGCCTGTGGTACCTCCAACCGTCATGTAAAGTCGCTGGCGGATAATGTCATTGAGCAGTGTAAGAAACAGGGTGTTCGACCGTTAGGGGTTGAAGGTCAGGACAAGTCCGAGTGGGTTCTGGTGGATCTTGGTGATGTCGTTGTCCACCTGATGCTGCCTGCTACCCGCCAGTTCTATGACCTGGAAAGACTTTGGGACAGTGCTGACCTGGTTGTCGCTGAGCCCTCCTGATGCGGATTCGGCTGATATCGGTTAGCTCAAAAATGCCGGGTTGGGTTGAAGAGGGCTATAAGGAATACAGTCGTCGGCTGGGTGCGGACGTGAAACTGGAGCTTGTTGAGATTCCTCTCGGTAAGCGCAGTAAAGGCTCTGACATTAATCGCCTTCAGGAGAAAGAGGCTGGCCAGATGCTCGCTGCTGTGGGTTCAAGCGACCTGGTGGTCACCATGGAAATTATGGGCAAGGCCTGGAGCACAGAGAAGCTGGCGGACAATATGGGGGCGTGGCTGCACAGTGGCCGCAACGTCAGTTTACTGGTCGGCGGGCCGGAAGGTTTGCATGCATCATGTCTGGCAAAGGCGGATCTCCGCTGGTCATTGTCGCCATTAACATTGCCGCACCCGCTGGTCCGGGTTGTGGTGGCTGAGCAGGTTTACAGAGCCTGGAGCATTCTTCACAATCATCCCTACCACAAGTAAAACTGATGTAACCTTGATTGACGAAGTACTTTCACTCAAGTAAAAGTGAAGGCTAGCTTTCTGGTGAGAGTTTTTATTTGAAATGCAGTGTTTTTTCTTGAGAAACACTGCATTTTTTACGTTTAATATTTGTGTATTAACAGGCTAATGTATCAGTTGATGCATTTAAGAGCAGCCCCTTGACCATACGACTGATGACTGAGATATAACATGCCGCAGGATACCTTAAAGGACCATGGGGCAGAAAAAAGACTGGTAAATATCCGGATTTGGGCTGCCATTGGCTTTATGGTGCTCCTTGCTATGGGGCTGGTTTCCCGCCTCTTCTATCTTCAGGTTGTTCGCTACAATGAGCTGTCCACGCAATCGGATGAGAACCGTGTACTGGTTCAGCCGATCCCTCCTACCCGTGGCCTGATATACGACACCAATGGCAAGCTTCTTGCCGTTAACAAGCCCAGCCATATATTGTCGATTGTTCGGGAGCAGACCAAAGATCTTGCTGGTTTGCTGGATGATATTGGTCATATTTTGTCTCTGACCGACGGTGAGCTGCAGCGTTTTCATCAACGGGTTAAACGACGCCGACCTTATGAAGCGGTCCCTCTGAAGTTTGATCTTACCGCCGAAGAGATTGCCCGCATTTCGGTGAATCTTTTCCGTTTGCCGGGGGTGGACATCAATGCTGAACTGATCCGGCAGTACCCCGAAGGAAAGCATTTTGCCCACAGCATCGGCTATGTAGGCCGAATTAATGATCGGGATTTGAAACGTCTGGACCCGACTCTCTACTCCGGGACTCATACCACAGGCAAGATTGGTGTAGAGCGCGCCTACGAGTCGGTACTTCTGGGTAAACCCGGTCACCAGGAGGTAGAGACCAATGCCCGTGGCCGGGTATTGCGCGTATTGAAAAAAGTTAGCCCGCACGCCGGTCAGGATCTTAACCTTTATCTGGACAGTGAGCTGCAAAAGGTGGCCATTGATGCAATCAATGGCCGCCGAGGGGCTTTGGTGGCCATGGACCCGAAAACCGGCGGAGTGCTGGCAATGGCCAGCAATCCATCCTTTGACCCCAATCTGTTTGTGACGGGGATTGATAGTAAAACGTTCAATGCGCTCAACAGAGATATCGAGCGACCGTTGTACAATCGGGCATCATTAGGTGAGTACCCACCCGCTTCCACAGTAAAGCCGGTGATGGGGCTGGCACTGCTGGCGAATGATATCGTCAAACCAGAGGACAGAATTTTTGATAAAGGCTGGTTTCAGCTACCGGGCAGTGATCACCGTTTTCGTAACTGGAAACGTTCCGGTCATGGCTGGGTTGATTTATCCCGCGCGATATCAGCATCCAATGATACCTATTTCTATATTCAGGCCGGGAAGCTGGGTATCGATAATCTCCATGATTTTGCTGATCAATTCGGCTTTGGCCACAAAACCGGCATTGATATAAGGGAAGAGCGTCCGGGCCTTTTGCCCTCCAGTGAGTGGAAACGAGGTGCCTATGGCCAGCCCTGGTATCCGGGTGAAACGGTGATTGCGATCATCGGGCAGGGGTATATGCTGGCAACCCCCTTGCAGCTGGCAGAGTCAACGGCGCTTATCGCCAACCGTGGCAAGTATGTTCAGCCCCGCCTGGTGAAAGAGGATATTCCTGAAATCCAGGGGGAATTCTGGGGGGATGACATCACCATTGGCCGGACTCCCGAGGCGGAAGCCAAGAACTGGGAACTCATTATCAAAGCCATGGAAGATGTTGTTCACTCTCCGGGGGGAACCGCACACTGGCGAATCGGTCGGGGACTCAAGTATCGTATGGCCGGTAAAACCGGGACAGCACAGGTGGTCAGTATTCCCCAGGGAGAGGAGTACGATGCTGAGAAGCTGAAAGAGTTCGAGCGGGATCACAGTTTGTTTGTCGCATTTGCACCGGTAGAAGATCCCCTTATTGCCGTTGCTGTTATTCTGGAAAACAGCAATGGTGCTGCCAATGTCGCCAGAAAGGTTATGGATTCCTACCTGCTGCCAAGATTAACGGTCAACAGCCATCAAGTGAAGGGAGAGAAATAATGGCCAACCAGGATTTTGTTCGCCAGATTGATCTCCACGGGTTTGGCCGCGGCCCGGGACTGTCCATGCGCTGGCATATTGATTTTATGCTGCTCGGGTTTCTGCTTTTACTCTGTGGTGCGGGGCTCTTTATTCTTTACAGTGCCACCGGTCGGGATATGTCGGTTGTTATTCGACAGGCAACCTACCTGGGCATCAGTCTGACCGTCATGCTGATCGTGGCCCAGATTCCGCCAAGGGTGCTGATGCAGTGGGCCAAGTGGTTTTATGTGGCAGGGGTGCTGCTATTGCTGGCCGTTCTGTTTATGGGCGTACAGTCCAAAGGTGCGCAGCGCTGGATTCAGCTGCCGGGTTTCCGGTTTCAACCATCGGAAGTGATCAAGCTGATTATGCCGATTACCATGGCAGCTTTTCTGGCCAGGCGTCCACTGCCTCCTTCGTTTAAAGATGTGATTTTCTCACTGATTATTATTGCTGTGCCGGTGGTACTTATTGCCAAACAACCTGACCTTGGCACGTCTATTTTGATTGGCTCATCGGGCCTGTTTGTGCTGCTGCTGGCCGGTTTGCGCAAGCGCATGATATTTTCTGCCATCTGTCTTGCGGCACCAGCGATCTATGTGTTCTGGCAGTTCTTTATGTATGACTATCAAAAGCGGAGGGTGCTGACATTTCTGAACCCTGAAAGTGACCCGTGGGGAGCCGGTTGGAATATCATCCAATCCACCATCGCCATTGGTTCCGGTGGGCTTTATGGCAAGGGTTGGTTACAGGGCACGCAATCGCATCTTGATTTTCTGCCAGAGAGCCATACGGATTTTATCATTGCCGTTCTGGCGGAAGAGTTTGGCCTGATGGGATGTCTGGTGCTCTTTGCCCTGTATACCCTGATTCTGGGGCGGGGACTATTCATCACCCTGAATGCCGAGACGCTCTTTGGTCGTTTATTGGCAGGTAGTATTACTCTGACGTTTTTCGTGTATATCTTTGTCAATATCGGGATGGTCTGTGGACTCCTGCCAGTGGTGGGCGTTCCATTACCCATGGTTAGCCGGGGAGGGACTTCTTTGGTGACCCTGCTGGCCGGTTTTGGTTTTCTGATGTCGATACATACCCATCGCTCTTTTCTGAGGGCTTCCCAATAGATCTTTACCTTTCTTCCATAGAATTCAAAACCACTGTCGATTAATGTAGAGGCAGGTTGGGTTATGTATGTAGTTAACCAAATGAAATCATATATTTCTGACTAAGTTGTCAGTCACTCTGCGGCGTTGCAACTCCGGTCACATAGCTACGGCTATGCTCCCTACGTTGCGCCTTGCATAGCAACTGCCCACTTAGCCAGAAATATACGATTCCATTTGGCCAACTACTTATCGTTGTCGTTGTTTTGGTGTTTGTGAGAACCCTGAGTTTGTTATTTTTGAATAGGTACGGATACATGAAAAATTTTCCCGGGGTATTCCGTCGAATGTTTCGTGGTGGCCTGCTGATGGCTGCTGTGGTTGCTACACCTGTCACCTGGGCACTAGCCCAGGAAAATCACGACAGTGACTATCTGGGCAGGCAGGATGTTGATGCTTTTATTGATGAACTGGTAACTGAACACCGTTTTTCCAGGACAGAGCTTGAGGATATTCTGGCCGGGGCGGAGCGTTCCGAGCGGGCACTGGAGTTGATCAGTCGCCCTGCCGAAGGGACTCTGGAGTGGAAAGACTACCGCAAGATATTTATCACGCCAGAAAGGATAGCGAAGGGTGTCAGCTTCTGGGAAGAAAATGCCGAAACCCTGGCCCGTGTTGAACAGGAGTTGGGGGTGCCAGCCAATATTATTGTGGCGATTATTGGTGTAGAAACCTATTACGGTCGGCAGACCGGTGGCTTTAAAGTGCTGGATGCGCTCACGACGCTGGGCTTTGACTTTCCCCGAAGAGGTGAGTTTTTCCGCAAAGAACTGAAAAATTTTCTGCTGCTCGCCCGTGAACAGAATCTGGACGTTGATGAACTGACCGGGTCCTATGCCGGAGCCATGGGCATTCCTCAATTCATGCCGTCCAGCTACCGCGCCTATGCGGTCGATTATACCGGCGATCAGCAGGCAAATATCTGGCTAAGCGATGAGGATGCCATCGCCAGCGTTGCCAACTATCTGCAAAAACACGGCTGGAAATACGGCAGTGGTGTGGCAGTTCAGGCAAAGGTTTCAGGCGTTAAGCATGAGCAGATGGTCTCTTCAGGATTGAAACCGGACAAAAAACTGAGTCTTGTGCAAAAAGCCGGGTGGGCTGTGCCGAAAATGGTACCGAAATCCTCTAAAGTTCTGGCGATGAAACATGAAGGCAGTGCTGGCGCTGAGTATTGGGTCGGACTGCATAATTTTTATGTCATTACCCGCTACAACCGTAGCCAGATGTATGCCCTTGCCGTTTATCAGTTGTCCAGAGAAGTGAAGGACAGTTATAAACAGTCTCTGGCATTGCAAAAGCAGGTTGCGAAAGGTAAACAGGGATGATGGTTTTCCCGGGGTGGCTGATCTTTGCTGAAGGCTCACTGTAATGAGCCTTTGGCGGCTTCCCGGTTGAGTGATAACGAACCCTCAGGAATATTATTTGTTAACGTTGAAAAGTATGTTTGATCAAATGGGACGATCTGGAGCCGGTCTCTCAGGCCTGGTATCAATGAAGAAAATCGTGGGAATTAACACCCGGGGGTTCCGGCTGGTTCCGGCCATCATGCTATCAGCCCTGGTTGGCTGTAGCAGTAGTCCACAGGTTCAGGATGGCCCACCGGCTGATTCCGTTGATATCAGTACCATTCCTGACGCAGTCCCGTCGCCGATACAGGTCCCTGTTAAAAATACACCCTATACCCTGGGTGGGATTCACTATCAGCCGATGGCCTCTGCCAATGGTTATGCAGAAAAGGGCGAGGCTTCATGGTATGGCACCAAGTTTCACGGGAAGCAGACGGCCAACGGTGAAATCTATGATATGTTCAAGATGACAGCGGCCCATAAAACATTGCCACTGCCCTCCTATGTCAAGGTCACTAATCTGGAGAATGGTCAGTCGGTGGTGGTGCGGGTCAATGACCGTGGGCCATTTCATGGTGACCGATTGATCGATCTTTCTTATGTTGCGGCAAAAAAGCTGGGGTTCGCTGATTCAGGGCTGGCAAATGTGGCAATAGAAGGCATTGACCCGGAGACCTTTGCCCGTTCTCCCGCCCATGAACGGGATGGAGAGTTGCTCTACCTGCAACTGGCCGCCTTTAAAAACTACCATAACGCGCAACTTTTACGTCGGGATCTCTTTTCCCGGGCGGGTGTCCAGGCGAAAGTGGTCAAGGGGGATGCGCCAGAACCGCTGTATCGGGTGAGGATTGGTCCGGTAGAAAGTCCTGATCATCTGGAGGAGTTGCTGGAGGGGTTAAGCTCGGCTGAGTTTGCGTCGCCCTATCTTGTGTATGAAAAGCCTGTCGATGAAAAGTCCATGGGTGATGCGGGAACTTCCGAAAAGATGGTGACTGAAGTAGAGGCAGAACAGTCTGAACAGGTAGTCAAAGCCCCATAAGATTCGGGCTATGGATAGGATGGATTAACTCTGTCCTATTCTCTATCAACCAGTATTTTCAGCATGCCTTTGATTTCGGCCAGCTCGTCTTCTACACGGGTCAGACGATCTTCAACGCCGGTCAACCTGCCTGAAACACCGATCAATTTCCCTTCTACCCCCGTCAGGCGACCTTCAAAATCCGTCAGATGTTCATCGGTTTGAGTCTGCCACTGTTCCATACTGTTGATGCGCTGAATCAGAGCTTTCATCAGTTCTTCAACATTGATCAGGCGCTCATTCATCCCGCTGCTCTGGCGGGTGAGTTCAAAGACCGTTTGTCGTATGGTGACAATGTCTTCGCTCATTTCTGTCAGCTTGGCATTCTCTTTTGCTGCTGCCCGAGCTTTGGGTTCATTGATACCGAGTTCAATCAGACACTCGTACAGGTCTTCATTTAACATTGAGTCACTCCCACTGTCCCATGTTTTATCAATCATAGAGTTATTGATTACTGTTACGGTTGAAAGGCATTGCTGGCTCATAGTCGTGTATTCACAGATAAAAATAGAGGGCGTTTGGCAACCTTGCCCGAATAATTCATTGTCACCGTAAGGCCTTGGGGCGTAAGGTTTGTAGTGTTTTTTTAGCTACCCTGCTTTCCGCAAGGTCAGGTTTTTCAGTGCTTTGGGGTACAATCATGGTTATAGATTTCTTTGCTATTAATCCTGATGAAAATTGTTAATTTGCAAGACCTGCCCTCATGCATCGAAACGGTTGCGCGTTGGCATTACAGGGAGTGGGGGGCTTTATACCCCGGGAGTGATTTGAGTGACTTTCGGGAGGATATGGAAGCTTCTTTGCTGACCGACCTGATCCCGCAAACCTGGGTGCTTGCAGAGGGAGGGAGTGTCTGGGGATCAGTCAGCATTCTCACAGAGGATCTGCCAAACTATCCGGAGTTTTCACCATGGCTGGCCAATGTCTATGTGGAACCGTCGAAGCGGGGGTATGGCTATGGTCAGCAGCTGGTAAAGGTGGCAATGGGATATGCACGGCAGCAGAACCTGGGTCCGCTATTCCTGTATACTCCGGATCAAGTGAGCTTTTATGAGCGGTTGGGTTGGCGTACTTTTCATGAGGATATCCATCATGGGAAAAAAGTATTCCTTATGACGAATAGGCCTGCTCGCGTCTGACCTGACGGGAGGTCTGCTGTGCCAATCGATGAATTGTTATCAGTTGTTGCAAGTTGCAGTTAACCTCTAAAGACTTGAACATTATAATGATGAAAATCCATATATTCAGAGCATTTACCTGCATGGGCAAAAGAATTTTATCTTCCCTTCATAAGCTGGCGGCCCCCCACTGGCTGAGAGCGTTGGCCATGACTGGTCTTGTTTTTGCCGGCCAGGCCAGTGCTTTTGGACAGATTCCTTCACCGCCGGAAGTGTCCCTGAAAAGCTACATTCTGATGGACGCCGCCAGCGGTGAAGTGCTGGCCTCACAGAATCCCGATGAGCCCATGCATCCGGCCAGCCTGACCAAGATGATGACCGCGTATCTGGCTGAAATGGAAATGGCTGCGGGTAACATCCACCGTGACGATCAGGTTCTGGTCAGTGAAAAAGCATGGAGCCTGGGCGGTTCCACTATGTTTATTGAAGTTGGGGAACGGGTAACGGTTGAAGATTTGCTGAAAGGTATCATTATCGTTTCCGGTAATGATGCCAGCGTTGCGGTTGCTGAACACATCGCTGGCAGCGAGGGAGCCTTTGCCCAGTTGATGACCAGTACCGCCCAGCGGCTTGGCATGAACAACACGCTGTTCCAGAATGCTTCCGGCTGGCCAATAGATGACCATTACTCGACCGCCCGTGACCTGGCCACTCTTGGCAAGCATATCGTTCAGGACTATCCGGAATATTACGGCTGGTATGCTGAGAAGTATTTTCAGTACGGCGTCGATAAAAAAACCGGTAAACCCCTGCGTCGTCAGGCAAACCGTAACCGTCTGCTCTGGACCAACCCCTATGTGGATGGTCTGAAGACCGGGCATATTGAAGACACCGGCTACCACCTGGCAGTAACCTCCAAGCGTGATGACCGCCGGCTGATTGCTGTGCTGCTGGGCTCCGCCAGTGAGAAGCAGCGTGCGGATGACGCCCAGAAACTACTGACCTATGGTTTCCGCTTCTTTGAAAATGTGGACGTGAAAAAAGGTGGCGAGCCTCTGCAAACCGTTAAGGTCTGGAAAGGGGACATCAGTGAAATTACTGCGGGTATTACCGAAGACCTGATTGTCACTGTGCCCAGGGGGACGGGTAAGAACCTGACCGCCTCTCTGAAGATCGACCCAAAGCTGGAAGCCCCCATCAAGAAAGGTCAGACCATCGGTTCAGTGAACGTTATGCTGGAAGATGAACTGGTTCGTGAGGTGCCGCTGATTGCTCAGCAGGCTGTTGAGCCGGGAGGTTTCTTCAAGCGTATCTGGGATAGTGTTGTCTTGTTCTTTACCGGGCTGTTTGCATAAACCGGGTTAAAGAAAAGCGTGAAAAGCGCTGTATTCCCGAGGGTGCAGCGCTTTTACTGTTTATAGTCCGACGTACAGTCCGACAATGATGTAGGTAGATGGTTATGAATGAGCCACAGGCCCCGAAAATTGAATTCCCCTGTGATTACCCTATTCGTATCGTAGGGCACTCCGCTCCCGATTATAAAGATTTTGTGCTGCGGGTGGTGGCCAAACACGCACCGGACTTCGATGGCCATGCCAAAATGAAAACCAGCCGAAATGGCAAGTACATGTCAGTGACCGTGGTTATTCATGCCACTGGCGAACCTCAACTGCAGGCACTCTTTGAAGATTTGAAAGCCAGTGGCCGTATTCAGATGGTTTTGTAATGGACAGGGCTTTGATGGCTGAAAGCACCCAACAGTCTGACGGTATTGAAAATGACCTGATCGTTCGTTATCTCGGGCGGAGAAACTACGAGCCTGTCTGGCAGGCTATGAAAGCCTTTACTGCCACCAGGGATGATCAGACCCGGGATGAATTCTGGGTGGTGGAACATCCCCCGGTTTTCACCCAGGGGCAGGCTGGCAAGCCGGAACATGTTCTGTTCCCGGGAGATATCCCGGTTATTCAGGTGGATCGTGGTGGCCAGGTTACCTATCATGGCCCGGGGCAGCTGGTGTTTTACTTCCTGATGGATGTGCGCCGGAAGAAGAGTGGTCCAAGGGCTGTGGTTTCTGCCTTGGAAAGTGCCGTCATTGCAATGCTGGCCAGTTATGGTTTAGAGGCACAGAACAGGCCGGATGCGCCGGGTGTTTATGTCAATGGTGCCAAGATTGCCTCCCTTGGGCTTCGCTTTCGTAAGATGTGTTCTTACCACGGTTTAAGCCTGAACGTCGATATGGATCTGGAACCGTTTAACCGAATTAATCCCTGTGGTTATCGCGGGCTTAATGTGGTGGATATGGCATCGCTGCTGGGAAATGTCGATATGGAGGAAGTGAGTCGGCGTTTACTGGTATGCTTTCAGAAAGCACTCAGTTACATCAATATTGATGAAAGAACGGCGATTGATGAGCTGTTGACGGCAGATAGCGGAGATAAAGGTTAAGCCCTTTACCAGTCCAGTTAGCAGTAATCCAAAAAAACAGGGGGAGGCATGTCTACTCATTCCGAAAACAGCGGTCTTGAATCGTTTGACAGCCATGAGCCATTAAAAGGTCATGAGCTGGTGAATAGCGGCCTCACCGGAGAAAGCCCACGGATGAAACCGGAAAACATTATTCCTACCGTGCAAATAGACGGTAGCGTCAAAGTAGAAAGTGGCACCAAATTTGTCAATGACAAAGGTATCACAGCCATTAAAAATGGCATTAAAGCCAGTGCCGGGGGGCAGCATGCCCCGATTCAGCGGAAACCATCCTGGCTCAGAATAAAAGCAAGTCACGGCACAAAGTACAAAGAAGTTAAAAGTACCGTGCATGAGCATAAGCTCAGTACGGTCTGCGAAGAGGCCATGTGCCCGAATATCAACGAGTGCTGGAGCTCTGGTACTGCAACCATCATGTTGATGGGTGATACCTGCACCCGGGCCTGCCGGTTCTGCGCGGTGAATACCGGGAATCCCAAAGGGTGGCTGGATCATGATGAACCAGAGCATACCGCTAACTCGGTCAAGCTGATGAATCTGAAATATCTGGTGCTGACCTCGGTGAACCGGGATGACCTGCCGGATGGCGGTGCCGGGCATTACGCTGCGGTGGTTCGCCGGGTTAAAGAAGAAAACCCGGATACAGATGTAGAGGTTCTGACGCCTGATTTTCTCGGTGTCATGTCCCATGTTGAAAAGGTTGTTGATAGCCCCATAGCGGTCTTTGCCCAGAATGTAGAAACCGTGCGCCGACTGACTCACCCCGTGCGTGACCCCAGGGCCAGTTACGAGCAGACACTGGCTGTGCTGGAACATGCCAAGAAATACCGCCCTGATGTCCTGACGAAAACCAGCCTGATGCTGGGGCTCGGTGAAACCGATGATGAGATTCTGGAAGCCCTGGATGATCTGAGAGCCATTAATGTGGATATCGTTACCTTTGGCCAGTACCTGCAGCCAACGGTTAACCATCTTCCCATTGAGCGTTATGTCACGCCGGAAGAGTTTGAAAAATATCGGCAATGGGGATTGGAAAAAGGATTCCTGGAAGTCGTTTCCGGTGCGCTGGTGCGATCCAGTTATCGTGCGGAGCAAGTCTTACAGAAGAACAACGTGGGTCTTTGATACGAATGGTGGTGGGGGCAATCCCCCCACCTTTGACGCTATTGCTCTGTTGCCAGTTTTTTCCTTAGTCTTTGAATATTGCCTAAAGGGGTCTTTTTGGCGATGCGATGGCGTAACGAGGGTTCGTTTTTTAATCGAATTCTCCAACTATTAAACTCATTGGCTGTGCTGTAAAATTCCCCCGATTTTTGTTTGAGCCTGTTTTTCTCTTTTTGGTCATCACAATCTGATGCCATATCACCATGTATGTGGCCAATAAGGGATAAAAAAGAACCGGTGACGAATGTCAGTGACAGGCTATGTTCAAATTCGGCTAAATGATGCCTGGCTATAGCGCAGGGCTGAATGATCCACTGAGCCTTATAGTCGGCTAAAGTCTGGTCACGAGGGTGGAGGCAGCATAGCCAGCCCAGCGCTTTATCAATAATCAGTTTTCGAATGGCCAGTTGGGTTTTTGGAATGTCGTCAGATAATAAAACCGTGCCGCAAGCCTTCCGATCCAGGCCGTAATCGGTTAGAGCTTTGCCGGATTGAGCCAGTATATTTAACTCACCGGACTTCTGTTCTTGTTTGGCTGACGCATTGAAGGCTTCCAGATGTTCAGATCCGTTTGCTATCACTCTGAGGCTCCATAAATCCATGTGAGCAAAGCTTGCCTGTTGTATTGTGAGCTGAGTTTCCTGGCAGAAGTGTTCTAATACGGCTCGAGCCTGTTCAAAGTCGCTGTTGTGCAATAACTGTGTAACGGAGAGGCTGATGTAGGACAGCCGGATTCGAGGGATTGATTTAATGCTTTCCCCTTGAATGGGGGGTTCTTCGATGCTTGTGGAGCGCACAGGGCTGGCGTTGATAGAACATTGATCTTCGCCAGGGCTTGGTTTTTGCTCTTTCAGGTCTCTGGGTACACTTCTCTGAAATCTCTTTTTACCCGGTATTTTTGTGGTTTTCTCTTTTCTGGTTGAGCCTGGACGGCGTCGTTGTTTTCTGGATCCCTTTATTTCATCAGATGTTATTTCATCAGATGTCGCTTCCAGAGCGAGAGGTTTTGTTTCGGAGAGTTCCAGTTCATCAATAATTCCCTGAATATAGAATGATACGTCTTTGGCATCGATAAAATCATAGTGCTCTATAGCCCTCTGCAAAAGGGTAATAACTTCCTCTATTGAACCGAGATCATTCTTTCTGTTCTTGATCAGCAGCAAAGCCAGTTGCAGGTTGGCCGCACTGATACCTTGTTGTATGGCCAGTCTGGAGTGGTGAATGGCTTCATCTAATCGGTTGCTTTGCTCATACACCTTGCTGAGTAACCATCGGGCTTCAGGCACCCGGGATTTTAACAGTTCACTTTCTGCTTTTTCAGGTTCTTTTTTCAGGTAGTACAAAACCGCGGATAAATAGAGCCTGCTGTCTTTGTTGGGGACATCGATAAGCTGGAAGGTATCTGGACTAATCAGAAAATTACAAATAGTATTCAAAACTGGCAGGTGTGTTTCTGTTGATGCAATTTCCTGTATTGAAGGTAATACTTTTTTCCTGAATTCGGGGATCTGGAGGAAACGGATGAGCTGTTCCAATGCTGACAGGCTAATGTCCGGTGAGTTATATGCCAGCTGACCATTTTCACCAAACCGAAATACGTAGAATAATAACGAATTCGGGTTTAAATCAGGAATGTCTGTTGAACCGGGAATGATAGGAAAATTACTGCATTTCACTTTATTAACCACATTGAGCGCAGAGCCGAACCATTCTGAAATGGTTAAATTTTTTGCAAGCCATTGATGCGCGTCTTGTCTTCTTTTAAATAATTCGGAGTCATCAATAAATTTTATGATATTGGCTTTTATAGTTTCAGGGTCTCTAAAAAAAAATATGTATTGTAATGAGTTGGTAATGCTTGTGATGATGACAGTGGGCAGTAAGTCTTCATCATAAGGTACCATTTTCTGGCTCCTCAGATCACAGCAAGTGACTCTGTGATTGATTTTGGCGAGCGGTATATTGGCCATTTTTTCATGTTCGAAAAATGATAAAATACGTTTGCTGATTAAAACATGGTTAGCCGATTCTACTTTATCTTTAGATTTTTTTATCCATTGTAACCAAATGCTTATTAAGAAAAGGTCTTGAATTTGCTCCGGGTCCGAAGGTGTGCAACTCAGTAAAAAATCAATAATGTGATTTTCAAACTGTTCCAGATCATCCCCTATGGTTAATAAGCTCTTTTGCGGAGTTTCTGCTCTGGATTCCACGAGTTCCTGTAGCTGCCAGAATTTCACATAAGTGGTCTGGAACTGGTCCAGAAGATGAGAGAGTGTTTCTGCTGATGGCATTTGAAAATATCGTTTTTCTCTTTCTAGAGTGACATTGTTCCCTCGATGACACAGCTTTTTTTTCGTTTCCAGTTGTGCGTTCGTGTACTGAACAACCGGATGTTCAGTTGCTTTGACAGATCGGTTACGTAGATCCAGTGATTCCTGTGTTTGCCGCTCTTTTGGCAGATGTGCCTTCAAAGTCGTTATCGCTTCAGTTAACGCTAATGCTTCCAGAAATGCCCCGTGATCGTTTGAGGTTTGAGGGACAAACGGTAGATGAGGGGATAGGTTATAAGAGTTTGCCATCGGTTTGGGTCTAGCGTCAGGGGTTGAATTGCAGTTGAACTGTATGTTTAGACCACGGCAATAACGTTAAGTTCGGTAATGATGCTTTAAACAAAAAGCTACGATTTACTGATAGGCTTCAGGGGGCTACTCACTTAAGATGTGTTTCCTGAAACTACGGCCTTCGCAATGCTTGCTTGGTATTCATAAAATAAGTGGTTGGTCAACCACTTATGGTAAGGTGCTGGCTATTGCTCTTATGCCTCTGAGTAATACCCGCTTTCCCGTCCCTACTGTTCTGTGGGCGAGAGCAGGGTAGAATGTTCGCTGTTTTACATGGGTATTTGTCACTAATGACTGAACATCCGATAGCCAGGGGCATTGAGTGCCGTCTGACTGAAGGGATGACTGCGGCAGGAATTCAGCTTTAACACTATGTTTATTGATCAATACTGTACCTCTCTGGCAGACAACCGCTTTTCCTTTACCCGCGAACAGGCCAGCCAGTTTGCGAAGCGCATTGCCAATGATTTTAACCCTCTGCATGATGTGGATAACTCCCGCTTCTGCGTTCCGGGTGATCTGCTATTTGCCAAGATCCTGCTGAGCGAAGGCCTGTATAGCGATATGCGTGTCACTTTCAATGGTATGGTCACCGACGGTGTTGAGCTGGAAATCTGTACCAACGATAAAGGGCATAAGAGCATTTATGATCTTTCCGGCAAGCTGTATCTGGATATTGAGCGCCACGGAGCCTGCAGCCACGATACGTTGATGATTGAGCAGCTGGTGCGCAGTTATGTGGCCTTCTCCGGTGAGAGTTTCCCTAATGTCTTTGTGCCGCTGATGAAATCCCATGGGGTAATGATCAATACCGTCAAACCGCTGGTCATTTACGACAGCATGACCTTGAAAATGGCCCGTGTTGACCTGGTAAACCCGCACCTGGAACCAGCAGGCGCGACTCTGGACGTTAATGGCAAGCGCGGTAAGGTAACGCTTAACTTTGTTTACCGTGAAAATGGTGATGTGGTGGGGATGGGGGAGAAAACCATGATTCTCTCCGGCTTGCGGCCCTATGACCAGGAAGCCATTGATATCATGATTGAAAAACACAGCGCCCGGCAGCACCAGTTTGCCGGCTGAGCGTCTTTTTTTGGCCCTCCTGGTAATGGCCACTTTTCAATGGCTACGTCTTATTTTCTGTGATGACTTTGAAGAGTGGATTCGATTCCGGTTTTTCCAGTGGTATTTCCACATAGTCAGACAAATCGCCTGAATTTTGATATTCTAACCGGCCGCCATTGGATGGCGATAAAAACCCCGTCAGCAAGGAGTGCATTGGCTTTCTAAAAAGTTACCGTGTACAGACAGAAGCAAGAATAAAACCATTTGCCATTGACCGTTAGTAGAGGGACTGTTTCATGCCAGCCTATCGCTCCAGAACATCCACCCATGGCCGTAATATGGCCGGAGCCCGTGCGCTATGGCGGGCAACAGGTATGAACGATGGGGATTTCAACAAACCCATTATTGCTGTCGCTAACTCATTTACCCAGTTTGTACCTGGCCATGTTCATTTGAAGGACATGGGGCAACTGGTTTGCCGTGAAATTGAGCAGCATGGCGGTGTGGCGAAAGAGTTCAACACCATTGCCGTGGATGATGGCATTGCCATGGGGCACGATGGCATGCTCTATTCGTTGCCCAGCCGGGACATCATCGCTGACTCCGTGGAATATATGGTCAATGCCCACACAGCCGATGCGCTGGTCTGTATTTCCAACTGTGACAAAATCACCCCGGGCATGTTGATGGCGGCCATGCGCCTGAACATTCCGGTGGTTTTTGTTTCAGGTGGGCCAATGGAAGCGGGTAAAACCAAACTGTCACAACATGGGCTTGACCTGGTTGATGCCATGGTGATCGCCGCTTCAGATGCCGATGATGAAACTGTTGCCGAGTATGAGCGTTCAGCCTGTCCAACCTGTGGTTCCTGCTCAGGGATGTTTACCGCCAACTCCATGAACTGTCTGACGGAAGCGCTGGGTCTTTCCCTGCCGGGCAATGGTTCCATGCTGGCTACTCACGCTGACCGTGAACAGCTGTTTCTGGAAGCAGCTCGCCGTATTGTTGACATCACCCGGCGTTATTATGAACACGACGATGAGAGTGTACTGCCCAGATCCATCGCCAGTTTCAAGGCGTTTGAAAATGCCATGAGTCTGGACATCGCCATGGGTGGATCGACCAATACCATCCTGCATCTGCTGGCGGCTGCCCAGGAAGGTGGCATACCTTTCGATATGCGTAATATTGACGAGTTATCCCGTCGGATCCCCCAGTTATGCAAAGTGGCACCCAACACCCCGAAATACCATATGGAAGATGTTCACCGGGCGGGTGGGGTGATGGGTATCCTTGGTGAGCTGGATCGTGCCGGATTATTGCACAATGATATTCCCATGGTGCACAGCGCCACCGTCAGTGAAGCCCTGTCCCGTTGGGATATTATCCAAACCCGTGATGAGTCGGTAACAACGTTCTTTAAGGCCGGTCCTGCCGGTATTCGTACGACAGAAGCCTTCAGTCAGGATTATCGCTGGGAGACACTGGATTATGACCGGGCAGAAGGCTGTATTCGCTCACTGGAACATGCCTTCAGTACTGAGGGGGGGCTTGCAGTGCTTTATGGCAACATTGCCGCCGATGGCTGTGTCGTCAAAACCTCGGGTGTTGATGATGATAACCTGGTCTTCGAAGGTCCGGCCCATATCTGTGAAAGTCAGGAGGACGCGGTCAACGCTATTCTGGAAGACCGGGTGCAGCCGGGAGAGGTGGTGATTGTTCGCTACGAAGGGCCAAAAGGTGGGCCGGGTATGCAGGAAATGCTCTACCCCACCAGTTATCTGAAATCGAAAGGGCTGGGTAAGGCCTGTGCGCTGCTGACGGATGGACGCTTTTCCGGGGGGACTTCCGGACTGTCCATTGGTCATGCTTCTCCTGAGGCCGCATCCGGTGGTGCCATTGGCCTGGTGGAAAATGGGGATATCATTCGGATAGATATTCCCAACCGAAGCATTAATGTCCAGTTGACCGAAGACCAGCTGGCCGTCAGACGGACAGCCATGGAGGCCCGGGGGAAAGCTGCCTGGCAGCCGGTTAAGTCCCGGCCAAGAAGGGTCTCCACGGCACTTAAAGCTTATGCCCGTATGGTCACCAGTGCAGATAAGGGTGCCGTTCGGGACTTGAGCCTTTTTGACTGATCACTGAGTCAGAAAAATAGGATTCCATCTGGTTAACTACTTACATACACACAATACGAAGAGCCACCAGAATCAACAGGATGCCACACAGCCGGTTGATCAGCGTGGCTCTTTTTCGTAGCGCTGGCAGCACTTTGCCATGGCCTGCTACTGAGGCAACCAGGCAATACCAGACGCCATCGCAGAGTGTGGCAATGGATGCCATCAGTATCTGAGTGATTACCGTGGAATCAGGCGTCACAAACTGGCTGAACAGCGCCAGGAAAAATACGGCAATCTTGGGGTTCAGGAAAGAGACCAGAAAGCCGTTAATTGCCGCCTGTTTCAGGCTCAGCTGTTGCTGTAACTGATGCTGGTCGTTAATTAACGAGGATGCACAGGTAATAGCCTTATACCCCATCCAGGCCAGATAGGCAGAACCTGCATAGGTAATGAATTTATAGAGCCAGGGCGTTTCAGTAATCACAACACCGATACCCGCCGCCACCAGAAACGCATAAATACCAATCCCCAGGGCATGGGAAATCGACGTAACCAGCCCATGGGCCCTGGACCCCTGCACGGTACTTTTCATGACGGCCGCCAGACTTGGGCCCGGTGAGATGGTACCAAGCGCACAAATGGCCAGGATGGATAACCAGGAAGATGCTGTCATTGCACTACTACTTCTATGTGTTGTGATGTTGTATTGGCTGCGAAGTATAGTGCTTTGCCAGCGGTCTTTTAATTAACTTTGCTGGTTCTGTCCGGTTTGGCAAGGACATCCCTGGCTTTTTCCAGCGCGGCATACTCATCAATAAACCAGCCGACACAGCGTTCAGTGCTAATCGGCACTCCTGATTCATTAATGGGCTGATAAACGATCCACCACCGCTCTTCTGGCCGGGGGTCGTTGTATACAAAGACATATTTCATATCGCCCCGGTCAGTAATGGAGACCATTACCTTATCGTAGGGGGTATGCGGGCACACGTCTTCCATCAAAAACACATAAGTAGGCCTGCCCTGATTGAACTCAATGTACTGAAACTCCTTTATCCGGCGAAAGGTAGCAAGCGCCTTTTCGATGTCCGAATTCATCAGGTAGCCGGGAATATTGTTGTTATCCCACCAGAATTTGCCGTCCAGTGATGGCTTTTTAACAAGAAATGATCTGTTCATACTGCATAGTCCCTTAAACATTGTTTTAACTTTTAGACCGTGCGTACCAGATTAGGTTCCATGTCATGTTCGCCGACAGCTCCTGGTGCAGCTTAGCGTTGATACCCATGCTGTTCGTGCTGAGGCCTGTCGAAGGATGTGGACTCCGAACCAACAACGAAGACCGTGCCAATCACCCTTCGACTCCGCTCAGGGTGAACGGAGATATTACTGAACAGCGCCCCCCCCGTTCATCGTGAAGCTTGTCGAAGTACGGTTGCACCATCCTTCGACAAGCTTCAGGATGAACGGGGTGTACGGGTATTAACGCTTTTCTGCACTAGTGCATGGTTTCAATGAGTTTGACGTGCACAATCTCCGTTCACCCTGAGCGGAGTCGAAGGGTGCTTGGCACGATCTATCAGAGTCCGGAGTTTCCGCCTTTAGGCCCTATGATGGATACTTCGACAGGCTCAGGACGAACGGAGTGCGGAGGCACGACAACCCGTCAAACTCATTGAAACCATGTACTGGCTACTTTCTGGAGTCACTTGATGACCTGAATAGGGGGTAAACCTGCCAGATTCAGGGTCAGGGTCAGCAGTTTATCCCAGGCGTTACCTTTCTCTAACCCTTTGATACAACGATCAATCTTTCCTGTATCCAGCAGCATCTGACGCAGGTTTCGCTCGCTGCTCCGGCGAATGGCCTTTTCCAGCAGTGATGACCTGCGCTTGAGCATAAATGGCACGAACCCCAGCGCTTTAGCGGATTGTTCAATGGCCAGATCCCTTGCCATCCCCCGGGATAGCTGTCGGCTCAGATGGCTAAGCAGGCGTATCTCCCTGGCCAGAGCCCAGAGAATGATCGGAGGCTCAATGCCCTCACCTTTCAGAATGCCCAGGATGCGCACACACTGTTTGATATTGCCGTCCAGGGCGCTGTCCAGCAGTTGGAACACATCGTATCGGGCGCTGTCCGACACCGCTTCTCGCACAGTAGCTTCATCAATGGTTTTATCCCTGGCCAGAAGCTTGAGCTTTTCCAGTTCCTGGGATGCCGCCAGAAGATTCCCTTCCACACGCTCGGCTATCAGGCTCAGGGCGTCCGGGGTTGCCCGGTAGCCATCCACTTTAAGCTGTTGAGCGAGCCAGCCTGGTAGCTGTCCGGATTCGATTGGCCAGATGGGAATAAATACCCCGGCCTGTTCCAGCGCCTTGAACCATTTTGATTTTTGCAGGGTATTGTCCAGACGATCCGTGATCATCAGCAGCAGATTGTCCGGTGAGGGGTGGCTGAGGTATTCCAGCAGCGCTTTACTGCCTGCATCTCCGGGCTTGCCATTGGGTATTCGCAGCTCAAGAATCTGCTTCTGGGCAAACAGCGACAGGCTGTTGGCCGTGCTGAGAAAATCCCCCCAGTCAAAGCCGTTTTCAACATGATAAACATGGCGCTCGGAAAACCCGGTGTCCCTGGCATATTGGCGAATTTGATCACAGCACCGGGCAACCTGAAGCGGTTCATCACCGCTGACGATGTAGACAGGTGCCAGCTGTTTCTTCAGCTGTGCACCCAGTTGGTCAATACGAAGCTTCAAGGCAGAGGGTTCCGGCTGGATTCAGTGTTCTCCATCTGGGCTTGCGCCGCAGCCCTGGCTTGTTCAGCGGCCGCTGACAGCTCATTTTCAGACAGGCTGTGAATCCGGCGCAGGGTTGTGGTAACCAGTTCCTGCTGTAGCTCAGAAAGGATAATCCCTTGTTCGGATTCCGCCGCATTCGGCGCATCCTGGTTCTGGGTGATGTAACGTTCGCGGGTTAACTGAACCGGAGCAAACAGCGGCAGGCCAGAGGCGGTTTGTAACTGGTAAACCACCTGCATGGCAATTCTCTGCTCAAAATAGCCCGCACTGGCAACGGTCTGCTGATCCGTATCACGTTCAACGCGGATGATGTTGATGCGCCATGGAGCCGTCTCGCTGATATCGATGCCACTGCGTTCCATCGCTCTGGAGAGGGAGCGAATATAGACAGGATCATTGCCGGTGATGGACAGTTGGCTGACTTCACTGGCAGTACTCATTGCGCCTCTCAGATGGAAGCCACAGGCCGTTAACAGGCTGGTTAACAGCAGCAAGGTCAGCGTGCTCACTGAACGAAAGGGGTAGGTCATGATCTCTCCAGCAATGATGCTTCAAGTGTTCAAATTCGACCTGTAACTCTACCATGACGGCGGTAGGCAGAAAAAAGAAAATTGGCTTTGAGAAAAAAACACGCCGCAATGAATGCGGCGTGTGTATCGGGTTTTAGCAGGTGTTGCGATTAAGCCAGGTCAAATCGATCAGCATTCATCACTTTGGTCCAGGCGGCGACAAAGTCACGAACGAATTTTTCCTGATTATCGTCTTGGGCGTACACTTCTGCGTAAGCTCGCAGAATTGAGTTGGAACCAAATACCAGGTCAACACGGGCGCTGTCCCAGGCCGTAGTGATCATATCGCTGTTGCTCAGGCCGCTGGCGGCAATTCTGGCCTTGAGCGCAGCCACATCGTAATCGGTCTTGCCTGCAGGTACCGGGTCTTGCCAGATCAGCGCTTCCTGTGGTGCATCCGGGCCGATGTAACGGGTTTGTGGTCCCATATCCCGGTGGGTCAGCTTGAACCAGGCACGGGCAAACACGTCGGAGAAGTAGGCGTGGTCATCACGGAAGCGTTCGGAAATCTTGCGATATTCCGGATCCACCTTCAGCGCCATATCCGCATCGGTCATGATGGGGTTGTAGCGGATGGATGGGTCTTCCACATCCACAGGCTTGTCTTCTTCGGCAATGTTAATGGGCTCATATTGCCAGGCACCGGCCGGACTCTTCTTCAGTGCTTGGCTTCAGCCACTCTTTTTCCGAGCCCCAATAGATATCTTTTTCAGGGTGCCAGATATCTTCCCGGCCGAAAGCGAAGCCAAAGGTCTTCAGCCCCATGGATTCATAAGCGACAGTGCCTGCATAAGCCAGCAGGTCAGCCCAGCTCAGTTTGTTACCGTACTTTTTCTTGATCGGCCATAATAGACGACGGGCTTTGTCCAGGTTGGCGTTATCGGGCCAGGAATTCAGCGGTGCAAAACGCTGGTTACCGGTACTGCCACCGCCACGGCCATCGGCAATACGGTAAGTACCGGAAGCATGCCAGGACATACGCACCATCAGGCCGCCGTAGTGTCCCCAGTCGGCAGGCCACCACTGCTGGGAGTTGGTCATCAGATCTTTAAGGTCTTGCTTCAGGCCTGCAAAGTCGAGAGTTTTCACCGCTTCCCGATAGTTAAACTCCGGTGCCATCGGGTCAGTTTTTTGGTCATGTTGATGCAGAATGTCGAGGTTCAGGGTTTTTGGCCACCAGTCAACATTCGACTTGCCGCTCTCTGTTACCACACCGTGCATAACAGGGCATTTTCCAGAGTGGGGTTTATTCATTGTCCGGTTCTTCATGTGGATTAAATCGGAGACATTATTTGACTTGCGTGTTGTTGTTTTAATTTATGTCAATATTTCTTCTTTTCTATCAGTATTTTACGAAGCCCGTTTGATGATTTTCGGGGGGGGGGCGTGTTTTTCAGGTGGGTGTACTGATTGCTGGTGGTTAGCCGCCTGCGGCTTCTGCTTCAGAAAAGGAAAGTGAGCATCGTTAGATCAATAGATGTTCAATCCAGTGAGACTTCAACTTTGTCGGTGATGATGAAAGCCGTATCTTCAAGGTAGTAAGCGGCCTCATTAATAAATACCGGATAGCCAGGTTCCCCGGAATATCGGATGTCATCACCCTGAAATGTCATAAAAATGGGGTGATTGGTTTCTAGCAGGCGATAGTCCCGATCCTGAAGGTCTTTGTGAACCATTGCGGTCAGATTCCCTTGTTCATTTCTGGGGTAAGGTACTTTTTCCCTGAACCTGAATACCGTCACGGCGTCAGGAAGTTTAGGTTCCTGGCGAGTTTTGCACAGAGTCAGGAACTTAACGACCAGATCCACCACTTTCTCGGTGGTTTCAAAGAGGTCATGACGAAGCACGGCATTGGCTAAGGGACCAACCTCAATCACAATACCAAAACGTGAAATGCTGTTTAAAGACGGGTGCTGACTATGGTCAACATCGCTGAGCAGGATCCGGGCTTCGGGAATATTTTTCTGCACATAAGCCGCAGTGTGAAGGTTAAGTGGCTCACTATTTCTGACGATCAGGGTAATGCCCATATTGGCGGTGGTACTGTGGAGATCAACCAGGAAGTGCTGGCCTATGGCATCCTGAGATAAGTGTCGGGCGATTTCTCTTGCCCGCTGACACTCATGGGCGTCTTGAGTGCCGGTGAGAACCCGGTCAGAAAATGAGCGGTTCAAATCCTGATCAATAAACCGCCTTGCCCGGGCAAAGGCTTCCGGATTGGCAAGGAGCGTTGCCACTTCCAGGGCATTATCCTGAAAAATCCCCACTTGCTCTGCCTTACTTATGAAGTAGGGGCCGATGTATTCATTGCCGTGGGTTCCACCAATAATAGTGACTTTTTCAATGATCTGATGGTTGCCATTTTTCATCATTAACCTCTCTGGCAGTGCAATTGTTTATCTGATTTTTTATGACTGCCTGGCTGCATTTGTTATCAATGAACAGCGTATGCGTGATGTGTTTTACCCAATCTTAACCATTGGTTAAATGATACTTCCGGGAGGGATTTCTAGCTGAGAGTAGTTATAGTCTGGTGTTTACGCCAGTTTTACTGTGCCGGGAATCATTCCCGGCGTTTACATTTTTATTTCAAGTTGAACAATTCTTTCAAGTTTTATCGGGAGAACCAGTTCACCTCCTGCCTGCTGGCTTTTAAGCTGAAGCTCACTGTCACTGAGGCTGTTAATAATGCCCTCATACTGGCGTCCATTGCTCAGGGTAATTCTGATTTGCCGCAGCTCACCTTCAGTCAGACTGGTCAGCTCCACAGGCTGGTAACGGATATGCTGACCCACATACACTGCTCTCAGGTCTATTTCCTGTTCAGGCAGGGAGGCTGATTGGTCATCATAGGGTTCAGATACGGGGTTTGCCCTGCGCCCGTCTACTTCCGGCAATTCGACGTTGCTAAACAGTATGGCCTGCAGATCACCCACTTTTTTACTTATCTCCCCCGGAACAACCGTGAGTATTGGCGCAATGATCTCGCTATTGTTAATCGATACAGAGCGCTGGCTGAGCACCGGAACGTCATCTTCCCGGTACTGCCGGTTGAAAAGAAACGGGGATTGAAATTCCAGGCTAATGGAAACGGTCTCTGGATTGTTGAGGAAGTCCTGGTATGCCTCTCGAATAGAATCACCCGGAATAATGCCCCATAATGCTGCGTAGTATTGATTCTCCCGTGATACTTCCCGGGCAACATACTCAGCCGGCTATGTTGCCTTTAAAGGTTGAAAGTGAATAAATTCCAAAATCTTGTTGGCCAACCGATCAGCTGTTAAAGCATTAATGCCAGTTAGAGCCCTTCGCCAGCCCAGGTAATGTGACAGATATTTTGTTGCAACTCCGTGAAAAATCCCTGTAATCCACTGCTTCAAGTGGCTGTGATATGCATTCACACGTTGCAGGTGAAAAACACCTTCTATAACCCGTATTCCAGAGGATGACACCAGTTCTTTAAAGGTGAACCCCAAGGTTCTCGCAAGCTTCTCATGTGCAAGGCTTGCATCGGCGCATACGACTGCTTCAATATTTATTCGACCGTTCAAATGACGACAAAGCTCGTCTGCACTCTGATTCTCCAGAATGCCATCAACCGTCTGATTATCGCGGTCTCTGGCTACCATGACCGGTATTTGTCGACACTCTGTCTTCTTCTCATTACCCCGCTTCCTGGCAGCTCTTGGAAGACCTTTCTTCTGACCTTTGAAGGATTCACGGAAGAAAGTTTCATCCAGTTCTGTGATGCCACTAAGCTCCGGTGCCTGGTCGTGCTCAATAGCCTGTAAAAATCGATGCCTCCAACGGAATGATGTTTTCAATGAAACGCCGCATTGCTTGGCAGCCGGGCGAAGCGTCAAAGAGTAAGTCATCCCCTCAAGATACTGCGGCCAACGCTCAGGATGTCTTAAACGGGCCAGAGGCGTTTTGGAAAAAGAGTTCAGGGTCTTTCGACAAGACTTGCACCGGAAACGTTGTCGTTGGTTCCGCATCCCCCAGCGTTGTAGGTCTTCTGACCCGCAGTGAGGACATTTTGGAGCCCGGACAAAACTATCTTCGATAGACTTGGCAATATCGGAAGGAGAATTCTGCTCTGACAGAGCGTTAATAAGTGTATTTCGCTGCTGGCTGGATAATAACGGTATAGCATTAAGAAGGTCTTGAAACTGTTGGGACTGCATAACAGAATCTCCCATTACATGGTTTTACGACAGTTTAGACCCATCAACCCATAAGGGAAACATAGCCTACTCAGCCGTTGAAACACCAGAGCGTTGAGCGCAGAACCTGACTTTCCGGCTTATATACCCATCATCCTGATACCAGAAAGAAAGTTGCTTCAGTCCCGCAGTTTCGGTTTTGAATGCTGCCCGGTCAAGATGGCTCAGGTTATCGATGGACAGGCCCAACGTAGTAAATCCCAACCCCTGAATTTCGCTTTCAATGGTAAGGTCAAGCGTTTGGTTGAAGTCATGGAATTGATATCGGAGTCCGAGATTGACTAAATTGGCAGAGGTATAACCCATTGATTCAAGCTGTGCAGGGGCAAAGAGACGCTGGTCATGACAAGCTCCGGCAAGGCTGTTTAATGACTCATTCCTTTTGGAAAAATGGGCTTCCAGGTGAGGGTGGTCCAGAAAAAATAAGTTCATGCCCTGCAGCTCTACAGTCAGGGATTGCGGTATCAGAGAGTAATCACCGGTTAAGGCTGGCTGGTACAGTCCATAAAGCTCTGGAAAGCGCAGGGATATTCGCTGTATTTCCAGTCTGGGCTGCTGGCCGGATGGTAGATCCATCGTTGCATTGTGCAGCTTGATAGTGCCGCTCAGGCCTATATCAATTTTCTCATAGCTGACACGGGCATAAGGAGAGAGGCTGGCGACCCATTGATTTACCATCAAGGTGATTTTACTGGATAAAAAGTACCTGATTCCCGGCAAAATAACGGCTGCCAGAATTGTGACAAGCGTAAGTCCTTTTAACAAGCGAAGCACTTCATCACTCTGAATTATCCATAAAATCTTATATGGTCAGGAATTTTGCCAGCAATTCACAAGGGAAGCCAGAGTCCTCTTTGATAGGTTCAGCTCCCGTTTGGCGGATGGACTTTACTGATTGTTGTCAGGTTCCGGGAGGCTGGCCGCCCCACCATGCCGGAACTTATCCGGATTTTCAGTGTCATACTTCTAAAGGAACAAATAATAATTAACTCAATATGATGGCAGAGTGCATTCTTTGCTTCAGGCTAAGCAGGAGGCCCCATGGCAGAAGCTGTATCCATGCAATTAGCGGCATCCATGCCGCCGGATTTGCCCAATTCCGCCCAAACAGCCAATGTCAGCTGCACTGAACTGACCAAAGAAAAGAATCTGTATGTTACCGATGCTATGGGTAACTCCAGGCAGGTGCGGCTGGTGGAGCGTTGGGAGCTGCGGACTGTTCAAAACAGGATTTTTGCCAGGCCATTAGGAAGTGAGTTAAGAACGGTTATTGAGAGGAACGTTACAAGCCGGTGCCCGCAGACACCATCTTCGCTGACAGCGCCGCCTTTTATGCCAGTTGCGGTTTCACAGCCAGCTTTTATCAGCAATGCGGCCTCGGGTAACAGGTTATTGACTGCCTGGACGGCCTTACCCGACAGGTCGATTGCCTCTCTCTTTACCACACCACCTGCACTGCATGTTGTGGTCTGTGGACCTGACCTGACTGAAAGCCCGTCAGCGCAAATGATCATTGAGGTGATTACAAAAGTAGCACAACTGATTGCCCTGTTAACGGGGGGCAGTGTTCAGATCATTGATGGCGGACAGGGGGAGCCTGAGGATCACGCAGCGTCCCAGGGGGGCAGGGTGCCCTTGTCTCAACGACATTCAATCAGTGAACTGTTAGGTAACCTTATTAACAATCTCATGTTGCAGGGGCGTCCGGAAGATATTCAGAAAGCGATGGAGTTATCCAGATTGGCGGAGAAGCTGTCGCTGGCTTTAAAAGATGCTAACTCAGTGACAGACTCTGCTTTATTGCAAGAAGTTGACTCTCTTTTAAATCAGTACGCCACCAAAGCTGGTATTGCTGGTGAAATTGCCCCTGAAAAAGGACTTGCCCTTGTTAACCGGCAATACCTCTCGGAGTTATTAAAGCCGGGGGTAGCTAATGGGCTTGGCTGCGGGGTGGAGCATGATGGATTATCTGCACCAGCAAAGTCCGGGGTGCATAATGGGCATGGCGAGAACAGGCTGAAAAACGGGGAAGGGCCTGTTTCCCCGGGGAGCAAGAGCGCAAATGAAGCTGTTCGCCCTGAGTCAGGTAACAAGGTCGGCACCAGTATCAATATCGGTGTCAATAACAGTGCAACCCCTATCAGTTCCGCGCAGGCAATGGGTTCGTTAAACCAGTTGCTTGCTTCAATGGGGTTGGCCAATATCGCAGCACAACCACCACTGGCTGTGGAAAGTGGTCAAAAGCAGCCGCCTCCCATTATTTTACCTAATCTAACTCCAAATCCTTTGAATCGGTCTGATAGGAAAAGGAAAAGCAGGAAAGAACGTGAAGAAGAGGAAGAAAAAGAAAGGGAAGGGTCACCCTTTTTATTCGATGATGAGCCTTTTGATGATGACGAATAAAGGAAATAGCCTGCCCGGGAAAAACAAACTCTTGCCCTGACTTCCCATTTTTAGGGCGAAAAATAAAGGGGCGTTTGCCCCTTTATGATTTTTCCGGAAGGATGTCCGCTACCTTGCGATTAATTGGCAACAATATTCACCAGTTTACCGGGAACCACAATCACCTTGCGGACTGTCAAACCATCGGTAAATTTGCTGACGTTTTCATGCTCCAGAGCAAGCTTCTCAATGGCGTCTTTACCCAGGCCTGCCGGTACTTCCAGTTTTGCCCGCACCTTACCATTGACCTGAACCACCAGGGTGATGGCCTCTTTCTTCAGCGCTTCCTCGTCAGCTACCGGCCATGAAGCATCCAGTACCGGCTCAGAGTGACCCAACGCCTGCCAGATACTGTGCATGGCATGAGGCGCAATCGGTGCCAGCATCAGCGTGGTAGCCTCAATGGCTTCGTGCATGACGGCGCGATCCTGACTTTGTGCATGGCACACCTGGAACTTGCTGATGGCGTTGTTCAACTCCATGATCGCGGCAATGGCGGTATTGAAGGTCAGGCGGCGCTCACAGTCATCAGAAACCTTGTTGATGGTTTCATGCACTTTACGGCGCAGATCCTTTTGCTCTTTGGTCAGGGCGTTCAGATCAAGAGCGGCCACAGCACCACCGGCAATATGCTCTGCGGCCTGCTTCCAGAAGCGACGCAGGAAACGGTTGGCACCTTCTACAGCACTTTCAGACCACTCCAGGGTTTGCTCCGGTGGCGCAGCGAACATGGTGTACAGACGGATCGTGTCAGCGCCGTACTGATCAATCAGGTCCTGCGGGTCGATACCGTTGTTTTTCGATTTGGACATCTTGCTCATGCCCGCATGTTCAACCACTTCACCTGTCGCTTTCAGGGTAGCCTTAACCAGACGTCCTTTGTCGTCAAACTCGCTGTCGACATCGGTCGGGGCAAGCCACTGTTTGACGCCTTTTTCATCAAGCTTGTAGAAGGTGTCAGCCAGTACCATGCCCTGGCAAAGCAGGCGCTTGAACGGCTCATCGCTGTCGACCAGGCCGGCATCACGCAGCAGCTTGTGATAGAAACGGGAGTAGAGCAGGTGCATCACCGCATGTTCAATACCTCCGATGTACTGGTCCACCGGCAGCCAGTAATTGGCCTGCTCAGGGTTCAGCATCTGGTCATCAGACTGTGGCGAGCAGTAGCGGGCGTAGTACCAGCTGGACTCCATGAAGGTATCAAAGGTATCAGTCTCACGGGTGGCAGGCTGGCCGTTATGGGTGGTTTTTGCCCACTCAGGGTCGGCCTTGATGGGTGACTGAACCCCGTCCATTTCCACGTCTTCTGGCAGCAGCACCGGCAGATCCTCCAGGGGAACAGGAACCTCAGTACCATCTTCCAGGTAGCGCATCGGGATTGGTGCCCCCCAGTAACGCTGACGGCTGACACCCCAGTCACGCAGGCGATAGTTCACCTGACGCTCACCTTTGCCTTCTGCAATCAGGCGGTCGGCGATGGCATTGAACGCCTCTTCTGAGCTCAGGCCGTCAAACTCACCGGAGTTCACCAGCTTACCCTTGTCCGTAAAAGCCGCTGCGCCAAGGTCAATGGCTTCGCCATTGGCCGGCTCGATAACCTGTTCGATGGGCAGACCAAAACGGGTGGCAAACTCGTAGTCCCGCTGGTCATGGCCGGGAACGGCCATCACTGCACCGGTACCGTAATCCATCAGTACAAAGTTGGCCGCCCATACGGGTACTTCACGACCCGTGATTGGGTGAATGGCCCGGATGCCGGTATCGACACCGACCTTTTCCATGGTGGCCATTTCGGCTTCAGTCACGGCATTGGATTTGCAGTCATGGATGAAGGTGGCAAGGGCAGGGTTATTGGCCGCTGCCGCTTTGGCCAATGGGTGCTCTGAGGCAATGCCCACGTAGGTCACGCCCATCAGGGTATCTGGTCGGGTGGTGTAAACCTTGAACTCCTCAGGGGCGCTCTCACCCGCAGCAGCGCCAGGCCCATTGGCAACCTTGAAGGTCATCTGTACGCCTTCGGAGCGGCCAATCCAGTTGCGCTGCATGGCCTTGACCTGCTCTGGCCAGTGCTCGAGTTTATCGAGGTCGGCCAGCAGTTCATCGGCGTAGGCTGTGATTTTAACGAACCACTGGGGCAGTTCTTTGCGTTCTACGACCGTATCACAACGCCAGCAGCGGCCATCTTCAACCTGCTCGTTGGCCAGTACGGTGGCGTCGTTTGGACACCAGTTAACGGTGGCCATTTTTTTGTATACCAGACCTTTTTCGTAGAGCTGGGTGAAGAACCACTGCTCCCACTTGTAGTAATCTGGCTTACAGGTTGCCAGCTCACGGTTCCAGTCATAGCCGAAACCCAGGCGCTTGAGCTGGCCTTTCATGTAATCAATGTTTTCGTAGGTCCAGGGGGCTGGTGCCGTCTTGTTTTTGATGGCGGCATTTTCGGCAGGCAGACCAAAGGCATCCCAGCCCATAGGCTGCAGGACATTCTTGCCGCGCATACGCTGGTAGCGTGAAATCACATCACCAATGGTGTAGTTACGAACGTGCCCCATGTGCAGTCGGCCACTGGGGTACGGGAACATGGAGAGGCAGTAGTACTTTTCTTTGCCCTTCTCTTGTGAAGAGCCTTCTGAAGTGCCTTCGGTGACAGCAAAGCTGTCATTGTCTTCCCAGAATTTCTGGGCTTCGCTCTCAATCTGATGCGGTTGGTAATGCTCTTCCATCATCGCTCAACGGGCTTAATGTAAAGGATCGCTTTGATGCTTTCCTGAAAGCAGTCCGGTGAGGAAAGCTTTGTGGAAAACCAATCAAAGAGTCAGGGAAACTAATAACCCGCAAGGATACAACACTGCCTGCGCAACTGCACTTTTCCTGATGATTTATCCACACAGATTGTCTCGTATTGATCTATATCATCCGGCCTGACTGTCAGTGTTTGGTAAGGTGGCGATCCTTTTTTAATCTTCATCATTCATTCTCACTTTCTGGAAAACATAATGAGCGATATCGCGATATCCATATCGATCCTGTCGCTGGTGGCCGTGCTGGGCCTGTGGATAGGTAACTGGCGCATCCGTGGCGTCGGTATGGGCATAGGTGGCGTGCTGTTCGGGGGTATTCTGGTGGGGCACTTTGTCTATCAGATGGATATCCATCTGGACAGCCACACACTGGAGTACATCAAGGAGTTTGGCCTGATTCTGTTTGTTTACACCATCGGGATTCAGGTGGGGCCGGGCTTCTTTTCATCGCTGAAAAGCCGCGGTCTGAAACTGAATGCCTTTGCCGCAGGGCTGGTACTGCTGGGCGGGGTGGTGGCCACCGTGCTTCATCTGATGTTTGATGTTCCCCTGCCCGTTGTCCTGGGGGTTTATTCGGGCGCTGTGACGAATACGCCTTCTCTGGCGGCGGGTACCGGCATTCTGGCCGAGCTGGGAATGCCAGAGAGCATGCTGGCACTGCCAGGTTCTGCTTATGCGGTGGCTTACCCGTTCGGTATTTGTGGCATTCTGCTGAGCATGTGGTTTATCCGGCGACTGTTCAAAATAGACGTTAACGAGGAAGCGGAAGCCTTTGAGAAAGTGTCCGGTACCGGAAAGGAAAGTCTGTATACCATCAATGTGGCCATTCGAAACCCGAATATTGATGGTCTGGCGCTTCAGGATGTTCCGGGGCTGAATGACGGCGAGCTGGTCTGTTCCCGACTGAAGCGGGGGGAAGAACTGGTTGTCCCCAAAGGCAATACATCAGTGGCGATGGGGGATATTCTCCACCTGGTTGGCAGTCGGCAGAAATTGCAGAATGCCCGCCTTATTCTCGGCGAAGAGGTGCACGCGTCCCTGACCACCAAGGGGACGGAGCTCAGAACTTCCCGGGTGGTGGTAACCAATGAGAAGGTGCTGGGTAAAAAGCTGATCGACCTGAAATTCAAACAGCGTTATGACGTGGTGGTTTCCCGCCTGAACCGCTCCGGTGTGGAGCTGGTGCCCAACCGGGACGCGACGTTGCAGTTTGGTGATATTCTCAACCTGGTTGGTCGCCCTGAGTCGATTGATGCGGTGGCCAATCAGGTGGGCAATGCCCAGCAGAAGCTGCAACAGGTTCAGATGATGCCGGTGTTTATTGGTATTGGTTTGGGGATTCTGCTGGGCTCTGTGCCCCTGACGATCCCGGGCCTGCCAGCGGCGCTCAAGCTGGGGCTGGCCGGTGGACCACTGCTGGTGGCGTTGATTCTTGGCCGAATAGGCAGTATTGGTCGTTTATATTGGTTTATGCCGCCCAGTGCCAACCTGGCGTTGCGGGAGATTGGTATTGTTCTGTTTCTGGCTGTGGTTGGTTTAAAGTCCGGGGAAAACTTTGTGGATATCCTGGTGCATGGGGATGGTTTGCAATGGATGCTCTACGGCGCAGTGATCACCCTGATGCCGTTGCTGGTGATCGGTATTACCAGCCGTATGTTTGGTGGGCTTAACTATTTGAGCCTCTGTGGCCTGCTGGCAGGTTCCATGACGGACCCGCCTGCGCTGGCCTTTGCCAACAGTCTGCATGAAAAGTCCGGAGCGGCGGCACTGTCCTACGCAACGGTTTATCCGCTGGTGATGTGTTTGAGAATTTTGTCGCCGCAGATACTGGCAGTGTTGCTGTGGGGGCTGATGTAAGGAACTGTCCTGAGGGTTGGAACTAAACAGCGCTGGTAATGGTCAAAGCCGTCTTAGTACCAGAAAACATAACCGATTGTTGTTTCAGAGGATCTAGAGGAACTCAGATTATGCCTGGCGTTTTACAGTCCTTTTCAGTGATCACACCCTCAGGTCAACAGGTAGATGTTGCCTTTAGCAATGATTCATCGCAGATATCCGCACTGAGAAGCCTGGAATGCATTCAATGCAGGAATATCACCTACAACGGCAGGAAAATTGATGGTTGTCATCATACGATCTGCCAACCTTGCATAGATAATAACGATTCATTAGCAATAGGTGAGCATAATTGCGATGGTATTGTCGTTACCGGCAAAACATTAACCAGCTACAGTATAGAAACGAGGATGTTTCTGGATAACCTGATTGTTCTCTGCCCCTTTAGCAATTGTAACCAGAAAGCCCTGCTGTCAGATGTTGATCAACACATCAGAGACCACCCGGCTGTTGATCAACACATCGAAGACCAGATAAACCCCGCTAATGGTTCGCTCAGTGAGGCTCAAATTGCTAATGATCCGGGTGAATTGTCTCCGAACTCCCGGTCGTTTGAACATGAAGGTATATTCTTTTTTGTTATTTAATCCAATGCCTCTTTGTGGCATTAAAAACTCAGCAGAGTTTCAATCACTTCTTAACTCATTGCTGGGGGATATCGGTGTTGGCAGTCTGAATACCACCAGGTACGTAGAAACTATAAAGGTCAGAATTGCCGCCCCTTCGATCAGTAATGCGGTCTCCTGCTGGATTCTTCCTGCCGTCATGGCTCCGTAGGCCAGGAGTAGTGAGAATTCACTGCTCTGCCCCAAACGTAACCCCATTTCTGCCGCATTATCGTGTCGTTCGCCTGCCAGATGCTTCAGCAGATATTTAAACAGTATGGGCTTGGCAATTAATACGATCGTTGACGTCAATAGAATAGCCATCAGCAGATGGCTTTTCAGCATCGGTTCAAACTGGGCTCCAACCGAAAAGAAAAACAGAATCAGAAAGAACTCCCTCAACGGTTTCAAACCCTCGGCAATAATCAGTGAGATTGGCGATGTAGCAATACTGACTCCGGCAATAAAAGCCCCGATCTCATGGGACAGACCAAAAGACTCCGCCAGTTGAGCTGCTGTCAGGCACCAGCCCAGAGACACCAGAAAAATATACTCAGAGATAATGTCAAAACGCCCCATTAGCGGTAGCAGGACGTATCGGACAAAACACCAGGCCCCCAGGGCAAATGCACAGGTTTTCAACGGCAGTAATAGCGCTTCGATATGGGCCCCACCGTTGCTGCTGTAAAGAATCAGAATGGTCAGAATGGCCAGAATATCTTCAAACAGCAGAATACTGATCATCACTTCACCGGTTCTCTTATGGTGCAGTGTTGTGGTAGGGATCAGCTTTAAACTGAGTACGGTACTGGAAAAGGCAAGAGACAGGCCAGCGATCAACGCTTCTGTCAATGAAAAATCAAAGAGCAGGGCAAGAGTGGCACAGATCATGGCACCAACAACGCTCAGGCAGAGAAAGGTTACCAGCGCCGTTTGTTTTAACTGTTTGAGCAGGTTTCTGGGGTGCAGGTGTAACCCCAGCAGAAACATCAACAGAATAATCCCCATGGTGGAGATCGCTTCAATATGTCCATCATCCATGACCACATTCAGACCCTGGGGACCAATCAGCATACCAAGGCCTATATAAGCGAGAATAATGGGTTGTTTCAGCCAGACAAACAGGGTGCCCAGTAACGATGCACCACCAAAGATGACTGCCATTTCCAGAACAAGATGCTCAAACGGTCCTTGCACAGCGTAAACCTTATCGTTAAAACTATGGGACTGTTCAGGATAGTTGATCAAACGGGTTGGGATTGTCCGATTTTCAATGAGCGTGTCACAATAACGTGCCGTCACTAAAGTTTTCCCTTTCCGGCCTGTGGGGCTAGGAGCCTGTCGGACTTAAGACTGTCCTACGCGGCAACTGCTCCTGCGTTGCCCTAGCTCCTGCATCCATGCAGTCGTGCGGTTGCGATAAATTGGTCTAAAAATTCCTGCTTCTTCGTCAAATAGCCCCGCTATTCTCCTCAGAAGCAGAAATTTTCATCCTCAATTTCTCGCAATCCTCGCTACGGGGTCGCCTAGACGGACGCTTAAGTCCGACAGGCTCCTAGAAAAACAAATGGACTCCTTTTTTCATGTTGCTGATTTGGCTGATCATAATGGGACTGATTTTTAAGTCATGGATTGCCTGGCTGGCACTGGTCATTCTTTATCTGTTCTCAACCCAGCCGGTTTCATCGCTGCTTATTCGCAGTCTTGAGCGTTACCCGGTCTTTACGCCGGGGCAAACACAACCTGTAGAGCCTCAGGCAGTGGTGATTCTTGGTGGTGGTTTACCTCGTATCAGCCCCGAGATGTCAGGCTTTCGCCCTTCTATGTATACCCTGGAGCGACTCCGTTATGGCGCATGGCTGAGCCGTCAGACTGAGCTGCCGGTTATGGTCAGTGGTGGCGGTTTCCGACCGGAAGCAGCCACCATGGCAGAAAGTCTTAAGCATGATTTTGCTGTGGAAACCCGGTGGTTGGAGGATCAAAGTACTACAACCCGGGAAAATGCAGTGTATGCCCGTGAAATGCTGCCTGAGGATATTCAGTCGGTTTTACTCGTGACCCATGGCTGGCATATGCCAAGGGCCGTTCTCAGCTTTGAACGAGCGGGTTTTCATGTGATTCCGGCACCGGGTATGCTGGCCAATGCCTCAAAAGACACTTTCCGTATCAGTCGATGGTTGCCCAGTGCCCGTTATTTGAGCGACAGTGAACGTGCTTTCAGAGAGTACGCCGGGTATTTATGGTACTGGCTGATCTATCGCAGCTGAGTGTTGTGTTTAACCTCGAAGGCCAGCCTGGGGCAGTGTTATTTAGAAAATTTTTGTCGTTCAATTCATATCAAGCCCATAGTCTTCATCAACAGATAACATGAAGTAAGCCGAAGTCCCATGTTGACCATCAGAGACATCGTATCCGTGAAGACTATCACCGCCAACGGTGTTTTCTCGTCTAAACAGCATATAATCCATTACATTGGTGTCGGTGCTGCATTCTTCAAGCCAGCAAACTAAAGCATAATGCAGTTTACTTTCTTCAGGAAAACTCTTGAGGCATTCTAATACCTGATCCTTATGGATTTGTTGTCCATTAACACACAGGCTGTTGATATAGCAGTGCGCCAGGAAGAAGAAACGTATACGTAAGTTCTGAAATGAGTGTCTCAGTGTTTTGGTGGATTCCAACACCTGTTCTGCTGACAGGTTTTCATGGTCAATTGCCCATTCATTCTGCATAGCCATGAATTTCAGGATACATTGCAGTCGGTGTTGCTCATCGTCCTGAACCGGTGCGTTGTTTGAGATTTGCCAAGCCTGTTGAAGTATATCCTGAGCTTCGTTGGTGTCACCGTACCGCAGAGATTGTTTCAGCCTTTGAATCAGATATTTGGTTTGCACAGCCGAATGATCGCCGGGTATTTCATTAAACGCGTCTAATACTTGCTGGTTATCCCAGATACTTTCCAATACTTTCGTCTTCAATGGCAGCTGAGAATACAAAATAGTGTTTTCGAGCAACCAGCCACCCCGTTCATAATCCACCGCATCCAGCGAGGCCTGCTGGTCATTCAACAGCAGATCTCTCAGGCAACATTCCGCTTTGAAGTGCGCTGCTGCCAATTGGCCCGCCGGATTGTTGGTGAAACCCCGGACCACTTCCTCCGGTGTAATTTGCAGGCCATTCAAGGCCAGGCTCCTCAGGCAACATTCCGCCTTAAAGCAAGCCAGTTCCATTGTTGCCATGGCACCCTGATAGTCATTAACCACTTCATCCGGTGTAATCTGCTGGCCATTCAGCGGCAGGCCCTTCAGGCAACATTGTTCCTTAAAGCGCGCTATTCCCAGTTTGCCAATCTGACTGTCCGGAAAACCCTTAACGACTGCATCTGGTGTGACCGGCTGGCCATTCAATGGCAGGCCCTTCAGGCAACATTGCTCCTTGAAGCGGGCCCTTCCCAGTTTGCCTTCCGGACTATTTGGGAAACCCCTGACTACTTCATCCGGAGCCACCTGCCGGCCATTCAATAGCAGTCCTCTCAGGCAACATTCTGCTTTTAGGCGAGCGGGCTCCAGGGTTGCTCTGGCGGCCTGATAATCCTGCATCACCTCTTCCAGTGTCACCTGTCGGCCCTTCAGTGGCACGCCCTTCAGGCAACACCGTTGCTTAAAGCGCGCCTGCGCCAGTTTACCTTCCGGACTATCCGGGAAATCCTTAACCACCTGATGTGCTGTGACCGACTGGCGATGCAGCAGCTTGCCCCTGAAACAACATCGTTCCTTGAAGCGGGCCCTGCCCAGTTTGCCTTCCGGACTATCCGGGAAATCCGTAACCACCTCTTCGGGGGTGACCTGCTGGCCATACAACAACAAACCCCTGAGGCAACATTGTTCCTTGAAGCGCGCTATCCCCAGTTTGCCTTTCCGACTGTTCAGGAAATCATTCACCACCTCATCCGTTGAGACCTGACGGCCCTGCAACAGCAGGCCCTTCAGGCAGCATTCTGATTTGAAGTGTGCCAGTTCCAGTAGTGATCTGGCGGCCTGATAACCCTTAACCACGGCATCCGCTGTGACCCGCTGGCCATTCAACGGCAGGTTCCTCAGGCAACATTGTTCCTTAAAGCGCGTCAGCTCCAGCAGCGCTTTGGTTGTCTGATAACCGTTAACTACCTCATCCGGTGAGACCGGCCGACCATTCAACCGCAGTCCTTTCAGGCAACATTCTGCTTTAAAGCGAACCATCTCCAGTGGTGCCCTGGCGGACTGATAATCCTTCATCACCTCATCCGGTGAGACCTGTCGGCCAAACAACAGCAGGTGCTTCAGGCAACATTCTGCTTTGAAGCGCGCCAGCTCCAGAGATGCCCTGGCGGCCTGATAATCCTTGACCACCATATCCGGTGTGACCCGTCGACCATACAGCAGCAGGTTCTTCAGGCAACATTCTGCTTTGAAACGCGCGATCCCCAGTTTTCCGGCCGGACTGCCCGGAAAACCCTTAACCACCGCATCCGGTGTGACCAGCTTGCCATCCAACCGAAGTCTCTTCAGGCAACATTCCGCTTTGAAGCGTGCCAGCTCCAGTGTTGCTCCGGCCGCCTGATAACTCTGAACCACTGCATCTGCTGTGACCCGATGGCCATGCAACGGCAGGCTCTTCAGGCAACATTCTGCGGTGAAGCGGGCTACCCCCAGTTTACCGGCTTGACTGTCCGGAAAAGCCTTAACCACCTCATCCGGTGTAATCTGCTGGCCATTCAACGGCTGGCCGCTGAGGCAACATTGTTCCTTAAAGCGCGCTCTTCCCAGTATGCCGTGTGGAGTATTCGGGAAATCCTTGATCACCGTATCCGCTGTGACCGGCTGACCATTTAATGGCAGGCCCTTCAGGCAAAATTCTTCTCTATAGCGTGCTATCGCCAATCTGCACTTATCATTGCCATCTGGCTGTCGGTTGAATTCTTGGATGACCTGCTCCGGGGTGACTTTTTTATTGTCAAGAAGAATGTTCTGTGCACAAAGCCTTTGCAGGAAAAAGCCAGCTCTGAGAGACGAACGGTCACTGCCATAGGCTTTAAACACCTCAGCCGGGGTGATTTGATGTCCCTTTAACAGCCTTTTATTCCAAAAGGCAGCCTCAATACGCCTGGCATCATTCAGGGGTGGGGCTGTGCCTCTGTGAAACGGATGCGTTGAGACATTTTTACCGTTAAATCTACATCCGACGCGGTCAGGAATCCTGTTTGAGCCGACTTGTTGCTTAACCCGGCCCGCAGGCTTCGGGGGGGAATGAGTGGATGCTGCTGCTTTCAAAAAGACACCCTGCACACCTGGACATTAAATATCGCCGTTTGACCTTGCAGCGGCTGTCCGGTTCCATTTTTATATAAGGAACATTGGACGAAACTTTTTTCTGGATTGCCAATCAAAAGTTCAAACTACTTCAGCTTCGAGAGGATATTTTGATGGATGCCCCCGGAACTCAGCCCCTTGATCCGTACAGACATGTGTCTGGTGAGGCGATTGCCAGTGGTGGAATTGCTTCAACTATGGAGCAGAAGGTGCTTGATTTTTCCAGGTGCAGACATGTATCTGATTTTGCTGATAAGGCAAAACCTCTGGCTTCTGTGGCTGCTGAAGCGTTACGTATCGGCAGGGATGTTGATTGCCCTTTTGGCATGAACCCTCTTCACTGGGCATGTGCAGCAGCAGATTCTCAGGCATTTCAGGTGATTTGTAATTCAGTTTCCCGTGAGCGGATTGTTTCACTGTTTAATGAACCCAATGGGGCCAGATCAGTCGATGAAATGGCCTATGAAGTTGCTGGTAAAGTGGGGCCGGCAATCAACAGGGACTGTCCGGATCAAATACTGGTTTTTCTGTTAAACAGTGCTCCCGAAGCACTGCGGACGGAATATTACCAACTGTTTAAATCCATCAAGGCAATATTAACTCCGGGGGATTTAAAGGGGCAGGCTGCCAATAATACGGGTAATAACCGGTTTAATCTGGCAGCCGGTGGCAGGGAGGAGGTGGTGCGGTGGTACTGTGATATGTTCAGGGCTGATCCTGACTATCAAATCGCCATCAATCATCCGACCAATGCGGGTGTAAGGCCACTTCATCACGCAGGCAGAAGTGAACATCCCGAGAGGGTTAAAGTATTTGCATTATTGTTAGCAGAAGGAGCCTGGCCGAGTTTGGAAAATCTGGATGACCGGGGTAATTCGCCATTGGATCATCTCCAGCCTGATGACCGGATGATCGATCAGATAATTGGTTATGTTGAGGAATATCTGGGATTATCCGGGCTGGAAGAAGCTGTAAGACAGAGTAGGCTGGAAATGATAGTGTCTGAACTTATCGCTGCGTTTGAACGATTTGAGCAGGAGGTGGATTTAACCAGGGACGTCGCTCTTGGGAAGACAATGGCCCCCTGAGGGGCTGTCCGGGGGGGCTGGGTCTATCCCACGGCATCACTGACTTCTTTTTCGGGGGGTTCTTGCATACAGCGGCAGAAAAATCAGAAACAAGCCTAGCAGTAACACCGGCCAGGAGCCGTACATCATAAATGGTGTCTGGCCCTCGCGAACCTCTGCGGTTGCTGACAAAACGCCATGGGTAAAGCGCGGAATCGTTTTTACCACACGTCCCTTTTCATCAATCAGGGCGGTAATGCCATCATTGGTGGCCCGGATCATAAAGCGTCCGGTTTCCAGTGCTCGCATCCGGGCAATCTGGAAATGCTGGACAGGGCCAATGGATTTGCCAAACCAGGTATCGTTGCTGATGGTAATCAGCAGCCCACTCTCTTGCGCCATTTGTGCGACAAAGTTCGGGTAAACCACCTCATAACAGATATAAGGGGCAATGGTTACCTCGCCCGCCTTGAGTAAGGTCTGTTCTGAGTCTCCACGGGAGAATTCTGACATGGGCAGGTTAAAGAAATCAATCAGCCCGCGCAGCAGGGACTCCATGGGAACGTACTCACCAAATGGCACCAGCTTCTGCTTGTCGTAGCGGCCGGGGCCGTCTGCGGGTAAATAGCCTTCTCCCAGAGACAGAATACTGTTGAAGTAACGGGTTTCGCTGCCAGCATTATCATCCACTGGCATACCAAGAATTAATGTACTGTTATTCTGACGGGCCAGTCTGTCCAGCTGGGCCATCAAGCCCCGGGCACGGTTATAAAACAGTGGAATGGCATTTTCCGGCCAGATAATCAATTCCTGCTGCCACTGGTCTTCACTCAGGCCAATGTAATTAATGATGGTGGTGTGAATAAAGTCAGGGTCCCACTTCAGGTTTTGGGGAATATTTCCCTGTACCGCGCTGAAGGAGATATCGCCGGTTTTTTCTGTCCATGCCATGTTGTTGAGCGGCCACGAAAGTCCCCAACCTGCCAGGGCGATGAATAAAGCAATAATATTGGGTGTTCGCTGCTGTTTAGCCGGAATAATCAGGGCAAACAACAGGCAGGCGGTGGCTACCATCAGCAGGCTTAAGCCATAGGTTCCGATAACGGGAGCCAGCGTTGCAAAGGGCGTGTCCAGAAGTGCATAGCCCGATAACAGCCACGGAAAGCCAGTCAGCAACCAGCTGCGCACCCACTCAAACAGTACCCAGAGCCCTGAAAACATCAGTGCCTGCTGCCAGGGGGGCATTGCCCCGGCTTTTCGTTGATTAAGCCAGCTGTAAAGCAGGAAGACCGGCATGATCATCAGGGCGGAAATGCCCAGGACAAAAAGCCCGGTCAGCAGTCCGGCCAGCATGGGGGAAGCGGCCCCAAATTCATGGATACTGACGTATATCCACGATGTGCCAGCCCCAAACATCCCGACGCCAAAAAGAAAACCGCACATTGTTGCGGTCTTGACGGGTAATGTTCGGGTCAAAAGAAAGATCATGCCAACAGCCAGCATGGGAACTGGCCAGATGTCAAAAGGGCTGAAGCCCAGGGGCATGGCCGCACCTGCGGCCAGCGACAGCAGGTAGCGCACAACCTGAAGAGATGAACGGGACGTCGCAGCAGGCATCAGCAGGGGGTTACCCGCAACAGTCGAATCCGACGACCATCGGCGTTCAGTACATCAAAGCGGAAGCCGGAAATTTCCACGGATTCATTGCGGGTTGGCATATGGCCAAACTCCTGCATGACGATACCACCAATGGTATCAAACTCATCATCCGGGAACCTGGTGGCAAACTGCTCGTTAAAGTCTTCAATGGGCGTCAGCGCTTTGACAATAAACGCGTGTTCAAGGTCATCCGCCGGTTTGATAAAGGTATCTTCGTCAACATCGGTTTCATCCTCGATATCGCCAACAATCTGCTCAAGCACATCCTCAATGGTGACCAGTCCGGCCACTCCACCAAATTCATCAATAACGATGGCCATGTGGTTACGGTTGGTGCGAAACTCCCTGAGCAAAACATTCAGGCGTTTGCTTTCCGGGATAAAAGTCGCTGGTCGTAAATGGTTCTTGATATTGAATTTGCCCCCGGTGTTAAGAATCAACGGCAGCAGATCCTTGGCCAGCAGAATACCGATGACTTCATCTTTGGTATCGCCGATAACCGGGAAGCGGGAGTGGGCCGACTCAATAACCTGGGGCAGGAACTCTTCCGGGTTCTGGTCTTCATCCACACAGACCATCTGGGAGCGGGGGATCATGATTTCACGAACCTGCATGTCCGCGACCTGAACAGCGCCTTCGATGATGCTCAGCGCTTCATCATCCAGCATGCCCCGGCTTCCGGCATCTCGCAGTATGCCCAGCAGCGCGTTGCGGTCTTTGGGGTCCTGGTGAAATATGCTGGTCAGTTTGTCCATCCATGATGGTGACGGATGATCTTCCGTCGAATGGTCGTCGCTCATTGCCCTCTGTCTTCACGGCTATGCCCACCTCCCGGTGGGCGGTTTACTGATGAATGTGTTAAACGTGATCCAAAGCCTGTCAGGATTACTCTCTGTCCTGATAGGGATCAGGATAGCCGAGCTGACCGAGAATTTCCGTCTCCAGAGACTCCATTTCTTCGGCTTCCTGATCGTCAATGTGATCGTAGCCAAGCAAGTGAAGTGTGCCATGAACCATTATATGAGCCCAGTGGGAATTGAGACTTTTTTTCTGTTCAATAGCTTCCTGCTCAACAACAGGGACGCAGATTATCAAATCACCCAGTAATGGCAACTCCAGTTCGGCAGGCAGATCGGAAGGAAAGGACAGTACATTGGTTGGCCCTTCCTTGCCCCGCCATTGCCGATTCAGCTCGGCACCTTCATCTTCATCGACGATCAGGAGGCTGATTTCAGCTTCCTGACGGTGCTGGCCAACGGCAGCTGCGGCCCACTTTTCCAGCTCACTCTGTTCGGGAAGCTGTGTGCTGCGGCTGTTAATCATCACATCAATATGAACCGAGGCCATTATTGTGCGCCTTTGGGTGATGAAGAGCCCTCGGCTGGTAAAGAGCCCTCAGCTGGTAAAGAGCCTTCAGCGGGTAAAGAGCGTGCAGAGCGGGGAGCAGAAGGTTGCTTACCCGGTCGGGAATACTTTCCTGTTGACTGCTCCTGGGTCAGTTTGTCGAAACGGTCATAGGCCTGCACGATCCGTTGTACCAGGGGATGGCGTACCACATCCTTGGCGTTAAACCAGGTAAAGCCGATACCGTCGACCCCTTTGAGGACTTCAATGGCACTGGCCAGACCGGAGCGTGTCCCCCGGGGCAGGTCAACCTGGGTGATATCACCGGTAATCACGGCGGTAGAGCCAAAGCCGATACGGGTCAGGAACATCTTCATCTGCTCCTGAGTGGTATTCTGGGACTCATCGAGAATAATAAATGAATTATTGAGTGTACGACCCCGCATGTAGGCCAGCGGGGCAACTTCAATCACATTTTTCTCTATCAGTCGGTCAACCCGCTCAAAACCGAGCATTTCATACAGGGCATCGTAGAGAGGCCTGAGATAAGGATCGATTTTCTGGGACAGGTCGCCAGGCAGAAAGCCCAGTTTTTCCCCCGCTTCCACCGCAGGACGCACCAGCAGAATGCGACGGATCTGTTCTTCTTCCAGGGCCTGTACCGCAGCGGCAACGGCCAGGTAGGTTTTCCCGGTACCCGCAGGGCCAATACCGAAATTGATGTCGTGCTGCAGAATCGACTTTACATAACTTTGCTGGTTAGGCCCCCGGGGCGTAATCAGGCCTTTGCGGGTACGCAGAGAGATCAGCTTGTCTTCGGGTTCTTCGTGTATCCACTCAATGGCCGATTCCTGCAGGAACAGGTGAACCGTGTTCGGGCTGAGGGGTTCGTCCTTACCGGTTTCTCTGAACAGTCGCTTGACGACTTCGCCCGCTACCTCCGCACGGCCATTGTCACCCTGGATGGCAAAGACATTACCACGATGACGGATGGTGACACCGAGACGTTCTTCGATCTGTTTCAGGTGCTGGTTGAATTGCCCACAGAGTTCGGCGAACCTCTGTGGCTCATCAGGCTCAAGAGAGAAGCGGCAGACGTTTTGATCAGTGGCATTATGGCCAGAGGCGTTGTTACTTCCGGAAGAGTCCTGTCCTTGTGTTTTGGTATTCAAAGTCAGTGTTTAGCCTTTACTGCAAGTGGATTCAGGTAAGATATTACGATGGTCTCTGAATGTAAGCCAGTCAGGAAAAAGAGGCATTACGCCTCTTTTTCTCAGGCCACGCTGTCCAGCTCGGAACTGATCAGCGTGCCACGCAGAGAGTGCGGCAACGCTTCAACAATCTCGACATCCGCAAAGTGGCCAATCAGGCGAGGGTCAGCACACTGGAAATTCACTACCCGGTTGCACTCGGTACGTCCTGATAATTGTCCCGGATCTTTCCTGGAGTAACCGGTCACCAGAATCTTCCGGGTGCTGCCCACCAGACGACGGCTGATCTGAATAACCTGCTGATTAATGCGGTTCTGCAAAATCTGCAGGCGCTGTTTCTTCACTTCCTCGGGAACATTGTCTTCCATATCGGCGGCGGGAGTTCCGGGGCGCTTGCTGAAGATAAAACTGAACGAGGCGTCAAAGCCCACTTCTGCAATAAGGTTCATGGTGTCTGCAAAGTCCTGATCGGTTTCTCCCGGGAAGCCGACAATAAAGTCCGAGGAGAGCTTCAGGTCAGGGCGGATAGCCAGAAGCTGTCGTATTTTCTTCAGGTAGTCTGCTGCGGTGTGCTCCCGTTTCATCAGTTGCAGGACCCGGTCAGAACCACTCTGTACCGGCAGGTGCAGATGGCTGACCAGCTCGGGAACTTCGGCGTAGACATTGACCAGGCTGTCTGAAAACTCCAGTGGGTGAGAGGTGGTAAAGCGGATACGGTCAATCCCGTCAATGGCAGCCACCACCGTGATCAATTCCGCCAGGTCACAGACGGAGCCATCGTGTTTTTCACCACGATAGGCGTTGACGTTTTGCCCCAGCAGGTTGATTTCCCGAACGCCTTTTTCCGCCAGGCCATAGCATTCAGCAATAACGTCATCCATGGGGCGGCTGATTTCCGCACCACGGGTATAAGGAACGATGCAGTAAGTGCAGTACTTGTCACAGCCTTCCATAATGGAGACAAACGCCGTTGGACCATCCACACTGGGTTCCGGCAAACGGTCAAACTTTTCAATTTCCGGGAAGGTAACATCCACCACAGGAATATGGTTGGCCTTGCTGGCATCGATCATTTCCGGCAAACGGTGCAGGGTCTGTGGGCCAAACACCACATCAACCTGGGGTGCCCGTTTACGGATCTCATCACCTTCCTGGCTGGCAACGCAGCCGCCAACGCCGATGATCAGGTCCGGGTTTTTCTCTTTCAGTTTTCGCCAGCGACCCAGCTGGTGGAACAGTTTTTCCTGGGCTTTTTCCCGCACGGAGCAGGTGTTTACCAGCAGGACATCCGCCTCTTCCGGATTGTCCGTCAGCTCCAGGGTATGAGTCTCGCCGAGCAGATCAGCCATACGGGCGGAATCGTACTCGTTCATCTGGCAACCATGGGTTTTGATATACAGTTTTTTGCTCATTTCACACTTTACTGGCTTGTGCCGGGAGGCTGTCCGGGAATAGTCCACCCTGTGGGCGCTATTCCCAAACAGCCTCCTGGAGGGCTCAAACCTGCAGCGAGGCCAAGCCTGTTGTTCATAAACCGGGCATTATAGCTACCCTGCACCATGGAGGATAGTCAAGGATGAGCCCGGTTAAACCGTGATTACATAGATTGTATTGTGGTCATTGCAGAGTGCGGGCGTGGGATGACGAATAATCGATCCGGTCAGATTTGTACATTCCAGTGTATTTAGGCAAACCATTGCAGTCAGGCTTTGTGTTATGATCTGCGCCCTGAAATCCTATGGTCAGCTCAAGCCGTAAAACGTCTGGGCAGAATTAACGTGGTACTAGAACCTAATGGCGAAAACCCCCATTTTCCGTGTGATTTTTCAAAATCAGGGCGAAGTGTTTGAAATCTACGCCCGACAGATCTTCCAGAGTGAACTCTGGGGTTTCATTGAGGTTGAGGAGTTTGTCTTCGGTGAGCGCAGTCAGCTACTGGTTGACCCGGGCGAAGAGAAACTGAAGGCAGCGTTTGAAGGTGTAAAGCGCAGTTACATTCCACTGAATACCATTATTCGTATTGATGAGGTGGAAAAAGAGGGAACCGGCAAGGTTTTTGAAGCACAGGGTGATAATGTCCGACCCTTCCCCGTGATGCCCCATATTCCCAGCAGGGACTGAACTTAACCGCTGGTTAGGCAGTCACAGCTCGTATCCATGGCATCAGCACCGTCATCCTTTGGCCTGTGCCGGTAGTGGGGGATATTATGGATTCACTGTCAGATTCTCTTAAGTCACTGGAAGTTGGCAGTGCTGTCCCAGGGGGCAGTGATGCGATGTCTGCTTCTGGTTCAGCCTCAGCCATCGCGTGGGGACGAGAGTTGGCAGTGGTTAATGTCTCATCACCGGCATGTTCAGGGTTCCCTGTTGCTACGTTCCCCGATGCCGCTCCCTGCACCTCTGCAACCGCTGTATCTGATCATGGCCCCGGGCTGTTAATGGGTAACCCTGTTAACAGCGAAAAGAACAACCATTTATCGAGCCGGGAAAAAGTGGTCGCGGTGATGTCCGCCTTTGGTACATCGCACCCCTTCGATAGCCGGGCGATAATGCGCATTTTAGCTGCATGCATTTGTGATGAAGAAGAGCAATTGTCTCCCTTCGTCAGTAATGGTAAGAAATGCAATTTTCTGTTGTCAGGATTTCTGGCTTTGCAATATGCCGGGGAGCCTGAAGCCACTGAACCCATCCTGGCAAAGCTTAAGAATATTGATAAGGATTTTCTCGACCTTTATCTCAGGGCTGTTGAGCTATATTTGCTGATTTCCGGACAGTCACCCTCTTCTATGGATTATGAGCAGGTGCAGGAGCTTTCTCAGTTGGTCCGGGAGACTGAATTTTTTCCCGCCGCCTGGCTGCTGGTGAAGCTGAGTTGTAATACAGATAAGCTGCTGCTGGTTTCACCCTTTCTTATCCCGCGTCTGCTGGTTCCGTTCCTGAATCGGAGCTCTGAAATGATTATGTTGGAACGGACTTTTGCCCGGGAGCTGATGGATGCATTCACTACCCTCCTCAAGCTGACTGACAAACACTTCAAAAGCTGTCTTGAAAAAATGACGCCCCGTGACTTGTTCATGCTGGATTTGGGGGGGCTGATAATGGGTACCAATGCCAAGCCTGAGATCAAAAAGTTTGCTGACTATCCGGAAGGGCTGAGGCAGATCATTACTTTGGACTGGAGTGACATTATTCGTTCCCGACAGGAAGGTGGCAGGCTCGAACTTCGCTCCAGGCGCAACCGCTATAACCATAACGATCTCAGGCAAGTGTTTGAGGAATCGGGGGCGAAGTTGCGGGTATCGAAAGGGACAATAAATAATCTGCTTGGCGGGGTATTCAAGGATGCAGGCAAGGGGGATACGAAAAGAAGGCTGTATAAGTACTTCGAGCAACGTCTTGAGGCGAAGGAGTCACGCTTTGTAAGTGGGCTTATGAAGTTGACCAAAGGGCTAATGTACCTTTGTTCCACAGGGTTTGAAAAACATCCGCTGATCGCCCTTATACATCTGGCTAATGCGGCAGACAGTGGCTTGTCCCCGCTGCTGCTCAAAGATGCGGGTGATATTAACCTGGGTTTTGGTCGGTTTGAAAAGTCCCGGGAACTGTATCAGCAGCTGCGCAGCTTACCCGGTTTGCCAGAGTCCCTCAGGCGAAGGCTGGATTCATTAATTGAAATCTGTGAGTTAAATATTCCTGCCGTAACCAGCACTGCAGCAACAGATGCTGTTAAAACGCCGGTTGTCGTTGAATCTGGCAGCAGGAAAAGCAGGAAAAAAAGAAAAACACATCAGCGCAGCAGGGCGGAGTTCAGAGGGAACGTGGTTGCCCCGAAGCAGCACAGTCCGGATACGGAGCAAACACCTGAAGTTGCCCGGCCGGTTAAGCAGAGGCATTTGCCGTCGGAGTCTGATTTGCCTGAACAATCAGATTCTGAAGACCGCGAACATCCGGATAAAACCCCGGAAGCGGTACAGATAGACCAACTTTCACCGGTTACATCTTTGAGGCCAGCGCCTGAGAAGGTGGCCGGGGCAACGGCCCCACGGCAGCTGTTTATGCCAAGGGAGGGGCGCTTCAGCGATAGTGATTTGATGGTTCAGAGGTTTGTCCGGGAGATTAATGCCCATCGAAACAAAAGTGATCTTGCCAGTGAGCAGTTGTGTATTGAACAGTGGCTGATGCAGGACCAGGTCTATGGGCGTGTTTGCGAAGATGCAGCCTGGTTCTACTTGCGGCAGTGTATTTTTCCCGAGCAGATGAACGCGGTCATCCTGGCCGGTGACCAACTGAATGATGAGAAGGAGGCAAAATGGCAAATGTTGCACTTTGCCCTGGATTGGGTCTCCCGGGCCATGGCCTGTTACCTGGCACAGCCCATAGAGAAGCGTATCCTCAGTGGCCGGTTGCAGGAGATGCTGATTCAGCGGCACCATCAGAACCCGGAGCAAAAAAAGGACGCTGAGGCCTGCAAGCGCCTGCGATCCGGATGCTCCGGTTTTGGCCATGTTTTTTCTGAGTTGAGTGGCCTGGTCAGCAGCCACAAGCTAAGAAAAGTTTATGATGACAAGGGGCATGAGTTTTTTGCGTTAAAACGCATTGCCGATCCTCTGTATTACCTGGGGGTGTGATATTGCCTAGTACATGGTTTCAAAGAGTTTGACGTGTACAATCTCCGTTCACCCTGAGCGGAGTCGAAGGGTGCTTGGCACGATCTATCAGAGTCCGGAGTTTCCGCCTTTAGGCCCTATGGGTCCTTCGATACTTCGACAAGCTCAGCACTCAGGACGAACGGAGTGCGGAGGCACGACAACCCTTCACACTCATTGAAACCATGTACTAGGTTCCCGGCTTGATAAGGCTCAGGCCGATAACTGCTTGTCGTTGTCGTTTTGATACCGGTTTTTAAAGAGCAGATACAGTCCACTGCTCAACAGCAGGTTGCCCAGTCCAATCAGGTACCGGAATAAATCCAGCCTCAGATAGCCAGCCAGTGTGCCTTCAGTACCGATGATCAGCGCGCCGGTAAAATAGCTGGTAACAGAAGCGATGATCAGCCACTTCGGCCCGGACTCCACCGTTGAACGCAATAGCAGGCATGACGCGAAAATCAGTAGCACAGCCATTTGCAGGTCACGGTAAATAATGTCTAAACCGTACCATCGACAGACTTCGTAAACCACGCACACACCCAGTATCAGCCGACCCCAGGCGGCCCGACTCCAGCTGCTGACGCTAACGCCAAGACAGGTGGCAATTCCGGTCAGAGGCGGCGCAAGAAACATGGCAGCATTCACCAGCATCTCGTGGGGGCCTGACCAGGCACTGGAGATACCATAACGCAGGCTGCCAGTAATGGATGCCAGCGCCATTAGCAGGAATCCCAGCAAGGCAGCAGTGGCAGAAAAGCGATGAACGTCAGCGAAACTCTTTTGCTGTGCCATAAGAAAAACAGCAAAAAGGCAGGCAAAGGCCAGCACGGCATCGGAAATAGCCAGAGAACTCATTGTTTGCAAAATTGCTTAACCAGTCATTTAATAAAATACTCCGAAGATCAGCCTTCCGGACTCAGGATAATCGGGCGAATGCTTTCTCTGCCGCACTCCATGTAGCGTCCAGCTCTGCCTGACCATGGGCTATGGATATAAATCCAGCCTCAAATGCTGAGGGTGCCAAGTATACGCCATTATCCAGCATGCCATGGAAGAATTTGGCATAGCGCCCGGTGTCACAGGCCATCACTTTGGTGAAGCTGTCTATGGTATTGTCGGTATGATGCTGGTCGGTGAAAAATAGACCAAACATGCCGCCTACCTGGGATGTGGTAAAAGGAATACCGGCGGCTTCTGCTTTTTCTCTGAGACCTTGCAGAAGTACCGTGGTTTTCTCCGTCAGGGATTCATGAAAGCCGTGGGTAGACAGATTTTCCAGTGTGGCCAGACCGGCAGCCATGGCCAGCGGGTTACCAGAGAGTGTTCCGGCCTGGTAAACAGGGCCCAGTGGTGCCAGGTGCTCCATAATCTCCCGGCGACCACCAAAAGCACCCACGGGCAGACCACCGCCAATAATTTTACCCAGTGTCGTCAGATCCGGCGTTACGTCGTAATAGGCCTGGGCACCACCCAGTGCAACCCGGAAACCGGTCATGACTTCATCAAATATAAGGACAGTGCCGTATTCATCACACAGCTTGCGCAAGCCTTCCAGAAAACCGGGAACGGGTGGAATACAGTTCATGTTGCCAGCCACCGGTTCAATGATGATACAGGCAATTTCATCACCAACCTGCTGGAAGGTTTCTTCCACCTCGGCAAGGTTGTTGTAGGTCAGGGTAATGGTTTTTTCCGCCAGTGCAGCGGGCACTCCCGGTGAATTGGGCACACCCAGGGTCAGGGCACCGGAACCGGCTTTTACCAGCAGTGAGTCGGAGTGGCCGTGGTAGCAGCCTTCAAACTTGATGATTCGGTCACGACCGGTAAAGCCCCGGGCCAGACGAATGGCGCTCATGGTTGCTTCAGTGCCGGAGTTGACCATGCGCAGCAGCTCCATGGAGGGCACCATCGCCCGTACCATCTTGGCGAGTCGGGTTTCCAGCTCCGTGGGTGCACCAAAGCTCATGCCAGCCAGGGCCTGATCACGCACGGCAGCGATCACATCCGGGTGGTTGTGGCCGAGGATCATGGGGCCCCAGGAGCCGATGTAGTCAATGTATTCCCTGCCGTCCACATCATAAAGATGCGCGCCACGGGCTTTTTTAAAAAAGATGGGCTTGCCGCCAACTCCTTTAAATGCTCTGACCGGTGAGTTTACTCCCCCGGGGATGACCGTCTGGGCATCGTCAAAAAGTTGTTCAGAACGAGACATGGTGGCAATTCCTTAACATAGGCTGTGCGGCTTAACCCCGGGGTTTTGGCCGCTATTCTTTATTGTGCAACTGTGGAAGGTTAAACAGCTTTACGCTGTGTATCGTTAAACAGAGCTATAAAATTCCGGGCCCGATCCCGGATATTCTGTGCCGCAAACAGGTTATTAACGACGGCAACCATATCAGCACCGGCAGAAATCACCTCAGAAGCATTGTCCGTGGTAATGCCGCCAATGGCGACGATGGGCAGGTCAAACATTTCCCGTGCCCGGGTCAGAATGGCAAGCTCGGCATTTTTAGCATCGGGTTTGGTTCGGGAGGGGAAAAACTTGCCAAAGGCAATATAGTTGGCTCCCTGTTCAGCAGCCGCTTTTGCCTTTTCCAGAGAGCCCTCGCAGCTGATGCCGATAATGGCATAATCACCCAGCCGGGCTCTGGCATCGGCAATACTGTCATCCTGCTGGCCAAGGTGAACGCCATCGGCTTCCACATCAAGGGCCAGCTCAATGTCATCGTTGATGATCAGCATGGCCTGGTATTGATGGCAGAGAACCTTCAATGCTCCGGCCTGTCGCAGTCTTTTACCGGAGTCGAGGCTTTTATCGCGGTATTGCAGGATTTTCATACCGCCCATCAGAGCCTGCTCTACCGTTTCGAACAGTATTCTGTCATCGGGTTGCAGTTGACTATCGGTAATACCGTACAGGCCGTGAAATCTATGCATGCTCCATACCCAATTATTAAATATCCGGCAGATTATACCAGTTTATCGTCCTTGTCTTTAATGGACGTTCATTATTAAACATAAGACCAGTATTCATCATATTCCGTGGAAAAAATGTGTTCTAACAAACATCAGGTTTGCCCGGTAACGCATCAGCATCGATGGCAGCTCTCTCACTGACTGTTGAGCTATCTTCGTCGGCTTCAGGGTGGGCTTCGCCCACTGAGCAGAGAATGCCGGCAACCGTGTTGCCAACAACATTGGTGACCGTGCAGCCGGCATCGGTAATCCGGTCAGTCGCCAGAATAATCGCCATGGCTTCAACGGGTAGCCCCATGGTGTGTAACAGTACTCCGGTGGAGACTGCTGCACCGCCGGGTATACCGCCAGTAGCAACGGCCAGAAGGAAGGTGGTGAAGCCCATGGTGCCCATTTCCAGAAGGCTCAGGTCAATATGCCAGGCGTTGGCCACAAACAGGGCGGCAACGCTCATATAGATAGCAGAACCGGACATATTAATGGTGGCTCCCAGGGGAACCGTGAAGCCGGCGATATGTGCTGGGACCTGGAACTTTTCGATCAGTGTCTGATAGGTAATGGGGATCGAAGCGTTAGAGCTGGCAGTAGAGAGGGCAAAAATGACCTGTTCACGGGTGTGACGGATAAACACCAGAGGGGAACGTTTAATCACCAGCCCGATCAGCACCGGATAAATAACAAACAGCCAGAGGCACATAATGAGCAGGCAGGTCAGCACATAGGACAGCACACTTAAAATGCTGCTGCCGTTTAATGTGGCAGCCAGTTTGGCGGTCAGAAAGAAAACCCCGATGGGAGCCATACTCATGACCATGCCAATCAGTTTCATCATCACGCTGTTGGCCAGTGAAATAGCATTGCTGACACTGTGGGTTTCGTGGTTTTCCAGCTTCTTTATGGCAACCCCGGTAATGATTGCCATAAACAGGATTTGCAGAATATTGCCTTCTACCAACGCCTGAAAGGGGTTCACTGGTACCACGTTAATAATCATATTCAGCAGTGAAGGGAGTTCAGACTGGCCAGAGCGAACCAGTTGGTCAACGTGGCCAAGATTGGCTCCGGTACCCGGTGCCACCATCAATGTGATAACAATGGCTGACAGGATGGCAAAAAATGTATTGCCCAGATAGATGCCAAAGGTTTTAACCCCCAGTCTACCGACTTGGGTGATGTCGTTAATGCTGCACACAGCGTGGGCAATGGAGACAAAAATAAGGGGGACAACCAGCATTTTAATCATTGCCACAAACATCACACCAACGGCATGAAAGAGGCCACTGACCAGATATTTCTGGATAATACCTTCGGGAGAGGCAGCCAACTGGATAATGATACCAGTGGCCATTCCCAGTATCAGGGCAATCAGTATTTGAGGGGCTAAATTTTTCTGCATCATACATTCTCCTCTCAATATGAAAGTGAAACGGCTCTGCTGACTTATGCCCCCTTACTTATTTGGAACGCTTTATCAGTAACAAGTTCCCGACAAAGATGAAAAAATGCTATTTCCTTATGGTAAATCCTTATTTTAGTTGAAAATTATCGGATTTCCTGAAGCCGTGATCAGGGCCGGATTTGTGCAATTGAAGGCATAACCAGCCAGTTTCAGGCGAGTAGGGGGGGCTTTTGATGTCCCCCGGAAAAGTATTTCAGCCATTATTCGCTGCTAATGTTGCCAAAGCACTTTTGTGAAAGTTTTGGAGGCCAGGCATGTTGTCACCATGCCTGGGAGGCTGACCGAGAATAGACTGCCCTACTGCGGTGGCAGCAAATTGGTCTAAAAAGTCGGAAATTTTTAGCAAATAGAACCACTATTCACTAAAAATTTCCGACTTTTTATCCTCAATTTTCTGCCATCCTCGCTACGGGCGCTATTCTCGGTCAGCCTCCTGGATATCAGCCCTGAGGTTTCGCAAGCCCTGGCCTGAGAATGTTGAAACGGCTTATGCCGTGGAGAAAATCATCCGTGATGCTGATGCTGTGCCTAATACCATGATTATTTTGCACGATCGTATTACATCATTCTTGACAGCGGCAGACATTGACTACCCTGTTACTTGATTACCAGATGTCCGGCTTATTCATCGCCTCGACACAGTGTGGTTTGCCAGCGATTGGCTCAATCTCCTTACTAACCAGCGACTGGCCTAACCAACCTTCCGGATGGGACAACGGCAGTGGTGCTTTGATCACGGTTTCACTGACAGGCGCAAAACCTGTTCGACAGTAGTAATCAGGATCACCATAGGTGAATACCAACTCTGTGCCATTGTCTTTTAATGTACGCAGGCCAAAGTGGATCAATGCCTGACCGGTACCTTTACCCTGGTAATCAGTGCCGACAATGCCTCCAAATTAATGACAGTCTGTCTCTTGTGCTACTCTGAGACTTTCGTGATCCTGAGGAAAAGAATAATGAACATAAGCATTTCTTATACGCCTGCTACTTCCGGGCAGCAAGCTGAAACACCTAACCTGGTAAAAGCACTTACAGGCTATGGGGTGTTCGCAGGGTTTCTTATTTGCATTAAAAAAGTCCAGGATCCAGGATTGGTGGCGTTGGCTGCTTCCAGTGCGGTTGGCGCAGGCCTGGGTTACTTATGTGGGTATTCAATTCACCATTCATTATTGGCGGTTGTCGATGGTGTGCGAAATGTTACCAATGGTTTGAATGCGTTGTTCCCGGGTGCAGATAATCACACCGTTACTCCCACAGCAGCCTCAATCAATCAGTGGTTGGAAACCAACGATCAGGATAATAACGTCAGGTTATCTAATAATCCCGGCAACGACGTTGCCCGCCAGACATTGAGTCGACGGCACAGTGTTTAACGGTTGTGTCACATCCTGAAGGCACTGGTATGTCTTTCCCGGGCAGAGAGTGTGCATTGCAGGGGTGTCAGGCCTTTTTTGCATTAATGTTCTACAGCGTTGCAACTATTTTTTCGCACAGCTTTTTTAAAGTGATTAATTCATCAAGGTCAAGCTGGATTTTACATTTCATTTGAGCAGGCACCTGCAACGCCTCTTTTTTTAATCCGGTTCCTTCCTCAGTCAGTTTTAACACGCGCACGCGTTCGTCCTGCTCACTGCGTCCACGTTCGACCAGGCCCTTGCCCTCCAGCCGCTTCAAAAGAGGGGATAATGTGCCAGAATCCAGATGCAGTCTTGCGCCAATATCCTTTACACTGATGCCATCATTTTCCCACAACACCATCATCACCAGATATTGGGCATACGTCAGATCCAGCTTATCCAGTAATGGACGATAAGTCCGAACCACGGCATTTGATGCACTATAAAGCGGAAAACACACCTGATGATCCAGCAACATGTGCTCTTCCGCAGAGAGTTGAGTTTTCTGTTCACAAAGAGCCATCAGCCGCACCCATAAAATAAATTGCACACAATATACTTGTCTTTCGCTCTTTTTCAGATAAAATATTGTCAGCAATTAAGTTGTTCACAATATAAATAGCAAAGGATATTACCATGACTTCTATCTATAAAACTCAGGCAACTGCTCTGGCTGGTCGTAACGGACAGGTAAAAACAGACGATGGTATGTTAAATCTGGAGCTGTCCTACCCAAAAGAAATGGGTGGTACTGGTGCGGCGACGAATCCTGAGCAGCTGTTTGCCGCGGGTTACGCTGCCTGCTTCTCAAACGCCATTCTTCATGTTGCCCGTGAAAGCAAGGTAGCTTTGCAAGCTGCCCCGGTCACATCCGAAGTGGGCATTGGCCCGAATGCCAGTGGTGGCTTTGCACTTACTGTCAGTCTGACAGTAAACCTGGATTTACCCCGGGAGCAGTCTTTGGAACTGGTTCGGGTTGCACATCAGGTGTGTCCATACTCTAATGCCGTCCGTGGCAACATTGATGTTCAGATATCCGCCAATGGTCAGCTTATTTAATCCGGAAATGCACGCCTGAAAATTGTCTTGATGGGACGTAATGATGCATGCAAAAGCGGGCGTCATTACTTTTCAATGCAGCCTCCTGAGTCGGATGATTTATCCATATTCCGGATGAAGCATCCTGCAACCATACAACCATGAATATGTCATAATTCAAGTATCAATCAAAAAAGATGACAAATTCATGAATTCAGTTAATGTCACGGCTAACCAGCCCGGTTCGAAAGTTGAAGTTATCGCTCCATTTTTAGCAACTAAGGCCAGTTCCGGGCAAACAGCATCGGTTTCAACATCTTTTAACCGACAGGTAAGAACTCAAGACAAGCCTTATTACCCTGGCTTAAAACGTCAGCCCGGCGAAGAAAAGCGTGTCACTCAAGACTTCAGCGAGAAAAGATGCACATTAACCACCCTTGCAAACCCGGTTTCTGGCAGACAGGGTCAACAGTTTTCAGGATCGGGTCAGAACAGTCAACGCTACGAGTTTTACCCCTTGGTTGAATGTTATGGGCAAAACTTGCAGACCAGTGAACAGGAGTACCAGCCACCCAGTAAAGTAGCCCTGCCATTAAAAGAAAGAAAAACTTATCGATGTAGATGGGATGGTTGTGGTAAAACATTTACTCGAAGCAATAATCTGCAAGTACACCAACGTACTCATGTGGGGCTGAAGCCGTTTAAATGTGATTTTGCGGGTTGCAGAAAAACATTTGCCAGGAATTATGATCTAAAAGCACACCAATTCATTCATACGGGGCATTGGCCGTATGAATGTGATTCTGAGGGTTGCAGAAAAGCGTTTGCCAGGAAGTCTGATCTAAAAAGACACCAACGCATGCATACGGGGGAGAGACCATATGAATGTGAGTATGTGGATTGCAATAAGAAGTTTACCACGAGTCAAAATCTGCAAGTACACCGACGCATTCATACGGGGGAGAGGCCATATAAATGTGAGTATGTGGACTGCAATAAGAAGTTTACCACGAGTCAAAATCTGCAAGTACACCGACGCATTCATACGGGCTATAAGCCATTTAAATGTGAGTTTGTGGATTGTGGCAGGAGATTTATCACAAAGAACAAGATGAAATTACATGAACGTAGTCATTTAAATGAGAGTTCTTGAATTCGGTAAGAGTTTTGCCATGGAGCTAAATCTAAAATAATATGAATTCAAGGTATGTCAAAGCTTCCGGATCAGGTTCAAAAATTGAAGCTATCGCTCAATTTTTATTGGCTAAGGCCATCGGGCAAACAGCATCGGCCTCAGCATCTTTTAACCGACAGGTAATAGCTCAAGACAAGCCTTATGACCCTGGCATCAAACGTAAGCCGGGCGAAGAAAAGCTTATCCATTTCCATGTGAGTTTGGGGGTTGCGATAGGGGATATATCACGAAGCAAAATCTGAGAAGACACGAACGCACTCATAAGGATCAGTCATCATAATTATCCTGGACTTCCCGGGTAAAGTCGTTCCAGTCGATCTTTGGTGTACGCCATTTATATTTTGTATCAGAGCCATGGTTCTCTGAAGCCCAGGTGTCGTATTTCAGGGCACAATCATGCAAGTTAGTAATCGTGTCAGGAATCACCTTGCCCAAGAGGTTGTTAACCAGCCACGCCGGTATGGAACCCTTTGGATCAGAGTGCGAGATAAATATCAGTTTAGTCCCGCCAAAATGGGTCGGTATCATGTAATACCCAGTGATAAATGAGCGAGCCCTTACAAATCCTTCCCGCTCAGGACAGTCTGCATGGTCCACGCTGTGGTTCATAATGATATACTCACCGTTGGTAAACTCCATCCAGGAGCGCATGTTGCAGAAATCACGTTTCGAGATCGGCCAAGGGGGTTGCACTGCGTAATATCCAATGTCATTCCGGTAATCCAGCTGACAGATGTCGCGCCCCTCAACCATCTTCTTGTCCCAGGTTTTGCGGTAGTCTGCATCATGCAGTGTGTTGAACAGTGTTTCGGGATTAATATCGTCCCACTGGACAGTTGCACGGACAATGTTGAATCCGGTGCCTTTCTCACCAGGCTTCAGATCCTCTGGCCTGGACTCCACGAGAATAGCTTTCTGGCTATCCTCATAGACTTTTGTCCACTTGCCATCCTGGCTCCCGGCGAAGTCACGCAGTTTAACGAAGTCGGGCAGTTGCATCAGCTTGTACCTCTGCCCCTTTGATTCAACAAAGACAGGGGTAACCGGACACCTTGCAGCGTTCCCATCCGGGGAATGTGTTACCTGAAAACCTGGTGATATTTGCCTGTCTTCTAATGGCTTTTTTGCTGATGTTGTTGCTGGTGCCTGCTTGCCACCCTCAGGTAAGGCTTGAATAGAGTGGGCTACATTTTCTTCTACGGAAACTAAATTAGTATGCCATGTACCGACATCATTCTGACGCTGGGTCCCCGGCCTGCTAATTGATCTACTACTGTATTCATCAAATTGGGGATTACCTTGACATGCTCGCATTTTGTAACCAGATAGTCTTGATCAACTCGCACAATGCCACTATAAAAGCCCATGAAAAATAAATGTCAAGTCGAGTAATGTCGGTTTTATCTGCCCTGATTGTCAGGGCAGTCGTTTTCAGCCTCCTGGCATTAAGTAGCTAACCATATGAAATCATATATTTGTGACTCCTTGTTCAGGCACTCCCGGCAACTGCTCCTGCGTTGCTCTAGCTCCTGCATCCATGCAGTCGTGCTTCGTTACAACTCCGGTCACATAGCTACGGCTATGCTCCCTCCGTTGTGCCTCGGATAGCACCTGCCCAAGTAGCCAGAAATATGTGATTCCATATGGCCAGCTACTTAATTACTTAAAACCAATGGATGTTTGCGATGTTGTGCCTCTTTTATGGCCAGTGCCTCAGGGTAGTTGCTGGTATCGCAGGGAATGTTAAACCGGTCTTCCAGGATCTGACACACTTGTTCTGCAATGGCATAATGGGCCTCTGCACTCGGATGCACACTGTCGCTGTAAAATGCTGTTTTTCCCGGAGCTATCTGAGACAAATGATTGCAGACGGGGTGCCAGCTGTCATCAAATGCCGCATTGTTTAGCAGTTCCCGGGTAAAAATGTTGCGCTGCTGTTCAGCCTCTTTTCGCTTTTGTGCAATAAGGGCCCGGCGATCTATTTCAACCTCTCCATCGTCATCTATACCCGGTATCGGAATATTCAGAATAGGGTGCACAAAATCCCATTGAGGATCTTGTCGCAGAACTTCAAACACTTCTTCACCATCAATTTTCATGACACGATAACCAGAGTGCTGAGGAAATGATTCCCTTAGCAGGTTGATTCTCATACTCAGGCTGGCATTGTATACCCGCCATTTTTCATGCAACTTCTGTCGTTCGGGGGCGTTAAGAAACCTGGGCGTGGAAGTGATATCGGGCAGTGAAAACACGATAACCCGCTGAGCACCTGCTTGCAGCACATTGTAAATATCCTGTGCCTGTTCCTGGGCAATATCGTCAGGTTCCTGCCAGTTATTCAGGAAATCATTACCGCCATTAAAAAAGACCACCAGGGTGTCCGGCAGGATCAGTGGGCTGGAAGTGTCTTTACCGACCTTGCCATTGCGCTCACTCAGATAGGACTGAACAATCAGACCCTCACAAGGGGGTATAAGGCTGCCCTGAAAGAGCGTGACAACAGCATCCATGACCCCCTCCACAGAACTCAGGAAGGCACCGGGTCTGCCCAGCTTACTTTCAGCACAGAGTATCCAGCTGCCTGCCATGGCCCGGTTATCAAGGTTCACTTTGTGCTGATTCGGGTATGACATCATTCTGACCAGCACCTCGGGCCACATCAAATCCATCTCTCTGCCGGTGGTCCACTTCCCTTTTTCGTAGTGCTGGCTGTCCGGCAGGAGAGGGATCTGGTCTGCAAACTGGCTGGTGGTTGACAGTAAGGTCTCTTCAGCCACGGCAGGAATCATAGAGAACAGGTCTGCCCTGATAATTTCACCCAGGGCCTCGGTCTTATTGGCCAGAAGTCTGCTGATACTTTTGATGGAAGGCATCTGACGGGCAATATAGGAATGCTGAATAGTGCGGAGAAAGCGGGTGGTGCGTTGTACCGCCCCGAGCAGGGGACTGTCCAGCTTCTGTTCCATGTATTCAAGGCCTGCCAGTATGTTCGTCAGCAGTGATTCCAGCTGGTTCACCGCATGCTCTTCCAACCCGGTCATTAGCTGCCGGATAAAGCTTTGTTCACGTTTTTCTGCCTGAAGTTCTATCCGGTAGAGTGCAAATGTTTGTTTAATATTCCGGATGCTGCTGGCGCGGGAGAAGAACTGGCTCAGATCAATGGGGGGCTCTTCGACCATCGGGTTGAAATCCCCCCTCAGGGTTTTCAGCAGATTGAAGGTAGAAAGCGCTGAATCAGGTGTATGAAAATCATCACCATGACTGTCTGAGAGGCTGTCCCCAAATACCAGTAAGGTATGAGGGCTCCATGGCTCAGGTTTGATTACTACAGGACTGCTTATATTCGGCTCATGGTGCGCACTGGTTTGCAGGGAAAACAAAACCAGGCAGCAGGTGATCAGTGTATACCAACAGTTTTTCATGGTCTGGCCCTGACTGAACTACTTACCCATGTTCCTCAATTTTAACCCAGTTATCATGATTTACAGGCTGAATCTGATGGCAGTTTTTTATATGAGTATATAAGTTAGAAGATTGAGAAAAAGATTTAACGCATATCAGGCAAAGATATGGTTTAACCCCAGAGTGGACAGAGGCATGTCTTTCTAAACCAGCTTTTTGAGTAAACCGTTTTTTACATACGTGGCATTTATAGTTTTTTGTAATCAGATGAACCGATCTCTCGTGTAGGCAACGTGCAATATCAAATCTGAATGTTTCACCACACCCTTTCCGGCTACATGTAAATTTTTTGCTCTTTGAGTCTTTTGCCACTGGATTGCGGCTGGATAACCTTTCCGATCCGTTAGTTAAATTGTTTGGCTGAGGGGAAGCTAAAGAAACAGGAATTTGTTGATAAACGGCAGGGCGTGATTGATCATTGGCCTGAGTATGGGCGACAGGAGCCAGGCCAAGGAGGCCGCAAAAACAGATTTGTCGTAAATTATTGTTATTGCTCAACATGGGATGACTGAATTATTCAATAATACTTTGGATCACTGATCACTTCTCTTTATAAATGTTCCTTCGCGACAGGCTAAGCCCAAGGATGTGTGAGGCTCCATGAGCTGAAATCATTCGTTGAAAGCAGGTTCGACTCCTGCCCGGTAAAGACTCATCTCATGCCGTAAGCGAGTATTTCGTAGTCAGTGTAACGGTCTCTTCTACCTCTTTTGGGGCATAGAGGTAGATTCAAGCCCATTATTTTTTGCTTTATTCCTTACAAAGGCGGCAGCTTGCTTACCAGCGATTTTTGCTTGTTCTTTATCACCGGTATTCCTGAGAACTTTGTAGTAAGCCTTAATATAAGCCTTCCGTTGCTCGGTCTGTCCGTAAGCCCTCTTGGTAGCCTTCCCTTTCTCGGACTGCTGGTAAGTCTTCGTGACAGCCATCCCTTTCTCGGACTGCTGGTAAGTCCTCTTGACAGCCTTCCCTCTCTCGGACTGCTGGTAAGTCTTCTTGACAGCCTTCCCTTTCTCGGACTGCTCGTAAGCCTTCCGGCAATCCTTCTTTTTCTCGGACTGTGCCCGGGCTTTGGCAGCCTTGATTTTCCCGGATTGCTCGTGAGGTACAGCGAGCGTGAGGAGCCGAGGTTCATCAGAACCGGACGATTCATGTGCTTTAAACTGACTGGTTTCAATTGTAACTTGCTCTTGTGGGTCTTTATTTAATGGATCAACTTGAACAACTGGACGTGATGGTGGCTGAGAAAAAACAGCTAATGAATTTTCCGGAGACAACTTATGGGTTATTTGCTCAAATTTTGTTGTGGATGGTAAATGAGAAATTGAAAAATCACTCAGTGAATGTGGAGCCGGTAGTGTGTCCAGATTTATTACATCCTGATTTAAATACCCATCATAGAATGAGTCAGGTGTCTGTATAGAGTGGCCAGCCATACTTGGCTGTGAATCTAAAGGATCATTTGGTATTGAGTGTGCATCCAGAAACTCCTGTAACCATGAGTAGTCAGAAATGAAAATTGAGTCAAAATCGGATATGTACATTGAATTTTTGAATTATTGAGATATTGAATTAAAGCTTAAGACCTCTCATACTTTATAAAAGTTCCCTCCTGACACAAGTCGCTTACTATTTATGTCAAAAATGCATAAATGATTGATATGGATATCAGCAATAACGATGTAAAACTCTTTGGAAACCTTAGCTGTTCCCGACTGCCCGTGAGCCACTGCAAGCGAGAAGGGCACAATTCCAGCAGAACCGGGCGATTCAGAAGCTTTAAACTGTGAATTGAAGTTGTTGGTTGGTATTAAATGTGCTGTTAGAAAATCCTGTAATCGGGAATAACCAAGAATGATATTTGATTCTACGTTAACTTTGTTTATGGAATTATCTAATTGTTGAAATATTAAATTATAGTTTATGACTAATAATTTTTATAAAAGTATTGTTTTATTTTCTTTTATTAGGAAACAAAAGGATTCTGTGCAGATTATTTGCTTAAATGCTGTTTGGATTGTTTTGATTCTCATCTTATGAAAAAAATACTGATAATCAGGTAATAAAGTACTATGGGCATTACAGGCACAGCTTCAGGTAATGAAGTTCAGTATCAGCAGGCTATTTATCCTGCTGATGGCACACTGAAGCCATCATCTTCTCAGGACGCCATTGAATCTAAAGGTTTTACCGGAACCAGGGCCGTGGTCAGGGCGGTAGCATGAGGTGCACATATGTACTATTAACATACCTCCGGTATAGCCAGAGGTACGACAATGGCCAACTACACACCAATGGTCGTCAGGATTCAATCGCTAACTGAGCCTCGTAGCGATATACACGTTACATACCCTCTTCCAGAAGTCTTATTTATCGTTTATGTCAGTATTTTGAGTGGTTACACCACATGGCAAGGCATGGAGCGGTTCGCTAAATACAACCGACGCTGGTTTCGTCAGTTTTTTCCTTATAAATTTGGCTTCCCTACCCATCACACTATTGCAACAGTATGCAAGCTGCTTGACCCAGAAGCTTTTACGCAGTTATTTATCGATTGGGTAAGCGACACAATATCTGAGATAAATGCTCGTAAAATGGGGCCTCATCCAGAAAAAAACGACAATGTCATAGCTATTGACGGCAAGGCTCTGCGTGGCTCACGTCCAGCTAAAGGCAAGAAGTTGGTCCATATGGTCAGTGCTTACAGTTCAGAACTTAAGCTTATATTAGGTTTTACCCCCGTTGATAAGAAGTCCAATGAGATTACTGCCATTCCCGAAGTTATCGATGTGCTTTTTCTCGAAGGAGCCTTGATTACCAGTGATGCCATGGGGTGTCAGAAAAATATTTGCAAAAAAATCATTGATAAAAAAGCTGATTACCTGCTCTGCGCCAAGGACAATCAGCCGACTCTGAGCAGTAATATCGAAGCATATTTTTCAAAGTACATTGAAGAACACCCGGATGATCCGGAACCTGCTGATGACGAACCAGCCTTTGCAGAATCGATGGAGAAAAATCGGGGGCGTCAAGAACACCGGCGTTGTTGGGTTTTTAACGACATTGAGGATATAGACCCCAAGCATGAGTGGCCTGGCCTTAAGCAGTTTTCGGTTATCCAGAGAGACAGATTGGTTGGTAAAAAACAAACAACTGAATTGCATTTTTATATAGAGAGCCGAGAGATGACAGCCTCCAGTGTGCTGGCAGCAGTACGCAATCATTGGAGTATAGAAAATGGACAACACTTGTCACTGGATGTCAGCTTTCAAGAAGATGCCTCTAAAATCCATGAGCGAACAGCGGCAAAGAACGTTGCGACTGTAAGGCGGTGGTGTTTTAATGTACACAAACAAAGTAGCCGGTTTGAGAAAGAGAGTATGTCAGGCCGGATTGAACTGGCAGGGTTAGATCAGGACTATCGAACCGAGCTGGTACTTGAGAAGTTTTATCCTGACTAAACAGCGAGTTTAAATTCAGGCTGCAGAAGCAGCACAAGGTACAAGCTTCGTGTGAGGCCGGTGGCCTTTTGTGTCAATTTTCCATATTTTGGTTTCTTTTCATCAATCCTGCCTAAAATACGCGCTGGATTGTCTGAGAATATTCGATCTGCAATGTTGGCAGTCATGAGTAGAGCAAAAATATGAACTATGGTGCATCTGATGCGACCACCCTGGGGCCGTGGTAAAGGAGGATTCAGACGCCGTTGTTAACTGCAGAACTGAGCCGATCGAGGAACCCGGAGTCCAGAGTCACAGTAAAGCCATATCGCAAAGAGAAGTGACCCAACCCGGTTGTCAGGCAATCTTGCTGGGGAAAAAAACGGATGAAACCCTTGAGGCTATATGTGGAGGAACCTGTCTGGCACTTGTGGGGCTGGCACTTCTGCTCGCTGCCGGGAGTGGTATTTTTAGCTTGAATGAGAGTTCTTCATCAACTGGCAACCATTACAATTCAACACCTCCCTCAAATCTGGCCTTTAATAAAAACACTACGGCATCATTACAAGATGCTATCTCTGCTTCCTCAGCACAGAATAATGAGGACTCTTCCGGTATTGGCGGATTATACGTCGCTGGATTATTTTTTATCACTGTGGGGGTTGCAGGTATTTTATTGACACGCTTTTGTTCCGGCAGTGATACCAAAAAAACGGATAAAAGTCAGAGCAGTAAAATTCTGGATTCAGAATCTGGCCCTAAAGATCAAATAAATAACAGCAAGTCCGTTGAAATTTCCATGGAAGATATTTCAACCCTTCGGCAAAGGGAATCAGTCAACCGCGATACCAGGCCTGACCTGCTGCTGAAAGCGGATTATCAGCAAGCCGGGTCATGGGATGTGGAAAGCGTTAATCAGGATGCCGGTTCTTCAGTTAATGTGGAATATCCACTTTCCTATGACAGTGATGAGGAAGAATTTCAGCCATTTTTACCCTGTTTAGTCAATGTTGAAGCCGAGGTTATGCCTGTGCCTGCTGCTTTTCCATCAGAAAGTCTCGATATGGTGAATATGTCTTCCAATCGTAGTGGTTCACCTGCCCTGCTGATAGCAGATGAACCGTTTGATGAGACGGCATTCTACCCCTGTGCAGGGAATGATGCTGACAGACTGTATCAATTTATTGAAGATAATGCCTTTGAGTCCCTTGAGCCTGAGGTAAGCCAGGCCTTTAAGCGGCACGTGTCCAAAATGAGTTACCTGGATTTCAAGGCATTTGCCAACAATGTTGGAGTCGGAGATGAAGTCAGAATCAGGCAATCCATCAATAATATGGTTACTGGCAGATTCCCTGATGATACTCCTGAACAGAGAGAACTGCTGGTTCAGACACTGGTGGAGGTTATCAGTACATTTCCGGTCGACTCTGCGGGCACAGCGGTTTGTGGAGAAGCCATCGTGTAATGCATTGCCGCTGTCACGGGTAATAACGTCCACCGAGCAAACGCAAACCCGATGCCCCGGTAACCGCAGGCAGGTTGCCGGGTAGCTGCAACATATTCTGTCTTGCTAACCAGGCAAAGGCGATCGCTTCTACCCACTGAGGATCAACACCAAGCTCCGAGGTTGATCCCAGCTTGATGCCGGGCATTTCTTCTTTCAGCATTGCCATCAGGGCGCTGTTATTGGCACCGCCGCCGCAGGTAAACACTTCATCGGTATCGGGGGCATGTTGCTGTATGGCATCGGCAATGCAACGAGCGGTTAAGCGACAGAGGGTTGCCTGTATGGTGGAAGGGGACAGCCCACGAAAGCCTTCGAGCATTGCGTTGAGCCAGGCCGGGTTGAACAGTTCCCGGCCGGTACTTTTGGGAGCGGGTAACCGGAAAAAGGGATCGCTTAACATGGTTTCCAGCAGGATCGGGTCATAGGGCTCCCGGGCAGCATGAAAGCCATCCTTATCATAAGGTTGCCCCCATTGCTGTTGGCACCAATAGTCCATTAAAAGGTTCCCGGGGCCGGTATCAAAGCCGGTTACCGGTTTTTGCTCACCGTTGTCAGCGGGCAAGATCGATATATTGCTGATACCGCCAATGTTGACGATTACCCGGTGGCCGGTTTCGCTGGTAAAAACCGCACGGTGAAAGGCGGGTACCAGTGGGGCTCCCTGACCACCGGCGGCCATATCCCGGCGTCTGAAGTCGGCAATAACGGTAATGCCGGTCTGCTCTGCCAGGATATTAGGGTCACCGATCTGCAGGGTGTAGCCTGACTCGGGTAGGTGTCTGATGGTCTGGCCATGACTGCCAATGGCCTTGATTTGATCAGCACTCAGTCCTGCTTTGTTCAGCAGCGCATTGACCGTTTCTGCAGCGACATAAGCAATGGCCGGGTCCACTTCCGCCAGCAAACGAATTTCATCATGACCTGGCTGGCAGAGCTGTTGAATTTTTTGCTTCAGCTCAGTGGGCCACTCAGTACTGTGGTGGGCCAGGAGGGTTGGACTCTTTCCAGCAAAGTGAACAGCGGCAGCATCCATGGCGTCCAGGCTGGTACCTGACATAAGCCCTATATAGATATCAGACATGGTTCGCCTCTGAAAGGAAGGTTTATCGGGACATTATGGTTAACGACAAAGACAGTGAAGCGCAAAATAAACAGCCAGATGGCTTTGCGCCTTACGTGCCCACATTACGGTTTTTTCAATCACTTGCAGGGCTACTGCGTGGCCAGCAGCGTTTCCCTGTGCTTCTCAAGCCTGGCTATCATCAGTTCGGATTTTTTCCGGAAGTTAGCCATTTCGTTTTTGGCGATAGGGGCTGCATCCGGGAGCTTAACCGTCATCGGGTTTCTGTGCACGCCATTCACACGAAACTCATAATGCAGGTGAGGCCCGGTGGCCCAGCCGGTTTTGCCCACATAGGCTATGGTCTGGCCCTGACGAACTCTCTGGCCTTTTTTCAGACCGGCCAGTTTATTGGCATGGGCATACACAGTCACCACATTATTCGGGTGCTGAATAAATACCACATTGCCAAAACCATTCTGCCAGCCGGAGAACTGCACACGGCCATCGCCTGCGGCTTTAATCGGGGTATTCATCGGGGCGGCATAATCGACCCCCCGGTGAGGGCGTTTGGTCTTGAACACCGGGTGCAGACGGTTGGGGTTAAATCTTGAACTGATACGGGTAAAATCCACCGGAGTGCGGAGAAACGCCTTCTTCATGCTTTTTCCGTCCGGGGTATAGTAGTTGGTATCGCCGTTGCTGTCGGTATAACGGATGGCGGTATAGGTCTCTCCCTGGTTGGTGAAGCTGGCTACCAGAATATTGCCATCGCCCAGTTTTTCCCCTTCCAGGTACTTCTCTTCAAAGAGCAGATTAAAGCTGTCACCACTGCGGATATCCTGAACAAAATCGATATCCCAGCCAAAAATGCCGGCCAGCTCCATGGTCAGATTCTGGGACAGGCCTGCTTTCTGGCTGGCAAGGAAGAGAGAGCTTTCAATAATGCCGCTGGCATAGGTGGGGTGGATTTCCGGTGACAGGGTTACCTGTTCTGCCCGGTAGCCATCGTCTTCCCTGTTAAAGAAAATGCTTTCCAGCCTGGACTTGACGTAGCGCAGCTGGGTCAGGGTTCCTTCCTGATTAATCCGGAACTCCAGGGATTCCCCCGGACGTATGCTGGCCAGTGTTTCGCCATATTTGGGGGTGTTGGCAACCTGGTAAACAACACTGGCATTTAATCCCTGGCTATTAAACAACACCGATAAATTATCACCAGATTTAATGGTGACACTGTGCCATTTTCCCAGTTTTTGCTCCAGGTCGTAGGCGGCTTTTGCCAGAGCCCTGGCTTCTGCTTCCTGTTCTGCTTCTTTGATAGCTGTTTCTGATTGATCAGCGTTCTGATTGCTGACAAATGGGGAAGATTCGGGAATTGTGGGGCTGCTGGTCAGCTCAGTGTTGGCTTCCTGAGGCTGGAATGCGTCAATGGACATCGGGATTTCATTGCGCCTGGCTTCTACGTCACCAGAAGGTAGAAGAGCCATCAATCCCATGACGCTGGCAGCGATGGTACTTGCCAGCAGCAAGTGTCGCCTGGGGAACTGTTTCAGGCGCTGGTTGATCCGTGTTGCGCCCCTCGGGATGGCTTTATTCATTAAGATTTTAACGCTGTCTTCAGTGTGGTGATCAGTAAATTATAACGGTAAAAAATATCGTAAAACATATCCGTCAGAAAAGGTACGTCAATACAAGGCCAATTATCCTGTTTTTTCATTAGTGTCTTGATTATCACGAATCATTCTATTGCCTTGTGGTTTGTCTTTCCAAGGCGGAATGAAAATGCAGGGCTGTTCATCGTCAGAGTTTATGCACTGAAACGGATGTTGGCATGCGATCGCCCGTGGGTGAGTTAATAGGTGAGTGCGGGCTTGTTTGTAGTAAGGGTTGCTGTTCCGAATGTGGAAAGGGTGCAGGACAGGTGGCTGACTGCTGAGTGGTTTGAGCATTGGTCAGTGGCTCATGTAGTGAAGCTGTGCGGTGTTGGTTTTCGGGTTCAGGTTGCTGTTGGGAGCCTTGGCTATTATGGCTTGTTTCTACTGCTGGCGATGATGGGGGACTCTGGCTTGAGGTTACGGCGGTTGGCGGTAGTTCGACAGGGGGATGGCTGGCCGGGTTATCAAGAGGTCGGCTATCCGCTGCCGGATCAAGGGCTGGGGATTGCCTATCCGGATGGTCAGAAGGCAGAGTTGCAGCCGCCTGGAAGGGTGATTGAGGCGAGGGGGGCGTTGGTGTATTGAGATGGATATAAGGTTCTGCCTTAAACAGCCAGTGCGGCGTATGCAGAAGCATTGTACCCACTATACCCAGCACAGATATGGAGAGGGTTATGGATATGACCATACCGGCAAGGTACATCCAGGTGTATTCAGAATCCGGTGAAGTGCCGGACTCCATATAGTGCTTCCACTTGTTGGCACCTTGCCTGACGTACTCTTCCACCGGGGGATTCTGGAGATAAGCCGCTTGCTGTGCTTTATCTCCAGGCTGTTTATCACCAGTGAGTTGTTGTTCAATTCTGCTATTTTCTGCCACTGGTACCTTTTGAACCGTTCTATCCCCCAGGTTCTCATGGGCATATTGCAGCAGCCCGGTAAAACCACCCAAACAAACACTGGACAGGACGGCCACTTTTCTGCAGGCAAAATTCAGACACTCGGCGGCTGTTGACAGGGATCGCATTACCACCCAGGCAGCATCACCTGCGGAAAAATTTGAACCCGTCTGCCCAGATTTGTACGAAGGTTCTTTTTCCTGGGAGGCAGCGGATGTTGCCGGTAGAGCAGCAGAGTAGGTTGAAGCTGTTGGTGTCGACAGTGGTTGTGGCAAATCCAAGACTTTTCCTCCCGCTATGATGGTGCCGGTATTGCGGAGATTTAGCAGAAATATCAAACAGTGCCCGATTGGACAGATTCGTTACGGGGCATGAATCAGCCAATGTATCAGACATTCGCAGGCACTCTGGATTGATTCGACAGTTAGGAATTAACGTAAGTTCCAGTCTGATCAAGTAAAGGCCTGGTAAGAAAAATAGACTGAAATTTACCTTATTTAGAGGTCAGGCATTTGTTCCGGCACGGTTTTGTTGTATTTTGGGCGGCTTGATTTTTTATTGATTGTTTCCTGTCCACCGGAGCAGGGAGTTGTTGCTTGATTTGATGTCAGAGCCCCTGGCATCCACCGCAGTAATCCGGTTGAATCATCGAATCGTCGCAGGAAAAGGCAAATGTCCGATAGTCAAAACCCGTTGCTGAAAGATCTTCAGGCCCGCCAGCTTATCGCGCAGACCACTGCGGTTGAGGAACTGGACACTCATCTGAGCGAACAGCCCCGGGTGCTCTATTGTGGTTTCGATCCTACGGCTGACAGTCTCCATCTTGGCCATCTGGTGCCATTGCTGGTGCTCAAGCGTTTCCAGCAGGCGGGTCATAAACCCATTGCCCTGGTGGGTGGGGCCACCGGCCTGATTGGTGACCCAAGCTTCAAGGCGGCTGAACGTCAACTGAATACCCCGGATGTTGTGGCGGGCTGGGTTGAGAAAATCAAGGGGCAGGTGAGTCAGTTTATCGACTTCGATTGCGGCGAAAACTCCGCCGTTGTGGCCAATAATCTGGATTGGACCGGCGACCTCAATGTTCTGGACTTTCTGAGAGATATTGGCAAACACTTTGCGGTGAATGCCATGATCAACAAGGAGTCGGTACAGCAACGGCTGAACCGGGAAGGCTCCGGTATCTCCTTTACCGAGTTCTCCTACGCCCTGCTGCAGGGCATGGACTTTGCCGAGCTGAACCGCCGTTATGACTGTACCCTGCAGATTGGTGGCAGTGACCAGTGGGGTAATATTGTTGGCGGTATTGACCTGGCCCGCCGTCAGAATAAGGCCCGTACCTTTGGGTTAACGGTACCATTGATTACCAAGTCCGATGGCACCAAGTTTGGTAAAACAGAAGGCGGTGCGGTCTGGCTGGACTCCCGAAAGACCTCCCAATATGCCTTTTACCAGTTCTGGATGAACACCGCTGATGCCGATGTGTATCGTTTCCTGAAGTTCTTCACCTTCCTGAGCATGGAAGAGATTGAGGCCATTGAGCAAGCGGATGCTGAGCGTCAGGGCAGGCCGGAAGCCCAGAGAATTCTTGCCCGTGAAGCTACCCGCCTGGTGCATGGTGAGGAAGGTCTCAAGGCGGCGGAGTGCATCACCGAAGCACTGTTTTCCGGGGACATTACCCAGCTGTCAGAAACCGATATGGAACAGCTGAAGCAGGATGGCCTGCCCAGTGCCACCATCGAGCACAGCGGGCTGGAAGGCCAGGCTATGACGCAGCTGTTTGCAGAAGTCGGCATGGTGAAATCAGGCAAGCAGGTTAAAGATGCGCTGGCTAATAACGCGGTATTCTTTAATGGTGTCGCTCGTGGCTCGGCAGATAATATGAACCTGCCAGAATGCTTTGCAGCCCGGGGTGCCATGTATGATCGGTTCTTCCTGGTGAAACTGGGTAAGAAAAATCACTTTCTGTTTGAAGTGGTTTGATCGAATTGCCGCTCTTTGCTCTTTATTAAGAGAAGAGCGGTTCATTAAAAGCGTGCTCTTAAAAGCTCATGGTCATCGGGCAGTCTATTTTCTGTCAGCCTCCTGGTACATGGTTTCAATGAGTTTGACGGGTTATCGTGCCTCCGCACTCCGTTCGTCCTGAGTGCTGAGCTTGTCGAAGTATCGAAGGACCCATAGGGCCTATAGGCGGAAACTCCGGACTCTGATAGATCGTGCCAAGCACCCTTCGACTCCGCTCAGGGTGAACGGAGATTGTACACGTCAAACTCATTGAAACCATTTACTTGCTTCAGTGCCGCCTCTCTTTGAACTTAATACACTGATAACGAAAGCACTCCATATCATCAGGCCACAACCCCGGAGTCATACCGGCTTTGCTTTTCAAATGGGCCAGAAACTGCCGGGGGGCAGGCAGCTGTTTCCACACCTGCGGTAAGAAGGTTGCGCTGTATTGAGGGTTGCGAATCAATAGTCCGTCGATGCCGGGATTCAGCTGCTGCAAAAGGTCTTTCTCATCAGCAATGTCCATGCGTTCCTGAGGGGTCAGTACGGAAACTTCAATGTTGATATCGGTCAGCTCACTTTCCGTCACCGGGGGAAACCGTGGGTCTCGGAATGCGCTGGCGAAGGCATTGTGAATCACATCATCCAACAGAGTCCGGTAAGCCTGGGTTGAACCGATACAGCCCCGCAGTTCCTCGCGCTTTTGCAGTGTTACAAAGCTGGCGGCCTGTTGCAGAAAGAAATCTGCCAGGTCTTCTTCCGGTAATGGTTTCGGTGGCAGGCTCCGGGTACAGCCTTCACTGATGGTCTTGCGGGCAAGGCGCAATAATTCTCTTTTCTGACTTTCTGTAGGGGCAATTTGCACAGTAAAAATTCCCGTTTTCCTTCGTTAGAGGCATTGATAGCCTCCTTCTGATTTTTATCGCCACTCAACGGGACCACTGAATAACGGCTCCATGTTATCTGACAGCAGTTGAGCGTCTGGTTTGTGGATGTGTGCAGGGCGGATTCTGCAGAATAATCGCTCTATTGAATAACAAAGGCTCCATAGCCCACTACCCTGCTTTTATCGCCAGCAGTATCTCCGGAGTTGCGTACATCAAGCGTAATAACATCCATTCCCCGGTGCTGGGCAACCTTCAACATGCCATTAAGAGGATAGCAGCCACAGGCCTGTCCACCGGTTAAATTACAGCTGAGCTGTTCAATGGCTTTAACCGTCTGGTTATCCCGGTAACAGGCCTCTTCATAGGTGTGGTAATGACTGAGGTCGGAGCTGATAATCATCAGGGTTTCCTCTTCTCCCCAGAGGTGTTCGATCACCTCAGCGACCGCTATAGGGCTGGTGTCGCCAACAACGATTGGAATCAGTTTGAAGTCATCCAGACATTCCTGCAGAAACGGGCACTGGACTTCAAGACTGTGCTCGTGGGTATGGGCTTCATCAACGGTCTCTACCTGGCTGAACTGTTTCAGTTCCTCCATGGCTTCAATATCCAGCGGAATATTACCAAGCGGTGTGGCAAAGGCTTCACAGTCCGGCAGGGCCATACCCTGCAGCGGAACTCTGTGACTGGGGCCGAGCAGGGCAACCCGGCGAATATTCCGGCGCATTGAATTCAGCAGGCGGTAGGCACTGGCCGCAACCGGGCCGGAATAGATAAAGCCGGCATGGGGAACAACCAGCACTTTCGGAGAGAAATCCCTGGGGTGGGCATCGCTAAGCATCTCTTTGACCGTGTTGGCCAGGGCTTTGGGTGAGTCTGGGTAAAAGGTTCCGGCTACAGCGGGTTGGCGAATAATCATTATGGGTTCTCCCCCGGGAGTGGCTGAGCCTACCGGCACATTTCAAGCGAAATAAACCACTCTCTTTATTTGCATCGCTCAAATAATGTCGGCAGAGCCTATAATTATAGCCTTGGTTAGGGCCTGTTGACGTTTCGTTGTGTGCTCAGCGTATCGGGGCCCTACTATCATCAGGATGACAATCAGGCAGTGAACCTGGTCTGGAGATGGAACATGCTCAGGGAAAAAACACCGTCCACAAATGTGTCAACAAACTATTGGCATGCACTTGAGGATGGGCGAATCCAATGTGATCTTTGCCCGAGAGCCTGCAAACTTCGTGATGGGCAGCAGGGGCTCTGTTTTGTCCGTGCCTGTGAAAATGGTCAGATTGTGCTTACCAGCTATGGCCGCTCCTCCGGTTTTTGTATTGACCCTATTGAGAAAAAACCGTTGAACCACTTCCTTCCGGGAACCCCGGTTCTGTCATTCGGTACAGCGGGCTGTAATCTTGCCTGCAAATTCTGTCAGAACTGGGATATGAGCAAATCCCGTGAGATGGACACCCTGGCCGATCAGGCATCGCCCGAGGAACTGGCGGATACGGCTGAACAGCTGGGCTGTCGGTCACTGGCGTTTACTTATAATGATCCGGTGATTTTCCTGGAATATGCCATTGATGTTGCCCAGGCGGCTCATGAAAGAAATTTGCAGTCGGTGGCGGTGTCTGCCGGTTATATCTGTGATAAGCCCCGTGTTGAGTTTTTCCGCTATATGGACGCAGCCAACATTGACTTAAAAGCGTTCAGCGAAGATTTTTATCGAAAGATCTGTGGTGGCGCTCTGCAACCGGTTCTTGAAACTCTGGAATATCTGAAACATGAAACCTCTGTCTGGTTTGAGATCACCACATTGCTGATTCCCGGGGAAAATGATTCCGAGCATGAACTGAACGACATGTGTCAATGGATTGTTGAACACCTGGGCGTGGACGTTCCTATTCACTTCACCGCATTTCATCCCGACTGGAAAATGCGGGAGCATCCCCATACACCTGCCGCTACCCTGACCATGGCCCGACAAATAGCGCTGAATCATGGTATTCGCTACGCCTACACTGGCAATGTCCATGATTCTGACGGTGGCAGTACCCGCTGTCATCAGTGCCATAGTCTGCTTATTGAGCGTGACTGGTATGTGCTGGGGGAATGGGGAGTCGATGCGTCTGAAGGCAAGGGGGTCTGCCAGCAGTGTGGGACACCGGTTGCCGGTGTGTTTGAACAGCAGCCGGGTATTTGGGGCAGTCGTCGGGTGCCGGTGAAGATTGTGGCTTGAGTTCTGGTGCTTTGCCAAGTTACATTCGCTAAATAATCCGTCATTTATCCGTACAACTTGCTTATAGGAGTGCTCAGGTCTAAGCTTTTCCTATACGGAAGATATCCGTACAAATGGAGGGTGAAATATGGCTAATGCACGCCTGGACCTGAGACTTGATGAGGAAATCAAGGCTAAGGCAGAGAAGGCTTCAGCTCTACTGGGACTGAAGAGCTTGACCGAATACGTGGTCAGGCTGATGGATGAAGATGCTACACAGGTTATTTCTGAATATGAAAAGATGACAGTTGAAAACGATGTCTTTGATCGCTTTACAGAAGCCTGCGAAAAGGCAAAGGCACCAAATAAGGCTTTGCTGGCGGCTCTGACATTTACCGAAGAGAAAGGTGTCAAGTGAGCTGGTCAAGGGAGTTTGTGGAACTCGATAAAGGTATCCACGATAGAGCGTCATTTGATTGTGGTGAAACGGAACTTAATTTGTTTATCCAGACTCAAGCCTCAAAACACATGCAGGCAGGTATCAGTCGTACAATGGTTCTGCCTGCATCAAACCCTTTTCCAAATCAAAAAATACCAATTTGTGCATTTTACAGCATTACGCCAGGCTCCATCTGTCGAGACACTTTACCTGAAGCTCTGGTAAAGAAGCTGCCACGGTACCCTGTTCCTGTATTTTTGATCGCACAGCTTGCGGTTCATCGAGAATTTCAGGGCGAGGGGTTAGGAAAAATCTGCCTGGTAAATGCCTTGAAATACCTGTGGGAAATAAACGCTCATATGCGTGCATACGCCATTATTGTTGATTGTTTAACCGATGCCGCAGAGAAGTTTTATGCAAAATATGGATTTGCAGTTCTGTGTGAACATAATGGTAAAGTTCGCATGTTTCTGCCCATGAAAACAGTAGCCCGGCTTTTTAGTTCGTAGCCAATTACAATAACAGGACTTATTACTTATCGTGTCAGATATGGTTAACCGGATCGAAACCAGGGACATCACTGCCAGCAACAAGTGTGATCATTGTACTGCCCTTTGTTGCTCTTACATTACCCAGGAACTGGACACTCCCCGCAGTATGCACGCGTTTGATGTGTTGCTCTGGCAGGTGGCCCATAAGGGCGTGCATATTTTCAAGGATGGCAATGGCTGGTACCTGCTCTGTCAGACCCGGTGTGAATTCCTGTTGCCGGATAATCGCTGTGGTATCTATAAACGACGCCCCATTATCTGCCGGGAACACAGTAACGAAGCCTGTGAGAGGGACGCTCCCATTAATGATGGCTGCGAGCTCTATTTTCAGACCTACGATGAACTGGATGCCTATTGTCGTACACGTTTCAAAAACTGGGACAAGCGGCTGGAGAAGTATGAAGTAGAGCGGGCAAAACGACAGTAGTAGACCATTTTGCCCAGGCTAGGGTTATGGCATAAGGGTTATGGCATAAGACAGATGAAAAAGCGTTTTTGGGAACCACAGAGAGCTAGTACATGGTTTCAATGAGTTTGACGGGTTGTTGTGCCTCCGCACTCCGTTCGTCCTGAGCCTGTCGAAGGGCGGAAACCCCAGACTCTGATAGATCGTGCAAAGCACCCTTCGTCCGTGCATCCTGAGCGGAGCCGAAGGACGCTCAGGGTGAACGGAGATTGTACACGTTAAACTCATTGAAACCATGTTAGAGCACTAAGTAATTGAATAAATTACTGGGCCAGTTCCATAACAACACGCCCGGCAATATCACCTTTCTCCATTTCGTCAAAAATCGCGTTGATCTCTTCAAGGGTTCGTTTCTGGATAATCGCCTTCACTTTACCCTGGGCAGCAAACTCCAGGCATTCCTGTAAATCCTTGCGGGTACCTACGATGGAACCAACAACAGAAACGCCGTTGATTACCGTATCGAATATAGGAATGGGCATATCCTCCGGGGGGAGTCCAACCAGTACACAGGTTCCTCCCCTGCGCACGGAGCGATAAGCACTGTCAAAGCCCGCTTTGGAGACTGCCGTACAGACAGTCGCGTGAACACCATTACCCAGCAGCGACTGAATTTTTTCTTCCGGCTGCTCCCGGATAAAGTCGATAAAGTGAGTGGCTCCCAAGTCTAGGGATAACGCTTTCTTTTCCGCCCCGGTATCCACCGCAATCACATTAAGACCCATGGCTACGGCATACTGAACGGCCAGGTGACCAAGCCCGCCCACACCGACAACGGAAACCCAGTCGCCAGGTTTGGTACGGCTGACTTTCAGGGCCTTATACGTGGTAACCCCGGCACAGAACAGGGGGGCGGCATCGACAAAACTGATGTTGTCGGGCACTTTGACCACATAGTCGGCAGCTGCCAGGCAGTATTCGGCATAGCCGCCATCGATGGAATAACCGGCATTGTGCTGGGCAAGGCAGAGTGTTTCTTTGCCTTCCAGACAGTACTCGCAGTAGCCACAGGCGGAATAGAGCCAGGGAATACCTACACGGTCGCCCGGTTTGATATGAGTGATCTGGTCACCAACTTCGGTGACCGTTCCCACACCTTCATGGCCGGGCACCAGTGGCAGTTTTGGTTTAACCGGCCAGTCTCCATGGCAGGCATGAAGATCGGTATGACAGACACCACAGGCATGGATTTTCACCAGTGCATCCCGTGGGCCTGGTTTGGGTAGCGGTAGATCTTCGATGGTAAGCTGATCTTTGAAATGATGAACGACGGCTGCCTTCATGATGGGTTACCTTGTTGTTCCGAATTGATACCTGTTTGGTTTCTTTGTTGCGGGGAGTGTGGAGTGACGCGGTTTTGTGTTTACGGTTGGGATTGGTATGCGTTCCCACGGAGGAGAGGGTGTTGCGGAAGGCCTTAAAAAGCAGGAAACCACAAAGGCACAAAGACACAAAGTTTTTCTGGGCTTACCTGAGCTATGTCAGTCAAATTAAAGAGGCTTTCCTTTGTGCCTTCGTGTCTTTGTGGTTCAAGGCTTTTATATCTTTTGCAACACCCTTAGGACCGTGGGGGCGAGGGGGAACCAATCTAATGGATTAGAACCAGATTTCCATCTGGGCTCCGTAGGTCCAGCCGTCGGATTTGCTTCCATAGGCCTTCATGAGTTGCTGGGCTGAGGTGAAGGTGTCGAAGTATTCGAGGCCTAATGCACTGCAAGTTTCTGGAGACTCACTGCAGGGTTTTTGGACACCCGTGTCAGGACTCGAGGATGAGCTAAACTGCTTATAGCCTTCTGCTTTATCCCACTTTGCATAAGTTGCAAAAACTCGAATTTGGGGCCTTACCCAGTTTCCGAACTGAGGATGAAACTGTTGAGCTAACGTAAATTTCCAGAGATTGCTTTTGAACGTGTTACTACTAAATAAATTCTTCTTCTGACTGCCTGATTCATCAACTTTTGCTTCGAAATTCGAGTGGGCATTTTTTACATGATCGTATCCGAGCTCAATAGTGGTACTGGTTAGATCATTCCAGTTCCACGATGGACGAATACCGGCAGTGACCCAAGTAGACTTTTGACCATTTTGCGGATAGAACGATTTATCGTATTTTACCTCGGTGACACCGACAACGTACATCATATCCAGTTTTGGCATCAAAGTTACCGCGCCGTGATCCATAATGCGCCAAAGCTTATTGCCCTTAAACCAGTCGGTGGTTTGCAGATACATTCCAGCTGTCCCTGCACCAGGACCTGTCATTGCATCGGTAGCGTACTGGACAATAAACTTATTAAATCCCTCCAAGACATCCCAAGTCAACTCGCCAGTGAACATCCAGCCATTCTTGTCAAAAAAACTTTTTGAGTAAGTTTCTGCTGGGTTGGTAAAGGTGTTGCCGTCAGGGAATTTATCAATAAGTAACTTATCAGGAGGGCTTCCGATACCATAATCTAATCCGACTTCCAGCTTCAGGTGATCCATCAATGGGATATCGTTCCACCGGATATCAATAATGTTGGTAGTGATGGCCTCGGTCAGATAACCCATACCACCAGAGGCTCCAACGCTGCCATTATTCCACTGGTTGTACATTACCCCATTCTGATTCCTCACCCACGCAACATCCAACTTACCCATCCCCACATCAATATTCTCAATACCAACACCGGGACCAGACACATTCCAATAGTAATAATCGATCATATGAACATCATGACGATTATATAAACGCTTGCCGACCCACAGGGTTGAGCCCGGCAGTGCGTCACCAAAAACACCTGTGGCCCTGATATTCATCTCACGGGCCCAGGGTTCAGTGGGTTCAACGTCGGTTTGCTGGCCAACTTTATAGGCAATATTGGTATCCAGGTAAAACTGCACATCGTCCTGATCAAAGAGATCTGCACCAAACTTCAATTCCGCATAGGTTTCGCACTCATTACCCAGACGGTATTTAGAGGGAGCACCTGCCGCTTTAAAACATAACTGCTCACCACCCTTATCAGTGCTGCCAATTCCTGAACGGGCATAACCGTTGAAGTTAATATCGTCACCGGTGACTGCCAGCGCGCAGGTTGAGGCTGACGCAATAGCCACTGCACCACAATACTGGCACGAACGACGGGATATTGATGAAACTGCTTCAGATAACGCTTTTAACCCAGTGCTCAGGGTTGAAGGTGTTTGATGCCTGGAAAGCATGCTTAGCCTACCTTGTGTGTGTTTTTCTGGCTCCGGCTTTTTTCATCCTGCCGCTGAATAAAGGCATGATGTTGTTGAAATAGGCCTGGTGAGGGGCATATATAAAAGCTGGTAGCCGTCAGTTAATGTGTGTTGAAAAAGCAAGGCCCGCTTTCCGTGCAGGAAAAGAGTAATAGTTGCGTCGTATAAATTGGGCCGTATTGAATGGCGTAACACAGCTTCGACGAAAGGTTATAGGGTATCCCGATTTTTTATCTCCGGCTGAGAACCAGCCAGCCAGAGTCTTTTAAGAATTTAGTTCAGGGTTTGGAGATGGGCAAAAAAATGTTTACTTTAGTGCTGCTTCTTTGTGGTCACTGAGACATATAAGCGTTGCTGAACAGTCTTTTCAGGCGCTCAATCAAGATCAGTTTATCCTGCCTGTTCAGAAAAGACCCCAGCTCCAGTTCCTTGCCGTGAGAACGAATATGAATGGAGGGCGCTTTCCAGGGATGAGTCGCTTCGCGAATAATCAACTGACACCACAGGCGGTGATAATGGTGAGTGCTCAGTGGTTGATAAAAGCCCTTCTGAATCGTGACCTGATGCTCCTGAAACGTGATCAGCTCTTTCCGCTGACGTTGCCATGCACAGTAATAGATACCCACAGACAGGGCAGACACTTCCAGTATGGAAAAAGGCAAGATCACTTTAGCGCCAGCCAGATAGAAGCCGACAGCGATGGCCAGGGACACTATGGTTATCAGCCCCAGTAACAGCAGATTCTGCCGCCAGCTCATGGAGTTATTGGGCTCCAGTAGTATCGTTCCTTCCTGGCTGCTTTCTGAAAAATCGATCGTCACCATCACTTCTTAACCTTTTTATGGCCAGGCTCTGCGGGTCAAACCGGAATTTTGAAAAAACGCCGGTTTTCGTCGCTGGCAAAGTAAATCCTTCGTTGCAGTTCCATCAGGTCTTGAGGGTGGGAGTGGGAGATGCAGGTCAGCGTCCATGCCTTGTACGCAGGCTGTCATAAAGTGATCACCAGTTCTGGAAAAAACACCAGTTTATTGGAGTCACAGTGTGCAGCAGGCATTACCGCTTCAATTTGTGGGGGGAATGTCCCCAAGTCTTCACCGAAGATCACAAAGAGGACGCCGCTTCCCGCAGAAGCACAAGCGGCCTGTCTTTTTCGGGCAGCGGGAAGCGGGCAGCGCTTATTAAACTGTCGAAGTTATTAAATGACCGTTCCTAAGTCTCTTTCTGGACAAAAACGACAATGGACAAAGGCGGAATCCGTAATTGACTATTGGAGGATCTATGGTAACCCTCTGGTATATCCTGCAGCAAAAAGGGGTGAAGTGAATAAGTACCACTTTCAGATTCCGGCAGATCGAAAGCCATTTCGTCACCGGATGGGTTCACAGCAACAATGATCACCTCATACTGGTCATCAATACTCTGAAATGGTGCCTTATCGCTGATGCGTTGAACAATCAAACCCGGAATCTGGTCCGGCCCGGTGTTCAGATAAGTAATCCGATCGATAACGTCCTGCTCTGTTTTGAGGCGAAATAGAGGAGAACTTTTACGAATTCTCAGCATCTTCTGAAAACAGGCATCTGCGGCAGCTATATTCTCCTTATTCGGTCGTGTGGTGCTATCTGAGATGATCTTTTTAATCAGGGCCCAGTTCGCTCCGTCCTTGTCTGCTCTTGGCAAGCCCTGATTCCAATAGTTATTGTCGTCGTCAGGCATCCGGTTATACCAGTCGCCGGAATCGTAACTGTCTCTTTCCATGGATTTCGAGCGCAACCGTTCGGAGCCGGCATGAATAAAGGGAACACCCTGGCTTAACAGCGTGATGCCCAGCGCCAGATTATGCAGCTTGACACGGTTGGCCGTCGGCATACCTTCAGGAAGCTTGTACATCAGGATATCCCACAGGGTTTGGTTGTCATGCTTTGAGACGTAGTTGATCACCTCTTGTGGGTCGAGGCTATAACCGGCGGGAGCACCGTTGTAGTCAAAATCAAAACCGTAACGAAGGGTGCCGTGACAATCAACAAATCGGAAGTTTTTCAAATTGGCGGCCATACCCAGGCGGATGATATCCGTATGGGCGCACAAAGCCGCCTTTGCCTCTGCTGTTTTTTCGTTTGGGTGATAATGGAGTCCTGAGGCATAGCCCTGGGTTTGCCGCAGAGCATCACCCTGATCAAAAGGGCTACCACCACGGATCCGGTCTCTCATCCGGTCAGTGAATGTGCCGACCCCTGTCCCGGCCATATTAAACTGATTGGCGTTAATGCCTCTGGCATTGCCAGCGACTTCACCAAACTCCCAGCCTTCACCATAAAAATAGATACCAGGGTTAATGGCTTTAACGGCCACCAGTGCTTTCTCAATATTGCGCTTGAGATGGTGCCCCATCAAGTCGAAACGAAATGCATCCACTTTGTAGTCTTTAACCCAGACCTTGAGAGAGTCGATCATGAGTTTCTCCATCATGTGGAACTCAGAGGCGGTATTTGAACAGCAAGTTGAGTTTTCAACGATGCCGCTGTCGGGGTTTAAGCGTTGGTAATACCAGGGGACAATTCGATCCAGCACAGAATGGTTGCCAACACCGTGGGCATGAGTGTGGTTATAAACAACATCCATTACCACGCCCAGATTTGCAGCTTTCAAAGCTTTCACCATTTCCCGGAATTCAATGATTCGCGTGATCCCGTCTGGATCAGTGGCATAGCTGCCCTCAGGAACGGTGTAATGCAGCGGGTCATAGCCCCAGTTAAAGCTGTCGACAGGGCGGATGTGTTGGTAGAGGTATTGAGCCCGGTCTGTCTCAGAATCAAGGGATTGCAGATAAGCCTGAATGGTCTGGCCTGACTGCAGGTTGCCACAAAAAGTACGGAAGTAGTCGGTATCAGCCTGTACTTCCTTTCTGGCGCACAGTTGCTCCATAGTCTGGGAAATATCAATCCGATTCGCCGGGACTTCATCAACGGTAGCTATATCAAAAGCTGGCAGCAAGTGTATATGGGTCAGGCCTGCAGCTTGCAATTGTTGCAAATGGGTGTTGGCTTTAGCTTCCGTAAAGGCCTTGAATTTGCCAGGATTGGCCAAGCCGGAGGTATTAATGCTGTAATCCCGGATATGGGTTTCATAAAGCACCATATCTTCAGGGGCTTGCTGAGAATATGGGATACTATCCCAACCCTGAGGCTTAAGCGATGCGGCGTTGAGGTCAACGACCTGAGAGTATTGACTGTTAGTCGATAAACTCAGGGAATATGGGTCAGTCACTTCATAAGTTTCGATCTTGTCAGTCTGAGGATGGAAGACAGTAACCTCATAGCGATAAAAAGATTGGTCATAACCCTTATTGTCAGCTCTGTAGCTCCAGACGCCCGCAGCGCTTTCAATCATGTCATGAAACTTACGGTCGGTTGCTTTGTTTGCAGACGTTTTGCTTGCAGACGTGGTCACCAGGCGCACATTCCGGGCAGTTGGTGCCCAGAGTTTAAAGTCGATACCGGAGTCACCCACAATGGCTCCTAATTCACCGTTGTACTTATACAACTCATCAAGCAAGCCCTGAACCTGAACCTTTGTAGCGTATTTGGGCTGGTTTCCTTTATAGGCCACCGCCAGCAACTGACCTTTCAGGGCTTTTTTAATGACCGCAAGATCGGCAGAAACAGTCAGAGGGCTGCGATTCATCAGGTGGGGGAGTTTCTCTCGCACACTGTTGTTATTGCCGCCTTTGGCAAGTGAAATAGTTTGATATTTTCCAGATATATTACCCTCCTTGAGTATGATGCTGGCGTCGTCTGAATACAGCAGCTCTGCTCTATCAACATCCGAACCGCCACCTTCATTCCAGAGCAGGGTGGCAGAGGAAACCCAGTGCGCTTTTGCACCATCAACTATCAGAGGCGGGCCGTCCAGTGGCGTCGATGAAATCAGGTTGTAACCACTGTAGGTATAGGCAAGTTGACTATCGGTATCAGAAAAATGCCAGGCCATGTCACCACCAAGATCTTTTTCATCGCCTTTGTGCACAATAAAATTCAGGCAGCCATCTTGCACCTTGGAAAAAGTGTCCGAAAGTGGTATCCGATAGAGCGCACCATAAGTCTGGGTAATACTTTCTGGCATCCAGGGCTGGTTCCAGTCGGTATCTGTTTTGCCAAAAGCCTTGCAGTTGTCGTTATTGAACAGATGCAGCCCCCAGCCGTGGTAAATGCCGTCCGGGCGTTGGTAATAAAGGATGACTTCTTGGTCAGCAGGTTTACCGGGAGTCTCCTCAAAAACATGCACCGATGCGACTGCACTGGTGAATCGATAAGCCTGTTTTGCCGCGCTGGCTTCAAGCTTAACCAAAACATCTCCGGTTTCATTGGCTTGGAATCGCCCGCTTACCTGACAGATTTCACTGGCAGAAAGCTGATCAGTACAAGTGCTTGCCGTGATTTTCACCCCCGCAGGCGTAACCTGAAAATCAGGGAGTGTGGTTTTTGACAATGACCTGACCAGCCAGGTCACGGTGGCTTCTTCACCTTTTAGCAGCTGTTCCGGCAAGGCCTGTGTTGCAATGATTTCCACCAACCCGGCGGCATGCAAATGATTGGTCAGAACCAGAGCCGGAAACAGAAGTTTTGTCGCAATATTCATAACAGAGATCCATCAGGGAAACCGGGAATTCAAAAACGCCATGTCAGGCGAGCCTCATAGAGATGGAAGGCCAGCGTGTCGTTCACCAGCGGTGAGGAGTACTGACTGCTGCTTGCTGATTTAATCTTGCCCCCATGCAAATAGCGATAGCCTGCCTCCAGGCCCAGCGATTCATGGGCAGGAACAGCAATCGATACGCCCAGGCTCCATGCCAACTGACTTTCTTTATGATCAGAAATATTCAGGGAAGACATACTGCCCGCGGCAGGCGTTATCGAAAATCCTTGAAACTTATTCCAGCCGATGCCAAGACCAAGGCCCAGCTGTATAAAGGTCATTTTGTGGTCTGTTACAGGCAGCTGAATACCGGCTTCAGCCATTAGCTGCCGACTGCGGGTTCTGTAGCGATAATTGAGATCAGTGTTTTCCAGATCACCCGTGGGACCCCTGACGCCTTTGTGTTCGAGCTCGCCCATCTGGTTATAACTAACGGCTAAACGAACTTGATAGTTCTGCCAGGGAATTTCATAGCCTCCGGATAGCAGCCCAAAAAAACCATGCTGGTCGCTTTGCCAGTTTTTAAATCGGTCTTGTAGATCAAACCCGGCATGTTTTAACGTTCGATCATCTTCAAGGCTTCTGCTTAATGCAGTCCCCCCTCCCAATTGGGCAAACCACACACCATTATCCCAGGGATGCTCACTGGCAAAGGATGTTCCACGGAAGAGAAAAGGCAAAATACCAATGGCAAACACCTTCATGCCTGCTCTTGCAAAATATGCAAAATAGCTGTTTTTGCCGCTTATCATAGGTGGTACCAGATCTGTTGTGTGAAGGAGTAGAGTTGGAGAAGATCTAAGATATATGTACGTTCAAAGTCGTACATAACCGGGACGATATTGGGTAAGTGTAGTTTACATCTGAAGCGGTTTTAGTTTTTTGGACACTCAAACACGGTTATGAATTTTGGATACGAATTCAGGGTTAATTAAAGACTGTTCCCTATCCCGGATATTTCATAAACGCGCTCCCGCTCTCGCTTGTCCTTTGCCGCTCTAAGGGAGTTTTGCTCAGTCGACCGTACTCCCCGGTACGGCGCTCCCTCACAAAATCCCTTAGAGCGACAAAGTCCGACGCGAGATTCGGGGCAGTTTATGAAATATCCGGGCCAGGGTTTTCAGGCCTTACGGGTCAGCCCAAGGTTTTTGAACAATACCCGGTTTTCCTCACTGGCAAATATCTCGCTGATAGTGCGGGTCAGTTTGCGGCTCCAGTTACGGTACTCGCTGCTGGTGCCGGGAATATTGACCGGTGTATCCAGTTCAAGCACATCTTCCAGCTGGATAACAATGATTTTGGATGCGGTTTTGCCCAGGTAGTAGTGGATCTTTTCCATCAGTTCCCGGCTATAGCCCATAGAATTTAAATCACTGGGGTCTACGCCATAAGGCGCTTCGCCAATATCCGCAAGTGTGTTGAGCAGAGCCAGTTTGTCTTCATGCCGTGCAACTTTTTCCTGCTCTGTTCTGGCCCAATCGTAGATACCCAGCTCCTGTCGTAAATCAAGATCATTACAGTTCCACCAGGCCCTGAGTGTGGGAATATCGTGATTGGAAATACAGGTCAGGGCTTGGGGTTTGTACTTTGCTGGTGCCAGAAAATGATCTTCGACCCTGGAAAAGAGCACCACTTCATTGGAGTAGCAGTGGGCTGCTGGCAGCGCTGCTTCTACTTCCGGCGGTACGGTTCCCAGGTCTTCACCAAAAATCAGGCACTGCTGTCGCTGGCTTTCCAGTTTAATGATGCCTAACAGATCATTCAGTGGATAATTAACGTAGACACCATAGTCTGCGGTTTTATCCGGTGGACACCACCAGAGCCGGAGTATCCCCATCACATGATCAATACGCAGTGCAGCGCAGTGCTGCATATTGGCATAAACCATATCGATAAATGGTGCATACGCCTGCTCCCGCAGCCTGTTTGGGTTGAAGGGTGGGAGTCCCCAGTTCTGCCCCTGTGGCGCAACGGTATCGGGAGGGGCACCGACGCTGGCATTGAGAACATAGTCATCACGGTGGGCCCAGACATCGGCACCGCCCCGGTCGACGCCTACGGCAAGGTCCCGGTAAATACCGACACGCATGCCGGACTCAACGGCGGCCTGTTGGGCTTCAGCCAGTTGTTGCTCGGCCAGCCACTGCAGGTACATATAAAATCGGATTCGCTCTTTTGACCGGGCAACAAAATCCTTCACATTCGGGCTGTCCGGGTCCTGATAGTCTGCAGGCCAGCAGTTCCAGCCCCAGCTATTGATATCTCTGGATCTGAAGTGCTCAAAGAGGGCTTCATAGGTGGCCTGAAGCTCCAGGTCCTGACCTTTTTCTTCACAGTAATGGCTGAAGTCGGCTGACTTGCAGGATTGATTGGTGCTTTCTTGTTGACCGGAAGCTTGTTGACCAGAAACTTGTTGACCAGAAGCGTGTTTTTCAAAATAGCTGAAAGCCATTTCCAGTACTGAAAATTTCAGTGAAGCCACCCGGTCATACTCCACATGTGAGCTGTCCCTGGCTTTCTGTAACTGACGCAGAAAGTCGTCACTGTTCACATGTTGCTGTATTTCCGCCGAATCCTGATATTCCTGCAACGCCGTAACGTCGATATACAGTGGATTAATAAAATTTCGGCTGGACGGGCTGTAAGGACTGCAATGCAGCGGGTTGGACGGGTAGAGCGCATGAATTGGATTCAGGCCGACAATATCCGCCCCTTGTGGTCCGAGTTTGTTCACCAGCTGCTTCAGGTCACTGAAATCCCCCATTCCCCAGTTGTTTTCTGAGCGGAGCGTATAGAGCTGGACACTGACTCCCCAGATTTTCTCAGTAGGCCCGGGCTGTTCAAAGCTGAGAATATCAGGCTCGTAGCAGGTCTGTGGCGCGACGATCAGGCGGCAGCTGTCGTGATGATCACCCTCTTGATGAGCAGAAAGAGTAACGGACAGCTGATGGTAGCCTGCCGGCAGGTCTTCCGGCAGCGGGCAGAGCAGGCGTATTCGCTCCTGCTGGTCCACCGAGAGCCTGTCTTCTTCCGGAAGTTCTGACAGGTTGATGGCCAGTGGTATTGAACGGTTGTCTTCCAGAATGATTTCACCACGCAGCGATTCATTCCGATGGGCTTCGTCAACCTGAACGGGAACCGTGAAAAGCGCTCCGCAGTGAACCACGTGAACCACAGGAATCAATGATGACCATTGCTTTCTGAGAATGCCGTCGATGGAGGCCTGGACTTCCAGCTCGTTACCCGCAGCAACCCCCATGGCTTTTAGCGCATTGAGTTTATAGTCCGTCTCAATGGTGACTGGATTGCCAGCAGCATCAATATAATGGGCGGGAATACCACAAAGCCCGGCCAGGGCATCAATCTGTTTTATGTCGTGCATGGATGGACTCACTTGGCAAGTTTATTGATCAATTTCCGGTGCCCGGGTTCGGCGAAAGGCCGTGCCGTTGGCATCGAACAGATAACAATGCTCAGGTGACAGCTCGACACGTATTTTACTGCCTTCTTCCCGGCGAAGGGAGTCTTCTACCCGCACAATAAAATGCTCTCGAATGGTATCGTGGCTCATATAGATAAATGATTCAGCACCCAGGCGCTCCAGTGCTTCAATCCGTCCATCAACGGCATTGCCATTGTCGGTCTCCGCCAGGGTATGTTCCGGTCGAATTCCTAACACCACGCGGGAGCCCGGATCAGCTTTGCTGGTATCGACACAGGCTTTCAGGGTTTCGCCAGTGGTCAGACGAACATGCGTCTCCTGTTCTCCGTTTTTTTCAATGACGCCGTCAAAGAGGTTCATTTTGGGGGAGCCAATAAAGCCGGCAACAAACAGGTTGGCCGGGTGGTGATAAAGTTCCAGCGGTTTCCCCACCTGCTCAAGGTTGCTGGCTGCGCCCTGTGCCAGGGGACTCAATACCACAATCTGATCCGCCAGGGTCATGGCTTCCACCTGATCATGGGTGACGTAGATGGAGGTGGTTTTCAGTCGGCGATGTAATCTGGCAATCTCCTGTCTCATCTGGACACGCAGGGCCACATCAAGGTTTGACAGGGGCTCATCAAACAGAAAGACCCTGGGCTGTTGCACAATGGAACGGCCAATAGCAACCCGCTGTCGTTGACCTCCGGACATGGCTTTGGGTTTACGCTCCAGCAGCGCCTGCAGTTGCAGGATGCGGGCGGCTTCACCCACCCGTTCATCAACCACGCTTTTTTGCGCCCTGGCCAGCTTCAGGCCAAAGGCCATGTTTTCTGCCACCGACATATGGGGATAGAGGGCATAAGACTGGAAGACCATGCCCACACGACGCTCATTGGGTGGCCAGTCATTCACCTTCTCGCCATCAATGCTCAGCTCACCGCTGGTGATATCTTCCAGCCCACAGATCATCCTCAGCAGCGTTGACTTGCCACAACCGGATGGGCCGATGAACGCGATAAATTCACCATTACCGATGTTCAGGTTGATGTCTTTCAGAGTCCAGGTTTGTCCCTGGTCATAACTTTTCGCAATGTTGACGAGTTTAACTTCTGCCATAGGACACCTTTAAAAGATCGCTGCCCGCCGCCCGCAACAGCCGAACCACTTTTACAGGCAGCGGGAAGCGGGCGGCGTTTTTTTAACCTTTGACGCCACCCGATGTCAGTCCTCCGACAATCCAGCGCTGGCAGGCCAGGAAAATAATACTGATGGGTAAACCGGAGAGCACGGCGGCGGCGGCAAAGTCGCCCCATAAATAGTTCTGAGGGTTCAGATACTGTCTGGAGCCCACCGCAAGGGTGAGATTATCCATACTTTGCAGCAGCACCGATGCCACCGGGTATTCGGCAATACTGGCGATAAATGCCAGGATAAAAACAACCGCCAGAATGGGGACGGACAGCGGCAGCAGCACAAAACGGAATGCCTGCCAGGGCGTTGCCCCATCAATAGCCGCTGCTTCTTCCAGGGAGTTATCGATGGTTTCAAAGTACCCTTTGATCAGCCAGATATGCAGTGCCATACCGCCCAGGTAGGCGAGTGTGACGGAACCCAGGCTATCCAGACCGAGCCAGGGGATGTAGTCGCCAATCTGGTCAAACAGCGAGTAGATGGCCACGAGGGCAAGAACGGCCGGGAACATTTGCAGGATCATCATGGCCGTCAGCATCTGTTGTTTAAACCGGAACCGCAGCCGGGCAAAGGCATAGGCACCGGTGGTCGCCAGAATCAGGATCAGGGCAGAGCTGATGATGGCCACCTTGATGGAGTTCCACAACCAGGCCAGCACCGGAAACGGTGGCTGGGTAATAGAGCCATCGGCATTCTCCCAGGGGATACCCAGTGCCAGATACCAGTGTTCAAGGCTGGGGTTTTCAGGGATCAGCGAGCCCGTGGCAAAGTTACCGGTGCGCAGGGAAACGGAGATAATCATAAAAAAAGGGAACAGGATCACCAGCAGGAACAGCCACATGACAATACGGGCTGTCCAGACCCGGTATTTCAGATTTCTTGGTTGCACCATTGCCATGATAACGGCTCCTGTATGACTTCTTTCATCTCGTTTCCACGCTCTGCGTGGGAACGATAAAACTCGTCTGCTATCTGTGGTTAAACATTACTGCAATTGTCGTGTTGCTTTCAGGTTTACCCAGGCAATAAAGCCCACCATCAGAAAAATCGCTGTGGCAATCGCAGAGGCCAGACCGTAATCCTGGCCATAGGAGCCAAAGGCAATACGGAAGGTGTAACTCACCAGGATATCCGTAGCTCCGGCCGGGGTGGTGGCGTGCAGCATATCCGGAGCGCCATCGGTTAACAGGGCGATCAGCACCAGGTTGTTGAAGTTAAAGGCAAAGCTGGCAATCAGCAGTGGAATCAGCGGCTTGATAATCATCGGAATGGTAATGTGGAAAAGGTTCTGGGTCGGTGAAGCGCCATCAATGGCCGACGCTTCATAGAGATCATCCGGAATACTTTTCAGCAGCCCGATACAGAGGATCATCATGTAGGGGTAGCCCAGCCAGGTGTTGACAATAATGACCATGGTTTTGGCCAACAGTTCATTACTGAACCATTCTGGTTTAGTTCCGAAGAGCATATCCAGCAGCAGGTTGATTTCACCAAAGTTCTGGTTAAACAGCCCTCTGAAAATCAGGATGGAGATAAAGGCCGGTACCGCGTAGGGCAGGATCAACAGCAACCGGTAAACACCATTCCCTTTCAACGGCTCCCATTGCACCAGACAGGCCATTAACAGGCCGATAATCAGTGTGAAAGCAACCGACAGCGCGGCAAAAATCACCGTCCAGGTAAAGATCTTCAGGAAAGGTCCCTGAATACCCGGGTCAGTAAAGACCCGGACAAAGTTATCCCAACCGGTATAGATGGTGAAACCGGGCCCCATCTGCTCGGTACCGGCTTCGTTGGTGTAATACCCCGTAGCCATATCCGGATAGATGATCTCTCCCGTACGGTTATCGACCAGGGCAAGGCTTTGTTCCGGGTATTGCCGGTCAGTGTGGTCATCGGGACGATAAATCCTGGCAATAGCCCCGAACTTTCTCAGACTGGTCATGGCCAGTTCAGTGCCATCAGGCAGAACAATATCCAGCTTCTGAAGCGTTGAACGTTTTTTGATGACTTCCCGGATTGGGAGGGCCGCTCCGGTTGGCACATGCAGGGACTCAAAGGCTTTCAGCTCCTGAGGCTGACCACTGTCGGTAAATGGCCCGGTCAGATAGTGCGCCTCACCGCCTGCAGCACTGGTCAGCATCAGCCGGAAGCTGGGACCTTCCTGATACATCTTGAAAGAAAACGATTCACCGCCCGTACGGTAGGTTTTTGCCAGGTGTATAGCCCTGACCCGCTCAAGAGACAGCAGGTGGTTGGAACTGTAATTGGTAAAGGCGACATTGACCGTGTAAATCAGCGGAAAGACGATAAAGGTAACGACCCCCAGAAGGCTGGGGTAAACATAGCGGTAGTTGTACCCTTTTTTGCTGACAAAAACCCATGAGCCTGCCGTCGCAAGCACCAGCACGAGCATGGCAAAAGCCAGCTCTCCCTGGGCATACATCAAGGTTACACCGTATAAAAGTATCAGATCGATGACGGCAACAATGGCGATCACCAGATAGGCACCGCTACTGCTGGTCGCTCTTGCTGTGCTCATGACGTGCTGGCCTCTTTTTACCGACAGAAAACAGTTAGCCGATGATGCGTTTGGCCGCATCGTTCAGGGCTTCACGGTAGTTTTGTCGGCCACTGGTAATATTGCGCAGAGCGGTCTCCATGGCAGACCAGAATTTACCCATTTCCGGAACATTGGGCATGATCAGACCCCGTTCAACATTCTGATACGTTGCCGCAATACGAGGGTCTTTCATCAGTTTTTTCATCAACGCCTTATTGGCGACGGCACCAAGAGGGACGTCATTGTTCATCACGGTCAACCCCTGTTCGGTGAGCAGGTAATTCTCCAGAAACTCTTTGGCTATGGACTTGTTGGGGCTGGCATTATTCAGTGCGGGGCCCCATACGCCAACGAATGCCCTGGCCGGTTTGCCATGAAGTTTGGGCAGCGGTGCAACACCATAACTGATTTTACTCTTATCCAGATTCGCCCAGGCCCAGGGGCCGGTAATCATCATGGCTACTTTCTGCTGGTTGAAATTGGCTTCCATCACGCCGTAGTCAACGCCACGAGGCATCACGCCCTTATCGATCAGGTCCACCAGCATTTTGGCTCCTTCCATGGCACCCGGATCGTTGACGCCGGTTTTCTTGACGTTATAGCCTTTGGCCGTTTTCTGAAAAACATAACCACCATCTGCTGCCAGCAGTGGCATGGTGAAATAGGGCTGATCCTGATCCCACATAATGGTGATGATGCCTTTTTCATTTTTCCTGTTGGGGATTGCCTGCTGTTTCAGCTTCTTTGCCAGGGGAAACATTTCTTCAAAGGTGGCCGGGGGGGCTGGCAGGATCGCTTTGTTGTAAATAAGGCTGATGGCTTCCAGAGAAATCGGGTAACCATAAATTTTGCCATTGCTGGTCATGGCTTCCCAGCCAATGCTGTTCACTCTTTTTTTGAACTCTGATGATGGGCTGACAGGTGCCAGCAAACCGCTTCTTGCCCATTCACCGTAGCGATCATGGGCCCAGAAAATAATGTCTGGTCCGCTGCCGGAGGCTGCAGCCTGTTGAAAGCGGTCGGTAATATTTTCCGGTATTTCGACTTTAACGGTTATCTCCATGTCTTTGGTAAACTGGGCACCGACCTTGCGGATACCTTCATAGGCTTTATCGCCACCAACCCATATCAACAGCTCGTCAGAGTTGAAGGCCGATGCGCTACCGGCAAAGATCAGTGACAGTGCTGTCAGGATAGCTGGGCAAGTTTTTTTAATCAGCGAAGGGATCATTTCTGATTTCTCCGGGTAAACCAGGCTGCTGGAAAGCGGCTGGTTATTCGGGTAAGGAAAGTCGTTAACAGGTTAAAAGAACCATGGTTGATTACTAAAAAACCAGTCAGGTCTTAGCCAGATGAATGAGTCGAATACCGACTAATAATAATCGCTGTGTTTGAGTATGCCAGTAAGAATATCCAATACATTAATCAAGGTGATGTTTTGGTTATTAGCAGTTTGTTTTTAATACTGATTATCCGCTGTGTGGTTTTATTTAAGTGTCAGTTGTTGTTTAATTTATATGAATTAATTATTTATCGTCGTTTATATTGTTTAAATTGATATAACCCTAAAAAAAAACGACAAAAGTATACCTAATCAGGGTCAGGCAACTATAACTTACTCATGGTTTTCCATTATTGGTCATGGCGCAAGGATTAACTTTGCCTCCGTGTACCGGTTCGTAGTTTTTAGTGACTTTTCTCAAGCTGTTTTCTGTGACGACTCCTCTCAATTGATCAATCTGAAAAGCTTGAGCTGCCACAAGAGAGTGTTTGATATGGATAGAATCAATGTAGATCTGAGTTCAGTTCGTAATATGGATACGGTTCAGATTGAACAGGGAATTCGTCGTCATCTTGAGCAGTCTCTCGGGGTTGAACCCGAGGAAGCGACCCCCGGGGATTACTGGGAAGCATTAAGCCTGCTGGCCAGGGAGATCAATCTGGATCGTACAAGGAGTACCCGAAGGGATGAAAAAGACCAGGGTGCCCGAAGGGTTTACTACCTGTCACTTGAGTTTATGGTAGGGCGCCTGCTGGGCAACAACCTCCATAATCTGGGGATCTACCATCAGGCTGAGCAAGCCATGGCCAGTTTTGGCGTGAGCCTTGCGGATGTTCTGGAATACGAAACGGATCCGGCACTGGGTAATGGCGGGCTTGGACGACTGGCTGCCTGTTTTCTCGACTCACTGACCACTCTGAACGTTCCCGCTTTTGGTTATGGCATTAATTACCGCTTCGGTCTGTTCAAGCAGGGCTTTGTCAAGTGTAAACAGGTGGAAAGTCCGGATGCCTGGCGGGAAGACAATTTTCCCTGGGGCATTGAAAAACCGAAAAGAAAACAGGTTATCCGATTATACGGCAAGGTCAGGGAAGTTGATGGCAAAAAGCTGTGGGAGGATACCCAGGAAGTGCTCGGTGTTCCCTGGGACTTGCCAATAACCGGCTATAACACTGAGCGTGTTAACACCCTGCGCCTCTGGGAGGGTCGGGCGACAGAAGGGTTCGACCTGGACAGCTTTGATGCCGGTCGTTATCAGGATTCCAGGTTCCGGGAAATTCTCGCAGAAAATATCAGTCAGGTGCTCTATCCAAACGACAGTCATCCGGAAGGCAAAGAGCTGCGCTTTATTCAGCAGTATTTCTTTGTTGCCTGCTCGCTGGCGGATCTTATTGCCCGTTACAAGCGTGAGCATAAAGGCTGGGAAGAATTTACCAGTAAAGTCGTTATTCAGTTAAATGATACGCACCCGGCAATTGCTGTGCCTGAGCTGATGCGAATCCTTATGGATGAAGAAGATTTTGTGTTTACCAGGGCTTTGGAAGTATGCCGCAGCGTTTTCTGCTACACCAACCATACACTGCTGCCTGAAGCCCTGGAAACCTGGCCTCAGGGGTTGGTTGCAAGGGTTTTACCCAGACACATGCAATTGATCTACAAACTGAACTACCACTTCCTGAATAAGGAGGTAGAAGCACAGTGGCCCGGTGACCATCAGATGAAACGTCGTCTGTCGATTATTGAAGAGCCGACAAACCCTGCAGAACCACAAATGGTACGTATGGCATACCTGTCGGTGATCGGCAGTCATAAAGTCAATGGGGTGGCTGCTCTGCACTCAATGCTGGTGAAGGCAAACCTCTTCCCGGAATTTGACCAGCTCTGGCCTGAGAAAATTGTTAATGTCACCAATGGCGTCACCCCCAGACGCTGGCTTGCCAATTGTAACCCTGAACTTGCTGAGCTGATTGATCAAACACTCAGCGGCGACTGGCGCAGCGATCTTGCCCAATTAAGCGAGTTAAAGACCCGGGCTGATGATCCACAGTTTCAGGAAACATTTGCCCGGATCAAACTGGACAATAAGAAACACCTGGCTGGTGTTATTGATGAGCTGTGCGGTGTCAAAGTCAATCCTGAGGCGATCTTTGATGTGCAGATCAAGCGTCTGCATGAATACAAACGGCAGCAACTGAATCTTTTGCATATCATCGCGATTTACCGTCGTCTGCTCGAGGACCCAGACCTGGATGTACCACAACGGGTGTTTATTTTTGCAGCCAAGGCAGCACCGGGTTATCTGGTGGCGAAAAACATTATCTACGCCATTAACCGTGTGGCTGAGCGGGTCAATAATGACCGCCGCATTCGGGACAAGCTGAAAGTGGTGTTCCTGCCTAATTACCGGGTCAGTCTGGCTGAGAAAATCATTCCTGCGGCCAATGTTTCCGAGCAGATATCCACCGCCGGTTTTGAGGCTTCAGGTACCGGGAATATGAAATTTGCCCTGAATGGTGCGTTAACCATAGGAACCCTGGATGGCGCCAATGTGGAAATTGCTGAAGAGGTGGGCGAGGACAATATCTTTATTTTCGGCAAGACGGTGGATGATGTCAGTGATCTGCGTCAGCGGGGTTATAACCCCCGGGATGTCTATCAGCACAATGAAGAACTGAAAGCGGTTATTGACTGGCTGGCCTCGGGAGACCTCAGCCCTGACGAGCCGGATGCCTTTCGTCCACTGGTGGAATCTCTGCTGGATTCGGACTACTTCCTGACCCTGGCTGACTACCAGTCATACAGTGACGCCCATGACCGGATCGTTCAAGCCTGGAAGACCCCATCCCACTGGTGGCGCATGGCGATCATTAATACCGCCTCCATGGGCAAGTTTTCATCGGATCGATCCATTGTCGACTACTGTAAAACTATCTGGAATATTGAAGTCTAGGATTATGGCCGATGCTCTTGAAGGTATCCGGCTGGATTCTGACAGCCGGGATACTGTGCTTGATGACCTTCTGAATACCTGCTGTGCCAGCCCCTTTGATTTGCTCGGTTGGCATCCCGCCAGAACCGGTCAAGGGCTGGTAGTCAGAGTATGGCGGCCAGATGCCATCAGTGTGGAGGTTATTGATGAGGTTACCGGAAAGAGCCTGGGGCCCGCGACTGATATTGCACCGGGGCTGTTTGAGCGGCAATTTCCGGATATCTCGAAGCCTCAGGCATATCATCTGCTGGTCACCAATGCCCAGCATCATCAGTTCAGGGCTAACGACCCTTATCAATTCTCCAGCCTTTGTCGTACAGAGCCGGTCATCCGCCACAACTGGCTGCACCATACACTGGGTGCGCACCTCCATTCGGTGACGCTGTCAGGCCATAGCTGGCAAGGCGTCCTATTTCGGGTTTATGCGCCCCATGCCCGCAGTGTCAGTGTGATTGGTTCATTTAACCACTGGGATGGTCGGCTGCACCAGATGGCTGGCAGTAACAGTGGTATATGGCAGTTGTTTATTCCTGAAGTAACAGCGGGGGATCTGTATAAATTTGAGCTGAAAGACCCGAATGGTCAGCTGCTGCCCCATAAGGCGGACCCCTTTGCCTGTTATGCGGAGCAGCCACCGGGGAATGCATCCATTGTTTATGATTCCCGCAAATATCAATGGCAGAATACGGTGTGGCATCAGTGCCAGGGGTTAGATCGACCGGTCTGTATTTATGAGGTGCACCTGGGTTCCTGGAAAAAAGGCAAGCGTGGTCAGCTACTGAATTACACTGAACTGGCTGAACAACTGGTGCCTTATGTGCAAGGAATGGGGTTTACCCATGTTGAATTTCTCCCGCTTCACGAGCACCCTTTTAATGGTTCCTGGGGTTATCAGCCGGTGGGTTTATTTGCGCCAAGCAGCCGTTACGGAGATCCGGATGGGTTGAAAGCCTTAATAGACCGGTTTCATGACGCCGGTATCGGGGTCATTCTTGACTGGGTTCCGGCACACTTTCCCTCTGACAGTCATGGCCTGGCCCACTTTGATGGCACCCATCTTTATGAATATGAAGATCCCCAGAGGGGATGGCATCCGGACTGGCAGACACATATTTATAACTACGGACGCCCGGAGGTCAGACACTTTCTGATCAGCAATGCGTTGTTCTGGTTTGAACAGTTTCATGTGGATGGTCTGCGGGTGGATGCGGTCGCTTCCATGCTCTATCTCGACTATTCAAGGGGGGAGGGAGAGTGGCAGCCCAATGTTTTGGGGGGCAATGAGCACCTTGAGGCCGTCCAGTTTATCAGGGAGCTGAATGAAGCCGTATATCAGCACTATCCTGATGCCATGATGATTGCTGAAGAGTCTACCAGCTGGCCCGGCGTCTCGATGCCTACTTACGACAACGGACTAGGGTTTGGTTACAAGTGGAATATGGGGTGGATGCATGACAGCCTGAATTACCTGGCCCGCTACCCGGAGCATCGTCGTTATCACCATGATCAGATCCTGTTCAGTATGGTGTACAACGACAGTGAACACTTTATTTTACCGCTTTCCCATGATGAGGTGGTCCATGGCAAAGGCACACTGCTCAGCCGAATGCCGGGAGATGAGTGGCAGCAGTTTGCCAACCTTCGCGCTTTGTATGGTTATATGTTTGGGCATCCCGGTAAAAAATTGTTGTTTATGGGCGCGGAGCTGGGTTCCCTCCGTGAATGGAATCACGATGGTCAGCTGGACTGGTTGTTACCGGAGGAAAAAGAATTTTCCCGTGGCCTGACGACTATGGTCAGGCATTTGAATGCCACTTACCAGGCCTCACCTGCTTTATGGCAGTCCGATTATGACCCAACGGGTTTTCAGTGGTTAATTACTGATGATGTGCTTCAGTCAGTCATCGCCTTCAGTCGGCATACCGTCAAAGACCCACCGGTGGTGGTCATTTGTAATTTTACCCCGGTGGTCAGGCCCCATTACCGGCTGGGAGTCCCCGGAGCCGGTGTCTGGAAAGAGGTGTTTAATTCCGACAGTCGTGAGTTTGCCGGCAGTGGTGTGTTGAATGAACTGCCCCTGGTGGCAGAGCCTGTGCCAATGCATCATCAGCTGCATTCATTAGTGATGACGTTACCGCCATTAGCGACGGTTTTCTTACACCTGACCGAATAATCCACTTCTCTGGATTTGAGCAGACTGCTCATTAAGGATGCGCGAATATGAGTCATTTTTTCACGCCGGATGATTATGCCATTGCGGTGGCTGAGTCCCCCGTTGGCAAATACGTTTACACCCCTTATGTAAAAAGTCTGTTTGTGACACACCCGGTAAATTCTGTGCTGGACTTGCGCTGCAGCGAAGGTTTCTTTTCCCGCCTTGCCCAGGCGGCCGGGGCTGAGTATGTGGTGGGGGTGGATCAGTGCCCGGCCATGCTGGATCGGGCTATACAGTTGAATGAGTCTGCTGAACCGGGTATTGAGTACAAGCAGGCGGATCCAACGACATTGCGACTGGAGCGTTCATTTTCTGCGGTGCTGGCCTTCTGGCTGACCTGTCGCCTGGGCAGCCTGAACCATCTGAAAGAGCTGGCCGAAACCCTCTGGCATCATACGTCACCGGGCGGCTATAGTTATCTGCTGGCGCTGGATTCTGAGCGTCATGCCCGGGTGCAGGGTAATCCTCAGACACCGGATGACTGCTATGGAAAAAAAGTGGACGCTGTGGCAAACCTGCAGGACGGTGATCCGTTTGAGCTGGCCATTCACGTCGGGGATACTGAGGTTCATTTTACCGATTACTGCTGGTCTACCGATACCATTGTTCAGTGCTTACAAGAGGCTGGTTTGACCAACGTGAATGTGCTTTATCCAGCCGTATCGGAAGAAGGGCTTAAGGCCAGGGGGAGCGATTACTGGGCAGCGTATCAGGCCGATCCGTTTATTGTGGCAATTGAGGCGTTCAGGACGTGAGGGAAAGGTTTTCGGTATTAGTCCATATACTCAAGAAAATCGCCTGCTACTATAGTTAGTCGTCTGCGTACGTTTGATTTCAGGAAGTGCCGAGTTGTCTGCTATTGCCGTTCTTCCCAGAATGCTGGGAACCCTGTTTTATTACTCTCCAACCTCCGAAGAAGCCGGTAGCGTTATTGCCGAACTGGCTGAGCTGCCTGCTCTGCTGGACTGGCAGAATCCTTCTGTTATTGAAGAAGCTGCTGCACAGCTGTGTTCTGTGGATATAGCGGAATTGACTTATCAATTTTCCCTGTTGTTTGAGGGGCAGGGCTCTATGCCAGCGCCGCCCTGGGGATCGGTTTATCTGGATCGGGAAAATTTGCTGCTGGGTGAAACGGCGCAGGCCTATCGCCAGTTTCTGCGGGCAAACCAGGTGGAACTGGATACCGACTTGAATGAGCCGGAAGATCAGTTTGGCCTGATGATTCTAGCCATGGCTTACTTTATGGAAACGGAGAATGACGATGCAGTGGTGGAATTGCTTGGCACCCATCTGTTGCCATGGTCTGGCCGTTATCTGGAATTGCTGGCAGAGGCGGATGAGAGTGGCTTTTACCGTGCGCTGGCAGTGGTGGCTGATGAATTCCTGAAGGAAGTCTCTGCAGCCTATGATGTGACGGCGGCAACCCATCAGCTATATCGATAAGATTTTTTCACTGCAATACAAGAAGGTTGTCGTGCAAGCACTGGAACCACAAAGGTCACAAAGACTTAGTGCTCTTCGTGCCCTTCGTGGTTCAAAAAGGCTAATTCAAAGCCTGTTGTTTCATCACCTGCAGCAGTGCCTGAACCGGGTGTGGAATCTTGCCATCACCATAACGTTTCACCTGGCTGCGACAGGAATAACCGGTAGCTACCAGCCTGCCACTGTGTTCAGGGTTCTGCACAACCTCCTTCCAGCTCATATCGTAGAGCTTTCTTGAGGTATCCTGATTACGGGTCTCATGGCCGTAGATGCCCGCCATCCCACAACAGCCGGTGGCTTTATAGGTGAGTTTCAGGCCCAGGTCACTGAATAACTGTTGCCATTGAGCAGGAGCTGCGGGGACATTGGAGATTTCTGTGCAGTGGCCCAGTAGCACAAAGTCTTCTGCCTCAGCGGAGGCAAGGCTTAATTGCAACTGACGTATTGTTTCTGACTGTTTGGCGAACCATTCGGACAGGAGCAGTACTTCCGGGGACCTGTCGCCCATCACTTCCCGGTACTCATCCCGATAGGTCAGGGTAACCGCCGCATCAATGCCCACCAGGCTGATGCCACTGTCGGCCAGTGCTTTCAGCTCCTCACCATTGGTTCTGGCGATTTTTTCAAACCGACCCAGGAAGCCATAGACATGGAGCACTTTTCCATTGGGGCGGTAGGGGGCAATCAATGGGCGGTAGCCAAGACGAATCAGCAGCTCAACCAGGTCGGTCAGCAGCGGTGTTTCAAAGAAGCTGGTAAAGGCATCCTGAATAATAATGACGGTTTTATCCCGTTCACTATCGGGGATGGCATCCAGTAACGTGCGGTTGGCAATGGCCGCACCAGCACGACAGCAGTCGTTAACCGGCGATGAACTGGTAATCGCCGGAATATCCTGCAGACTAATGGTTTTGCTGGCAAGGGTATTGGCCACTGACCAGCCCATAACCAGATTGTAAGCCGGTTTGATCCTGGCGAGTACCGGCAGCATTGGCTCCAGTAAACCGGCCACATGGTGTTTGACCGGTCTCGGGTAGCGGCCGTGGTAAAGTTCGAAGTAACGGGAACGCAGATCGGGAACATTGACCTGAATCGGGCACTGTCCGGCACAGGATTTACAGCTCATGCAGTTATCCAGAGCGCCATACACCTGATGACTGAAGTCCTCTTCACCCCGCCATTTGTTCACCAGGTTTATCAGTTTCTGACCACCGTTGTAGAGTGGGCCCGCCTGACGGATCTTATGGCTTTCGCCAGCTATGTCGGCACCAGCGGCGGTTTGTAACCGCAGCCACTCCCGCACCAGGCCCGAGCGGCCTTTTGGGGATTGCGTCCGGTCATAGGTGGCTTTCCAGGTGGGGCACATGGCGCTGTTGGGGTTGTAATTAAAGCAGGCACCATTGCCGTTGCAGTACAAACTGCTGGTAAACGCGGCAAAGGCATTGCGCTCAATTTCCCGGTCCTGCTGGCCACGGGTGGGCACTTCATCAATCTTCAGCAGCTGAACCGGTTCGGTGGCGGGGGTGGCAATCTTGCCGGGGTTTAACTGGTTGTAGGGATCAAATACGCCTTTAATTTCCTGCAGCACCGGGTAGAGCTCGGCAAAGAAGTCCGGTGCGTATTCCGAACGGATCCCTTTACCGTGCTCGCCCCAGAGCACACCACCATAACTTTTGGCCAGGGCGGCCACGTCATCACTGATTAACCGGACCAGTTTCTCCTGTTCCGGGTCTTTCATATCGATGGCCGGGCGGACATGGAGAACACCGGCATCCACATGCCCGAACATGCCATAGGAAAGGTTGTGACTGTCCAGTAGTGCCCGAAATGCCTGAATAAAGTCAGCGAGATTTTCCGGAGGAACCGCCACATCTTCCACAAAGGGTATAGGGCGTGCGTCGCCTTTCATATTGCCCAGCAGCCCGACAGCCTGCTTGCGCATGTTCCAGATTTTTTTAACATTGCCGGTGCCGTTCACTACGCTGTGACCGGCACGCCAGATACTGACCGGTTGTTCCAGTACGGCTTTCAGGCGATCGATACCCTGCTGAATCTCCGCTTCATCGTCGCCGGTAAACTCGACAAAGTTGATGCCGTCAATATCATCACTCTGCCTGGGAAAGAAGTCTTTGACGCTTTCCCAGACACTGTCAGCCTTTGCCAGCCCAAGCACACGGGAGTCGATGGTTTCAATGGAATCTGGCACGGCGGACATCAGTGTCTGGGCATCCTGCAGCGAGTCCTGGAAACTTCTGTAGAAAACCAGTACCAGGGCAGAGTGTTTGGGAATAGGCAGCAGGTTAACTTTGATTTCACTGATGATGGCCAGGGTTCCTTCGGAACCGCAGAGAATGGCATTCAGATCATGCTGGTTATCTTTATTGACAATATTGGCCAGGTCATAGCCGGTCAGGTTTCGATTCAGGTGCGGGAATACGTCAGACACCTGTTGTTGATGTTCGCGGTGGGTCTTTTTCAGGGTGTTATAAATCTCGCCAATACGATCCTGTCGTTGACACAGTTGCTCAAGTTGATCGTTATCGACTGGTGAGGAGTTCCATACCGTGCCATCGGCAAGCACTGAGGTCAGTTCAAGTACATGGTGGCGGGTTTTGCCATACACTACGGAACCCTGACCACTGGCATCGGTATTCACCATGCCGCCCACGGTTGCCCGGTTGCTGGTGGAGAGTTCCGGGGCAAAGAACAGGCCTTCTTTCGCCGCCAGCTCGTTCAGGTAGTCCTTGACCACGCCGGATTGAACCCTGGCCCAGCGCTCTTTTGTGTTGATCTCCAGCACCCGGTGCATATAACGACTGGTGTCCACCATAAAACCAGACGTCAGCGACTGACCATTGGTGCCGGTACCACCACCACGGGGAGACACGACGATCTGATGGAACGATGGCTTATTGGCCAGGGTCAGAATCTTGCTGATGTCTGCTGTTGAGCGAGGGTAGAGCACTCCCTCTGGCAGTACCTGGTAGATTGAATTGTCTGTTGCCAGAACGGTCCGGTCGGCATAGCCCAGCTCAATATCCCCGCTGAAGCCAGCAGAGGCCAGCTCACGGGCAAAGTGGCTATATAAGGTGTTTGTTGTTTTCTGATCCAGCCTACTGATCACAGCTTTACTCCCCATCAATCCCGTAGGGTATTGTACGTAAAGCAGGGAAGGTAGGGAACAAAAGGTGGTGGGTTTGGGGGGGGCTCTGGTAAGTTGTTGTCTGAGACCGCTGCCCGCTGCCCGCAAAAGCACAGGCACATGCGGTCTGTCTTTTTCGGGCAGCGGGCAGCGCTTATTGAAGTATGACTGTTCCTACGCCAACGCCTCCTGAAGAACCTGCAGGTCAGGCTCTGCAAATGGCAACGCCAACGCTTTCTGCTGGGCCTGCTCAGACATTTTCTTCCAGGTTTTCTGCACAATGGCGATCACCTTGTCCCTGGGGTGTTTGGCGGCAAAGGCCGAAAAGTCGTGGGTCAAAAAGACCAGGCAGGCACAGTCTTCCAGCGTCTGAGTGTCGGCATTTCGCTTGATGCCCTGCTTGCGGATAATCGCGGACGCTTGTGCACAGCTTGCTTCTGAATAACCGTTTCTGGCCATGATTTCACCGGCTTTTCGGGCATGCAGCTTGCCCAGTTCGGTGCGCCACTTCAGGTAGCCGGTTCGTCCTTCAGGGTATTCTGACCGGGGGATTTCCCAGCGGCAGAGGTGCTGACTGCGAACGGCGATCTGCAACTCCTCAGAAGCATCCGGAGCCAGCTGTTGTAACCAGTGGGTCATTTGCCGGGCGTAGTTTAATTCTGCCGGGGTATCATCAATGACGCTTGGGTCCATCTGGTGAAGCTGGTCAATGGCGGCCAATGTTTCTGCAAGCCTGGTCATAAACTGCGATCTCATTTTAAAATAGTTATGCCGCACTTTTTACTTGATTTGCCAGTGGATTTCGACTGGTATTTGTGATTCTACTCAACTGGATAGTCGGGTTAAAAAGGATGAGTAAAGAAAACCCCCCAAGGGTTGCCATGGTGGTTGGTGCGACCGGTGCCACCGGGCAGGTGTTGATGCAATACCTGCTGGAGCGAAGCCACTACTCCGAGGTCGTTGTTCTGCACTACCGAACGACACAATGGGCGGGTCACGCCAAAGTCAGGGAGGTGGTGCTGAGCCTGGATCAGTTACAGGATCTGGATTTAACCGTTGACGTCTTGTTCTGTTGTCTTGGTACCACCATAAAGAAAGCTGGCTCAAGGTCAGCCTTTGCCAAAGTTGATCGTGACTATGTTCTGGCACTTGGTCAGTGGGCAGTGGACCATGGACAGCCGTCGTTTCATCTGATCAGTGCTTATGGCGCAGATAAGGGGTCGCAGGCCTTTTATATGAAGGTGAAAGGTGAGGCGGAGAGTGGGCTGAAAGCACTGGGGCTTCGCTCTCTGGCTATTTACCAGCCGTCATTGCTGCATGGCAATCGTGATGAGTTTCGGCTGATGGAGTCTGTTGGATTTTATCTGCTGTCGCTGTTAGGCAGCCTGCCGGTTTCCGGTTTGAAAGCACTTCGTCCCACCCGGATTACAGCACTGGCAACCTTGATGTACCAGCAGTCATTACTGGATGTGTCCGGTTTGCAGGTGTTCCGCCCTTCCGATATTGCTGTCTGTGAATAAGTAGTTAACCAAATGAAATCATATATTTCTGACTAAGTTGTCAATCACTCTGCGGCGTTGCAACTCCGGTCACATAGCTACTGCTATGCTCCCTACGTTGCGCCTTACATAGTAACTGCCCACTTAGCCAGAAATATACGATTCCATTTGGCCAACTACTTAATAGCGAGGCTGCATTGCACACACCGGTGGTATTACCTGAAGACTATTACCTGACCAATTTTCAGCGGCTGCTTGGTTTTGTTGAGCAGCTGTATGCTGATTTATTGAGTTGCCGCGAAACCGCTTTTCTCAACACCTTCCGACGGCTGGAGGAGGATGCACAGAAACTCTATGTGCGGCTGGTGGGGCGCAAAGGCCCGATGTTTCGGCGGGATAAACTCAGCTATCCGGAAATTGCCGCCATTGAATTGGCGGTTAATGAATTGGTCGGTGCGGGTCTTATGCAGGTTAACCCGCCGCTGGATCTGGTTGCGGTGTGCGAGCTTATGACCAAAAGTGAGTTACTGTGCTGTTTTCCTGACCAGCTTGGCCCTTACCGAAGCGAACGTAAGCAATCTTTGGTAAACCGGTTGGTGGATAGCGGTAACCCATGCCCTGATCTGCCATTTACCATTCTTCAACCGCTGTACCGGGAAGAGCTGAGAACCTTATTGTTCCTGTTCTTTGGTAACCTCAGTCAGGATTTGACGGAGTTTGTACTTCAGGACCTGGGTTTGAATCGCTTTGAAAGCTATCCGCTAAACTCGCGGTTATTTGACCGCCGGGAGGAGCTGGAGCAGGGGTTGAGTCTGTCACTGCTCTGGCAGGCAGTTGCCCGGGACAACAAGAAACTTGACCTTGAAGAGTTGCAGGCCCTGGTCGCTAAATTACCACCGTCGTCTGATTTCAGCCATCCGACCCTTAAGCGGCGGTATGCCCGGCTGGTGAATGCCATTGCCCGTGATCTGGAAAGGCAAGGTGCTTTGCGGGCGGCAGTCGCCAGTTTTCAGCAGTCGTATTTGCCTCCGTCCCGGGAACGGCGGACTCGCATTTTGGCCAGGCTGAATGACACTGCGGGCGCTTTGGCACTGTGTGAAGAGATACAGGCTTCACCAGCCAGCAGCCTGGAGCTGGCTTTTGCCCATCGGTTTGCCAAAACCCTGAAGGGCGAGAAGCGCAGGCGGCAAACCGCACCGTTTAACGAACGGACTCTTGAGCTGAATGACAATGGTCAGCGGGTTGAATTTCAGGTGCAGGCGCATTTCAAAGATCAGGGTTGGCAGGTGTTTTATGTGGAAAATGCCCTGATCAATGGGCTTGCTGGCCTGTGGTTCTGGGATATTATCTTTGCCGACCGGGAGGGGGTGTTTTTCCACCCGTTTCAGAGTGGACCAGCAGACCTGATGACTCCGGATTTTTATCAAAGCTGTAAGGATTCGATTCATCAAAGGCTGGCAGAAATGTCTGAAAGCCATCTTCTGGATACTCTGCTGGCAACCTATAGCGCGAAGCAGGGCATCAGCAATCGTCTGGTTATCTGGCCTGCACTCAGTCCGGAGCTGATTACCCTGGCCGTATCGTTGATACCGATGGCACAACTGCGTGCCATGTTTCAACGACTGATGTTTGATATTGCCCACAACCGAACCGGGTTTCCGGACCTGATCCTGTTTGATCCGGAAAATAACCGGTATCAGTGGCTGGAGGTTAAGGGGCCGGGAGACAGGCTGCAGGAAAATCAGAAATTGTGGTTAGCCTTTTTTCAGGAAAACGGAATTCCAGCGGAGGTGGTGTATGTTGGGTGGGTATAGTTTGATTTAGCCTGAATGTTGAGGATTTTGTCAGTCGGCTTGAGGTTCTTGATTATTCCCCAAAGGCTTCAGCTCATTACGGTGATATCCGGTCTGGCCTTGAGCGTCGCGGGGAGGTGATTGGTGTTAAGTAGTTAACCAAATGAAATCATATATTTCTGACTAAGTTGTCAGTCACTCTGCGGCGTTGCAACTCCGGTCACATAGCTACGGCTATGATCCCTACGTTGCGCCTTGCATAGCAACTGCCCACTTAGCCAGAAATATACGATTCCATTTGGCCAACTACTTAATGACCTGCATATTGTCGGCCATTGTCGAAGTGAAGGTCTGGTACTGGTGACCAATAATACCCGGGGGGTTAAACGGGTGGACGGACTGCGAATTGAGAATTGGGTAGAGGACTCGCTTTCCTGAATCAGAATTCAGGTTTAAATATTGACGATCGTATCTGCTCCCCAGCCAGTCCGGGTGAAGTTCGCAAAGACCTTGTCGTGCCCATCCAGTTTCACCGGTAAGCCCGGTTATGAACTTTTCACTGTGAAATTAGTCGAAAAAATGAAATTCACTTCAGGTTAAGTGGAGATACAATTTGATTAACACCAGCAGTGGGGCACAGCCCAAATACGTTATCCCTGAATCTGCAGCCCCTACATCAACGTCTTCAGCTGATAATGCAAACTTTAAGGGGCACCAGCTTCAAGCTACACAGTCATCCCGGCGAGTAGAAGCTGCTTTGCAAGGTAAGTGCGCTCTGTGCCTGGAAACTTTCATCAATACTGAAATCAAGCCATTATCCTTGTTGCCATGTTTCCATGTGTACCACTCAGAATGTTATGCTCCAGCATTAAGTCAACAGTCCTGTCCTGACTGCAGGGCTCTTGCCAGTCCTTCAAAAATTAAAATTTACCAAAACAGCACATTATTGAGAGAGAATTTGCCACTGGAATGCACTGAAGACCTTTGTCTTGTCGTAGGTGCCAATGCCTCAATCAGCTCCGGCACGCAAGCTCTCTGTCCTTATCCTCTTGCAACTTTCCCATATCAGGAGGCTGAAAACTTTCTGGAAAACAACCATCCCCAAATTATTGAATGGCTCCTTGAGTCATTTGCTCAAAAACACTACACAACGGCTAATGTGCGTTATTACGAAAAATATTGTGGAACAGAATTCGAACACATTCACCAGAAACCAGCGATTACGCTTTCTGTGCAGCACAACCCTAACGAGCCAATGAAAGAATTGTACTATTCGTCTGCAGATATTAATAAAGCAAAAACGGCAGAATCTGCTTTCGCAAATCTTGTGGAAGACATTCGAACCGATTTATTAATTCTCAGTCTGAGAAACTCGCATCCAGCCATTTTTGACTGCAACACAGACCTATACATCTACCGTTATGATTTATGGACATACAACGCTATTTTTATCAATGACAAAAATAACTCCGTCCCTCTTCGCACCATATTCAATCCATCGACTAAATCTTTTAGCTGGGATAGATTGAAACTGGAGCTGGAAAAACAGGGTTTTGAATATAAGAAGTTATTCGAAACAACTCCTTCTCAAAGATTTTTCGAGTGTAATGATTTTTCCCGGATGAGATCTTTTCAGAGCCGGGGATTTGATTCTGTTGTCGGTTTTCACTCCAACAGCCTGAGGGGAACCGCAGACGCAGAATGGAGCACGCCCGGCTCTCAACGCCCTGTCAGTGAAAGTGCGTTGGAAATTCCCTCTGGGGAGTTTGATACCGATAGTTTCTTATTCTGATCTGAAGAAGCTTAACCGGGTAATACCTGATCACCTCGAATTAACTCAGGTGCATTAGCAGCAGATAAGTAGTTGGCCAAATGGAAGTGTATATTTCTGGCTAAGAGGACAGTTACCATTTAACGAAACCTACTGTAAGTCCGGTCAGGAACTTTTCATTGTGAAAATAGTCAAAAGATGAAATTAACTTCAGGAAAAGTGGAGATACAACTTGATTGATACCAGCAGCATTGGGAAACAGCCTGAATACGTTATCCCTGACCCTACAGCCCATACATCTGAATCAACGTCTCCAGCTAATAATGCAAACTTTAAGGGGCACCAGCTTCAAGCTACACAGTCATCCCGGCGAGTAGAAGCTGCTCTACAAGGTAATTGCGCTCTTTGCCTGCAAACTTTAACCAGTACTGAAATCAAACCATTATCCTTGTTACCATGCTTCCATGTGTACCACTCAGAATGCACTAATAGGCTATTAAATTATCAGCAGCCCTGTCCTGAGTGTAAGGGTGCTGTCAGTCCTTCAACGATTAAAGTCTACGATAACAGCACATTATTAAGAGAGAGTTTGCCACTGGAATGCACTAATAACCTTTGTACCGTCGTAGGAACCAATGCCTCGATCAGCTCCGGCACGAAAGCTCTCTGCCCTTATCCCCTGGTAACTTTCCCACATCAAGAGGCAAAAGACTTTCTGAAGAACAACCATACCCAAATTATTGCATGGCTCCTTGAGTCATTTGCCCAAAAACAGTACACAATCGCTGATGTATTTTATGATGAAAAATGTTGCTACACAGACGAATTCATCCAGTTTCACCCTCAACCAATGATTATCATTTATGTGAAGTTTAACCCCAACGAGCCCATGTGTAATTTGGGCTATACGTCTGCTGCTATTAACAATGCGACAACTCCAGAAGCTGCTTTCAAAAATCTTCTGGAAGACATTCGAACCGATTTATTATTTCTCAACCTGAGAAACACGTATCCAGCTATTTTTGACCAAAAGACAGAACTCCACATCGTTCGTTATGATTTATGGAAACAGAACGCTATTTTTATCAATAACTTAAATAAATCCATCCCTCTTCGCACCGTATTCGACCCATCTACTAAATTTTTTAGCTGGGATAGATTGAAACTGGGGCTGGAAAAAATGAATCTTGAATATAAGAAGTTATTCGACACGACCCCTTCTGAAAAGCCTTTCGAGAGCTGGCCGGTTGATTCTGTTGACGCTGTTTACTCCAACAGCCGGAGTGAAACTATAGACTTAGAATGTTACTCCAGCTCTCAATGCCCTGTTAGTGACAGTACGTTAGACATTCCCTCTGGGCAGTTTGATAGCGATAGGTTCTTATTCTGATCTGAAGAAGCTTAACCGGGTAACACCCGATCACCTCGAATTAACCTGGTGCAGAAAAGCGTTAATACCCGTACACCCCGTTCATCCTGAGCTTGTCGAAGGATGCTGCCACCGTACTTCGACAAGCTCAGCACGAGCGGTATGGGTATCAACGCTTAGGAATTCTCTTTTAATAAGTTCCCGATTTCCGTTCACCCTGAGCTTGTCGAAGGGTCGTGCCACCGAACTTCGACAAGCTCAGTCCGAACGGAGTCAGGCAATGAAAATAGGGAAGTTATTTCCAGACAACTCCTTAGCTGGGCTAGATGATCGGGTGCATCATTAGCAGATATCGTCAGGCATCAATCCGTTTGTACTTAATACGGTGCGGACCAGCGGCTTCTGCACCCAGGCGGTCGAGGCGGTCAGCTTCATACTCGGTGTAGTTACCTTCAAAGAAGGTCACTTTGGAGTCGCCTTCGTAGGCCAGAATATGAGTGGCAACACGGTCCAGGAACCAGCGGTCGTGGGAGATCACCATGGCACAGCCGGGGAATGCCAGCAGGGCTTCTTCCAGGGCACGCAGGGTCTCAACGTCCAGGTCGTTGGAAGGTTCGTCCAGTAGCAGCACATTACCACCGTCTTTTAATGTGGCCGCCAGCTGGAGACGGCCCCGCTCTCCACCGGAGAGTTCACCGACACGCTTCTGCTGATCGCCACCCTTGAAGTTGAAGCGGCCAATATAAGCACGGGATGGCACTTCATAGTTGTTGATGCGCAGAATGTCCTGGCCATCGGAAATGGCTTCCCAGACGGTTTTGCTGTCATCCAGCTCATCACGAAGCTGCTGGACGTTGGAGATTTTAATGGTGTCTCCCAGCTCAACGGTTCCGGAATCCGGCTGCTCCTGCCCGGTGATCATTTTGAACAGGGTGGATTTACCGGCACCATTACCGCCGATAATGCCGACAATGGCCCCTTTGGGAATGCTGAAGCTCAGGTCATCAATCAGCAGGCGGTCACCGAACCCTTTGCTCAGGTTGTTGACTTCAATCACCTTGTCACCCAGGCGTGGACCGGGTGGAATGTAGATTTCATTGGTTTCGTTACGGTTCTGAAAGTCCTGGGACTGCATCTCTTCAAAGCGGGCCAGACGGGCTTTGGATTTGGACTGACGGCCCTTGGCATTGGAACGAACCCACTCAAGCTCGTGTTCCATGGCCTTGCGGCGGGCATCCTGTTGCTTCTGTTCCTGTTCCAGACGTTGCTCTTTCTGTTCCAGCCAGGCGCTGTAGTTGCCCTGGTAAGGAATACCTTCACCACGGTCCAGTTCCAGAATCCAGCCAGCGGCATTGTCCAGGAAGTAACGGTCGTGGGTGATGGCAACAACGGTTCCTGGGTATTCAACCAGGAAGCGTTCCAGCCAGGCAACGGATTCCGCATCCAGATGGTTGGTGGGTTCGTCCAGCAGCAGCATTTCAGGGCTGGAGAGCAGCAGGCGGCAGAGAGCCACGCGGCGACGCTCACCACCAGAGAGGTGTTCAATTTTTGCATCCCACTCAGGCAGACGCAGGGCGTCTGCTGCCACTTCCAGCTTGCGCTCCAGGTTGTGGGCATCGGCGGCCTGAATAATGTTTTCCAGACGGGCCTGTTCCGTGGCCAGGGCATCAAAGTCGGCATCCGAATCAGCGTAGGCGGCATAAACTTTATCCAGACGCTGCTGAGCGGCCTTAACTTCCCCCAGTGCTTCTTCAACCACTTCGCGGACGGTTTTGGCCGGATCCAGCTCAGGCTCCTGGGGCAGATAGCCGACGTTCAGGTTGGGCTGAGGGCGGGCTTCGCCATCAAACTCTTTATCCACACCGGCCATAATCCGCAGCAGGGTGGACTTGCCCGCACCGTTCAGGCCCAGAACACCAATTTTGGCACCCGGGAAAAAGGAGAGAGAAATATCTTTTAGGATCTGACGTTTCGGGGGAACGATTTTGCTCACCCGATTCATGGTGTAAACGAACTGAGACATCATGTTTATCCGTGATAAATTGAACTGAATAATACAATACAACAAAGAATGGTAAAACAATGTTGGAGTTGTAAAGTCATTCCCGGTGTTTGAGATTCTCAATGGTGTAACTAGATCTGTTGGTGTCAGCAGCATCAAATATGGTGCCTGGAAAAATTTATGAAGAATCAAAGGAAGATCTTTAACCAGCCTGTTTGAGAGTATTCGGGATTTGAAGAAGCGGTATTGGGAGGCACTTTTGTGATGCTTTTGTGATTACAGACATTTTATCCCTGCTCTGAAAAATTCCTCTGGATCCACCCCATGAAAATGGTGGAAAACGCCGTTTAAGTCAGCATGGAACTTTTTCATAACTGCCAATGTCAAAATATTTATATGTTTCTACTGCCATGCCAACCTTCATGGGATGGCTTCATTAATTTTTGAATGAGGATTTGGTTATGTTAATGCCAGCTGCGAAATTTGTCACTTCAGATTATAACACCTTACTGTGCAATGCTTTGAACACTGACACTGGTGGGGAAGATAATACAACGAATAAGCCAGAGTTTAAGGGGCGATTTATTACCATAGTTGAAAACTGTTTTGAAGATGATTCAATGCGCCGGACATACCAGGATTCAGTCAATACAAAAAGTAGTGCTGACCAAAATTACAATTTTTTAGAGGATTTGGCTTTCGAACCCTTTAAATATAATCGCGTTCCCCTTAAGGGTTGCGAATATGTTGATCTGCTCGGGGGGCGTCGAACAACTGATTTGGGCGTTGATTTAATAGCCCCCTATGTCACATTTGACAAATCTTGTAAATTAGCCAATGAAGTTGATGTGAGAATGAGGCTAGCTAAAAATAATGCCACTGAATCAATGGCTAATTTCGTTTGCTCCAACCTGGAAAAAATGGCAACTCTAGGCAATTGGTCCGGTCAGTCAGTTCCTATGAGTGTCAGAATAGTAAGATACACGCTCAATTCAGACAACCCTGAAATAGTGAATATTCCCTGGAGTACTGGCTGGGCCCCTTTAACCATGTCATCAGTCATTTCGCCATGCAAGCAGAAGGACGGTGCATACTCCGGTGGAGATCTGCTCTTTGCTGAAAAAGCCCAAGAAACGTATTTGTCGAATCTTTTTCCCCAGGTATCTTCCATGTTATTTTCTACATTTTCGAATTTTTTTCCCCAGTTATCTTCTATGTTATTTTCTACAGAAAAACATATTCCTGAAACAGTTAAACAATATCCCTATCCAGAAAACGGCTGCATTGTTTCAGAAAACGTCTTTTCAATAGGCACAGCTAGTGACATAAAATCCAGTGGGAAATCATGTCAACGCATGGTATTTATCTTGTCCGCATTCCCGGATAAACAACAATTTTTGTCCTTTATGAAAGAAAATTCAGGCCAAAATCTAGTGTCAAAAGATAGCCCGGATATTTCATAAACGTGCTCCCACTCTCGCTTGTCCTTTGATTCTCTGGGAGGCTGTCTGAGAAGCTCCCAGGCAACCCCACAGGAGGCTGACCGAGAATAGACTGCCCTGCGCGGCAACTGCTCCTGCGTTGCCCTGGCTCCTGCATCCATGCAGTCGTGCGGTTGCGATAAATTGGTCTAAAAATCAAAAAGTATAATAGAGATATTTTTTGAACTAAAAGCTGTTTTTATGGTCAGAAAAAGTGGAATACCAATAAAACCATGAAGGATAAAATCAATGCTTCCATCTGGAATCGGGTTTGGCCAAACACCGACAAAGGGTCCATCTTACTCAAGAGAGGAAAAATCTGATTTAACAGAAAGTACCCCTTCCCCGGCAAAAAAAATGCGACTCGATCAGGTTGAAAGGAATGTAGCAATTGTTAATAGCGCCCAGCCTTCCGTTAATTCCCGGCCACCCAGCTGCAACAATTGCCTTAATGATATGGAAGCTGTGTTTGGTTATTTAATGGTTCTTTTACGCGCCAGAAATATCGAATTAGTTCCCTGGGAAGATTATTCAGGAATTACAAACCAATTGTTAACTCTCAGAAAAACGGTTGACGAACAAATTCAACGTTTAAATCAGGGTGCCGGGATCACGGTTGTTAATGGTCAAGAGGTGGTGTATTCCCCGGACTCTCCTGTTTCAGAAAGGGCAATGACACCAACATCCCCGGGCACCGATCTCCCTCCCCCATGCATAAGGTCAACAGAAGGTGTTGTACATGGTACCGGCGTCATTGCTAACCAAAACTTCAAAGCGGAACAGATAATATGCCCTTACGATGGACCATTGGTGTTCAGAACCATTAATCCGAAAAATGGCAAATATGTTGTCTTTACCATCAAGGCCCCGGGCGATGCTGACACTGCGGGTGTTAATATCCTGGAAAACGACACTTATGTTGCATGGTCGAACGTTACTATTGCCCAAGCTGGCGTACCTGTCATTGAGCTTGGCCGTGACTGTGAACATGATATCCGATTCCTGAATCACTCCAAGCAACCCAATGTAATGATCAGCTGTACAAATGTGGACTCGTTAGCGTGGGGTGACCGGGAAACTCTTAAGCTGACGGTTGTAGCCCTGAGAGATATTAAGAAGGGAGAAGAGCTGTTATTTGATTATGATACAAATCAGGAAGACTCTGAAATAGACTTCAGTATCTCGTCAGTAGATAATAAGGCAGACAAAAATCAAAGAGAAAAAATAATCCAGAGAGTTAAAAAGCTGAACGAAAAATGTCTAAAGGGTGGGAGGAAAAGGTCGGCAAAAACAAAGGAAAAAGAAGTTGATCTGCCAGAATCACTTGATATTCAAGTCGGTCATATCATGGATAAAATTCAGGGTATTCGTGGCAAAACACTTCATCCGATAAGACTTGAACAATTGAAGGCAGGTCTGGATGACAATAATAAAAAACTACTGAATATAATTTTATCTAATAACCCGTCAATTTTGGAAGATATTGCTTCTTTTTTGTCTTCATTAAAAATTGAACTAAGCAAAGATATGGATAAGTTAACAATGAAAAATATTAATGAGCTACAAAAGTTTTTAATGGGTTCAATGTTTAACGGTAAGCAAACCTGGATGAATATTGATGACTTAAAAAAACATCTCGCTTCCTTTAAGTAACATGAAATTGGTTAGGTGCTATTAATAAACCGTTGCCGGTAGCAGGCATTTAGCCTGCTACCGTTTTTTGATAAACCTTCCTGACAGTATTATGAATAGCTATTGCACTCTTTTGCCCGGGTTTTTCTACTGTTGATAGCGTAAAGTCAATCTCTGACTCTGGTAGGCCCGGATCGTAATCGAATAGCAGTTCTTCTCCGAGGGCAATGTCTTTCAGGGCAGTAACCCTTAACAGAATCTGATCGCATTGATTAACTGGAAATCTACTCAATACCCGGGGTGTGATGATTTTTACATTGGCATTTTTGGAGTGGTTCAGATATCGAATGGGGCCGACAGCATCACGGCCAATCTCAATGCCGGGCGTTCCGGAATACTTGAGAAAAATGCCAGACCAGGCAGCAAAAGTATCTTTCTCCATAAATCGGGGAACAGGCCCTTTTTTACCCTGTTCCAGTTTGAATACATTGAATTTTTGTTGCTGGCCCGACTGTCGGCTTCTTATTCGGAATATCAGTGGGCCGTGATACAGAGAGATGAATTGACCTTTTTTGAACCGCTTTTTCGCCACAACGCCGGTCCCGTGGACAACACCGTGAGTGCTGGCCTGGATCCGTGCCCTGAGTTTGCGGCGATTACCGTGGTCAGAACCGTGGGCGGCCCCGACTTCATGGGCAAGCAACGAGACAGGTGACTCCGGGGGAGTAAATGCAGTCACCTGCGTGTTTTCTGTGTCTTGTAACCGAAGTAAGGCGAGATTGGTCATGTCTCTCAGCTTTCGTATTCTGGTAATCGTCTCTTTATTTTGAAATAACGTGAGTTCTGTCGCATTGACAGTAGTAATTGTTCTGACGCTCCGGATGGTTTGTAAATCATCCAGAATCTCATCACGTATAAAATTTTCGTGAGGAGGCTCTCTGGCAACTGACCGGTTGAAGCAGTGCTCTTTGGCTTCGGAATCAATGCCAAAACGGTGAAGTGCAGGGGGTTCAACGGGTGGTTCAGTCCTGTTGGGTGAACAGATTGCTGGTATCATGTTGTGGCGTGTTTTTTGTAGAGTTGGATCTATTCGACAGAGAAGTTAACTGCTGGTTCAAAATGTTTGTCAGCATTTTTTATTATTTCGCTGGATTATCTGCCAGGGGTGGTAACGTTGTTGCTCAGACACAGTTCCGGGAGCGGGCCGAATGCACGGCGTCTGAGCCATTCCTGAGCCAAAAATCCTTTGGGCCTGTCTTTGCGTAAAAGAGGCGTTAAACAGGGTATTCATCATGGACATTGAGTGGTTTTTACTGCCGATTTCCTGCGGGCTGTATTAGAATAGCGTTTCACCACCAATATCCAGGCATTTCACAGCCTCTTGGAGCCTGTCGGACTTAAGCGTCCGTAGCGAGGATTGCGAGAAATTGAGGATAAAAATTTCTGCTTCTGAGGAGAATAGCGGGGCTATTTGACGAAGAAGCAGGAATTTTTAGACCATTTTATCGCAACCGCAGTAGGACAGTCTTAAGTCCGACAGTCTCCTCGGCGGGCTGTTAACAGGCAACCGAGGTAATGAATGTTCACAAAGGACATGACCATCGCTGAATTTGATCCGGAGCTTAAGGCGGCTATTGATGCAGAAACCCTGCGTCAGGAAGAACATATCGAGCTGATCGCTTCCGAGAACTATGCCAGTCCAAGAGTTATGGAAGCTCAGGGCAGTGCGCTGACCAACAAATACGCTGAAGGCTATCCCGGCAAACGTTACTACGGCGGCTGTGAGCACGTTGATGTGGTTGAGCAGCTGGCCATTGATCGTGCCAGGGCGCTGTTTGGCGCAGGCTACGCCAACGTTCAGCCGCACTCGGGTTCCCAGGCCAACTCGGCGGTATTCATGGCCCTGCTGAAGCCCGGTGATACGATTCTTGGCATGAGTCTGGCCCATGGTGGCCACCTTACCCACGGTGCCAGCGTCAGTTCCTCCGGCCGAATCTATAATGCAGTGCAGTACGGCATTACACCTGATACCGGTGAGTTGGATTACGAAGAAGTTGAACGCCTTGCCCTGGAGCATAAACCCAAACTTATTATTGGTGGCTTTTCTGCCTACTCCAGGATTGTTGACTGGCAGCGTTTTCGGGATATTGCCGATAAGGTCGGTGCTTACTTCCTGGTTGACATGGCGCATGTTGCCGGGCTGGTGGCTGCGGGCGTTTATCCTTCGCCAGTGGGCATTGCTGATGTGGTCACCACCACCACTCACAAAACCCTGGGTGGACCGCGCGGTGGTTTGATTCTGGCCGCTGAAGATGAAGAGCTGAACAAGAAACTGAATTTTGCCGTCTTTCCTGAATCCCAGGGCGGTCCTCTGTGCCATGTGATTGCTGCCAAGGCTGTCTGCTTCAAAGAAGCTATGTCTGATGAATTCAAGACTTATCAGGCCCAGGTGGTCGAGAATGCCCGGGCCATGACCCGGGTGATGATGGAGCGGGGTATCAATATCGTTTCCGGTGGGACCGATGACCACCTGTTCTTGATGGATCTGATCGGTAAGGAATACACCGGTAAAGATGCCGAGGCAGCCCTTGGCCGTGCCAATATCACGGTGAACAAGAACGCGGTGCCTAATGACCCTCGTTCACCTTTCGTAACCAGTGGTCTTCGTATCGGTACTCCGGCTATTACCCGTCGCGGCTTTAATGAAGAAGACTCAGCAGCCCTGGCTGGCTGGATCTGTGATGTCCTGGATGCCCTGGGCGATGGTTCCGGTGATGCACAGGTGGAAGCCGCAGTGAAAGCCAAAGTGCTGGAAATCTGTTCGCGCCTTCCGGTTTACAAGTAACTGTTTGGGTGGTATCGGAAAGCCGCTGTGCCTTGAATGAGTGCAAGGTCAGCGGCTTTTTTTATAGATCGCAATTGAGGTCCAGGGTTAATAAGCGGCTTTCTCCATTGAGTGCTCCAGTCGCTGAAACTGCTTCTGGTTCTGATATACGGTTAGAAACCGGGAACTTGTAATAAAACCGCAGCTGGTTATCATTGCTTTGGTACATAAGTAGTTGGCCAAATGGAATCGTATATTTCTGGCTAAGTGGGCAGTTGCTATGCAAGGCGCAACGTAGGGAGCATAGCCGTAGCTATGTGACCGGAGTTGCAACGCCGCAGAGTGACTGACAACTTAGTCAGAAATATATGATTTCATTTGGTTAACTACTTATAGCAAATGGTGTCCCCTGATCCCCTCAAAAACTCAAGGATTAATTTGCTCAATGCATTGTCCATTCTGTGGTGCTGCTGAAACAAAAGTGATCGACTCGCGTCTGGTTGCAGAAGGCAGCCAGGTGCGCAGGCGTCGCGAATGCCTGTCCTGCATTGAACGTTTCACCAGTTATGAAACAGCAGAACTGCTGATGCCGAGGCTGGTGAAACGGGATGGTACCCGTGAACCTTTTAATGAAGATAAGCTGCGGGCGGGCATGTCCCGTGCCCTGGAAAAAAGGCCGGTAGGCGTTGAGCAGCTGGAAGAAGCGGTGAGCCGCATTACTCATCGCCTGCGGGCCATGGGGGAGAGGGAAGTCAGTTCCCGGATTCTGGGTGAAGAGGTTATGCGCGAATTAAAGCAGCTGGATGAGGTGGCCTATATCCGTTTTGCTTCCGTCTATCGTCATTTCAAGGATCTGAATGAGTTTCGGGAAGAGATCGACCGGCTGGAGACTGAGGATCGGGATTAAATGCCTCTGATTCTGATATTGCTGGCGATTCTGGTCCTGGTTTTTGGTCCCCAGTTCTGGGTCAGGCATACGTTCCGTAAATATGGCAGAGACCGACCGGATCTTCAGGGCACCGGCGGCGAGCTGGCACAGCACCTGATTGAACGATTCCAATTGGATGGCGTATCCGTTCGTGAAGGTCAGGAAGGTGAGGATTATTATGATCCGGAAAACCGGGTAGTTTCGCTCTCCTCATGGCACTATCGGGGGAAAACCATCGCTGCTGTTGCCGTTGCTGCCCATGAAGTCAGCCATGCCTTGCAGCATCAGGAGCAGCACCCCGGGTTTATGCGCCGTCAGAAGCGGGTAAAAATGGCCATGATGATTGAGCGGTTCAGCGTTATGGCCCTGATGGTGACGCCTTTTATTTTCTTATTCACCCGGCTTCCCCAGAGTACCCTGATCACTTTGCTATTGGGCGCTTCCGGGATGATTGCCTCACTCTGGGTGCAATTGATGAACCTGCCCATTGAGATGGATGCCAGTTTTAACAAGGCCCTGCCAATTCTGGAGGAAGGGTATCTTGCCAGAGACGATCTACCGGGGGCGAGAAAGGTCCTGAAAGCCGCGGCAATGACCTATGTTGCTGCGGCACTGGCAAGCTTGCTGAATATCGGACGATGGATAGCTATTTTAAGACGATAAGCCGTTGGGCAAATGGATGCCTTTGGAATTGAGTTAAATATGGTCAATTTATCCCTGCTGGTTCTGTTTGTTCCTACGTTTTTATTTGTGTCTGCCACCCCGGGCATGTGCATGACCCTGGCCATGACGCTGGGTATGACTGTGGGTATTCGCCGGGCGCTGTGGATGATGTTGGGAGAACTGTTGGGCGTTGGGCTTATTGCCGTGCTTGCCGTGGTCGGTGTGGCTGCGGTGATGCTGAACTATCCAGCCGCTTTTACGGTGTTTAAATGGCTGGGGGGGGTGTATCTGTTTTACCTCGGGGGGCAGATGTGGTTGTCCAGGGGGAAAATGGCCATTCCTCATGAGGGGCTGCAACCAAAAGAGACGGGTGCCAGAGAGCTTATGATTCAGGGGTTTTTTACTGCGGTAGCGAATCCCAAAGGATGGGCATTCTTTATCTCATTGCTACCACCCTTTATTTCAGCAGATCAGCCGCTGACTCCACAGCTGATTATTCTGGTGGCCATTATTCTGGTTATTGAATTTATCTGCCTGAATATATACGCAGCCGGTGGCAGAACGCTGCGACATTTTCTGCAGAAAAGCGGTAATGTCCGGGTGTTGAACCGGATTGCCGGTTCTCTGATGATGGGGGTGGGTATCTGGCTGGCGGTTGGTTAAATCTGGCAGAATAAATCAACTGCCAGCGGAGGAACTGTTGCCAGAGAAAAATCTGTTTAATCTGTGTAAGGGGGGTTGTGGAGCTCTCCTCCCTCTCAGAATTTGAATGTCCTGGTTTAAATCCGCAATTTTTCTGGCGTAAAGATGTTGACGGTTCCCGGTGTCATTACAATGGTAAAAATCATGGCATTTTACTTTGAATATGCCTCGTTTTTGAATACGTTCTGCCTCATTCCAATCTTTAAGGCACTCAAAGCAAATGTCATGGTCACAAAAACTGGCATCTGCGGCTGCATTCTGACGTGCATGGAGGCCTGACCGTCGAATGTGATTACAGCCTGAAGATCTCTCAATGAGGTTATCACATTTCGGGCATGGCCTGAATCTACTGTCATCCGCCTGGGCCATCTGGTAGACCTGCAGTTTTGCAGTCAAATCAGAAAGCCGCTGTTCCTGATTTATGATATGTGCTTCATCACAACTCTTATTGAAATGGGGCTTTTCTTCACAGTTTGCGCAAAACTTGCGAGTACAGGGTACGTAACCAATATTGCGTTTGTAAATTTGTCCAGAGCAGCTGATTACAGCCTGTTCAGGCTCTCTCAGATTGACAAAATACTGTTCATTGCAGTCTCGGCATGTAGCATTTTTTGTCACTACAGGGCCAAGCAATGGGGAAAACGGATCCCGGGCAAAAATTCGGAGTTGTGATTGCAGGTGGAAATCTTGCAGCATCTGCAAACATTCCGGGGATGATATCTGTGGAGCAAGCTTGTCGACGGGTATGGAGTGGTGTTTGGACGAATCGCACGTTGGGCAGGCTATGCCAACGCCATTTGTTTCATCATTTGTTATGGGGTCTGCGATTCGATATTGAGTGTGCTGTGCCAGGCAGTCAGAGTGAATCCACGTTGCTGTTTCACATCCGGGGATAAATGCTGCTTCTGGTGCACTTTGAAAATCACTCAGGCAGACAGAGCATTGTGCATCGGTGGGTGGTTGAGCCTTACTTGCATCCGACGTTTCTTGTTGTGGAACAGGTTCCGGGTTTTGTGCAGCAGTAGATTCTGGCATGGGAGCAACAGGATTTAATAAATGGCGGGTTCCGCGCAGGTAGGCACCATCAGTTGCTCTCATTTCATAAGTTATGGTTCTGGGTATGTTGGGGTCAGCCTCAAAAACGGCCTGTAAGGTACGATCCAGCCATGAAGCCAGGGCATCAGTATTCGGGTCTTCATTAGATCGTCCAATATTGTTAGAAGCATTACTGCTAGAAGCATTTCTGCTAGAAGCAGTACTGTCAGGAGCGATATTTAAATTGGAATTGGGAATCATATTTAGGTATTTAAATTCTTGATTTACTCTCAATAGACTAAATTTTGATCCCAAAGTTTCATTTTCTTTAAGTAATCTGTCTCAGTGTATTATTAATATCAATTATTCTCTGATTGCTGCTGCCCCGCCAGGGCAGTGACAGATCTCTCTTATCCAGCTCAAAACGTCCATCAATCAGCACATCAATGTATTGCAAAACCTCCTGTTGAGCCTGGCTGAGCTCTTCCAGCGTGTAGCCAGTCCAGAGCCAGATATTTTTCTGCGGATATTCGGCTTTTACCCGCTGAACCAGCTTCAGTATGCCGGATAGATTGCCGGGAAACAGTGGGTCTCCGCCGGACAGCGACAGCCCATCCCGTTTGATGCGGGAATCCCCAAGGTCGGCAATAATCCGGTCTTCCATGGCCTGGTCAAAAGGGGTTCCCTTGTGGGCATCCCAGGTGGTGGCGTTATGGCAGCCTTGGCAGCGGTGTTCACAGCCACTGACAAACAGGGTGCAGCGGGTGCCTTCACCATTGACCACATCGATTGGATAGTACTGGAGATAGTTCATGCTCTTTGCTTTTCCATGGTACCTGTGGTGCCTGTTCCCACGCAGAGCGTGGGAACAGGCAGCCGTATCAGAGGTGCTTCACCCGACGAACCACTTCTTCCTGCTTACCTTTAATAAACGGGCGGCTGTTCGGTTGACCCAGGTAGCCACAAACACGACGGGTAACGGACATCTTGTCGGAGTCACGGTTTTTGCACTGCGGGCACTCAAAACCACGGCTGGTGGCGTTGAACTCACCTTCATAATCACAGCTGTAGCAGGAGTCATTGGGTGTATTGGTGCCGTAGTATGGGACCTTGTCGTAGGTGTAGTCCCAAACGTTTTCCAGAGCCTTCAGGTTGTTGACCATGTTCGGGTACTCACCGTAACAGATGAAGCCACCGCTGGCGTGTTTGGGGTATACCTGTTCAAAGTCGACCTTGTCGTATGGGTTGACCTTCTTTTCCACATCCAGATGGAAAGAGTTGGTGTAGTAGCCTTTTTCAGTCACGCCTTGAATAACACCAAATTTCTTTTTGTCCAGACGGCAGAAACGGTCACACAGGCTTTCACTCGGGGTTGAGTAGAGGCTGAAACCGTAGCCGGTTTCCTGTTTCCACTTATTCACCGCGGCACGCATGGTTTCCACAATGGCAACGGCTTTCTGGCGCAGCTCTTCACTGTCGTACAGATCACCAGAACCATTTTTGCCACCATAAAGGGCATTGATCGTCTCATGGATACCGATATAGCCAAGGGAGATGGAGGCGCGGCCATTTTTGAAAATATCGCTGATCTTGTCATCGGGCTTCAGGCGAACACCACAGGCACCTTCCACATAAAGAATCGGCGCTACCCGTGCACGGACACTGTCCAGACGCTGGATCCGGGTCATCAGGGCTTCTTTCGCCAGCTGCAGACGCTGTTCCAGCAGCTGGTAGAAGGTCTCTTCACTGCATTTACTTTCAATTGCTATGCGGGGCAGGTTGAGTGAGACGACCCCCAGGTTATTACGGCCATCGTGAATCATCTTGCCGTCTTCTTCATAAACCCCCAGGAATGAACGACAGCCCATGGGTGTTTTAAAGCTTCCGGTCACTTCAACCAGCTTGTCATAGTTGAGAATGTCCGGGTACATCCGTTTGCTGGCACACTCCAGTGCCAGCTGCTTGATGTCGTAGTTCGGATCTTCAGGGCTGAAGTTCACCCCTTTTCTGATGGCAAAGACCAGTTTTGGAAAGACCGGTGTCTTGCAGTTTCTGCCCAGACCGCGAATCCGGTTTTTCAGAATGGACTGCTGCACCAGGCGCTCTTCCCAACTGGTACCCAGACCAAAGCCAAAGGTGACAAACGGCGTCTGACCATTGGCGGTGTGCAGGGTATTTACCTCATACTCCAGTGCCTGGTAGGCGTCATAGCAATCCTTTTCGGTCATTTCCATGGCGTATTCACGGGCTTTCCCTTCATCATGGATCCAGCGCATACCTTGCTGCAGGTGCTTTTCAAAGGTTTTGCGTACGTAAGGTGCGTGAATACGGTCAATCTCATTGATACTGGTGCCGCCATAGATATGGCTGGAAACCTGGGCAATGATCTGGGCTGTGATGGCCGCTGCGGTAGTGATTGATTTGGGCGTTTCAATTTCCGCATTACCCATGCGGAAACCGTTGGTCATCATTCCTTCAATATCGATCAACATGCAGTTGAACATTGGGAAGAAGGGCGCGTAGTCCAGGTCGTGGTAATGGATTTCGCCACGGTCATGGGCCGCAGTAATATGCTTTGGCAGAATATGCTGTTTGGCGTAGTGCCTGGCGACCACACCGGCCAGAAGGTCCCGTTGGGTGGGGATGATTTTACTGTCTTTGTTGGCGTTTTCGTTGAGCAGCTCTTCATTATCCTGGTTGATAATGCTCAGAATGTCCCGGCTCAGGGCATTACGAGACTCACGTTCAATATCCCGGATCTGACGATATTCAATGTATTTGCGGGCAGCGTTATGGTATTCGCTGCTCATCATCAGGTGCTCTACCTGATCCTGAATATCATAGATATCCACCAGTTCCAGACCTTCCACGGTGCTGGCTACTTTTTTCGCAACGTACTCAGCAAAGTCATGGTCTTTGATCTGAGCATCATTGAGGGCGCTGGCAACGGCTTTTACGATGCGTGGTGCATCAAAAGGCTGGCGTGAACCATCGCGTTTGATGATCTCAGTCATGGTGGGTCTCCGGACAAATAGAGTAATGAGATATTGCGCCTTTTCGGGAGGAATATCTACAGGTAGTGGTATGCGTGCCTGGTTGGCACTATATGATGTGGTGTTTTGCGGCGGCTATGATCTACTAAACTGTTTGATTCTGCAATATTGACAAAACGTAAATCTGCATGGGAAAGCGCGGTTTTCATTCGGAAGTCAGGAGTTACTGACAGGGAAAGTCTCACGTACTGTGTGGTTAAACACGATGAGCCTGCTGGAAATAGCATTTTGTAGGTATATGCCGAGATATTTTCATATCAATGGGAAAATGACTGCGACTGTGCAAAACAGTTGCAGCATGGAAAGCGCACTTCATCGCCATTCGGCAACGCTTTCCCGGTTCAGAATCGGTATTGAATAAAATGTTAAAAAAATTTGGAATGAGGGAATTTTGTCTTGGGAAAGTGGTCAAATACTGAATACAATGAAAACAATTTAGTAATAAAGTACAAAAAAATGAATCCATTTTCTGATTACCTTTTTTTTTCCCCTGATACTTTTGGTTGGCCCACTGAAACAACAACATGTGATACCAAAGAGATCGGAATAACAAATGGGCTTTTTTATAATAAAAAAGTTAAAGCAACTGAATCGGCTGGTTCTGGCTATGTTACTGAAATGATCAAACGAAAAGATATTTTTGATTCGCCCATTCGCTCAGTAATGGAGAAGACTTCTCCAATGTTTCCTAAGTTTGATGATATTGTCTCTACGTCTGCTAATAGTGAAGGAAATAAACGCCCACTATTTTCGAACCACGAAAATTGTAATAAATCTGGCAATATTGATATTTCCATAGAAACAAAACTGAATGAACCGGATGCTCAGATAGAAAATTCAACAAAGGTCTTGCACACTGTCAAGAAGTATTTTCAGTGTAATCAATGTGACAAGCGCTATAAACGAAAGTGGGATCTGGAAGAACATAGTCGTGTACACACTGGCGAAAAGCCCTTTAAGTGTAATGTATGCGAAAAGAGCTTCGGGTATGCCTTTAGCCTGAAAATACATACCCGCGCCCATACTGGCGAGAAACCCTATAAGTGTGAGCTATGCGACAAGGGCTTTGCCCAAAGCGCTGGCCTGAAAAGACATGCCAGCACCCATTCCAGCGCGAGGCCCTTTAAGTGTGGGGTGTGCAAAGAGAGTTTCAGTGAAGCCCGTGGCCTGAAATTGCATACCCGTATCCATGCCGGCGTGAGACCCTATAAGTGTCAGTTGTGCGATAAAAGCTATATCCAGAAAAGTGGCCTGATTGACCACAACCGCCGCCTCCACTCCAGTGAGAAGCCCTTTAAGTGTGAGGTGTGCGAAATAAGCTATGCAATAAAAAATGATCTAACAAAGCACCAGAAATCTAAACGCCACTTGCAGACACTGGCTGAACTGTCATCAACCTGACCGACAGGCTCCCAGTCGCTGTCCTCTGGACAGGCAAACGGTAAAACCTGCTTTGCCTGTCCGGGAGCCCCGTTAGATCGGTCAAAAATTATGGAGAACTGTCGGTTATCTCAGAGGGTAAATGTAATTGTTTTACTTGGCCGCCCTGTAAAGAGCAAACAGGTTCCTGGCAAGTCCTTATGCCTGGTTGTGACAAATGTTAAAAAATTTGGAATGAAGGAATTTTTTCTTGGAAAATTGGTCAAATGGCAGATCTATCGAGAACAATTTGGTAACAAAGTACAAAAATGGACCCATTTTCTCATTACCTTTTTTTTTCCCCTGAGGATTTTAACTGGCTCACTGAAACAACAATATGTGATGCAAAAGAAATTGGAGTAAAAAATGGGATCTTCTGTGACAAAAAAGTTAAAGTGATTGAGTCGGTTGATTCTGGCTATATTGCTAAAGTGATCGAACGATACGGTGTTTTTGATTCACCCATTTGGCCAAAAATTAAGAAGACCCCTCCGCTATTTCCTAAGCCTGATGATCTTTACCATACGTCCGCAGATAGTGAGGTAAATAAACGTCCACCATCTTCGCACCTCGAAAATTGTGATAAATCCGGAAATGGTGATATTTTCACAGAAATAAAAATGAATGAACCGGGTGCTCAGATAGAAAATTCAACAAAGGTCTTGCACACTGTCACGAAGTCTTTTCAGTGCCGTCAATGTGAGAAGCGCTTTAATCGAAAGGTGAATCTGACAAATCACATGCGTATACACAAGGGCGTAAAGCCCTATAAGTGTCAGTTATGCAAAAGGAGCTTCACTCATTCCAGCAACCTGAAAATACATACCCGCCGCCATAATGGCGTGAAACCCTATAAGTGCGATCATTGTGACAAGCGCTTTACCCAAAGAAGTGACCTGAAAAAACATACCCGCATCCATACCGGCGAAAGGCCCTATAAGTGCGAGGTGTGTGACATGAGCTTCAGTATGGCCACTGGCCTGACACAACATACCCGCATCCATACCGGCGAGAGGCCCTATACGTGCAAGGTTTGCAAAAAGCGCTTCAGACTCGCCAATAGCCTGAGAAAACATAGTCTCATGCATGCCGGTGAGGATGGTACCTTTAAGTGTGAGTTGTGCGAAAAGAGCTTTAAACTAAAGAGTTATCTAATAAAGCACCAGAAAACCAAACGCCATTTGCAGAAACTGGCTGAACTGTCATCAACCACCAGGAAATACAGGTCGTTGTCCTCTAAACAGGCAAACGGCCGTTTATGAAAAACAATTATAAAATTTACGTCATCTTTGTGGCAGGGATATTGATGGACTCTGTTGATGATGCGATGATTTGCGCCTTTTTTTGTATCTGTCCTGAAATGGAGAGAGGAGATTGAGTTGAGCGCTAGTTCTGGAAAAGCATCCCTGGCCAATTGCGAGTTTGATCAGCAGCAGGAAACCGTATTATCTGCCTATCTGGCATCACGCCCTGGCGGGAAAAGCGGTCAGGTTATGACGCTGCCAGCCATCAAAGGCCTGATGTTTGCCATTGCCAACTCACCGGTTAATGTTCCGCCGGATCGTTGGATGACCCTGGCACTGGCGACTAACACACCGCCGTTTGAATCCCCACAGCAGGAAGATGATATCCGCCATATCCTGTTTAACCTGCTGGATAAAACCAGAAAGACCATCACGGGTGGTTTTGAGGTACTGCCGGAAGAGTGCCGGGCTGAAGATGTGTATTGTTCAGAATTTTCCCGCCTGCAGGAATGGGCGACAGGTTATGGGCAGGGCTGTCAATTGCTGATGGATGTCTGGATCCAGGTGCTGAAGCATCCCGGGGTTCAGCCTATGGAAGAGTCCTGGTCCAGCTGCATGGTGCTGCTGAACGTCTGGAGTCGTGCAGACAGCCTGCTGGAAAAAGCCAAAAAGAAAGATGGCCCGGATGTGAATAAGATGCTGCAGGCAATGCCAGCGGTTGCCCGGGAGATGGCGGTGATGTGTCACGATATTCGCGAGATCTGGCAAAAGGCCCTGGAAAAGCCTGCTCCGGTCAAGGTGACCAAAGTTGGCCGCAATGACCCGTGTCCATGTGGCAGCGGCAAAAAGCACAAGAAGTGCTGTGAAAAGGCTTAAAAGAAAGAACTGTTAACCACAAAGACATCAGGACACAAAGTAACGGCATTTTGATGGTAAGGAATTGGCCCGGAATAATTTGCACATTTCTGAGCTTCAAAACTACGTTCGTCCTGAGCCTGTCGAAGGGCGTGAACTCCGGCCTCATGTATTGTGCCAATCACCCTTCGACAAGCTCAGGATGAACGGAGATCGAGTTCAAAATGTCGAAATTATTTAAGGGCAATTCCTTACCTTCTGTTGCTCTCCTTTGTGCCTTTGTGGTGCAAAAAAAGTCTTTTAAGTACGCCCGTCTTCCCCTTCGCCCACCGTACGCAGCCCGATATCTGATCGTTGCACGGTTACCCGCTCGCCCGGCAGTTCGGCTGGTGCTTTATAAAAGTGCAGTTCCCGTTGCGGGAATGGAATGGTAATGCCTTCCCGATCAAACCGGACTTTTACTTCACGGGTAATATCCCAGTATACATCCCAGTAGTCGTCTGTTTTTACCCAGGGACGAACGACAAAATCCACGGATGACTCATTGAGCACATGCAGACGAATAACATGCTCTGGCGTTTTCAGAATTTTCGGGTGGCTGCTAACAATATCTTCGAGAATCCCTTCTACCTGCTCAACATTGTCGCCGTAGGCAACCCCGAAGACCATATCCACCCGGCGGATCCGTTCTGAGGTGATGTTTTTGATGGTTTCTCCCCAGATCTTGGCATTAGGCACCATAAAGACCTGGTTATCGAAGGTGCGAATGGTGGTGTTGACCAGGCTCATCTTGCCGACTTTACCGGCAACACCGCCCGCCTCAACAAAGTCACCCACATCAAAAGGGCGGTAGATCAGGATCATCATTCCGGAGGCGAAGTTGGACAGGGTATCCTGCAGGGCAAAACCGATGACAATACCGGCAACACCGAGACCGGTCAGTACCGGTGTCAGGTCCAGACCCACCTGTGCCAGGGCGAACAGGAGGCCAAAGATGATCACCAGGTTACCACCAACATTGATAAAAAATTCCTGAACCAGTGTACTGAAACGGGCTTTTTTATGGGTGACGGCACGGGATATGCCCCGCCGAACCAGACGCGCTAACACTATCGCTGCCGCCATCAGAGCGGCAAACAGGAACAGGCGGGAGAGGATGCCACCCAGATTGGCTTTGAACCAGTGCGTCAGGTCGTCCCATAGCCCAACAATTACCGTGCGCAGCGTATCAATGTTAACCACGGCTTCGGCCAGATTGCCGGTTGCCTTGAAGATCAGTTCATTGTAATGATCCACCGGCAGTCCCTGTTCTTCCATCATCATCACGATCTGCCTCAGGTTGGTGACCGCGCTGCGCACCAGGCGATCCTGGGTGGCAATTTTACTTTCCAGAGAGCTTCGGGAATCCGCAGGAAGGGATTTCAGCTCGGTCTGTAACAGTTCTTTCTGACGGTTATTGCTGCGCAGGTAGGTAGCCATAAACTCGGCATAGCGGGTGATCTCATGGTCAAGTTTCTGCTGTAATGCGGTGGTATCAACCTGCCAGCTTTTCAGTAAATTCAGGTTATCCAGTCTTTCGCTCTGTAGCCAGTTGATATAGGCGTAAAAGTCATTGATATGGAACAGCACCAGTAATTGCTCGTCCGTTTCAGCCTGTTCGTATTGTTCAAACATTTTACGCAGGTCGGATGAGGCGGGGGTCAGTCGGGCTTCAAAAAAACGGTTTTCCGCGTTCACCACCTCCTCGCCCAGTTGCACGGCGGCTGTTGTATTAACGGCCTTAACCTGGTCCAGGAAGTTATTTACCCGTTGCGTGGTCGTGCGAATATCGGAGACGATCTGTTGCTGAATCAGGTCGCGGCTCATTTCTGATGTGGTTGCCTCCCAGCTGGCTTCCATCTGATGCACGCGCTTGCCGGTGGCTTTAATATCCGTTATTACCGCAGCATGAGCATCAATCAGCTCCGTTGGTAACGGTGGCTGGGGAGCGGTGATGTCGGCAAAGGTGTTGAAGGAAAAAAACACTAATATCCAGACAAGGTTTCTGAACATCGGAAGTCTCCGAAAGGAACATCAGACGCTGTTCCAGTTTAGGTGTTGATTGTTGGCGCTACGGGAAAATTTGTGGGCCAGAATTTTACCTCTGCTTTGTTTAAAGAGATATGCTGATGTAGCATTTTGGGCAAAATGCTGGTTCTGGAGGAGAGCAAAGGCTGGCAAAAGCCAGCCTTTGAAAGGTTATTTCAGAAGATCTCTTCCCGGTAGATGGCCATCTCCGTAGTAACATCAGTAAACAGTGTTGGCCCGACCCAGTTGCCTTCCGGAAGTCCGGCAGCCGTGCAGTCACTGCCGTCCAGCGGTGACAGGAATAAACTGTGAGCTTTCACTGGTGATGAATTCGCCATCGATAAACAGGGGGATTCTATTGGGCATGGGATTACCTGTCTTATTTTATGATTAAGCGTGTTCTTCCCTACCCAGAGGATCTGGCGTTGCCGGGCGCTCTTGCGGCCGCGCAGCAACTCCAGCTCCTTTGGGAATATAGCCAATACGTCTTAATGGCAGGCTCAAAGGGTTTGCCATTTGAGCCTTTCTTTCTATTGATAAACAGAGATGGCGGCTTTTACCGCTTCGCCGGGTGTGAACCTGTGGCCCTGTCTCAGCAGCGCAGATTCCAACGCTGAGAGACAGTGCAATACATTGGTTTGATTAGCGGCATACCCCATCAGGCCGATCCGCCACACTTTGCCGGCAAATGCGCCGAGACCTGCACCAATCTCCAGGTTATATTCCGCCAATAGTTGCTGTCGAACCGCAAGGTCATCGACACCCTCCGGTATAACCACGGCATTCAGCTGGGCCAGTCGCTCCTCTTCAGGAACCAGCATTTCCAGTCCCATGGCGGCCAGTCCGGCAACCAGTGCCTGATGATGCCGCTGGTGCCGCTGCCAGCTGTTGTCCAGCCCCTCTTCCTGCAACAGGTAGAGCGCTTCGTGCAAGGCGTATAATTGGTTGACGGGTGCCGTATGATGATAGGCTCTTTTGCCATCACCCCCCCAATAGCCCATAACCAGGTTCATATCGAGAAACCAGCTGCGTACCGGTGTTTTTCTGGCCTGGATTTTCTCCACAGCGGCTTCGCTGAAGCTGACCGGTGACAAGCCGGGAACACAGGACAGGCACTTCTGGGAACCGGAATAAACGGCATCGACTCCCCATCCATCGACTTCCAGCTCTGAGCCGGCCAGCGAAGTTACGGTGTCGACAATGGTCAGGCAGTTATGCTTTCTGGCCAGCTGACACAGTGTTTTTGCATCCGAACGTGCACCGGTAGAGGTCTCGGCATGAACAAAAGCCAGAACTTTGGCATCGGGGTGGGCGTTCAGTGTTTCTTCCACGGCTTTCGGGTCCACTGCACGCCCCCAGTCGGAATCGACGGTAATCGCGGTACCGCCCATGCGTATGACGTTTTCTTTCATCCGGCCGCCAAAGACACCGTTTATGCATACAATGACCTTGTCGCCTTCTTCGACCAGGTTGGCAAAACAGGCTTCCATTCCTGCCGAACCGGGTGCGGAAATGGGCAGTGTCAGCCGGTTGCTGGTCTTGAAGGCATATTGAATCAGTGACTTCAATTCATCCATCATCCGGATGAACTCAGGGTCAAGATGCCCAATGGTGGGTCGCGCCAGGGCTTCGGTAATTCTGGGGTGAACATCTGAGGGGCCGGGGCCCATCAGGGTACGTTTCGGGGGGTGAAAAGGGGCGATAGTCATAACTGCCTGTTATTCTCCATTTATGGGCACTGCTGTCGGGTAGAGCGTGCCAGTCTATTATTCTGGGGAAGCCTGACAGCAGAAGGCTTGTCAGGCAGGGCTTTCAGTCGATGTTGCTATTCGGCTCGCTTCAATAATACTACTTCGGGCAGCGGATATTCATCAACAACGACCTTTCCAGAGGACGGCATGATTTCCGCTTTGCCTTTCACAACGGTTTTACCATTCTGGTTGATCACATTGGTCGAGACGGTTGCACGCTTTCGTTGTTCATTGATTTCCAGAATTTCCAGCTCAACCGTTACCGTATCACCGACTTTTACCGGGCGCAGGAATTTTAGCTCCTGGCCCAGATAGATACCACCGGGGCCCGGCAGTTTTGTCGCCAGGGCACAGGAAATCAGAGAGGCGGTCCACATGCCGTGGGCAATACGACCTTCGAACTGGGTGGTTGCGGCAAATGCCTCGTCCAGGTGGACGGGATTAGTATCGCCGGATACTTTGGCAAACAGCAGGAGGTCTTCGTCGGTCAGTGTGCGTGTCAGGCTGGCCCTGGTGCCAATGGTTAATGCTTCAAATGGGATGTTTTCCAGCTTGCGCATAAGTACAGGCTCTATTGCTTTGTTAAAGTATGGGTAACTGTTTTGTCAGAACGGTCTGAGCGTATATTTTCATTGGCAATGATTATCGCACCTTTTGTGGACAGATGTTGCTTTTGTGGTCATTCCGTGCAGCTTCTTTTTGATAAACCAGGGGATCCTGTCTGAAATGGCAATAGAGTCGATCTTCAACGCTTTATTACCTGATGGCAGGTTTCTGAATCGAGTGTGATTTGACTGCAGGGCCCGGATTACTGTTTTCTCAATTTGCTTCTGTAATAGCGGTAATTGTTTGTCACTCACCCCATCAGATTGGAAATAAACTGGTTCTGCGCTGGTCCGCCGATACCTGAAGATCTGTCCATAGTTCAGAAATCGGCGACTTATGGATATTGTTAGCTGTGCTTTTCAAGCCAGGTGCACAGTTGATCAATCACTTCCTGATGGTTGGTTTCATGAAATAATTCGTGTCTGGCACCTGGGTATAGTGTCAATGTTGTATTGTTGTGCCCAGAACTGATCCATGCCGTTTGCAGGTTTTTTAAGCCATCCGGTGCGCTGACAGGGTCTTGGTCTCCCCCTATGATCAGCACTGGCAGCTGATGGTTGATTTTCTTTAACAGGCTTGTTGAACTGATTTCCTGCAGCCCCCCGAACAGGTCATGCCAGAGCTGGTTGCTGCAGCGAAAACCGCAAAGGGGATCCTTGACATATCGCATAACCGATTCAGGGTCGCGGCTTAACCAGTCAAACTCTGTCGTATTGGGTTTAAAGCGGTTGTTGTATCCGGCAAATGTCAGTTGGTGGATGACAGGGCTGTGCCCCATCACTCCCTGGCGCAGGGTTTCAATTTTAGCGACCAGCCGGGCGAGCATCAGCAATGGCTTTGCCACCAAGTTTGACCCGGAGAGAATGGCACCGGATATATTGGGGTTATGCCTGCCCAGATAGCTTTGCAGGATATAACTGCCCATGCTGTGACCCAGAAGAAAGCAGGGTAGAGTCGTGTGCTGGGCAAGGGTGTGGTCAACGACCCGTTTCAGGTCCTGAACCACATTATTCCACCCATCATGGTCACCAAAATGCCCCTGGCTGGACGTTTTATCTTTGTTGATGGTGGCACCATGCCCGCGATGATCATGGGCATAGACATGAAACCCTCTTCTGGTCAGCTGCTCCGCCAGCTCTTGGTAGCGGGCACTGTGCTCAGCCATGCCATGACTGATATGGAGCACAGCCTTTGGACTTTTTTTCGCCAGCCACTGGTAAACCGGAATACGGTGGTGGCCTGACTGGCTGTTGATGGTTACCAGTGAAGGTGGTGATTCCGAGTGGGTCATACAGCGTCCTTGAATAGGCTTTTAGATTCATTATGCTTAACATCTGAATTGAATGGAAACTGGCTCGAGTATTTTCACGTTTATTTTATCAAAGTTTGGCTGAAGGTTGTCCGTAGTGATCACGGACAGTGCTTCTACCTCAATCATCTGTTCAATATCAAAAGAGGTGGCATCACCGGAGCGGTTATCGATCAGCTTGTATTTTTGCAGTGATAAAATCGTCCTCACTGACACATCACCGTTATCAAGAACTCTTGTTTCCGTTCTTATTTGTCTTTCAGGCATAGACAAACTGAGGTTTTTACCAATGAAATACAGATTCAATAAATTGTGGAAAATATTGGCAGATCGTTGGCTACAGAGAAAAGTTAAAATGTGTACCTGTTTATGAGAGCACAGGATCTTGTCAAGTTTTGCTTCAATCAGGGATTGGAATAGCTGTTCACGAGTATCACGGTCTGTAAGGTTCCCTGTGTCAAAGGTCATTTGGTCGATAATAACACCACTCTCCTCCCTTTCCTTAAATGAGCAGGTTTTTGTATTGCTGTAAATGCTAAGCAGGGGGCGGTCTGACGGAGAGTAAATGTCAATATTCATGCCTCTTAATAAATCATTGGAAAAAATGTCACTTAATTTCGTGTTGGAGGAGATTTCGAGATCTTTTTGATATTCTGTTTTCAGGTGCAGGTTGCACTCATCTAACTCTTGGTGCTCCAAATCGTCCATTGACATTGAGTAGTGGTTTTGTGACAGGTTGGTTAAATGTCTTTTAATACCCAGGCTGCTATTAATACAGGCTTCGACCTGATCAAAAATCGTGGTCATCGTTGTTATACTCCGGGCGGGATGGTCCTGGGTTGTTAAATGGTGTTCCACTGACTTTCTGTCATCTGTAAAGCGTTGAATAGCGCTGCCCGGGTTGTCACCGAATGTTATCAGGTAGTAATTTGTCAGGGTTTGCAGTTGCTCATCCCGGGATAATGTCAGCTCATTTAACTGGTTCAGAAATTTGCTCATTCTATTTGGCGAAAGAAGGCTGCCAATAAAAACCTTAATTGCTCTGGTTTCGGTAATATGCTGCCAAAGACGTATAAATTCCTTAACGGGTTTGGTCATGTCAGGATCCCCGGATAAACGAGGCGTACTCTTGCTGCAAAGGGGCGTTGCCCGTTTTCTCTGGAGCGATGACACAGGCCATCGCTGACTCACTACTGGCTGAAGAAGAGGTACCGATATCAATCGCTCAGAAAGATGGGTGCTCAGTGATGAATTTATGGGGCTTGAAGACTGTGGTTGTGCTGTCTTCAGTGGTTGTGCTTTATGGCTATCAGATGGTGGCGTGTAAGTGCCCGTTAGCAGGTGATTGCCGCTTATTCTGTCCATTGGCTTTTCTCTTGTGAATACTATTGTTCAGGCCTTCGTTGAAAGCAGGTTAGAAGTATTTACCGCAGGTCGTCTATCAGGAGCAGCAGAAAACTGATAACCTCAAAAAATTTTCCAATGCGATAGTCTGCAAGACAGGTTGAACAGTTTGCGAGCCAGTTTTTATTCTATACAGCTCCATCATGGATGTGGGAGGCGTACTCCATGACCACCGGTTTCTGGAAAGACAAGTACCCGCAAGGTATTCCTGCAACGATTGATGTTGGTCAGTATCGCTCAATTATTGATGTACTGGAGTACAGCACCCGTAAGTTTGCCAGCAAACCGGCATTCAGCAACATGGGGCATGAGCTGAGCTATTCCCGTCTTTATGAGCTCAGTGGGCATTTTTGCAGTTATCTGCAAAATCACACCGATTTGCGCCCCGGTGATCGTATAGCCATTATGCTGCCCAATGTCATGCAGTTTCCTGTGGCGGTCTTTGGTGCACTGCGTGCGGGATTGATTGTGGTAAACACCAATCCGCTCTATACCGAACGTGAGATGGAGCACCAGTTCCGCGATTCCGGTGCCAAGGCGCTGGTGGTGTTGGCCAACATGGCGCACATGGCTGAGAAGGTGGTTCCCAAAACGGCCATCAAGCATGTTGTGGTGACGCAGGTCGGCGATATGCTACCCACCCTTAAGCGGACACTGGTGAATCTGGTGGTCAAACACGTTAAGAAAATGGTGCCGGATTATTCGCTGCCATCGGCGGTGTCATTTACCACTGTTCTCAGTCGGGGAGCCTTGCACCATTGCACGGATATTCGCCGGGAAAATGATGATGTTGCCATCTTGCAGTATACCGGTGGTACGACAGGTGTCGCTAAAGGTGCCATGCTGACTCACCGCAATATTCTCAGCAATATGTTCCAGGTCAAGGCGCTTGTTGGGGGTAATTTGCGCGAAGGCGAGGAGCTGATTATTGCGCCATTGCCGCTTTATCATATTTTTGCTTTTACCGTGCATTGTATGGTGGCTATCTTGATGGGTGAGCATAACATGCTTATTACCAACCCGAGGGATATGAAATCCTTTATCAGGGATTTGACCGGTAAGCCTTTCAGTATGTTTATTGGTCTGAATACTCTCTTTGTCGGGCTAATGAACCAGGAAGCCTTCCGTCGTCTTGATTTCTCCTATCTGAAAAACACCATTTCCGGTGGTATGGCGCTGCAACTGGATACTGCGGAGCGATGGGAGAACCTGACCGGCAGTTGTATCTGTGAAGGTTATGGTATGACAGAAACTTCACCAGTGGTGACGATTAACCCACTGGGTAAAATCAAGCTGGGTACCATTGGTCTGCCAGTGCCGTCCTGTGAATTGAAGGTGGTTGATGCTGAAGATCAGGATCTGCCCATTGGTGAAGTGGGTGAACTCTGCATAAAAGGCCCTCAGGTGATGAAGGGCTACTGGCAGAGTGAGCAGGCCACTGAAGAAGCGATGCTGGATGGCTGGCTGAGAACCGGCGACATTGCCCGAATAGACGAGGAAGGTTATGTCACCATTGTCGATCGCAAAAAGGACATGATCTGTATCTCCGGTTTCAATGTGTACCCGAATGAACTGGAGGAGGTGCTCTCTGCCCACCCTGATGTCTCTAAGTGTGCCGTGATCGGGGTGCCCGATAAACGCTCGGGAGAGGCGATCAAGGTGTTTGTGGTGTCCAGTAATCCGGAACTGACCAAAGAAGAAGTGATTCACTTTTTCCGGCAAAACCTGACGGGCTATAAAGTACCCAAAATGGTTGAGTTCAGAGATGAGCTGCCCACGACCAATGTGGGTAAGATCCTCCGTCGTCATTTGCGTGATGAAGAGCTGGCAGCCCGGCAAATTTAATGAGTGGTTAGGGCCTGTTGACGTTTCGTTGCGCTGAGCACGCAACGAAACGTCAACAGGTCCTGGAATTCCTCTCAGGCGGCCATTCAGGCCGCTTGTCAAACTTATATAATCATCACTGATTCCATATAAACGGGAGTACCTGGGTGTCCGGCTTTTCCGATAAGCAACTGCGCCAGTCCATCAATCAATGCATGATACGCGATCGTTACCGCTTGCGTGGTCAATTGCGTCGGCTGAAACGGGATGATGAGGCAGGTCTGGAGCGGATTCAGAAAAAAATAGCGTCATCGCTGTTGCTGGTAGAGCAGCGACAAGCGGCTCTTCCTGACGTCCGTTATGAGCAGGCGCTACCGGTGATTGACCGGAAAGAGGATATCGCCAGGGCTATCCGTGAGCACCAGGTAGTGGTGATCGCCGGTGAAACAGGCTCAGGCAAGACAACCCAGCTGCCAAAAATCTGTCTTGAAGCGGGTCGTGGTATTTTTGGTACGATTGCCCATACCCAGCCCCGGCGACTGGCCGCCCGTTCCGTTGCCAATCGCATTGCTGAAGAGCTTGGGGGCGTGCTGGGGGAGCAGGTTGGTTACCAGGTGCGTTTCACCGATCACTCCACCGAAACTACCCTGATCAAGTTGATGACTGACGGTATTCTGCTGGCCGAGATCCAGAATGACCGTTTTCTTAACCGCTATGACACCCTGATCATTGATGAAGCCCATGAGCGCAGCCTGAATATTGATTTTCTTCTGGGCTATATCAAGCTGATTCTGCCTAAACGACCAGACCTGAAAGTCATCATCACGTCGGCTACCATAGACGTCGAGCGGTTTTCAAAGCACTTTGATCAGGCACCGGTGATCGAAGTCTCGGGCAGAACCTATCCGGTAGAGACATTATATCGTCCACTGGAAGATCTTGAGCTGGAAGGGCGTGATGCCGACCAGCGATTACAGCAGGGGATTCTGGGCGCACTGGAAGAGATTGACAGCCTTGAACGCGCAGGAAAGGGCAAACCACTGGGCGATGTGCTGGTGTTTCTCAGCGGTGAACGGGATATCCGGGAAACTCACCAGTTTCTCCGGGATGCCAAACTGCCCCATACTGACATTCTGCCACTGTATGCCCGCCTTTCTGCCGCTGAGCAGAACCGGATCTTCCAGGAACACTCCGGTCGTCGTGTTATTTTGTCCACCAACGTCGCCGAAACCTCGTTAACGGTGCCGGGCATTCGCTATGTGATTGACCCCGGTACTGCCCGTATCAGCCGCTACAGTGTCCGGTCAAAAGTCCAGCGGCTGCCGGTTGAGGCTGTGTCGCAGGCATCGGCCAATCAGCGTAAAGGGCGCTGTGGTCGTGTTGCCGAAGGTATCTGTATTCGCCTTTACTCTGAGGAGGATTTTCTTTCCCGTCCGGAGTTTACCGATCCGGAGATTCTCAGAACCAACCTGGCGGCGGTGATCTTGCAGATGTTGCGGATGGGGCTGGGCGATATCGCCGCGTTTCCGTTTGTTGATCCACCGGATGGCAAAGCCATTAATGATGGCTTCAAGCTGCTGCAGGAGCTGGTGGCGGTGGGTAAAGACCGGCGTATTACCCCGATTGGCCGACAGCTGGGGCAGCTGCCGGTAGATCCACGCCTTGGACGGATGCTGATTGAGGCGAATAACAATAATGCCCTGCATGAAGTGTTGATTATTGTCAGTGCCCTGGCGGCACAGGATCCCAGGGAGCGCCCGCAGGATAAGCAGCAGGCAGCCGATCAGCGACACCGTGAGTTTTATCACGATGACTCGGACTTTATGACCTATGTGAATCTCTGGGAAGCCTATGAGGAACAGCGGCAGGCATTGTCCCAGAACCAGCTGCGCAAATACTGCAATAAACAGTTTCTGTCTTTTATGCGCATGCGCGAGTGGCGCGACCTCCATCGACAGCTGACACTGGCCTGTAAAGACCTGCAATTTCGCGTGAATGACAGCACTGCCAGCTATGGTGATGTTCACAAGTCACTGCTATCCGGCCTTTTGTCCCAGTTGGGCAGTAAAGATGATGAAGCGGATTATATGGGGGCCAGAAACCGGCGCTTCTATCTGTTTCCGGCATCGACGCTTTATAAGCGCAAGCCCAAATGGGTGATGGCGGCAGAACTGGTGGAAACCTCCCGGCTCTTTGCTCGAACCAATGCAAAACTGGAGCCCCAATGGATTGAGCCGCTGGCAACGCATCTGGTGAAGCGGAATTATTTTGAACCCCACTGGGAGAAGAAGCGTGCCCAGGTGGTGGCGTTTGAGCAGGTGACACTGTACGGATTGATTGTGGTCGGCCGTCGTCGGGTGAATTATGGCCCGATAGATCCGGTGGTTGCCCGGGAACTCTTTATCCGTGAAGCCCTGGTTGAAGGGCACTTTGATTCCAAAGGGGCGTTTCAGAAGCATAACCTGGCATTGATTGACGAAGTGGATGAGCTGGAAGCGAAGTCCCGCCGCCGGGATATTCTGGTGGACAGTGACACGCTCTACCACTTTTACGATGCCCTGATTCCTGCGGATATCTGTAACGGTGCGGGCTTTGAGCAGTGGCGCAAAGGGGCTGAACGACAGAAGCCTGATTTGCTCCACCTTACCAAAGAGTATCTGATGCAGCATGAAGCAGAGCATATCACCGTCAACAGATACCCGGATCGCTTCCGCTGGGAGGGGTTGGAGCTGCCGCTCAGTTATCACTTTGCCCCGGATGAGCCGGATGATGGCGTCACCCTGACCGTGCCGGTAGAGGCATTAAGGTTGCTGCCCAGGCATCGTCTGGAGTGGCTGGTGCCCGGTATGCTGTTCGACAAGTGTGTGGCCCTGGTTCGATCCATGCCCAAGCCGGTGCGTAAGAACTTTGTCCCTGTGCCTGATTTTGTCAACGGTGCTTTGGAATCACTCTCTGCCTGTGACGAGCCGCTGACCGACATGCTTGGGCGACAGCTGACCCGTATGTCCGGTGTGCGTATTCTCGAAGAGCACTGGAATACAGATAGCCTGGATGGACATTTGCTAATGAATATCCGGGTGGTGAATGAAGATGGCGATGTTATTGGCCAGGGGCGTGATTTAAATCAGCTCAGACAACAGTTCTCTGACCATGTGCAGGATACCATCCGAAAGCTGGCGAAAAGTCATCTGGAACAGGAAGGTCTGCTGGACTGGACCTGTGGCGAGCTGCCCCATGAGATTACCCGGAAAGCCGGGGGGCTGGTATTGAAGTCATACCCGGCCCTGGTCGACCAGCGTGATTCCGTGGCGGTTCAACTGTTTGAGAGTGCGGCGATGGCGGACGTTGAAAACCGCAAAGGGTTGACGCGATTGCTCAGGATCAGGCTGTCCACCCAGCTGAAGTTTGCCTTGAGTAAAATGACCCGATTGAAGGAAACCCGGTTGCTGGCGACCAATCTGGTGCATCAGAGTCAGCTGGAAGATGATTTACAGAGTTTGATTATCAGCGGCGTCTATCTGAATGATGACAACGGGTTGCCCAGAAACCGGGAGTCATTTCTGGCATTGCTTGAGCGGCATAAAGGCGACATTGTGCCTTTTGCCGAGAAGATCGATCCCATTGTTAATGAGATTTTTCGTATTGCCCAGGGGGTGAGTCGTCAATTGAAAGGAAAGATCAGCTTTGATCGGGCATTGTCGCTGGCTGATATCAAACAGCATTTACAAAGGCTGTTACGCCCCGGCTTTATGGCTGATGCCGGTAGGGAGTGGTTGAGCCACTACCCCCGATATTTTAGAGGGATTGAAGCCAGACTGGAGAAACTGCCCGCCCAGGTAAACAAAGATAGAGCGTGGACGGAAGAGCTGGCTGTACTACAGCAAAAATATGAAAAACGGCTTGATGCGCATCTTCAGCAGAAGATTGTTGATCCGAACCTGCAATTATTTTACTGGATGATCGAAGAGTACCGGGTTTCCCTGTTTGCCCAGCAACTGGGAACCCGTTTTCCGGTATCAGACAAACGTCTTCGTAAACTGTGGGAACAGGTTGAGGATATTTAAGCAAGGTTACTCCCTCGGGATGTCCCGGAGGGAGTATCAGTGAAATCAGAAGTCGTAGCGGATACCGGCCTGTAACTCGTCATCCGTGTTATCAATCTGCTGGAATCTGTAACCGGCGTAGGTTCGCAGGTTGCCATTGAACTTGTAAACTGCCTCAATGGCAAACTCGTCAATTGTGTCTACTGTTGCACCAGCCTTGGGGTCTACTTCCTGATAGTTGTAAACACTGGCCAGGGTAAGTTTCTTTACTGGTTTGTATTTAGCTGATATTTCGTAGCCGGTAATATCATTGTCAGCGTTGCTACCCAAGGTGTACAGGGCACCCAGGGTAATGTCGTCAATAGAGTATTGGACGACAAGATTAGCCTGGTCGTCGTCGTTGACCCCGCTGGTTTGGGAAACATAACCGGCACCAATATCAACTGAGCCAATATTGTAGAGGGCAGCAATACCGTAGCTTTCGGTATCTTTGGTGTTATCTTCATCCGCTGCGGTATAGTTGGCCTGAATGGTCAGGGCATCAAACTCTCCGGAATAAAGGAAGGTATTTTCGCGTTTGTCTTTGTTGCCATCAACGATATCTGCTGCTTCGGCACCAAATGTTGCCATAATATCAGTGATATCAGTCAGCAGTACCTGAGCCGAGTCTTGTTTGCCGTAGGAAAACTCTCCAAAAGAAGTGCCTAAACCTGCAAAGTAGTAACGATTGGTTAGTTCAGACTTGTCGTCAAACTGAGTCTCATATTTACCAAAGCCATACAGCTCTTCGGAGATCTGGGTTTTTCCGGTTATCTTTACGCGGGCGCGGGACTTATCTTTGAAAGAGTCAGTGTCGGCACTTTTATTTTCGTCAGAGATATTAAAACGGGCTTCTGCACGACCCCCGACTTTTAGCAAAGTCCCGTCTTCATCATAAACAGTTACAGCAAAAGCAGGGGTTGATGCCAGTGCGGTCAGAATGGTTGTAGTCAGTGCTGCGTTCTTCATTTTGCTTGTATTACCTTACTTATGTGGATGAACGTTCTGTTCATTAGATTGAGACCGTTATAGTAATTAGCAAAAATGAAAGAAAAATTTCTGTAAAGTTACGATTTTATTGCGATTTTATTTCTGTCTGATGAATTCGGGGGCGATGCTTTGATCCGTCTACTTGATCCGTCTACGATGAGCGGTCGAGGGGGACATTATGGACTGAGTCATTGATATCAGAGAACAATTTTTTTTCCCCTGAAAACTATCACCGTCTTAATTATAAGATTTTTGCATATTATCCATTATAAATAATTCAAACGGTTCTTTTCACCGCCTGAGCCTTGTCTATCCTTGCCTGATTTTGCAAGGCAACAGCTTTGATATCCCAACCTGTCGTTCAGCCAACGGTGAATGGGGGGCTATGGGCCAATGGCACTGACTTAGGAGTTGTCTGGAAATAACTTCCCTATTTTCATTGCCTGACTCCGTTCGGACTGAGCTTGTCGAAGTTCGGTGGCACGACCCTTCGACAAGCTCAGGGTGAACGGAAATCGGGAACTTATTAAAAGACAATTCCATAGAGCGGCAAAGGACAAGCGAGAGCGCGAGCACGTTTATAAAATATCCGGGTTAAGTAGTTGGTTAACTACTTACGATGCCCTGATTCCTGCGGATATCTGTAACGGTGCGGGCTGTGGGAAGTGGTGCAAGGGGGCTGAACGACAGAAGCCTGATTTGCACCACCTTACGTTTGAAAGTCCGGCGATGGCCGACTTTGAAAACCGCAAAGGGTTGACGCGATTGCTCAGGATCAGGCTGTCCACCCAGCTTAAGTTTGCCTTGAGTAAAGTGGCCAGATTGAAAGAAACCAGGTTGCTGGCCACTAATCTGATGAAGCAGAACCAGCTTGAAGATGATTTGCAGAGTTTGATTATCAGCGGCGTCTATCTGAATAAGGACAGTGAGCTGCCCAAAAAACGTGAATCATTCATGGCATTGCTGGAGCAGCCCAAAGGCGACATTGTGCCTTTTGCCGAGAAGATTGATCCCATTCTTAATGAGATCTTTCGTATTGCCCAGGGGATTAGCCGACAACTGAAAGGTAAGATCAGTTTTGACCGGGCCCTGGCCCTGGCAGATATCAAGCAGCATGTGCAAAGACTGTTACAGCCGGGGTTTATGACGTCAGCGGGTATGGAGTGGCTTAGCCATTATCCTCGTTATTTCAAGGCGATTGAGGTCAGGTTGGAGAAATTGCCAGCCAAGGTAAACCGTGATCGCGCCTGGACGGAAGAGCTGACCGCTCTGCAGCAGAAATATGATAAACGCCGAGAGGCTCATTATCAGCATAAGGTGATCGATCCAAATCTTCAGCAATTCTATTGGATGATTGAAGAGTACCGGGTTTCCCTGTTTGCCCAGCAGCTGGGCACTCGTTTTCCGGTATCGGACAAACGACTGCGGAAATTGTGGGAAGAGGTGGAAGCGATTTAATTCATCAGTGTTTTCTCACCAATGTTATCAAGGAGTCACGGTAAATGTGTCAAGCATGGGCCTGATCAATATATCGGCCCTTGATAGGTCTGGTTAATGAGTACGTGTTATTTGATCTGTCATAACCTGTAGATGTTGTTAAGTCCGACAGGCTACTACTCTGCCGGTTGATGCCCGGCAGATAATTCAGATCAGGGGCTGGCCACAGCGGTTATGGCCAGGCAATCATCAGGCAGGTTGTGCTTCTTTTTCATCGCGGATTTTATCGACAATGGCAGTGGTTGAGCAGTTCTCCAGGAAGGCCAGCACTTTCACTTCACCACCGTATTCATGAACAATCGGAGCACCGACCACTTCATCCAGTGAGTAGTCGCCACCTTTTACCAGTACATCCGGCTTGATTGCCTGAATCAGATTTTCCGGGGTATCTTCATCAAAACTGACAACCCAGTCCACCGCTTCCAGGCCAGCAAGTACTGCCATTCGGCGGTCCACCGGGTTAATCGGGCGTCCTTCACCTTTCAGGCGGGTGACAGAATCATCGCCATTAATGGCAAGAATCAGCCTGTCCCCCTGCTTGCGTGCCTGCTCCAGGTAGCCAACATGGCCAGCATGGAGGATATCAAAACAACCGTTGGTAAAAACGATCTTTTCGCCGTGAGCCCGGGCATCTTCAACCGCAACCATCAATTGCTCGGCAGATACCGCACCTCTTTCAGCACCCAGCTCCCGGTTCACTTCACGTCTCAGTTCGGGCATGGAGACGCTGGCGGTGCCTAGCTTGGCCACAACAATGCCGGCGGCAATATTGGCCAGACCGGCAGCCTGGGGCATGTCACAGCCAGCGGCCAGGGAGGCGGCCAGTACCGAGATAACCGTGTCGCCTGCACCTGTTACATCGAAAACTTCTCTTGCCCTTGCCGGGTAGTGGACTTCAGGTTCATTTTCCCGGATCAGGGTCATGCCGTGTTCACTGCGGGTAATAAGCAGTGCTCCCAGCTCAAGGTCTTTTAACAGTTGTTGACCTTTGCTGACCAGCTCTTCTTCGCTGCGGCAGGGGCCAGCAATTGTCTCAAACTCTTTCAGATTGGGCGTTATCACCGTGGCACCACGGTAACGCTCAAAGCTGCTGCCTTTGGGGTCCACGAGAACGGGAATATTATGGGATCGGGCCAGGCGAATCAGTTGCTGACAGCCCTGCAGAGTTCCCTTGCCGTAATCAGAAAGGACAATGGCGCTCAGGTTATGGATAAGCTGGGCGGCCTTTTCTTCAATCACATCGGGACTCAGACCATCAAAGCTTTCTTCATGATCCAGGCGAATCAATTGTTGATGCTGGGAAATGACCCGTAATTTGGTAATGGTTGGCGCACCGGGGATTCGGGCAAAGCAGCAGTAAATGCCAGCGGCCTCCAGTCGGGTCTGAAGGACGTCGGCGGATTCATCGTCACCAGTTGCCGCGATAACCCATGCCGGTGCGCCCAGTGTGGCAATGTTAAGGGCAACGTTGCCCGCTCCGCCCGGACGGTCTTCTATTTGTCCGACTTTGACTACAGGCACCGGAGCTTCCGGTGATATCCGGGAGGTGGCACCATGCCAGTATCGATCCAGCATGATATCGCCAATTACCAGGACTTTGGCCAGATCAAAACGGGGAATCGTCAATTTCATCAATGAGGTCCAGTCAGCTTAATGGCAGTTGGTTAACTACTTACCATACCACAGCCGTGCAATATGCACCTTAAAGTCAGTTGACGGATATTTTGGCAAAGGCTGTACAGCGTGTGCTGGTACACCTTATACGCCTTGTTTCGTGTTTCCGGATCGGGGGCAGTGCAGCTGTTTTACGGTAAATTGGCGACTTTACCATAGATGTTTTCTGCTGCGTAAGTGAGAAATAATATTAATCCTGTGACGTCAGATGGTCGTCGTACTCCTCGACACCTCATCATTGTCAGCCTGGATATCCTGGCATTTAGACAGGTATTTTTGCAGTTTATTATTCTGGGAGTCTTTAAGCTCAGTGGCGTATTGAGGGTTATGTTCAAGTAATGTTTTGAGCTTAGCTGCATCATTGCGTTCGATCAGCAAAGCGATTTGTTTGGCAAGGGATAGTGTTTTTTCTGAGGGATTTTCTAATTTATAGGAACTGGCAGGGGCTACGGCTGGTGATGGTTGAGCTGATGCAGATGATTGGGGTTCTTTTGGTTTTGAAGATCTTGCCTCTTTCGCGCGCAACAGCAACATCTTTTCCAGAAGATTTAAGACACTGTTTTGAAATTTGGTCAGGTTTTCTGATTGGACTTCACTTGTTCTTGGGAAATAAGTTACCCCTGCCGGGTCCAGCTGAGCCCTTTTGAACAACGCATGGTAGGGGTGGCTTTCAGCCAGCGACTTTGAGAATGCGGCGATTAATTTGAATGGCGGGATGTGGCTGGATTGTGTTTTTATGCAGGGAATAACAAGGGTTTTATCCTGACTTTTCCATAATCCCAATGTCTTGAAGAGTATGGCAATGTCACAATTATCATCACTGGTATCAGGGCAAGTTGAGTCAGCGCCTTTGGGTGAATTGGATATTGAGTCAGTAACTGTACTTTCGGTTTGAGCCTGAGCACGCTTCGGGGGCGCAGAATGATCATAAAAAGTAGAAATTGTAGAAAGCAATGCCCCAATGAAATTTGTAGCGGTGGAAGCTGTTTTAAAAGGGTCGTCAGGTATAAAAAACGTAACACCCTGGTGGGAGATGGTCTCAGTAACTATACCTTTTCCTGAATCAGGATCGAGAATGCGCGATATTTGAAATACATCATGTTCCCGGAACATTTTTTTGGCATCCGTCTTATCAGGTGAAAATTCTGCCTTTAAAACATACTTTGGCATGTTGGAGACTCTGCGGGTTGCCATATTCAACGTACCTGACAGAAAAGCCTCGGCAATGTGTGCTGGATTTTCCCTGTCAAACCTGCCCAGTTGAATTGATCGGAGTATTAATGCTCTTTTGCATTTGGTCATGAACTTGATGAGTTCCTGAAACATTAAATTTCGTGGGTAGTTCGTCGAGATTACTTGCCACTCCCGAATACATGCTTGCAACTCATTGGGCAGAGAGCTTTTCGCAATGTCATTATTTTGAGGGCCTTTTAGCGATATAGAAGAACCAGAGCCAGAAGATGCAAGTATTGTTGTGTCGGCGCTACCGGGAAGCACAGCTCTTGCTTCAATGTCAGTGGTTCTGGTGGATGTTATGTCATTGGAGCCGGACTGGCTGGATGTATGCGTCTGACATGTTGCCACTGTTCGGTGAGGAGAAAAAACACATTTGGAGCTATCAGAAGCGGGTGCTAAAGGCCGGGTTAGCTGATTGGCAGGCGCTGCCGAGACGTTTGCCGGGTTGGTGCTTGGATATGTTTCCATTGGAAATGCCTGTTTAAGCTCAAGATACGACCAGTACATGGTTTGAATTTAATTGATGAGTTCCTTCTATCAATGGCTCCCAAGCTCCGTTCATCCTGAGCTGAGCCGAAGGGCACCCGGGGTGAACGGAGATTTTACACATCAAACTTATTGGAATGATGTACTAAGTAAGATTGAAAAAGGGAGCAAAAGTTCCATTTTCTTCCTGAGTAATATTTAAACGTGTTCTACGGTAACAGGCGGTTCATCCTGAAACTGCATCTTGTGCAGTTTGGCGTAATGTTCACCTTTCGCCAGCAGTTCAGTATGGGTTCCTCGTTCAATAATTCGGCCATGCTCCATTACCAGGATGCAATCGGCATTCTCAATGGTTGACAGGCGATGAGCAATCACCAGGGTGGTACGGCCTTTCATGATGCTGTCCAGGGCTGCCTGAATGTGGCGCTCGGATTCTGTGTCCAGGGCTGAGGTTGCTTCATCCAGAATCAGGATGGGCGCATCTTTAAGCACCGCACGGGCAATGGCCAGACGCTGACGCTGGCCGCCGGACAGGAGAACGCCGTCTTCGCCAACAATTGTGTGCATACCGTCCGACATGTCTTTGATGAACTCTGTGGCATGGGCCGCTTCTGCAGCCAGGCGGATATCTTCCTGATCGGCGGTATCCGCCAAGGCACCGTAGGCAATATTTCTGGCAACGGTATCATTGAACAGGGTGATGTTCTGGCTGACCAGGGCAATATGGCTGCGCAGGTTTTTCAATTCAAAGTCATTCAGGGGAACACCGTCAATCAGGATATCGCCTTCGGTATGGTTATAGAACCTGGGAACAATATTGGCGAGGGTGCTTTTGCCGGAACCGGATCGCCCCACCAGGGCGTAGGTTTGTCCGGGTTGAATGGTGAAGCTGATGTCTTGCAGTGCGGGTGATTCCGCGCCTGGATAAGCAAAACCAATCTGCCTGAATTCAACGCAACCGGTTACCCGGTCGCAGGTGTACTGGCCATGATTGGCTTCTGGTGTTTCATCCACCATGGCGAAAATACTTTCTGCCGCCGCGATGCCCTTCTGGATACTGGCGTTCACTTCGCTGAGCTGGCGGATCGGCTTGGGCAGCAGGGCGGCCGCTGTTACATAACCCACCAGGATTGCTGTAGTTGAGTCACCTTTGACAAACAGAACCATAAACAGCAAAAGGGCAAGGGCTATGGAGACAATAAATTGCAGAACCGGCGTATGGACGGAGCCCGCTTTGGCCAGCTTAAGGTTCTGGCGGGTATTGGCGGCACTGGAAGACCGGAAGCGATCACATTCATAACCTTCACCACCAAACCCCCTGACCTCCCGATAGCCATTAATGGTTTCCGAGGTGACATGGGTCAGGTCTCCCATGGAATTTTGCATATTTCTGCTGATCCTGCGGAAACGTTTGCTGGCATAGGCAACCACCATGGCGATGATTGGCAGTGCGGCAATAAAGATCAGGGTCATCTTCCAGCTGGTGTAAAACAGGAAACTGAGCAGGAAGACAACGGTCAGGCCTTCCCGGACGGCAACACGAATGGCATCGGTAGCCGCGGCAGTCACCAGGCTGACGTTATAGGTAATACGGGCAATCAGGTGGCCGGAGTTGTTGTTATCAAAGAATGCATTGGGCAGGTTGATCATGCGTTCGAACATCTCGGTTCTCAGGTCATGGATAACAAAGTTCGCGACCTTGGAGATGTAGTAATTACCCAGATAAGAGCCGATGCCCCGAACGATGGCGATAATGACCATCAGTGACGGGATCAGCCAGAGTGATGAAATGGCTGAGTTGGGCAGCCATGCCTGGTTTTGCAGCAGGGTGACCTCTTCGCCTTCCAGCGCCTGGACAAAGTATTCAAGCAGCTTGGCGAAACCGGGCTGGGTCAGGGCAAAGATAGCCAGGCCAAGGAGACTCAGGGCAAAATAGCCGATGTAGGGTTTTACGTAAGTCAGCAGTCGAAGGTAAATCTGCAGACTGCCAGGATTAGGGTTCTGTTCTGACATGGTATTGGATCATTTCCGGCTCTGGACAGACGTTGCCATGAGCGTAAGTGCCGCTTCCGATTAAAAGAAAAGTTTGGCTGGGAAGCACGTTCTGGCGGCATTTTCATTAAAATAAAAATGAACCCGCGAGCATAACAGCGATATCAGCCATTTAAAAAGCCTTTTTACCGGGCGTTTGCGGAAGCGCTTCAGGAAAAATAGCAGGTTTGTTTATTCGGTTGCGGAAAAAGGACAGGCTTAAAACCTGAATGTACTACTTAACCCGTCCGTTTTGACAAGCTGCTGATCAGGTATTACCTTTTGTAATACTCGAACCAGAGACCTCAGCCATGTCAACCAGCTCAATCACCAGCAAAGGGCAGGTCACCATTCCCAGTGCTATTCGGGAAAAATATCAGTTGCAACCCGGTGATAAAGTGCTCTTTCAAGAAAAAGACGGAGTCATCATCCTGACCCCCATGTCTGACGATATTGAAGCCCTTGGTGGTTGCCTGGCCCAGCACACCAATGGTCGCAGGGCATCGCTGGACGATATGGAAAAAGCCATTAAGGCGGGTGCTTCTGAAACCTGGATCAATCAACATGACCAGCACAAAGGCAAGTAGTAATGGACGGTATTGACACGAATATCCTTATTCGCTATCTGGTTCGAGATGACGAGCCTCAGTATCAACAGGTTCTCAACTTCCTCACCGGTTGCCAGAAGTTTTACATCAGCCCTCTGGTGTTGATAGAAACTGTGTGGGTGCTCAGTCATTTTTACAGGGTAGACCCCGAACAGCAATGTCAGAAACTCAGAGCTGTTTTGCACCTGCAAAAGTGCGTAACTGATCATTGTCCGGAAACCCTGAAAGCTCTTGATGATTATCAACAGGGTTATGATTTTGCGGATGCCATGATCGGGCATCATAACAAACAACAATGTGTAACAACCCTGACCTTTGACCGCAAGGCTTCAAGGTTGCCTGAGTTCAGCCTGCTCTGGCCGCAGTGATCGCCGGGAGGTGCAGGTCCTAAGGACCAAAGCCGGAATCATCATCTTCAGAATCACTGTCGCTGAAATCGGAAAGATCCGCTGTTGATGAGTCCCCCTCTGATCCCTGGTCAACGGAGTCGAGACTGCTATTGAAGCTGATAGCGGAATCACGGCGCTCATGAGCGTCACCTTTCAGATAGTCCTCCTGTTCAGAGATCAGCGCTGCCCGGTAATCTTCATCGGGATCGTCCACCCGGGCCATCTGCTCAAGACCCCTGACAAACTCTTCAGGATTGATTAACGAAGCTTTCATACTGGCTGCCACACGGGCCTTGGCATTGAGAAAATTGTGATTTTTCGGACGGGTTTTCCAGAGTGGATTTTGCTGGACTGCATAACCTCGATTCATCAGCTCACCAAGCACAGAGTGAAACTGTTCCTCATTGAAAATCATGCAAATCCCTTCTGCCATATTTAATGAGGCTGGCAGAAAAGCGGTAATGGGATAATTGGCCTGCTCATCAGTGGCCAGACTGTGAACATCAACATTATGATGAATAACCCGGTGTTTTCTGCCCAATGCCCGTTCGTAATAGCTAACCATATTCCGGGTTCGGTTTGACACATTGCCCATATCCGAGTCCTCCCTGAAGAGGGTTTGCCCGGATTCATCTTTTACCGAATAAAAATCGTTCTGCAGTTTTTTTTCCAACTGATCATAGCCAGCCAGTTTCTCCTGCAACACCTCTTTGGATATTTCCCCGGCAGCAAAGGATTTCTTCAGTCTCGCTCGATACTTGTCAACCTGCCGGGTGACAACCTGGTCTGAGACTAAAGGTATGGGTAATCGGTCTAAACGCTCCAGATCCAGTTTCTCCAGGGGAAAAACCTCCATCAGTGGATCAATATCTGCGGTCATGGGCTGTGCCGTGTCGCCTGGCTCTGTTGCCGGCTGCGCAATCACCATAACAGGTGCTGGGGATATATGATCAGCGTCGTAAACAGCCCATTGGCCATCGGGTTCTCTTATCAATAGCTGGGTATGTTCAGGCCCGTCACTGCGATTGCAGGCCCGTGTCTTGAAATAGAGACACAGGTCACCGTGTTCATTGACCTGCTCATTTCGCTGATACAGATAGCCATTGCGTTCAAGCTCCTCAAGGCGGTTCTGGCTGATTCTTAATGGCACAGCCTCGGCGTACGGATTGCCGTGGCGATCTACCCCTTTCAGGCACTTTTCTGCCTGCTTGCTGTATTTTTCTATTTTACTGTCCCTGTCCAGGGCCAGTTTGCTGTACTGCTGAAGCACCGGAATGGTACCTGCCTGAGCCCCCCAGTTACTGCTTTTTGCCTTGATTCTGAAATGTTTGGTGGGCCACCCTTCATCAATCAAGGTGCGACAGACTGGCTCCACAGGTCGGGTAAACAGTGCTGCACCGCGGTGATCAGCGGCCTCTTTCAGCTGGCTCAGAAGATCATAGGGGATTCCCTGGAGGGAGTGTGCTGCAACCCGTTGCAGGCCGGTGATTACTTTGTCCCGGGAAGTATGTTCCTGCACAGGGTCAGCCAGAGTGATCAATGAGTTACTGAGGCTTTTTTGTGAATCTTTATCCAGTCGGCTCGCAGTTCTGTCACTGTTAACACCCTTGCCAATATGGGTATCACTGCGCTCAGTGATCGGGGAAACCTGCCGGGTATTGGCAAACACCCCTCGAGTGTTATCGTTGGCCGGCCTGGGTTTATTTTCTTGAGCTGGATATTGAGTTGGTGTATTTGTGGTAATTTTTTTGGCCATAGTATGCAGGCTTCCCCAGCTCATCCCGTTGCGAGCGAAACTATCAATGTTTTGCATCGGCAGTCTTTGCTCCCTTTAAAGAACAGGGTCTCCACAAATTCTCATGACCAGCATAGATGGTGTTGAGGGTTTGTAATCTGAATTTTTGCGTCACCCATGCACAATGAAAATGCTCGAGGTGCAGGGCAAGCGCAGAGAAGTTTCCGGAAGCGATTGCGAAGTGTTGTCCCGGTTTAGTTGCCCATTAGTGGTCAGGAGTGGTTGGAGCGTTTGCCTGATGGACGTTGTTTAATCTGAAAGGTTTAAGTTCAGTCCTGCGAAGTCTGGCGGGGAAGTTCAAGTGGGAAAGCCAGGGTCTTTCTTTTTGCTGGTTTCTTTTGAAACACATTCAAGATTCAAGACTTGGCACTGGATTCCTCTTTCACCTTATGGAGATAGAACCGCACCTCAATTTTTCCATAATCAACATGGCCATCATTATCGATAGTGGCAGTACGACTGAGCGAGATGCGAGATTGACTGTCATATTTGAGAGGCTCTCCATCAGTAGTTCCTGCCCCCCCCGCAAGGGTTGGAATAGCGTTCATGCGGTAGGTGATGTCAGTGCTGTTGTCGTTACGTATCACATCGATAGCCAGCTCTGGGTCTTGTTGGGTTAGCAAACCCCAATCGGGCATCATGTCAAACAGAGTGCCCTGGATACAGTAGAGCATATGATTAAGCTCGGTCTGGTTGATGTGGCTGAGTATCTGCATCTTTGTTTCGATCGGTAGCCCATCAAGGCTACTGATAATCTCGCCTTCTAACGCCTGACGAACTTCGTTGGCGGCATCCGTCTCATTATGAGCCATCTTATAGTGGTATTCAGTGCATAGAGCACTATTGTCAAAGTTGACTCCATTGTTGTTGTGAATACGTACAGTGTTTCTGATCAAATCGACACCGATCTGGTTGGGGATGACAAGTTGACCTTGTTTATCTAAATCGGCTTTCATGGCGAGCATATCGCTTTCATGGCAACTGTCACTGGGGATTCGCACCTCTCTTTCAATCTCAGCCGGTATGGCCAGATCCTCAAAAATATGGTCTGGAGCCTGCATAGTAGCAATAATCTTATCGTTGATTTTGGTCGCCATTTCACTGAGAAAGCGCTTGTTGGTATTTGGGCTGGAGAGGAGAATGCCTTTGTAGACATTGGGCATGAGAACCAATTGCTCTTGCAGGTAGTCTCGAAACAAAGCCAGTTGCCGGGTCGTGCAGGGTGGATCGTCCAGCATCTCGAGTTCATCCATATAGGCGTTGATGAGGGCCTTGATTTGCTGACACTGCTCTGAACTATTGTGGGTCGTGTCGGTGAGCTTTTTAGTTGAGGTCTGGATTTTCTCCTCGAGAATTATAAGCTGATCCTTCTCTTGTTTATTCTGTTTGAGGTCAGTGATCTTATGGGGTGAAGACAGGGTGATTTGGCGTTTCTCCAGACCAAAATCTGTCCGCTCATTGGATAATGCATGTCCAGCTTTGCCAATTGTTGGCTCAGCATCTGCTATTTGGGAAATTCGGCCTGTACTGGTGTTTTGAGTCTTCTTAGGATTGTTGTTGTTTGGTGGGATGGCTGGCTGACTTGGGGTGCTCTCATCGACCTTACTCATTGGCTTCATCCATGTGCGCTGTTGGGTATCTCCTGAAGTATAGGAAACGGATCAGGCATCTCACGATCAACGACTTTATGGCTTTGAGCGTTAGCAAATCCCTTCGGCTGGTTTCCGTCGCAATGTCAACGTGGTAACTCGGTTATATCTGGTCATATACGTATACCCGTGCACTTAAATGCCGGTAAGGCGGGCAGATATAAGGGTGTATAAAACTTGCGTATGAGTGGCGGAGTGGTAGGATTGCCGCCATTTTAGTTGCTCGGCCTCCTGGAGCAGACAGATTTAAAAGTGTGTACAAATATGTGTACGAAAAAAATTTAAAGATTTTGAAAGGCGGAATAAGTTTTGGAAATTAATAAGTTAAGAAACGTTGCCATTATCGCCCACGTAGACCACGGCAAGACTACGCTGGTGGATAAGCTGCTGCAGCAGTCAGGTACTCTGGGTCGTAAGGACCAGGGCGCTGAGCGTATCATGGACTCCAATGACCAGGAAAAAGAGCGTGGTATTACCATCCTGGCCAAGAACACCGCGATTGAGTGGCAAGATTTCCATATCAATATCGTTGATACCCCGGGACACGCTGACTTCGGTGGTGAAGTTGAGCGGGTGCTCTCCATGGTTGACTCGGTTCTGCTGCTGGTGGATGCCGTTGATGGTCCGATGCCACAGACCCGCTTTGTTACCCAGAAGGCCTTTGAGCAGGGCCTGAGACCGATTGTGGTTATCAACAAGGTTGATCGTCCGGGTGCTCGCCCTGACTGGGTTATGGATCAGGTATTTGATCTGTTTGATCGTCTGGGCGCTACGGATGAGCAGCTGGACTTCCCGGTGATTTACGCCTCCGCACTGAACGGTGTTGCCGGTCATGACCCGGACAATCTGGCTGAAGATATGACACCGCTGTTTGAGATGATTACTGAGCGTGTGCCTGCGCCACCGGTCAATGTTGACGGTCCTTTACAGATGCAGATCAGTGCCCTGGATTACAACAGCTATGTTGGTGTTATCGGTATTGGCCGTATTACCCGTGGTGTACTGAAGCCTGGTCAGCAGATTGTGCTGGTGGATCGTGACAACAAGCAGCGTAAGGCCAAAGTGCAGCAGGTCATGGGGCATCTGGGGCTTGAGCGTGTTGAAGTGGCCAAAGCCCGTGCCGGTGACATTGTCTGTATTACCGGTATTGATAAGCTGAACATTTCTGACACGATCTGTGATCCTGAACGTCCGGAAATGCTGCCACCGCTGACGGTTGATGAGCCAACAGTCAGCATGACCTTCCAGGTGAATGACTCTCCGTTTGCTGGTCAGGATGGCAAATTCGTTACCTCCCGTAATATCCGTGAGCGTCTTGATCGCGAACTGATCTCCAACGTAGCGTTGCGTGTTGAGCAGGGCGATGATGCGGATAAGTTCAAGGTGTCTGGCCGTGGTGAACTGCACCTGTCTGTTCTGATTGAAACCATGCGTCGGGAAGGGTTTGAGCTGGCGGTTTCCCGTCCACAGGTAGTGGTCAAGGAAATTGACGGCGTTAAGCAGGAGCCCTTTGAGCACGTGGTGGTGGACATTGAAGAACAGCACCAGGGACCAGTCATGGAAGAGCTTGGCCTGCGTCGTGCTGAACTGAAGGATATGGTACCGGATGGTAAAGGACGTGTGCGTCTTGACTTCATTATGCCGGCTCGTGGCTTGATCGGTTTCCGTTCCCAGTTCCTGACCATAACGTCAGGCAGCGGTATCCTGACCTCCATTTTTGATCATTATGGTGAAGTCAAGGGTGGGGAAGTCGGCCAGCGCAACAACGGTGTTCTTATCTCCATGGTGAATGGCAAGGTGTTGGCCTATGCGTTGTTCAGCTTGCAGGAGCGTGGCCGTCTGTTCATTAACCCTAACGTTGATGTCTATGAAGGCCAGATTATCGGTCTGCACAGTCGCGATAATGATTTGACGGTAAACCCAACCAAAGCCAAACAGCTGACTAACGTTCGTGCCGCGGGTACCGATGAGAATATCATTCTGACGCCACCGGTTCGTCACTCTCTGGAGCAGGCTCTGGAGTTTATTGATGATGATGAGCTGGTTGAGGTGACGCCCAACTACATCCGTATTCGCAAAAAGTTCCTGAAGGAACATGAGCGTAAGCGCGCAAGTCGTTCGAAGTAATACTGGCGAATAACTGAAATACTGTATGCAAAGCCCCACTTAGTGTGGGGTTTTTTTATGGCCCTAACCAGGGGTTGCCGGGGTATGGGACCGTGGTCGTTAGCTGAGTTATAATTGCTGCAATAACAAGGCATGCCACAAAGGTATAACCCGGTGATGCTATCCAGCCTTCCAGAAAGTGAGGGTTACGTTTTCCCTCCGCTAAAAAGTGTCTTTTCTTTTCATGTTTAACCCGTTTGTTTTTATCTGCCTTGTAGCGCTGTCGCATTTGTTCAATGTCGGCCGTTGTCAGGGGAGATACCGGGGGCCTGTTGCTTTTCTGGCTCAGTCGGTGAGAGACCAGAAAACCGTATTCCAACGGTGAGGTGAGTAATATGACCGGGTTGATGTGCGGGTTGTCGTAGAGTTCAGGAATGGTTGCAAACAGGTCTTCACTATTGTCCAGAACCACTGCTGGCGAGGATGTCAGATCGGTGCTGACGGGCCCCGGGCCCAGTATTTTGCTGGTGGCTATTCGGTTGTGGCTGATATCGATATCAACAATATACAGATTCGCTGACAGGGCGATGCATTGCAAAACCGCATGCCGCTTCTCCTTAACCCCCTTGAAGTTCTCCAGCATTAACATTTCTGGGCAAACCCTGGTGTTGCTAATGGTGGTTCTGGTTAATAGTTCAAACAGGTTGTTATAGAGTTCGTCATCACGGGCGAGATGCTTATCCAGTTCCGTGTGATGGCTTAACCAGGCCGCAAGGTCATCTTTGCTCTGCTCAAGGATGAACGTTTCAAAGACGTTTTTCTCTTTTTTATTTAGATTCAATGCTGGCTGAAGCAGTTGGTGCAGCTCACCATCTGCCGTTCTGCCTGCCGAAATAAGCAGTTGTGAAAGATAGCGATAAAATTGTTCGGGTCGACAGGTATGCAGGGCTTGTAAAGCCGTCAGGGTATATTGCCTGCGATCATTCTGTTGGGTTTCAGGATTGGTTGAGTAAATCTTAAAGCCCGTCCTGGCTACCCATTGCTGAATCATTATTTGATCATCATCAGAGAAGTACCGGGATGCTCTGGCGGGAATTGCCATTAGGATGATCAAAAAGACCACAATTGTTTTAATTACTTTTCCAGGTTGGTATTTCATATTCTTCGGGCTGTTGCTGTTTTATTACCCTCTCCAGAGAGGTCGGTGTACGTAGCTGAATGGCGTGGTGTTATCAGTAGAGGATGTTTATGTTCTAAGTCTCAGACAGGTTGCCGCCGAATTAGTTCAAGTGATGTTTTTAAAAGTGACGACGTGCCCTTTGCCGCAATAACCGTTTAAGGTTAAGGTTAAGCATTGTTCTGGTGTTTTCCTGAAAGGATTTTCCATGCGCACCCTGTATCCTGCCATCAAACCCTACGCTAACCGGCACCTGCAAGTTGATGATATTCATGAGATATACATTGAAGAGTGTGGTTCTCAGGATGGGCTACCGGTTCTTTTCGTGCATGGTGGACCGGGTGCCGGTTGTACAGAGCAGGATCGCCGTTTTTTTGATCCGGAAAAGTATCGGATTATTCTTTTTGATCAGAGGGGGAGTGGCCGCTCCAGACCCCATGCTGAACTGGAGCACAATAATACCACTGCACTGATTGAAGACATGGAGTTGATTCGTGAAAACCTGGGAGTTGAGCGGTGGCTGGTATTTGGCGGCTCCTGGGGCTCAACACTTTCGTTGCTGTATGCCCAGGCGCACCCGAAGCGTGTGTCAGGACTGGTTCTCAGGGGAGTTTTTCTTTCCCGGCAACAGGATCTTGACTGGCTTTATAAAGAGGGAGCCAGCAGAGTATTTCCGGATCATTGGGCACACTTCCTTGAGCTGATACCGGAAGGTGAACGAGGCGATCTTCTGGAAGCTTACTATCAGCGGCTGTTTGGCGAGGATGAACTGGCCAGAATGAATGCTGCCAAGCACTGGTCTTTGTGGGAGGGTAATACGGCAACCCTGCGACCCAACCATGAACTGGTGGATCATTTTGCTGATCCACACCTGGCCTTATCTCTTTCGCGGATAGAGTGTCATTACTTTAAACATAAGTCCTTCATTAACCCGAATCAGATTATAGAGAAGATGAATCTGATATCAGCCATTCCCGGCGTGATCGTGCATGGGCGTTATGACATGATCTGTCCGCTGGATAATGCGCAGGCGCTTGTGGATCACTGGTCGCAGGCAGATTTGCAGATTATCCGGGATGCGGGTCACGCTTCCTGTGAGCCGGGTATTGTGGATGCACTGGTTAGGGCAACGGATGATTTTGCCCGAAGATTGGCTCCATAAAAGCAGAGCGTATTGGAAAAACAACTCGAGATGCATCGATGAAAGGTTTGATTCAGCGGGTCAGTCATGCCAGCGTGGTGGTGGATGGGGAGACGGTCGGAGAAATCGGTTCCGGCATTCTTCTGTTGCTGGGTGTCGAAAAAGGGGATGACCTGGCTCTGGCGGATAAACTGCTGGAAAAAGTGTTGAAATATCGAATTTTCAGTGATGATCAGGGCAGGATGAACCTTGGTTTGCGCGATGTGAGGGGCGGCCTGCTTATTGTTTCCCAGTTCACTCTGGTTGCGGATACCCGTAAAGGATTGCGCCCGGGTTTCAGCGCCGGGGCCTCTCCTGAGCAGGGAGAAAAGCTATATCACTACTTTGTTGAGCGGGCTGAAGCTCTGCATCACAATGTTGCCACCGGCCGCTTTGGTGCAGATATGAAAGTCTCTCTGCTCAATGATGGGCCGGTGACGTTTCTGCTGGAGTCTTAGCGTCAAATACCGAAAAACGGAATGGATCATCAAGCCTGGTAATAGGCTGATGATCCATATTTTGGCTACAGTGCAGCATTATCATCCTCGGCAGCATCTGTTTCGACCGTTTTGAATACCTCCATTTCAAACTCAGGCTTGCCATTGAGGGGAAGCAAGGGTGGCATGCCTTCAGCATCTTCCTTGTTGAAGAAACAGTAAGTAGACTCATCAACAGGGAGTGGCTCGTAGGTGTAATTTACATAGCCCTCTTCCACTCCTTCAAGTTCCACATCTTCAGCTTCCAATCGCGTCGGGTCAAAGTCGCTTTTGTCAAGCTCGGCCAGATAACGCTGATGGTAGAAGTATGGAGTAATTTTATCGGCAATCGCTACAGGCCCCGGGCTTACTGCTGCAAGGCCGGAAAATATCACCTGGCCGGCAGGGTAATAGTATGGGCCAAAAAACGCATTTGCTGTTAGACAGCAAAGCTGCTTTGCAAAATAGCCAGTAACTGTATAGTCGACAACAGCTTTAACAGCCCTGGGGCCAAACTGTACAGTTATACCTCCGCCAATACGTCCAGCTACGAACATGGCTAAAGGTCGAGACACGGGCTCGGAATAACTGATAAACCTCTTGGTTAATCGGGCTATTCCACCTGGTATGGCAGAACCAATCATGGTTAACCTCCTTATTAAAATTCTTTTGAACTATTGTTCTAGACTATGAGGTTTCGGAAAAGTTCCGCCAATGTTGGCTAATTGGGCAAAATAATTGCAAATAAGGCGATAGAGGGCCTGACATTGGGTGTCAGGCGGGTATTATTACATCTGCTCGACGGTTTCAATGCCCAGCAGGCCAAGACCCAGCTTCAGGGTTCTGGCGGTCAGGGCGCAGATCTGCAGGCGGCTGTTGCGCAGGTCTTCAGAAACGCCTTCCTTGTTCACCGGGCATGCTTCATAGAACTTCATAAAGGCACCGGAGATGTCGTACAGATAGGCGCACAGCTGATGTGGCAGGCCTTCTCTGGCAACGGATTCAATGGTTTCGCTGAAGCGGCACAGCAGCAGGGCCAGCTCCCGTTCAGCATCGTTCTCAATCAGGATATCACCAGTGAGGTCAGACTCGCTGATACCGGCCTTGCGGAAGATGCTCATGATCCGGGTGTAGGCATAGAGCAGGTAAGGTGCGGTATTGCCCTCAAAGGCCAGCATGTTATCCCAGTCAAAAACGTAGTCGCTGGTCCGGTTTTTGGAAAGGTCCGCATATTTTACCGAGCCAATGGCCACAGAGCGGATCACATTTACCTTCTGCTCTTCTGAAAGGTCGTCGGATTTGCTGGCAATCAGGGCGGCTGCGCGTTCTTCCGCCTCGTCCAGAAGGTCTGCCAGCTTGATGGTGGTGCCGGCTCGGGTCTTGAACGGTTTGCCATCTTTGCCCAGCATCATGCCAAAGGCGTGGTGTTCCAGTGACGCGTGGTCAGACGCAAATCCTGCCTTGCGGGCAATGGTGAATACCTGGTCGAAATGCTGTCCCTGGCGTGCATCTACGTAATAGAGAACGCGATCGGCGTTCAGGGTATGGCAGCGGTGACGGATCGCCGCCAGGTCGGTGGTCGTGTAAAGGAAACCACCTCCGGACTTCTCGACGATGACGCCCATTGGGTCGCCATCCTTGTTTTTGAACTCATCCAGAAAGACAACCCTGGCACCGCTGTCTTCGCTCAACAGTCCCTGTTCATCCAGCAGCTGAATGATCACGGGCAGGCTGTCGTTATAGGCGCTTTCCCCCATCACATCAGCAGTGGTCAGTGAGACATTCAGGCGGTCGTAGGTATCCTGGTTGTGTGACAGGGTGGTATCCACCAGTTTTTTCCACAGTTTCAGGCAGTACTCGTCGCCGGCCTGCAGGCGAACCACATAGCTTCTGGCGCGGGTGGCGAAGTCCGGGTTGTCATCAAAATGCTTCTTGGCTTCGCGATAGAACGTTTCCAGGTCAGAAAGCTCCATGCTCATGGCTTCCTGGTTCTCTTTCTCCAGTTCTTCCAGGTGGGCGATCAGCATGCCAAATTGCGTACCCCAGTCCCCCAGGTGGTTCTGGCGGATTACCTTGTGTCCGAGAAACTCCAGGGTTCTGGCGGTTGAGTCACCGATAATGGTGGAGCGCAGGTGGCCAACGTGCATCTCTTTGGCAACGTTCGGCGCTGAGTAATCAACCACCACGGTTTGCCTGTTGTCGGTCTGTGCAACTCCAGCCCGGGGATCGTGGACGGCAGACTGAAGACTGCTGGCCAGCCACTGGGGGGCGAGATGAATGTTGATGAAACCGGGTCCGGCAATGTCAACCTTGCTGGCAATGCCATCAAGATCCAGATTGTCGATCACTTTTTGTGCCAGTTCCCGTGGGTTCATCCCCATTTTTTTGGCCGCAGCCATCACGGCGTTGCACTGGTAATCACCAAAGTTCGCCCGTGCGCCGGGACGAACCATGGCCGGGGTCCCCTCTGGAGCACCCGCAGCAATAAGCGCTTTGATGACTTTGTCTTCAAGCAGCTTGAGAATATTCATGCATGAGTCCTTGGTTAAAACTCGCTGGAATTTAAATGGCGGGAATGCTATCGAAAAAGGCCATGTGTCTCAATAGAAGCAATCGCTGTGCTTGAACTTATACCAGTAAGGCTGGAGATAATGGTATCTTTATCCGGGTGTGTTCATAAACAGCCGGACAAACACAGACCTGACAATAGATAAGTTGAGAGATATGACATCCAGATCAAACAATAGCAGGCGGGGAGCCAGTAAATCGACCAATGCCGGTAAATCTGCCGGTGTGTCTCTGCCCAACTGGGCCTGGTTGCTGGCAGGTCTGGTTATTGGTGTGTTTGCTGCTTTTCTGGCAGGGCTGACGCCCTCTGCCAAAGATGTGCGCAGCGTCGCCGGGCAGGTCCAGTCATCGTCCGGGGATGAACAGAAAAAAGATAATCAGCCGGTGTTTGATTTTTATACCCTGCTGCCTGAGTCGGAAGTGACGGTATCCATTGCGGAGCCGGAACTGAAACCGGAACCAGTCTCTGCCAGAAAACCAGAGAGTAAGCCGGATCAGAAACCGGCCGCCAGCGCTAAAAAATATCTGCTGCAGGCCGGTTCCTTCCGCAGCGACAAGGATGCCGAGCGACTCAGGGTGCAATTGCTGCTGGAAGGTTTGAGTCCCAAAGTCGAGAAAGTCAGTGTTGGCACAGGGGAAACCTGGCATCGGGTGCAGCTGGGACCATTTGCCGACCGGGCCTCACTGCACAATGCCCAGGAAGTGCTGGCCAGCAAAAACATTGATAGTCTTTTGTTACAGTTGAAATAGAAAAAGCACCATTGCGGGCGGGTTTTCTCTTCCGCCCCTCTTGATAATTTATTTCCCTGCCCCATATAAGGCCCTGTTATCCGTTTTTTATTAAGGAGCGAGCCTTGGAACAGTATCGTGGCACAACTATTCTGTCGGTACGTCGTGGCGGCAGTGTGGTGATCGGTGGTGATGGCCAGGTTTCGCTGGGTGATGCCGTAATCAAGGGCAACGCCCACAAAGTACGCCGACTGTATAAAGGTAAAGTGATTGCCGGGTTTGCCGGTGGTACCGCTGATGCCTTCACCCTGTTTGAGCGTTTTGAAGCCCAGCTGGAAAAACACCAGGGACGACTGACCAAATCAGCGGTTGAGCTGGCCAAAGAGTGGCGAACCGAGCGGGCCCTGCAACGTCTGGAAGCCATGCTGATTGTTGCTGATGCCACGGCCTCCCTGATCATCACCGGTAATGGCGATGTCATGGAGACGGAAGATGGCATCCTGGCCATCGGTTCCGGTGGTTTTTATGCCCAGGCAGCTGCCAAGGCACTGTTTCATAACACAGAAATGGGTGCCCGGGATATCGTTGAAAAGAGTCTGGGTATCGCCGCAGATATCTGTGTCTACACCAACTCAAACCAAGTCATCGAAGAGCTTCCTGCAGCTTGAAACAATAGCGATCTAACGAGTTTCTGATATGTCAGATATGACACCCCGTGAAATTGTCCATGAGCTGGACAAACATATTATTGGCCAGGACGAGGCCAAACGCGCTGTAGCGATTGCCCTTCGGAACCGCTGGCGCAGAATGCAGTTGAATGAAGATCTGCGTAACGAGATCAGCCCGAAAAATATTTTGATGATCGGCCCCACCGGCGTTGGTAAAACCGAGATTGCCCGGCGTCTGGCCAAACTGGCCAATGCACCGTTTATCAAGGTGGAAGCCACCAAGTTTACCGAAGTGGGTTATGTGGGCCGCGATGTCGAGTCCATTGTCCGTGACCTGATGGATGCTGCCATCAAAATGCTCCGTGAGATGGAGATGGAGCGCGTTCGTCACCGTGCGCTGGATGCCGCTGAAGAGCGCATTCTGGATGCCCTGCTGCCGCCTCCCCGTTCTTTTGGTGAAGAGTCGTCTCAGCCTCAGGACAACTCAACCCGTCAGGTGTTCCGCAAAAAACTCCGTGAAGGTGACCTGGACGATAAAGAGATTGAGATTGATGTGCGTGAAGCGGCCATGGGTGTTGAAATCATGGCTCCTCCGGGCATGGAAGAGATGACCAGCCAGCTGCAGAACATGTTCTCGAACCTGAATACCGGCAAATCCAAAAAGCGGAAGCTGAAAGTCAAGGATGCCATGCGTCTGGTTCAGGAAGAGGAAGCGGCCAAGCTGGTTAATGAAGACGAGCTCAAGACCAAGGCGGTTGACGCTGTTGAGCAGAACGGTATCGTCTTTATTGACGAAATTGACAAAGTGGCCAGGCGCTCCGGGGCTTCCAATGCCGATGTCTCCCGTGAAGGTGTGCAGCGTGACCTGCTGCCATTGATCGAAGGTTGTACCGTTTCTACCAAATACGGCATGGTGAAGACAGATCACATTCTGTTTATTGCCTCCGGTGCGTTCCACCTGGCCAAGCCTTCTGATCTGATTCCGGAGCTGCAAGGACGTCTGCCCATCCGTGTTGAACTGAAAGCGCTCTCTTCTGAAGACTTTATGCGCATTCTGACCGAGCCGGATGCATCTCTGACGGAACAATACCAGGCGCTGATGGCCACAGAGTCGCTCAATATCGAGTTTGCCGAGGATGCCATTCGCCGCCTGGCGGAGGTTTCCTGGCAGGTGAATGAGCGTACTGAGAATATCGGTGCCCGCCGTCTCCATACAGTGATGGAGCGTCTGCTGGAAGAAGTCTCCTTTGGTGCAGCAGATCTGGCCTCAGCCCAGGATGGCGCGCCACTGAAGATTGATGCGGCTTATGTTGATAAACACCTGGGTGAACTGGTTCAGGATGAAGACCTGAGTCGTTATATCCTCTGATGTTTGATAGGGAGTGGTCAGTTGGTCACTCCTTTCACTCTCTTACTCTTTTCTATGAGTGGAACCCCCGCCCGAAATGACTACCCCAATTCCTTCCGCCATTAAACTGCATAAGCGCTCCAAAACCCTGGAGATTCAGTTTGGTCATGACACGTTCCAGCTGGAAGCGGAGTTTCTCCGGGTATTAAGCCCATCTGCCGAGGTTCGTGGTCATGGCAACCCTGTTTTGCAGACCGGTAAACTGAATGTGGCCATCACCGGCGTGGAAATGGTTGGCCAATATGCCATCAAGCTGGTGTTTGATGATGGGCATAACAGTGGGATTTATGACTGGGGTTACCTCCATGAGCTGTGTCATAACAAAGAAGCGATGTGGGATGAGTACCTGCAGGCTCTGAGGGATGCCGGTGCCAGCCGTGATCCGGACGTTTCGGTGGTTCGTCTTTTTCAGTAACTTGACCTTAATGCCCTGCCTGCTACGTTGCATGTGACATAACCACCATTATGAAAACTTAGCCACGGAGGCATTATGTCTACCAATATTAACCAGTCCAAAACCACCTGGAAACGTGTAGAAAGTCACAGAGAAACATTGCGTCAGGCTGGTTTGCGCCCTTTACAGATCCGGGTTCCTGATACACGGATCAAGGGCTTCGGTCTGGAGTGTCAGCGACAATCTGCTATGCTCAAGTCCGATAAACTGGAACGCGACACCATGGACTGGATTGAACAAACCAGCGACGATGAGGGCTGGGCATGAAGCGCGGCGACATCGTTACCGTCTCAATCAAGGGAGACGATGGCAAACCCAGGCCAGCCTTAATCATCCAATCCAACCTGTTTCCAGAACACCCTTCGGTCACTCTTTTGCCAATCACAGGAGAGTTGAGGGATGTGCCCCTATTTCGCTACACCCTGTTTGAAAGTAAAGAAAACGGGCTCAACAAAACCTCTCAAGTGATGATTGATAAAATCACCACTATAAAAGCAGACAGAATCGGCAAAACCATCGGCTCACTCAGTCAACCAGAACTGACAGAAGTCATCCGGCTGATGGCCTTGTGGTTGGGAATGGCCTGAAAGCACTTCATCCACAACGGATTCCCGGGAGCGCGAGCAATCAGCAATGCACGACAATTGCCATTCATCATGGTCAGGATTTCGGCCCAGGGATTGTTCTGCCTTTTCGAGCATCAAGATCAGCTGCTTACGTTGTTTCTTCCTGGCCAGTTCCAGGGGTGTCTGGCCATGGCAATCCCTGGCATGGATATCAGCGCCGCTATCGATCAGAACGGGCAAAGACCCAACGGCATTTCCCTTAACCGCAACATGCAGCACCGTCTCGTCTGTGCTGGTGGTCGCATGGATATTTGCCCCGTTACAGAGCAGGAATTGTGCACTTTCTACCTTGTCTTTCTTTATGGCCATGTGCAGGGGCGTAAAGCCTGCAGCCGACCTGTTATTAACATCTATCCCTTTGTTAACCAGGATCTGGGCACAGTCGATCTGGCCACACTGGGCAGCGATATGCAAAAGAGATATCCCTCCCTGCAACTGATTGAGGGAAATTCCAGTCTTTTCCATCGCATCAAGCAACAGCTCCATGCATGCGGTATAACCAAGGCGGACAGCGTGGCATAGGGGGGAGTAGTTGTTGTCATCCAAGGTAGTGATATCGGCATTGTTGTCGACCAGAACCTGCACACACTGCCTCTGATCGCTTATGGTGGCCAGGTGCAGGGGAGTCTGGCCACGTTTATTCTTGAAGTTGATATCCGCTTTGTAAGCCAAAAGAAGCTCGACACTTTCCAACTGGCCCAACTGTGCGGCTATATGCAAGGGGCTCAATTTCTTATTACTCCTGGCATTGATATACACCGAGTCTTTGTGATTCAACAGCACAGTCATACAGGAAATCCTGCCAAACTGGGCAGCGATGTGCAGGGGGGTATGGCCCATCCCATCCTTTGGATTAATGCTCGCCCTTTTGTCCATCAACAGCAACCGAAGGCATTCGCTGTGACCATGTTTGCTGGCAAAATGCTGGGGCGTCCATCCCCCACCGCGTTGGGAGCTTATGATCAGCGCCTGATGCTCAAGCAAGACTTTCATACATTTCACACTCCCTTCCCGGGCAGCAATATGCAGAGGCGTCAAGCCATAAAGAGTCCTGGCATTGATATCAGCCCCCAGCCTGATCAAGGTCTGCAGATACTCCACACTGTCGAACAGGGTCGTATTATGGAGGGGGGTATTGTGGCCCTCTGTGAGGGCATGGATATTGGCACCATGCCTGATCAGGATGTCCACAGAATTCCGCTGGGGAGTCTGGGTGGCCCGGTGCAGAGCGGTTATACCGTCACGGTTGACCGCATTGACGTTGTGCCCGGCACCAAGCAAAAGCTCCACACATTCAACGTGTCCATGGTCGGCGGCGCTGTGCAGTGGCGACCAGCCAAGGATGGTGCTGGCTTCAAGAAACCCGGCACCATGAGCCAGTAAAAGTTTTATACACTCTGGATACCCTTGATGGGCAGCGTTGCTCAGGGGTGACAGGTTCCTGTTGTTGCGGCAGTTGACGTTTGCCTGCCGGTTCAGCAGTAATTCCACGCACCGGGCCTTGCCAGCCAGGGCTGCCAGGTGCAGGGGAGTAGAGCCGTCGTTGTCCCTGGCGTCAAGCAGGCTGACATTGCGATTGAGCAACAGTTCCATAAAATTCACACCGCCACCAAGGGCGGCAATGTGCAGGGCTGTCTGCCCATTGTCGTCTTTGGCATTGACATCCAGCCCTTGATCAAGGAGCACTTGCAAGAAATCGATGGGGCCACTGCGGGTGAGAACATGCAGGAGTGTCTTGCCCTTGTCCAGAATGGCGTTCACATTGGCACCATGATCGAGCAGGATTTGTGCACACTTGCCATGACCATTAAGAACGGCAAGGTGCAGTGCCGTATGATGGTGATCACAGGTGGCATCTATATTCTCTTCATACTTCACCCAACTCCTCTCACTCCTCTCACCGTGCTTCTCTCTGCGCCCGGTGAAGAGTATGGCTGCCACACAGGCATCATGCCCCATCATAGCTGCGAGATGCAGGGGGGTAGTGTCAAACAGGTCAATTTCATTGCCAGCCGCCCTGAATTCAAGAAAACGCTCCACACACGTCACTTGACCATGCAGGGCAGCACTGTGCAGGGGGCTTCTGCCCATACTGTCCCGGATATTCATATTGGCACCATTATTGATCAATGTTTTGACACACTGCTCGTGGCCATATCCTGCGGCAAAGTGCAGGGGTGTCACGCCGACAGAGGAGACGGCATTGACATTGGAATTATGGTTAACAAGCATCTGTACACACGCCTCATTGCCCGTCTGGGCAGCAATGTGCAGCAGCGTGACATGGCCGCCGTAAAATGCTGAGTAAAAGCTCTGACGGGCCAGCATCGGCTCCCGATCCAGCCAGCCAGACAACGCCTCCATATCCCCGGAACGACAGCATTGCAGGGGTTCATCGAGAACAGCGGCCTGGTCAAGCAGTGGTTCAGCTGCACTGCCATGGCCAGGTACCTGCTGCACAACATCGACACTGCGCTGGGCAATCCCTTTAGAGTTGTTCAGCCAGGGAGTGATGCACTGTTCATGATATCGATGCTGACAAGTGGCAACGGTGATTTCTTGTTGATCAGCAAATGTCTGCTGGCACACGGGGCAGGAATTATTTAAAACGAAAGGGACGGCAGGGGCTGGCGAAATAGCAGTATTCATCAGATCTCCTGACTAATGGTGGATGACCATGGGAAGGCAAGAGAAGCGTAGCAGAGATATTTTGGCTTGCAGGGATTATCGCCAGGGAAAGACCGGGCTGTGTCAGCGGTTGGATAGGAAGAGCCGGATAAGGGAGGCCTTCAAGTCCGGAGCTGTGAGCAATTAATGAACGGTTTGTCACTTTTTTTGTCTTAATTCATGCTTGTTCAGCTGGTTCTGGTTATTAGACTTCAATTGCCCACCAGTTTTCATGCCTGCTGATTGCATCAGTCTTTAATCTGTCCATCCATTAGCCGGGGCAGAGCAAAGCAACGTTAAAACATTATTATCAGAGGAGCTAAAAGATGATCAATTTAACCAATAATCAACGGCCTCCCCAACTTGATAAGCCCGGCTGTCTCGCACAAGTTCATCAACCAAAAAAGGATGTAACCACTAAAGATCCTGAGTCTGCTTTTAACGGAAAGCCGGTCACTCTTGCCGAAGCTACCCACCCAGCCCCGGTGTCGGGATCAACCGTAACAGATATAGCCCCGGAGTTGGCATCAACTGTGATAGATATAGATATGAGACCGGAGTCGACATCGACCGTAATAGATATGGCAATATTGGCAAGGAGTGTAAAACCCACTTCTGAACCTGCCTCATTACCTGAACCACACCTTGATGATCTTGTTTCCTGGTCTCAGTTGCCGCCGCAAATCAAGCAGGAACTAACACCCTGTCATCACCTTCTGTTTGCTATATATCTGGGCTTACCCATAGCGGAAATCAATAAAAAAAATATACAACACAACCTTGAGCACTCAACACAAAAATTTGATTATTTGTCCTGGTATTCACAGCAGCATGGACTGGCCCGGGAAAAACTTACCATACCCCATGGCAAATTGCTGACCATGCTGGGGGGGATCTCAAGGCCCGATCTGGTTGCACGGTACTGTGACATCTTTGGTATTGCCGTTGATCAAAGACAGTTCTGCGGTGAATGGCCTGCCGGTGTCCGGGCTGTTGACGACAATGCTGCACTGAATCATGAACTGGATTTTTTCAAGTTGCACAAAATCTTCATTGGTGATGAATACCTCCGCTCTGTCCCGACCGCAACCGTGGCTTATTGCGCTGGATACCCGGAACTGATGAAGGATAAGGATTTGCGACAACGCTCCATTATTGTTGACAAGTGTCTGTCAACCCCCCTGCTACTGAAAAAAATTCTGGATACCAAAGAGGGGCGAATGACCGTAAATGAGCTGGTAAAAATATTGAGCAATCCTGAAATTATGGCCATCAATACTGCACACCAGTTAATTGAATCCCTGAAAGGGTTTCCACCTCGTTTTAATCTGTCTGAACAACACAGTTTGAGTTTGAAAAATCAGATTCACCATTATGCCTATGATCTTGGAATGATAGGAGTGGATGCTGAATCTTTCGGTCGTGCACTTGGGTTGCCGCTGCACATAATCCAGAAAATTCTCTATAGAATTTGTAAAAAAGAACCCGGCTACCTGTATATCACAAAATTACTGCATGCAGCATTCCGTTGTCTGCCCCAACTTACTTCGGAACATGTTGCGTATGCTTCGTCGCAAGCTGTTAAGTCCAGCAACTGTGTTGAGAGATTAGAGGATTTGATCGCTGGAAAAATAAAACGTTATCCCTGGTTTTGCGTCTCCAGTCCTGAAAAGCCTCCCGTCCTCAAACCGCTCTTCTGGCAGGATGTGCACAATGATGGCACAGACCCGGAGATGACCGGTTCGAAACCGCTGACGCTGGATTTTTTGAGGTATTTGCCATTGAGCCACAACTGGTATTTGATTGGTCTTACCATGGGATTGTCACCGGATGAGCTAAGTCATATTGGCAAAAAAACCAAAGTGGACTTCAGGGTATCGGCAAATGAACTCAGTCTTGCTGCTTCTGAGTTGTCCCGGATACTTTCTCAATCCGAGAGAGGACTGGAAACAGGACATCTCTATCAGGCACTGCAATATTTGGATGATCAAGCGACACTGGCTTACTTTCCTGAGCATCTGTCAGTCCATCCTGACAAACCATTACCAGAGCACATCGCTGAATCCGTTGAAAGTGGAAGATCAATAGCCCATCTTTTGCGCACTTTCAAGACAGAGGAACTGGAACGTTTTCTGAAGTTGTTCAGTAGTTATGAGGAAATGAAATACCAGCTGCCCAAGGTCTATAAGGTATGGGATGGAGTTTGGGAAAAAGGTAAATATTACGAACCCGGTAAACCTTATGTAGCCTGGTCTTCAAGAAGTAAGGCAAAATGAAAGCTGGGGTCTTTATTCTTAACGCAAAACAAGGGAAGCCGAAACTGACTTGGTTCTATCTTTTGAAGCGATTCAAGATTTATGATTAAGGTTACCTCCATGAGCTATGTCTTAACAAAGATCACTCTTCAATAAATCCTCGGGATCGGCCGAGCGACAGGCTTATTTTTGCTTGTCCGGGATAAAAAACAAAATTTGATTGTCTTGTGTAAGTAAATACAAACAGAGGTTTCAAGACCATGAATATCAGAGGTGAACACACTACTGCTGCCAGCTCTTCATCTCCGGCACCTGCTCAAGCCAATGACAAAAAAAACAAACGCAAAAAAACGGTAGCAAAACGCGAAACACCACTCCCGGTTGAACATTCCAGCCAGCCCGCAACGGGTAAAAAAACAAGAAAGATGATTGTACCGGAAAAAATTGTCGAGCCCATGATGTCGTCCACCCTGACCACCTCCAAAGCGTTGAGCGAGCAACAGAAAAAGCTGAGCAAGCAACTGGTTGAGGCGGCCCGAACTGGCAACAAGGAGGCCGTGGAAGCATTGCTTGATCAGGGCGCGGATATCAATATGAACTGGAAGGTACATGAATGTCCCATTGCCGCAGCAGCCCGGGAGGGTCATCTTGAGCTGGTGCGCTACCTCCATGAGAAAGGCGCAAGGACCGACAAGCTTTTTGCATCACCGATCATGGAAGCAGCCAAATATGGCCATGTTGACGTTGTAAGTTACCTGCATCAGGCAGGCGTCAGTGAAGATATCTGCATAAACTGCGACACCCCGATCGATGAAGCCATCGTTGGGGGGCACATTGACGTAGTGAAGTACTTTATTGAACACGGTGTAAACGTCAACGGCTCTATGAAAAGCTTTAACATTCCCCTTTACCTGGCAGCCAGTTCGAAACACCTTGATATAGTGACATTACTGGTTGAGAACGGTGCTGACCTTGACGGTTGCAAAACAGGCCGTAACACCCCGATCTGGATTGCGGCCAAAAAAGGCCACCGTGATATTGTGAGTTTTCTGGTTGCAAAGGGTGCTAACGTCAATGCATTCAGTTCAGGATACGATACTCCGATCTGGGTTGCGGCCCGAGCTGGAGACCATGAGCTGGTTAAGTACTTGCTCGAACAGGGTGCGGATCTGAATGCAAACAGTACCGGCTATGGGACCCCGATTCTTGCTGCGGCCCTGGCCGGTGACCGCAATCTGGTCAAGTACTTGCTCGAACTGGGTGCGGATGTGAATGCCAACAGTGTCGGCAGCCTTACCCCGATCTGGGCAGCGGCCTCGGCCGGTCACTACGAGTTGGTCAATGACTTGCGCCGTGCAGGGGCAACCTTTGAAAAAAACAGCACAAAGCATGAAACCCTCATCTCGGCAGCTGCCATGGGCGGAAGCATCAAACTGGTTCAGGAATTGCTCCAGGAGGGCGGTTACATCCGAACCCGTGGTGACTACATTCCCCTGATAAATCGGGCGAAGGATCATCACCGGACTCAGCTGCAAGAATACCTGAAAAAAGAATATGATCTTTTGCCAGACCCGCTTGGTCCCAAGCCTGGGAAAAAAAGAAAAAAACGCTGATTCGACACCTGCCTATGTGGCAGGACCGTTGCCAGGGTAGCTGATAAACACTTCAGCAAAATGAACTTATGAACCGCACAACAGTCTGCTTTTTATATTTTCATGAATTAATGAAATATAATTATGGATAGAAGTTCTGGTGGTATCAGTGGTAAATGTGCAAGATCAAACAATGATTACAACCGACCGGATGGCCATGCCGCTTCTTCAAGGCATGGGCGATATAGACATGCCACAGTCAGACAATGGAATAATCCCCCCCGCACGGGGCGTAATGAATTTTACCATTCTTCTGGTGTACGCTCTTCTCAACATCTACAGTGCCGTTCGGTAAACCCTGCTCAAGATTTTAATGCCCTCATCAAACAAGAAATAATGGCTGATCTGGTGAGTAAATCTGATCATTTCGGTCATCGTTATGACGGGAGAAATCATGGTCGATACGCCAGTTCAATTAAAAAATACTCGTCAGTTGTTAAAAGACCTTTAAATCGGGATGAACAAAGCCAGCTGATACGTCTGCTGCAAAATTTTACAGTAACGCGGAGCTGGAATTGGCTGAGCCTGACGACAACATTTCATTCATTGACCTCAGCAGGTGTTTTTACCCCTCATAAACCCATGGATGAGCGTTTTAAACGTACTCAAGCTGTCTTATTGTCAGCGCTACTTGATGTAGTAATATTCAAGTGCAACCAAAAACCTGAAGCCAGGGATATTGATGCCCGTGGAATCGCCAACCTGGTGTGGGCCATGGCGAAACTGGTGGACAATGGGCAGGAGCTGACACCAGAGCTCAAACAGGCTGTTACCGCGCTGTTGCCCCACGTGAGCGCACAGAATGACCAATTTATTCCTCAGAATATCGCCAACATGCTGTGGGCGATGGTGAAACTGCTGGACAACGGGCTGAAGCGAACACCAGAGTTTAAAGAGGCCGTGGCCGCGCTGCTGACCCACGTGACACAGAAAGCTAACTTTAAACCTCAGGGTATCGCCAACCTGCTGTGGGCCATGGTGAAACTGGAGAACAACGGGCAGGAGTGGGCATCAGAGATCAAACGGGTCGTTGCCGCGCTGTTGCCCCTCGTGAACGCACAGACAGCTAACTTCAAACCACAGGAAATTTCCAGCCTGCTGTGGGCCATGGCGAAACTGGTGGAAAACGGGCAGGAGCAAGCACCAAGGCTCAAAGAGGCCGTGGCCGCGCTGTTGCCCTGCGTGACGGCACAGAAAGCTAACTTTAAGCCACAGGGTATCGCCAACCTGCTGTGGTCCATGGCAAAACTGGTGGACAACGGACAGGAGCAGACACCAGAGCTCAAAGGGGCCGTGGCTGCGCTGTTGCCCTGCGTGAAGGTACAGAAAGACCAATTTAATGCGCAGGATATCGCCAACCTGCTGTGGTCCATGGCGAAACTGGTGAACAACGGTCAGAAGCGGGCACCAAGGCTCAAAGAGGCCGTGGCCGCGCTATTGCCCCACGTGAACACACAGAAAGACCAATTCAATGCCCAGGGTATCGCCAACCTGGTGTGGGCCCTGGCGAAACTGGTGGAAAACGGGCAGGAGCTGATACCAACGCTCAACAAAGCTTTGGCCGCACTGTTGCCCAACGTGAACGCACAGACAGCTAACTTTAAATCACAGGAAATTGCCAACCTGCTGTGGGCCCTGGCGAAACTGGTGGACAACGGACAGAAACGAACACCAGAACTCAACGAGGCCGTGGCCGCGCTATTGCCCTTCGTGAACGCACAGAAAGCCAACTTTAAACCACAGGGTATCGCCAACCTGATGTGGGCCATTGCGAAGCTGGTGGACAACGGGCAGAAGCAGACACCCGATATCAGGGAGGCCGTGGCCGGGCTGTTGCTCCGCGTGAATGCACAGAAAGACCAATTTATTCCTCAGCAGATCGCCAACCTGCTGTGGGCCATGGCGAAGCTGGTGAACAACGGGCAGGAACAGACACCGGAGCTAAATGAGGCCGTAGCCGTGCTGCTGCCCCACGTGAACGCACAGAAAGACCAATTGACTCCTCAGCAGATTGCCAACCTGCTGTGGGCCATGGCGAAACTGGTGTCTGACGGGCAGGAGCGGACACCAGGGCTCAACGATGCCGTGGCCGCGCTGTTGCCCCTGGTAAACGCACAGAAAGACCAATTTATTCCTCAGCATATCGCCAACCTGCTGTGGGCCATGGCAAAACTGGTGGACAACGGGCAGGAGCGGACACCAGGGCTCAACGATGCCGTGGCCGCGCTTTTGCCCACCATCAACGCACAGAAAGCTAACTTTACACGACAGGAAATTGCCAACTTGCTGTGGGCTATGGCGAAACTGGTGGACAACGGGCAGGAGCGGACACCAGGGCTCAACGATGCCGTGGCCGCGCTTTTGCCCTACGTGAGCGCACAGAAAGGCCAATTTAGTGCTCAGGGTATCGCCAACCTGCTGTGGGCCATGGCGAAACTGGTGGACATCGGTCAGGAGCGGACACCAGAACTCAACGAGGCTGAAGCCACGCTGTTGCCCTCCGTGAACGCACAGAATGACCAGTTTAATGCCCAGAGTATTACCAACCTGCTGTGGGCCCTGGCGAAGCTGGTGGACAACGGGCAGGAGCGGACACCAGAACGCAAAGAGGCCTTGGCTGCGCTATTGCCCCGGGTGAACACACAGAAAGACCAATTCAATGCCCAGGGTATCGCCAACCTGATGTGGGCCATGGCGAAACTGGTAGACAACGGGCAGGAGCAGACACCGGAGTTCAACGAGGCCGTGGCCGCACTGTTGCCCCTCGTGAGCGCGCAGAATGACCAATTTATTCCTCAAAATATCGCCAACCTGCTGTGGACCATGGCGAAACTGGTGGACAATGGGCATAAGCGGACACCGGAGTTCAACGAGGCCGTGGCCGCACTGTTGCCCCATGTGAGCACACAGAAAGACCAATTTAACTCCCAGGGCATAGCCAACCTGCTGTGGGCCATGGCGAAACTGTTGGATAATGGACAGGAGCTGATACCAGGGCTCAATGAGGCTGTGGCCGCGCTGTTGCCCCGGGTGAACGCACAGAAAGACCAATTTAATGCCCTGGGTCTCGCCAATCTGCTGTGGGCCACGGCGAAACTGGGGGAATTTGTGGAGTTGAACGTGGTTACATCCACGTTTGAATCCCTTGTCTGCCGAACCAGTAAACACCCTCAGCTCTCTCATCAAGAGATATCAATGTCTCTCTGGGGAGTAATGGTATGCTGTGCCAGGTTGTCTCTGGAATGCAATGCCAATAAAAATAGTGTGCTTGAAACGCACATGGATGACCTGTTTACTCGCCTGGAAAATACCTCCCCTCCAGACAATGAAGAGGAACAATCCATCATTACCATGGCCGCAAGTTGGCTTGGGAGAGCGTGTCCGGTGGTCCCCCATTACCAGATAATCATTTCAAAGCCTCAAATCATCGTCCGCAATCAACTGCAATCATGCATTCCCTCTTTGAAGATTGAAGAAGAACAAAGTCTGAACTCACTGCCTCCGGTTGACCTGCTACTGCCAGATCACAACATTGTGATTGAAGTTCAGGGACCGTCACATTACGTGGGTGGTGATTTCAAAACCAGAGATGGTTCGACTCTGCTTAAAATCGCACTGCTGCAAAAAGCAGGATTTGAGGTCATTGAAATCCCGGTTAACCAGCTTTTGAACCAAGGTTCAATAAAGCGATGTATTGAACAAATAAAGACCAGGTTATTTCAGGGAAGGAGTGCCAGCGTTTCAGATACAATACAGTGATCTCTGTCCTGGGCTCTTTGGCATTCAGCTTTCTTTTTTCGAGGTCATGTCTTCGCCCCCTTTGGTGTTAATTTTCCAGATTCTTTTTTTCAGGATTTTTCATCATTTTATTATACCGCTCCCTTCTTCGCTGACTTACCAGCTTCCTTTTTTCAGGATCTTTCATCATTTCTCTATAACGCTCCCTTTGGCGCTGATTTCTCAGATTTCTTTTTTCGGGATCATTCATTATTTCTCTAAACCGCCATTTTTGGCGCTGATTTTTCAGTTTTCTTTTTTCGGGGTCTTGCATTCGTTCCTTTGGCGTTGCTTTGTCAACTCTCTTTTTTCAGGATCTTTCATCATTTCTCTATAATGTTCCCTTTTTCGTTGATTTATCATTTTTCTTTTTTCGGCGTCTTGCATTTGCTTTCTTTGGTGCTTAAAAAGAAAACTATCAGCAACTTCTTTCCGTGGGATCGTATGCATATCACTTTTTTTTGGGTTCAGCTTTGTCGGGTTAACAAAAGTAACAGGTGATAAATCTTGTCGGTTAAACAGAACGGCATGAGGATGAGTTAACTGATTATCTGGACTCAAATGCCTGGCAGGTATTGGATCAGGCTCACTAACCGATAAGCATACCTGCTGATCAAAGGGAAAATTTGATATTGATTATATCCCATTATTAATGAATTCATCATCAGAATTCCAGGGCACATATTTATCAAGATCTGATTTTGGTATATCAGGAATATCCGTTCCAAAAGAGTTTTCTACATTGAAGCCTGCCTGAGATACAATATTATATTCACTCAGCGATTTAAGAATGCCTGTTTCATTTTGGTGTATATATGATTGACCATTGTAAACAGGAAAAGGTAAGTTCAGTACCTGACCAGACATGCCTTGATACACTTGCTGTTGTTTGCGGGTATCAAGTTCACAGGATTGCTCTATTTCCTCCATCCATGTGGTCGTGCGCGAGATTCGGGGCAGTTTATGAAATAGGGCGTAGAGCCTGAAAACATCCTGCTGGATGATTTTGGTGGCTAAACCTATGATTTAACAGCTAATGTTACAGAAAGGCCAGTTCTCTTGAGAGCTGTCCTTTTTTATCTGTGTAATCTCTTAATGAAAATTTATAAAAGAGGGAAACTATTAAGAACTTTAGTGCTCTAACTATCAGTGGAAATATCTATGATTCAGAATTTCATACAGAATCTGATATCAGATAACCTTAACAACGTAAATACTGATAAGGAAAGGCAGATATGGACGCAATAAAGTTGGGTGTGCTACCAGCTATGTCACACTCCTGGCATCGTCATGCAGAGTCATGGTTTTTAGAATAACGATTAATTTTCAGGATAGTTGTAATGGATTTCAATAATATCAGCCTCTGCGCTGATCCTACTAATTGTTTCAGTACAGGTCCTCAACCTACTGAGAGCGGGCAAGATATTGCAAGCGGGCAAGCCAATTTTGGTCCCTTTAGCGTAGGTATATCCCCCGCTCGGGCTCCCATTCATTTGTCTCAAGCAGCTGGGGCGGCAACTGATTATGCCAGGGAGTATCGCGACCTTATAAGTAAAAACATTGCTGCTATTTCATCTGATGAGGCCGTCTGCCACCTGAAGTTACCCCATGCATTACCTGCAAACACCAGCGGTATTTTTGACCAATCCAAAAAGAAGCGTTTAAAGTCACCTGAAAAACCCGATGAATTATTCGAAAGACTCACAGGTTTTAAGGATTTTTTCAGAAAAGATTCTAAAGATACTGAAGGCAAGAAAGTTGATTTTCCCTCCGGTGCAGATATATCCCCACATCACGCTTCCATTGATTTATCTCAAGCAGGTAAAGTGACAACTGATACTGTTCTGTATAATAACACCTCCAGATTTGAAAACGGTGGTGCTGTTTCATCTGATGAGGCTGTCAGCCACCGGAAGGTAGCCCGTGCATTACCTGAAAACACCAGCATTATTTATGGCAAATCTGATAAAACGCATGATAAGTTTGCTAGAGAGTTCAATGAATATTTCAAAACACTCACAGGTTTTGAGAATCTTTTCGGCAAAGATTCTAAAGATCAGGAGTAAGTATACATAACAAAAATTCCAGGGAACCGAAATGATCAGAATATTGTTCATAGGATCTGCCATTAAAAATGAACTTGCTCAGGTCTTACTGGTCAAATTTGTACTAAAGCCTTCAAAAAAATAACTGACCCTGGAAAGTACCGTATGACGCCATCTACCTCAGTCCAGCTGAGCTGGCTTGAAAACATTCAATACAATTACCAAACCGAAGGATTGTGGAGCGCCCTGTTCGCTGTTTTCTGTTTCTCTGGCCATTCAAGGACCATCTCAGTCGTCGAGGCTGAGAGTTACATCAACACCTTTCCTGAATCCGGGCTAACACAAGCTCTAAACAGAAAAATTGACAGCAGGAAGGTGACTCTTAGTCCTGCTGGCGACTTGCGTGCTCAGACTACAAAGCCACGGCCTGACCCAAAGGACACTCGGACACCCGTAGCTCAGGAAGCAGGCCGGTCAAACTCACAGTCGGAGGTCAACACAGGCCAGCTATCAGAACAACATAGGTTGGCAGAACAACATAGGTTGGCAGAACAACAAAGGCTGGGTCAATTGCAGGAGAATATGAAAGAACTTGCGAATTTGGCAACAGAGTATGTCGATATCGTCCGTGAGGTAAGTGATATTCCAATGGCTGCTGTTTTTATAGGCCTGGAACTAGCGGCTATTGAGAACGGCGAGAAAACCCTCTCTGCAAAACAAATCATCAGCGATCTGAGAACCTGGAGTAAGGAATTGAAATTTGGCTTTGACAGCATTATGGACTCATCACAAACGATTACTGATGAATCAGCAGCACAGGCCCTGAAGCAATTCAGATCCAGATTCGACAAACTGGAACGCATACTGGAACGCAAACAGGATGCAGGGTATATTCTGAGTTCTACCCATGATGGCGCTGCCCGGCTGCTGCCTGACATCAGAACAAATATCACTGCTTATCAAGTCACGGAATGTATTTCAAATGCTGAGAATACAGTCATTACTTCGGCCAAAAAATTACAAAAGATTATAAACGATGGCCACGAAGTTCTCGACAATGTACTTTCCGTGACACAAGGTAATAAAGATTATCAGGAATTAAAACAGAAACTGGATTCCAGGATACAGAATATTCTTAATATGCAAGGCACTAAACACAGCTAGATATTTTAAATAAACATTGTCAGGTCTTGAATTTTGAATGTGTTCAAATACAAAGGCCTTCCCCTGGCTTTTCGTTTTTCTTGACTTTATTCAGGAATCAAGATCTGATCCTCGCTTATTTGCATTTTTACCTTATCCAGTGATTTTTCTTCTCTTCAGAGGGGGAGAACCAGAAGCCTGCCGTCTATTGGTCGTTGTCGTGACTGAGTTCACCCCGTCCGTGCGTCTATTCCTCATCAGCACCCTTCGCTTCTTGCGCAGTGGTTTGCTCAGATCCAACACCTGGACGGTCTTGTCGTCAGAGCAGGAAGCCAGCCTCCCATCGGGCAACACCTTGACTGATGTCACCCTCCCGGCATGCACCTTCATCGTCGCCACGCATTGCTCTCCGTCGGGCTTGCTCGGATCCCAAACGTTTACGAACCCCTTATTAGCGCAGGAAACCAGCCGCCCATCTGGCAATACCGTGACTGAGAGCTGCCAACCGGTATTCCCTCTGAGCGTCAATACGCATTGCTGTCCGTCGGGCTTGCTCGGATCCCACACCTTTATGGTCCCGGCAGCAGAGGAGGAAGCCAGCCGCCCATCGGGCAATACCGTGAATCTCACACAGTTGGCATGCACATTCAGTGTCGCCACGCATTGCTGCCCGTCGGGCTTGCTCACATCCCACACCTTTATGGTCTGGTCATCAGAGCAGGAAGCCAGTTGGCCATTGGGCAATACCTTGACCGATTTCACACAGCCGGTATGCCCATTCAGCGTTGCCACGCATTCCTGCCCCTTGGGCTTGCTCAGATCCCATACCTTTATGCTCTGGTCAACAGAGCAGGAAGCCAGCCGCCCGTCGGGTAATACCACGACAGAAATCACGTAGTGAGTATGCTCATTCAGCGTCGCCACGCATTCCTGCCCCTTGGGCTTGCTCAGATCCCACACCTTTATGGTCTTGTCTTCAGAGCAGGAAACCAGCCGCCCGTCGGGCAATACCATGACTGAGATCACCCCGCTGGTATGCCCTCTCAGCGTCGCCACGCATTCCTTCCCCTTGGGCCTGCTCAGATCCCACACCTTTACGGTCCGGTCAGAAGAACAGGAAGCCAGCCGACCATCGGGCAATACCGTGAGAGCATTCACAAAGGTCTTATGCTCTTTTAGCGTCACCACGCATTCCTGCCCCTTGGGCCTGCTCAGATCCCACACCTTTATGTTCCCGTCATTAGAGCAGGAAGCCAGTCGCCCGCCGGGCAATGCCGTGACTGAGACCACCCCGTGGGTATGCCCCCTCAAGGTCGCCATGCAGGTTTTCAGGGAATTGCTTTGTGCAATCAGGTAGTTATTGCTGACATATCGAAGGTAAGCCAGCCGTAATAGAGGGTCCTCAATGTCATGGTCAGGAACCGCAGGTATATCCCTGTTTTCAATTGTTTTTCTGTATGCGTCAGAAGCAGTGCCGTAATATTGAGCGGACAGTTTTTTCAATTTTTCTTCGGTATTGAACAGGGTTAGCAAGCGGCTGCTTGTTGAAGCCAGGCGGTGAAATTCGACGAACGTCAGGCTGTCAGCAATTTGAGTCAGCATTTCATCGGGTAATGCCAGTAAAGGCGACACTTGTTTAAGAGGAACCACCGAAACCCCCTCTGTGTTTTTTTCTCCCGGCGGATTACCAGACGGAGTTGTATCCCGGGAGGGATGAGTGGAAGCATTATCAACGGCATTTATAGGCATGCCGCCTTTGACCGGTGAACAGCGCTAAAGTTCCTGCCCGACAATGCAATAAATCTGACGTTAATTGATGGCTGCACATTGGCAAGCACCAACGCGGTAATCCGTCCATTACACCGAATCATTGATGGGAGGCGTCTGTTTTTCCAGACCCGGCCGTAAACAGCTAACCATATGAAATTATATATTTCTGACTCCTTGTGCTGGAAATTTTCAGAATCGATACCATTGGTATTTTTTACCTTATTCAGTGGTTTTTCTTCTCTTCAGAGGAGGAGAACCAGAAGCCTGTCGTCCATCGGTCGCTGTCGTGACTGAGTTCGCCCCGCCCGTGTGTCTATTGTTCGTCATCACCTTTGGCTCTTTGCGCAGTGGTTTGCTCAGATCCAACACCTTTACGGTCGTGTCTTCAGAGCACGAAGCCAGCCGCCCATCGGGCAATGTCGCGACTGAGCTCACCCAGCCGGTATGCCCATTCAGCGTCACCACGCAGGTTTCGAGGGCATTGCTTTTTGAAATCAGGTTGTTATTCTCGGAATTGATCTGAGCAAAAAGAGTTTCCAGTTACATGGAGTGGATGCCAAAGCAGCAATCGACCGGTGGTGTGCCCACATTGCTGGGGATCAGGAAATACTTAAACTTAACTGAGATCTTGCCTTCAATGGCAGATGAGAATAAAAAAAATCTCTATCGCGTAACCAACCACACCGTTCATATTCCTTAATCACCGTATCCGGGGTGACCGGTTGGCCATTCAACGCCAAACCCCTCTGGTAACATTCGGCTTTGAAGTGTGCCAATTCCCGTGTTGCCTCGGTGGCCTGATAATCCTTAACCACTGCATCCGGTGTGACCAGCTGACCATTTAACGGCAAGTCCCTCAGGCAACATTGCGTTTTGAAACGGGCAATCCCCAGTTTACCATCCGGACTGTCCGGGAAATCCTTGACCAGCTCATCCGGTGTGACCGACTGGTCATTTAATGGCAGGTTCCCCAGGTAACATGCTGCTTTAAAGTACGATAATTCAAGTTTCGCTTTGAGTGCGTGATAATCCTTTATCACCGTATTCGGCGAGATCAGCTGGCCATTCAATGGCAGGCCCCTGAGGCTGCATTCCGCTTTTAAACACGATATTCCCAGTTTGCCTTCCGGACTATCCGGGAAATCCTTGACCACCTCATCTGGTGTGACTGGTTGTCCATTCAATGCCAGGCCACTCAGGCAGCACTCCTGTTTGAAGCGTGCCAGTGCCAGTGTTGCCCTGGTGACCTGATAATCTTTAACCACCTCATCCGGTGTGACCGGCTGGCCATTCAATGCCAGGCCCTTCAGGCAACAGTCCGCTTTGAAACGCGCCAGCTCGAGAGTTGCATTGGCGGCCTGAAAATCCTTGACCACCTCACCGGGTGTAAGCTGCTGGCCATTCAACGGCATACCCCTCAGGCAGCATTCCGCTTTGAAGCGCGCCAGCTCGAGAGTGGCATTGGCGGTCTGATAACTCTTAACCACCTCACCGGGTGTGAGTGGCTGGCCATTCAACGGGAGGCCCCTCAGGCAGCATTCCTGTTTGAAGCGTGCCAGCTCCAGCGTTGCATTGGCGGCCTGAAAATCCTTAACCACGTCGTCCGCTGTGAGCTGCTGACCATTCACCGACAGGCCCCTCAGGCAACATTCCGCTTTGAAGCGTGCCAGCTCCAGTGTTGCTTTGGCGGCCCGATAATCCTTAACCACCTGATCGGGTATGACCTGCTGGCCGTTCAACGCCAAGCCCTTCAGGCAACATTCCTGTTTGAAGCGCGCTATCCCCAGTCTGCCTTCCGGACTATCCGGGAAATTATTAACCACTGCATCCGCTGTTATCTGTTGGCCATCCACAAAAAGCCCCCTCAGGTAACATTCCTGTTTGAAGCGCGCTATCCCAAGCTGGCCTTCCGGGCTATCCGGGAAATCCTCAATCACCGCATCTGGTGTGACCGGCTGGCCATTCAACGGCAGGCTCCTCAGGCAGCATTCCGCTTTGAATCGTGCCAGCTCCAGTGTTGCTTTGGTGGCCTGATAACCCTTGACTACTGCATCTGGTGTGACTGGCTGGCCATTCAACGGCAGACTCCTCAGACAACAGTGTTCCTTAAATCGCGCCAACTCCAGTGTTGCTTTGGCTGCCAGGTAATCCTTAACCACGGAATCCGGCGAGACCTGCTGGCCATTCAACGAGAGGCCTCTCAGGCAACATTCCGCTTTGAAGCGTGCCAGCTCCAGCGTTGCTCTGGCGGTCTGATAATCCTCCACCACGGAATCTGGTGAGACCTGCTGGCCATTCAATAACAGGCCTCTCAGGCAACATTCCGCTTTGAAGCGCGCCAGCCCCAGTGTTGCCCTGACGGCCTGAAAACTCTCAACTACGGAATCCGGTGAGACCTGCTGGCCATGCAACCAAAGACTTCTCAGGCAACACTCCGCCTGGAAGCGTGCCATCCCCAGTCTGCCTTCCGGACTATCCGGGAAATCCCCAAGCACCTCATCCGGTGTGACTGCCTTGCCATTCAACGACAGGTGTCTCAGGCAACACTCTTCCTTGAAACGGGCTAACTCCAGTGTGGCTGTGGCTGCCTGATAACCTTCAACCACTTCATCCGATGTGACCCGCTGGCCATTCAACAGCAGGTTCCTCAGGCAACATTCCGCTTTGAAACGTGCTATCGCCAATGTCTGCTTATTGTTTCGATTTGGCTTCCGGTTGAATTCCTGAATGACCTGATCCGGGGTAATTTTTCTTTTATTGTCATGCAGAATGTTCTGTAAGCACAGTTTTTGCATGAAGAAGCCAGCTCTCAGAGATGTCCCGTCATTTCTATAGGCCCTGAGCACGACACCTGAGGTGATTTGACGTCCGTGTAATGGTTTACTTTTCCAAAAGGCATCTTCAATACATTTGCCATCATCAGGGGTACTGGTTCTTCTTCTGTGCAATTGATGATTTGATATTCTTTTACCGATAAATGTACTTCTGGACCGGCCAGTAAATCTGCCTGGGCTGGCTTGCTGGCCAGCCCGGTAGGCAGGCTTTGGATGGGGGGGATTTGATGCTGTCGCTTGCAAAATAAACCCCAGGACGGTATATGCCCATGTTTGACCTCAATATGATTATCAGGTTCCATTCTCAAGGTAGACATTGAGCGCCTGCTCCCGACTTCGGGAAGTTAAAATGGTGCCACGAAGGGTACAAATGTTCATGACGATGGTTTGTCACCCTCTGTCATGAAAGCTTTAGCCACAGAATCACGGAGACGCAGAGGAAAAGCGTTTTTCTGTTCTCCGTGTCTCTGTGCCTCCGTGGCAATTTTCTTTCACGGCAAAGCTCGATCGGAATAGGCCACAATGGGCAAGGTGGGTGGGCCACTTATATTTGTGCATTGTATACCTCTAAAAGCAGTTGATATTCTGGTCTTATGTTTAAGTATCTTCTTGAAACTGCGAACATTCTGAAGTAGGGGTGATCATCTGAATTACTTAAAGCTGAAAACAATGTGGGTAAAATTTTCTGGTTAAAAACAGCTTTAGAGCAAGGTTTATTTTTTCTTGTTTTTATTGCTTTATAAAATGGTTGTTCAGTTTTTTTTAATTCTTCTCCCAATCTTTTTATTTTATCCTTCTTCTCTTTAGTAAAAAATGGTGGAGATTCGTTGTCCCGGGAAAACAGATTTAAATCATTGGCACGTTGATAATTTTTTTTGTTTGCGATTATTGTTGAAGGATCGCCAGTGAGCCATTGATCAAGACTGAATGCACCTACCATCGACTGTAAGATTTCGAAAAGGTTATTTTTTCTGAGAATAACGAAATCATGAGAATATACTTTAACATTAGGAAGTAAATAATAAATCTTATGTATAAAAATATAATTATGTTCTGGGTCACTATTGATGTACGTCTTATATATCTGCTGATCATAAGGGAAAAAAATATAAGGTCTCGAGTACTCTTCTTTAGAGAAGTTTTTTTCAAGAACTGATACCGTCGTGTGGCATGCATCCTCATTGTTTAGTTCATTAATACTCAATTCTAATGCAGATGAAAATGAGTCACTTGCTTTTATGAGAGGTTTTTCAGGCAAGTATTCTTTATCTATATCCTGTTTTTCAGAAGCAACGTTGGATAACAATCTACTATCTACCTTAATCTCATTATGAAGTGAAACACATCTTGCAAATGCGCAGGAAGTTTCCTCTAAGGTTCTCTTAATATGTTGTGATTCTTCCACGATTGTAGTTGATTTTGCTTTATCTGCTCCCGGGGGAAAATTGAGCGATGAAGGTTTACTCTTTTTCAAGACTGTGACCTCTCTACCCATGAGGACGCCAGTTGGTGTCTCTGGTAGAGATTGATCAGTCATATAGATGTTCTCTTCTGAATAAGATGAGTCTGCATTGCTCATACCACGCAGACCAGTGCCTTTAATCCAGCTTGTCAGCATCTCTTGTTTCCCAGATTTGTAGAGTGATATTGGTAATGTCACCATCCGTATGACGGCTCAGGACCATCACTTCATGCTCTGATAGTGGATTGAAGTAGGCTTTCAGGATATCGTCTTGCCTGATAATCCCCTTGAGCGGCCAGTCCTTTTGCTGACTGCGCCCCAGGATGCCTACCATTGTAAGGTTGCTAGTCAGCACATGCAGGCCAGACAGACTGAAGCAGGGGTTAGCGGTTGGATTGCAGTCCCTGTTGATGGCTTGTATTGACCATTCGCCTGCCTGATTCTTCCCCCAGATATAGATCGTACCGGTTTTACAACTGACCAGTAAGTGGCTGTCAGACGGACTGAACTGCGCCTTATCTAAACGAGATTCATGTTTGAGCACTATTACTGAGTCATGCATCGCTGTTGATGGGGCATCCGGGTGCGGCAAGAGAGGAGGATTCAGCCACCAGTCCGACAATTTTTCCGGTCTGGGCCATAGCTGCAAATTAGGGCCACAGGGGTATTTCTTGAACAAGTATTTACCGGTAGAGCTGAATTCAAGCAGTTTGAAGTCCGGGGAAATAATCGTCTCTTGCCATTCTCCCGAGGGTTCCGGGCTGAAAATAGAGACCCTTCCAGTTTTGGGTAAAGTACTGTAGTAACCGACCAGAAGCTGATCCGCCACTGGGCTGAATCTGGAATAATCCATATACTCTATGCAAGTACAGGATGTTTCTAATATTATCTGCGCTGACCAGGCTCCACGATCATTCAGAGATAATATGGTTAATTCATACAAACCTTTCGGTAACAGATGCTGCTCCGATGGACTGAACAGGATTTCAACAATGCTTACTCCAGGGCAGAAGCCGCACACCTCCATTTCCTGCCACTGGTTATTTCCTTCCATGCGCCAGATTCTCAGAGGGTTGGACCTGCTGTAGGTCGCCATATAGTTCCCTGAAGGGCTGAATTGGACGACCTGATTGGACAGCATTATTTCTTCGCCAACCTCTTCCCAACAGCGGTGCGCCGGGTGCAAGGTATTAATGTAGCCCGCACTGCTGCAGGTTAACAGGCGATTTGTGCAAGCACTGAAATTTGCCGCGGTAATCACCCGACTGCCGCGGTTATCGGACCAATTCAGGGGCTGTTGTGCCCATTGCCCCCGGTCATCCTTGGCCAGAATTCGAGCGTCATTAAAACAACGACCATAAAACAACAGATGACGACTGGACGGGCTGAAGCGAACAAGATCAGGATCGTCAGAATCTTGTTGCACTGCTTCAGACGTGGGGAGAGTGACTTTAAATCGCGGAACCATACGATAAGCCGGGCACGGTTCCATCTTCCCCAGGGTGGTAAGGCACAGTAATGCCGACATCTGAGGCAGATTGTTTATTATCCTGTCCCTGAACCATATCCTCCTGGCGTTCAGCGGTGCTGAATGATCAAATGGATGAAAGGGCAGGGATTTTTTCTGCCACCGGGCCGTTGGCTGGTACTGTTCCCGAAAGCTCAGGGGAAGTCGGGCAAAATAAGACAGTTCCTGGATGTATTTGTATTCTATGACCACATCCCGAAATGCCAGACAGGTTGCATTGACATGCCGAATATCATCGAATTCCAGGTAGTCAAAAATCATGACTAAAAGTTCAGGAGGAAGTTTGGTAATCGTTCTTTGCCACAACGGTTGTGTTTGCGGGCAGACCTCCGGGCATGCGACAGTGGGCGGGGATTTGGAGCGTATGGTTTTAGCAGGCGGATTTACAGGGCAATCCGGCACCTTGGAAAGGCCGGCAGCGGTTGCATAGAGAGGGTTGCTCACTGGCTTGTACCATTCCTGTCTTGGCCAGTGATTACCGGCATGATCATTAGTTTCATGTCTTAATGGACAGGCCAAAGGCCGGGAAGTTTCCGGGCAGCTTCCAATAGGCACTATCATAAAGAGTGAGTTTGATCATCAGGTTGTGAATGTTTTCAAAATACGTGTTGTCTGCAATTCGGGGTGCCAGCACCTCTTATTTCCCAAATTTGTAGCGTGATATTGGTAATGTCGCCATTCTTGGTACGGCTCAGGACCACCACTTCATGCTCTGATAGTGGATTGAAGAAAAGCAGGGGGCCGGTCTTGCATTGTGCAAATGTCTTTTCTTATTAGTATAAGCAACAGCTGTCACTCATAATTAAAGACCTAATGGAATGGTCCGCCCCGCTCCCAAAACGGCTTCAAATGAGCCAAGATAGAATGAGTTTTACGGAACATCATTCAGAATAAGAAACGGAGCGAACCATGGGCAAGCGTAACAAATCAGGAACTAATAAAAAGGTCAGGTAGCTTTTTTCGGAATTGATCTGAGTAAAAGAGTTTCCAGTTACATGGTGTTGATGCCAAAGGTCATGTGGCTCTCAAAAAGAAACTTAACCGCAAGGAACTCTTGCCCTTTATGGCTAACCTGCCTCTCACTGGAACGGTGTCGTATTCCAGTAAGCATCATACCGGTGTTTGGCCGTTACCCTATACCAGGCCGGGCGAAATTTGTTGCTATGGGGCATTCCGTGGAGCGCAAACTCTGAAAAGACAGTCAGTATGAGACTTTCACCCAATCATGTTTAGATCTTTAACTGCGTTAATTCATCACCTCTCTTTGCATCATGCATTAATAATGTTTCAATAATGCTATCACACCCTTTAATATAAGCAGTATCCAGTGGAGTTTGGCTATCTTTATTAGGTTCGCTGACATCTGCCCCATACTTTACAAGTAATTTAACCATTGGTAGATCTCCATCAAAAACGGCCCTCCATATTGGTGTTGAATGATAAATACCCGATTTTGAGTTAACCTCAGCACCGCAATCTATCAGATACTCTGCGATATCAATATTTCCTCGGAACACAGCTTCCATCAAGGGAGTTTTGTCATGTTGAGATGATCGTAAAGTATTTAACAACTCAGTGGTGACACAACTTTTCAAAGCATCCAGATTTCCTTCCTTTATAGAATCAAATATGGGGTGACGGCTCTCAATAGTTCTTAGCTCATAGTCTGTTCCATATTTTCCACTAATACATGCAAGGGCTAATCTATAGTCATGAAAATAAGACTGATGTTCGGTAAGAGGAATATAAGCTGCTTCCATATTACTAAAAAAGCTTCTAGCCATTAATTCAATATCACCATCAGTCAATTTATCCTCGTCAAGGCAAATTTTGGAATGCTCAAAGTCAATAAATACGATTGACCTTTCTTGTGGGTTGAATAAAACATTATGAATATGGAGATCCAGATCAATGCAAGTATTGTATGTGTTATGAAAATCCCTCAATGACATAGCCGCATCTATCGCAACATATTCATCAAGGGCCTGCCTTTCAACATCACTCAAGCTTGCAAGAGACTTATAGGGAGGTGGGAAATACTCAATCGCAATCGCCCTCTGTAAATCATGGCGGTCTGTTTTCTGCTCAGAATGCAGATCTTTACCCTCCTCTATAAAATCAAGAACCACATCGCTATCCTCAGACTCTCCAACCATTCTTACGTAGCATTCACCGTAGAATTTCGGGATGTAAGTCGGCCACTCTATTCGCTTCTCTAAACAAACACTCTGAATGTGCCGATAAATTAACAATTCTTTTTGGTAGCTATTAAGAGTCATATTGTCCGGTTTTATGATAAGTCGAACCATTGATTCATTCTCACAAACTCTGATATATCGACTTTTAAAGCCAGTGCTGATCAATTCAACAGTTTTAAAAACACTTTGGGTAGTTTTACATTTATTAAAGTCATTAATTGGAATCATATTCATTGCTCAATCTTAAAAAATAAAACATATGGAATATAATTAAAAAACACATGCATATGCAAAATCACTAACCGAGTAGCAAGTTGTTATAACATACGCGATGTTCGACTTTTTAACTGGCCTGAAAAGGCATGACTGACTTTCTTTTCTGCTATTAGAATCAGTGGGTAACAAGAAGGGTGCTCTCTCGATTTGATAACTGACTCATTCGTCAATTAAACCTTGCCTGACAATACGTTTGACCAAAGTTGTTCCCAGCGACCTTTACTCTGGATCAGAGACCTTGTCACAATAGAACTATGGACTGTAAATGCCGACGTTTGACCTTATCGGGATTATCAGGTTCCATTCAAGGCATGTCCGGGGGGAGATGATTCGATTTTGTCTGGGTTAGCTGCCGACTCTTCTTCTCCTTCATTTCCTTATACATCGATTATAAAGGACTTTTTAAATGCTTTTTTGTCGGCTTCCCATGCCTTGCCTTTTTCGGTTTGGTGGAATCTGGCTTCGATCTCCCTGAGTGTTGGGGAAATGCGCAAATCTTTTTTAAACTTAACGCGCACCTTTTCAAGCGTAACGTTTTCAGACTCACCAGAGACAGAAGATCAGTTGCCTGAGGAAGTCGTAACTCTTTAGTAGTAGCTGGTGAATTGGATATTGAAAAATCATCGATTGAAAGGGGGGGAGATGGTGTCTTCTGGTTAGTTACTTCCTGCTTCAGGTAGTTTTCACGGGCTGAAGTGGGTATTTGTGCAAAATAGCCAGCAGTCGTGGCTGTAGACTCGAATCTTCAGTAGGTATGGAATTTTCTGAAAGAACCTGTTGGCAAGGTTGATTAGCGTAGAGTGCTGCTTTTGAGTCTGCAAGAACTCTGTCCATTTGAAAATTAACCTGTTGGTTTGTTGAATTGTGAAACTATAACTGACTAATCACTTTTTTCTGATAAAAGTTCCGCATTTCCCCAAATGTTTCAATAGCCAATCATTATCAATTGAACTTTTAGCCAACCAGGCAATCTAATAAGGAAAATTTGTATTTAGAGCTGATCGATTATGAATATTACCAAATCAAACCTTCAATTCATTCCCCAAAATCCATTGCTACCACAACCCGTTGGCAGCCAGGCAGTCAGGCGAATTGAGCGCAGTAACATAACGCACATGGATCTTGCTAAATTCCTGCAAAACAGGAAAGTAATGGAGGTCCAAGAGATCGCTAGAAAACTCTGCACGGCAGCGGATCCGGATCCTGGCTTCAAAATTAAAGCACTGAGAGAGCAGCTCAGGGTTTCAGGGTTTGCCAATATTGATAAGTCCAGTTGTCCTGGCGGCGAAAAGCGCCAGCTTATTACCGGGCTGCTCCAGCACCTCCAAAAGGAATTCCTGAATCTTGGGGAGGGCGTTGAAGGGCCTGAAGCGACAAAATTTTGTAAGCTTATCCGGGAACCTAACAGCTGCTTGAGCATGGGAATTGATTGCCTGATCGATGAAATCAATGTGCATAAGCGGGAGCAGGAAGCCGGTGAGCATGGTTTACCCGGCATGTCCGCTGGTCTTCCTTCAAGTGAGGGATTTCCTTCTGGTGATGGTGGTACCACCGGCCAGGCAATGAATCCTGATGTTTTTCAGCAGCTCCCCAGGGAACAACAAGCCCTTCATTATCCACCGGAAAATCCAGCCCCATCAGCGCCCCCTGCCTATGACGATGCGATGGCGGGGAGCCGGGCAAGTGAACTCCCTGAACAGCAGCGATGTAATAAAGGCCTTGATTTGTTTACCCGTCAGCTTGAGCATTACTCCCTGGACCCTTCCGGAACCGGGACTGCCATGAACAACATGGCTCAAATCCTGACGCGTATGAGTGGCCAGTGCACACAGCCGAAGACGACTACAGTGGCCAGTGGGGAGCGGTTAACTTCCCTCGCTGAGCAGGTCCGGATGACTTCAGTAAACGTATTTCGCAACGATTCCGTATCAACGGCCGATATTGGCGTGAGTGTTGTCGGTAACAATCAGGACATTCAGCCTGTTGTCAACGTTTCATGGCTAACGCTGGATAAATTTCCTGTTGAAGTTCAGGAACGTTTGCAGCTTGCGGGTATCGGGGATCATGGCAAAAAAGATGATACGAATATACCCATCGTTCAGGTGTATCTGTGCGCCAGTAGTGAAAAGGCACTGGAAGGTTCTGAATTCACTGTGGATCTGCACAGCACAATCAGAGCGAGGTATCTGTCGAAGTTCTCGCCCCGGGGCATGGATAAACTGATTCCCCTCAGTGTGGCGCTGCGTATGCCCAAAGGGCTGCATCAAGGTGCTGACTTTCATCATGTCGGCTTTGCCCTTCACGAGGTATCGCGGTTTGGAGGGGAACGGCCATCGTCTTCGAGAGCGCTTTTTTCCCATGGACAAGGGCGCAATGATTCAGAAAGGCACAACATTGGCATTCAACAAGTGGCACCCATACTGGAAGCCATGGGGGTTGACCGCAAAACGGCCATGTCCAGGGAGGCCGGACTGGCCATTCCCTTCGGATTTACCTTGTTGAAACAGTCAGAGGATGCTTTGGTGCGAGAAGCAAAGGTGTCAAAAAATATGTTGGGGTCCAGAGAAATGTTTGATTTCGGAAGCTTGTTTGGTGGGGCCAACTCTCGTGGAGGCACCTTTCGTGGAGGCACCTTTCGTGGCGGCAACTTCCGTGGAGGCGAATCAGCTGACGTGCCTGCCTACGACGAATTCGACTACCCTCCGGCAACTGGAAGAACCACCAGGGGGTTCTCCACGCAGACTGATGGAGTTGAGCCTGAGGCCAACGAACCGATTACCAGTGGTATTAATCCCCTGGCATGCACAACGGAAAGAGAATATACGTTTGTAAATGATGGGGCACCAACGGAAGCTTTTGCATGGGTTGGTGGCCTTATCTGGGTGCAGACCGTCACCAGTTTGCCGGGCATCGAAACCAGCGAAGGCCTGAGACAATGGGTAGATAAGCAGAAAGTGGACCCATTAAATCCAGTGCTTCCGGGTATCTTGTAAAAATTATTCCGGGCCAGGTAGCCCCAAGGCGGTTACCGTTCTTTTTTTCGGTACCGCCGCAGTAGGGCAGCCTCTTACGGTAGACGTCAAGGGCATTAGCAGCGAAAAATCCACCGGCTTACTCTGCATCCATGCAGTCGCCTGTACGGAATGACAGCGGAGTATAGTTACCGGTTTTCTGTGATGAATTCCTTAATATCTTCCTTGGGAAGAAACATTGCAACAGTCTCTTACTGGTTCATCGAGAATCAGTTGCACTAATGATATCGGTTTAACGGATTAACCGAAAATAGAATATTGTGTAAGCTGTTGTCTAATGTATCTATTTTTTTTCTGTTTTGTTTGTTCAGGGTAACAATTAACAGGTGAGATCTGAAAACTTCTTCCATCTCATGGGTGATTTTTAAATTGGTAGATACAAAGTAGATGTTATCCTGGTACACCACGACACCTGGCAGAAAATTATTATTATGGATTTTAAAATCCACAATCTCCTGAGCCGATAACTCGTTCAACTCCACCGGCAGAACCGCATTATACACATATTGATCAGGATAACAGGGAGTAAAGAAAAAGGCCTCTTTGTCATCACGGTATACCTGGTTGATGGTTTGGTCGTTGCAACAGTGAACTATGCACTGAATGCCAGTTATTGCGCTATAGAGTTCAGCAATTTTTGTCGCATTTTTCATGTGGCTGTAATCAACTGCAAAGTATTTTTCAGCAATAGCCATCATGTTTTCAACAATGGCCATTAAGCCTTCGACAGTATCATAACCAACCATAATGCCATGATTTTTCATAAAGTAGAGATGCGGCTTCTCTGTGAGGCTTTGCATGTACTGGGCGAAAAGAATGGACACTTCCAGCCCGGGGGCGGCATACCCGACAAAACCGGCATCCGGGTATAGGTTTGATATGATTTTTTGGGCATCACGGTTTATCAACAGGGCATTGATAAGGACAGGATGCAAATGCAGGGTGTATTTAAAAGGGAGGAGGGCATGAAGAAAGACTTCGGCGGTGGGTTTTATATCCGGCAATTCATTAGCTTCCCTGATCGCTTGATTGGCTATTTTAACACTCTCTTTCAGGCTGTATTTTTTCAACAGGTCTTCGTTATCTAAAACGTCCAGTATTTTTTTACTGTCAACGGTTACATAACCATGATTCAATTCCGTTTCTGAAAGGACGCAACCCACTCCCTGAGAGACCAGCAGTTTGCCTGTATCCACTTTAGCCCCGGCATTCCCCCCGCCAGCCTGAACAAGGTCGAAGCGGCCACCGGCGTACTTGCAAATTTTTACCAGGTCTTTAATAACATTATTTTTCATATTCATATCCTTTTGAAATTATGCATCATTCATGCTGTAAGTAGTTGGCCAAATGGAATCGTATATTTCTGGCTAAGTGGGCAGTTGCAACGCCGCAGAGTGACTGACAACTTAGTCAGAAATATATGATTTCATTTGGTTAACTACTTATAGCTCAGCGACTATCACCGCAATGGAAAAGAGAATAATTAAAGTGAAAGCTATTTTTCCGCCAGGTAACTGATAACTGCTTTTGATACCCTTGTTTCTTCCGGCCCAGGGCAGTACGGCCGGAATGATGCCAAAGACAACAGCAGAAAATATTGCGGCATAACCAAGTGCCGTTAAAAATACAGTATCCAGCAATATGACTATCAGAGCAGGTGGCACAAAAGTCAGTAAAGTCAGGGTAAACTTGCCGGGTTTGATATTGTTGGCCTGCAAACCATCCGAAATAAGATCAAATGTTCCCAGGGATACACCAATTAATGACGTGGCAATGGCTAAAAAAAAGAATGCCTTGAATATCAATACAACATTGTTATTGTCTGTGAACTCTGCCATGGCCCGTAAAATGCCTGTTGATGGGTCACCAGAGTGCAGAATGCTTTCTATACCGTTGTCACCATTAACAGGTATTACACCAATGACAATCGTTGCCCATAAAATGTACATGATCAGTGGTATAAGGCTACCAACCACACAGGCAATCTTTATTTTTCTCACGTCACTGTGTAGATAGCTTCGCAAAGTGGGCACTATGACCAGATAGCCAAAAGAGGCAAAAATAACCGGCAATGCTAAGAATGGTGGGTTGAATGTTGTTATTTCCAGCCTGTCAGCCTCCACATAGGGCATGGAAATGAAGGCAAGAGAGATAAATATCAGCAAAATACCCATCACAAAAACGCGATTGATGTTTTCTGACATTCTTATGCCTGAATATATTAAGCCAGAGGCAATAGCCGTAATCACGACAACGGATGTAGTCTTGTTGACGTCAAGAGGAAGAATATATGACAAGGAGTAGCCTGTTAACTCCCCCAGGCCAGACAAATAAGCAGCAAGAATGCAATATAGAAATAATAGGCAGCTTCCCCACCCTATTATCTCTCCGGGTCGCCCCAGAGTGACCGAGATCATCGTGATCAGGTTGGCACCCTCTTTGTGCTGGAGGTTAGCTTCCAGCATAGCGAAGGCGATGACCAGTGAAGCAAGCCAGACGGTGATAAACATAAAGAGGGTCGCTGCAAACCCGTAAGTGCCTGTGGTTACCGGCAGCGCGATCATCCCGGCTCCAACAGTGGTTCCCGTGACCAAAAAAATGCTGCCAATCAGGTTGTTTTTTTCCATGATTTTTCTTTTTCTCTTTTAGTGCATGACGGACTATATCGACCGTGGTGGGCACATTTGCATTATCAGATCATTGATCAATGTCATTAGCAGTGTGAGCGTTCATTCAGTGCGTCTTCAAAATCCTTCAATGGATTGCTATTCAAAAACAGGACAAACACTGAATGTTGAGGTGATGGTGTGCTTTAAGACTGCTTGTCCTCACTGGCGGGCAACCGGTGATGACTGGGTTACAGGCACTGCCTGAGTGCTTTGGTAGCGGCGGTTGCGGTGTTTTAACGAATCTCACGGAGAACCGGGGGCATAGATGACACAGGTTTTTTGCCCCCGGTTTTTGTTAGTCAATAACCTTGCCACGATTCAAGACCCCGGTAGTTTTCTCCATGATTTTACGCCCAAGGAGAATAGAAGGTCTGTATGGATGCAGTGCTGCTTTGATGCCTGAAGGGTTATAGTCAGTGCTGTCAGAATTGTCATCTAAGTGCACAACACCAATATTAGCTCCTCCTCCTCCTGCGAGGAATACCAGGATAGTTACCGCAACGATGGCAACACCGACGAATATGGCTTCAGATCCACGTTTTGGCAGTGTGTAGTAAGGACGGGAGAGATAGTTGAAGGTCTCTCTGCCAGCGGTGATGGTATATTCATGAAGGCTTTTATGTGGTTTTCCACTGGCAACATCTACAGCAATTTTGGCCATGCCAAAGACAGTGCCTCCGGCGCAAGCCCGGTAGCAGCCAGGGCGGTCACATAATAGGCAGCAAAAATACCGCCATTAAGCACCGTTGAGGCAAGTCGGGATGGTATGACAACAGCCTTGCCAGCAGCCCTGCCGACTTTTGACAATAAGGAACGCTTGCTGTTTTCCTCCATGGCCGGAGCAGGCAAGCTGGAAAAATCCTGCCAGGAAGCGCTTGAGGGCAGTATCGGATTGTTCATAATTCAACCTCCTTGTTGGTATATGAAAACGGATAACGGTTTTTGATGAGCTTTAGTTTATTAATATCTGTGGTTTGATTCACTGACATGGGTGTTAGGGGAGAAACAGTGTCTTGAATCTTGAATGTGTTCAAATGGAAAGGCCTGACCCTGGCTTTTCGTTTTCCTTGACTTTATTCAAGAATCAAGACCTGACCCTCGCTTCTGTTTTGGAACTTTCTTTTAATTTAAGACTCTGATGAATATGAATAACCTTTGAGGACTGACTTTCAACATGCTCAAGTACAATTAAAGATAGGAGAAAAAACATGGACCCATTATTTAAAACCTCATGCAATCAGGGGGGAAATTATTTTGCCCCCTATGCTGAAGCTTCAGAAATGGCTAAAGCGGAGCATAACACTGTCTTCGGAAGGATCGTCAGTCCTGTCAGCGGTGAACCATCTGCAGTTAATCACGTAAATTTAGATTTCACAGCAGATTCCGCAACAGGGCAAAAAGAGATTGGGGTTTCTTCCAGAGCAGTTGCTTCCGATGAAGATACCAGTGATGCGGTTAACCGCAAACCAGGTCTAAATACCTTCGTAGGCAGAATCAATTACGCCTTCGAAGAACTGGATAAACAAAATTTCAGCAATGCGGAAAGGTTATTCCGGGGCGTCTACTTGGAAGAGGATCTGGACGAATTGGAATACCATAGGTCACTGGTAGGGCTTGCAAGGTCACTAGTAGAGCAAAACACCTACAAGAAACTGACGGAAGCCCAGCATCATCTGCAAGTTCTCAGGGGTTCTGAATGGTGCACTACATCCGGGGCTTCGATCATTCCTGACCTGGATATAACCCTGAGCCGATGCGAACAAGAACTTGGATTGCCCATTCAGGCTGAGGCTCGGCTCCTGACTCTGAGAAGAAAAAGCCTCCATGCCGATGAGAAGGCAATGTGTGAGCCTTCAGATAATTATCATGCTGATATTGCTATGGTTCGGCAATGGCAGCTTATGAAAAAACCTAAGCTTGCCTTAACACTGCTACAGAACATGAGAGCAGAGTCAACTTTAAGGCTGACAAAGGAACGTTGGCCGTCGAGCCCAGCATGTGCTGCAATAGAACTTCACGAATGCCTGAAAGAGGTAAATATGATGCTGGCGACACTGTCAGGTGACGGGCAAATCTGAACTGACTGAAGAGCAGCTGCTGAAGATGAGTGGCATGCTGCCCCCGGTGACAGTGCTGACAGACTGCGCCATCACGCTGTTACCGACGACTTGGGGTGAAATAAAAGACACCCAAAAATTTGATTAATCGGCCACACCGTCTGTTTTTCTTCTGGAACCTCTTAAGGGTATTAAGGAAATCTACCCAGTAACCAAAAAAAATGACATGACGACCGCCCGAAAAAACCTCATAGATCCAGCCAGTACGCCCTACTACCACTGTATGGCACGCTGCGTTCGCAGGGCCTTCCTATGCGGCAAAGATAATTTCTCAGGCAAAAACTATGAGCATCGCAGGCAATGGGTGGTTGATCGGTTGAAAGCACTTTCCGGTATTTTTGCCTTGGAAGTCTGTGCTTATGCGGTGATGTCGAATCATTATCATGTGGTGCTCCATATCAATAGTCAGCAAGCCAAAAAATGGGACACCAAAGCAGTCTTACAACGCTGGACGCAGCTTTTTTCAGGCCCGCACCTGGTTCAGCGTTTTCTTGTCGGCGATCAGCTGGGCAAAGCAGAGCTGCTGCGTGTCGAAGCATATGCCCAGAAGTACCGAGGTCGGTTAATGGATATCAGCTGGTTCATGCGCTGTCTCAACGAATATTTAGCCCGGCTGGCCAATAAAGAGGATGAGTGCAAAGGGCGCTTTTGGGAAGGTCGTTACAAAAGTCAGGCTTTGTTAGATGAGGCAGCATTGCTGACTTGCATGGCCTATGTCGACTTGAACCCCATCCGGGCAAAAATTGCCGCAACGCTGGAAACCTCAGAACATACTTCTATTAAAGAGCGCATTGAGTCATACGACAGCGCAAACGGAAAAAAACAAAAGACACACTTGAAACCGTTAAAAGCTCAGGGTCAAAACCCGGAACAGGCGATTCCATACCCACTCATTAGCTACTTTGAACTGGTTGACTGGTCTGGCCGAATTGTCCGAAAAGGCAAACTTGGTCGTATAACTGACGATGTACCACCTATCCTGGAGCGCTTGGGTATTGACCCAAAAGAATGGCTGGAGACTATGCGCTGGCATAATCGTTTTCACCGCGCAGTCGGCAAGCTGGCCTCACTGAAGGCTTATGCAGAAAGCACCGGAAAATGCTGGGTTCATGGGATGTCTGTGAGCGGTGCTCTCTACCCTGCCTGATCAACGTATTTTCATTTACTTTAATGTGGCCAGAATCTTCTGAATGCTCTTTCTTATATTGTCTTGATAGTGTCTTCTATCTGGCTGTTGCTGAGTGCTTTTTATACGCTTCCTGTTTGGTATGAATGAGAAATTCTTCTTTTTATTCTTTGAATGAGACATTCTTACAATGATCAATACTATCCCACTTTCACCACCAAAATAACGTAATCATTTGATTTTGAACCATATATTCTATTCGAATATATGGTTGGCACGATATTTAATCGTTTAAAATCAAAATGTTACCAAGGGGTGGTGAAGGTCGGATACTATCATTTAAAAAATGAATAAATGATGTACTCTTCACTATTTAAAAAGTGGGTGTCCTTTTTATTCTTTTTATTGTCCTCTTTTTATTGTCCTTTACCACCTCAGGAAAGTTGATTAATAGTCAGGGCAAGCCGGTGGAGGTCGTCACCAAGGGGTGCCATGATCCCTGCGTAGGTATTCGTGCAGTACCCATTGCTGAAGCGATGATGGCGATTACCCTGATGGATCATTTTCTGCGGCACCGGGCACAGAATGCCGATGTCGTTAGTCCGATACCGGTTGTTTAAAGCATAAAAAAGGCTTCCGGGTGGAAGCCTTTAAACGTTTAGCCTCCCGGGAGGCTGTACGAATAGTCGTTAAAAGATTTCATAGACAAGGGTTGATCCAGAAACCTCATGGCCAATGATCAGCAAAGGCTTGCCAGTGGGACTGTCCGCTTCTGCCACAAAGACCATACCCTCCGGTGAAAGGTCACCAGCCAGTTCAGGCTGCTCGGCCACATTCACGGAAAAGTCCCGGTTATGGATATAGCGGACATATTCAGGTGATTCCGGACTGGTGATGTCGTACATAAACAGGCCGCCGGTACGCTCAAGACCAACAAACGCATAGTGTCTTCCATTGATTTCACCAATGGCCAGGGCTTCAGGCTCCGGACCTTTGTCATCACTGCGGTTATCGCCTTTGGTTTCATCGTCATTGTTATTGAAGTCAGACTTCAGTATTTCTGCCGTGATGCGCTCGAAATCATCGCCAGAGTCAAACACCAGATTTCCGGATTCATCCCAGATGGCGAAGGAACGGGTACCGTAAGCATAAAGCTGTTCAAACTCACCATCGTTATCACTGTCTCCCAGAGTGTTGGTGATTTTCAGTTGAGCCATCCCGGCTGAATCTTTTGCTTTGTCGGCATTTGGGTGCTCATCAGCCACCTTCACCTTTTTCACACGGAACTCTTCAGTATAAGCAAGGCAGCCGTCGTCTTCATCAAACTTCAGGCCGCCGGAGTTCAGACAATCTGTTCTGGAAGGGCTGTCATACCAGTAATCACGGGCATCACCTTCGTTGGCAGAAACAACATAGGTTTTGCCATTGGCTTCATAAGAAGCGAGGGTGTCTGGCTGATACATACCGTATACACCCGCCCAGGTTTTCAGATTCACGCCACCATCCCTGTTACTGATATCGGCGGTGTATTTCCCAAAATCTTTGTAGCCCAGGGGGAAGATCTTAACGACTTCAGCTGCTTCAATATCAATGATTGCCTGAGCATTATTTTCCTGCAGGCTGACATAAGCCTTTTTAGAGTCATTGGATACGGTGATGAACTCAGGCTCAAGGTCTTGTGCAACGGTGGCATTTCGGCCAAATACCCGAACTTGCTCGCTTAACTCATTGTGCCTTGGACCGTATTTATTAAACTCAGTAAAGCCAACTTGTCTGACCTCGCCTACGGTACCGTTATCGTTGATCTGGATAATGCTGATGGAACCCTCAGGATCAATTTTGTAATCTTCAGAAGGCTCACCTTCATTGGCAACCAGCGCATATTTACCATTTGGGGTAAAGGTCACCATGTCTGGCAGTGCTGAAGTGTGGACATAATCCCGGTAGGTTGCATTACCTTGATCATCGATGTTGAACAGAATAACAACGCCGTTTTCCTGTTTGATGTCAGCTTCAACGGCAACAGCCAGCAGGCCATCATGTAATGACAGGCTGTTTGCAGCACCGAGTTCGATGTCTGGCAGATAGCTTTGAATATCAATGCTGCTTCGTTTGGTCAGGTTTGAATCGGTCAGTGGGTTAGCGAGAGCCTTGCTGGTTAATTGGCTGGCATCCAGAATATCAATCGTTTTTTCTCCGGCATTCACGACAAAAATCGACTGACTGGTTTTATGCCAGCTGACAATTTCTGCTGCACCTTCAAAGAAAGTGCCAGATGCATAGCGACCAACCGGTTGCATATCCGGGTGGGTTACGCTGGCAGATTGCATATCCAAAGTACAGCCTGAAATGATCAGAGCTGCCAGTAATGGAGCGGTTCTGCTGAAAGGGATTTTCATCGGCCTTGCCTGTCATGTCCTGTTTTAGTTGCTGAACAGTTATAACGGGAAATGATGAAAGAAATATGACAGCTAAATCATCACGGTGTACCGAGACAGAGAAACAATCAGAATAGGGCGGTTGATATAGGTCCGCATGATGCGTGCGGGGATCAGGTGCCGCCAATGGCCAGCAGAAACACAAAAGGGTCAACCAACACGTCAAAAAGGGAATTTAAGAATCATGAGGGTCAAAGTCTCATACTGAGCACAACTACAGACCCTGGAGCACAGGATTTACGTCCCGGAGCCAAAATACCCGAACAAGAAAGGCGACCAAACGCAGCTATGATTTTCATGTGACAAAAGAATCATCTGCGAGAGGCCGCCCTCCATGGAAGTATGTCACCCACTGACCATTCCCGCTAGTAATCACTGCCCTGCAATCGAGATGCTGCAACATCGGTTATCTCTTCTTCGCCAGTCATGCCATGAGCTCCACTGGGAGGATTACGAAAATGAACTGCATAACCTCATGGCTCTTGCAGAGCAGGAGATTCTCTCTGAAGACCTCCAAAAACTGGACGTCAATGAACCTTCTATTGAGGTCAAGGGCACCGTTTATCGCAGGGTGGCTCAAAATCATCAAACATACCAATCTGCTGCTGGCTCTGTCCGGGTAAAGCGAACCCTGTATCGATCCGGCTCAGGAAGCAAATGTATAGTCCCCCTGGAACTCCAGGCAGGGATTGTTGAAGGGTTCTGGTTACCCAGGGCGGCAAAGCAAGCGGCATGGATGGTGGCTCAGTTGCCACCAACCGAAGTGGCAAGCCTTCTTGAGTTGCTGGGAAATATGAAACCGTCGGCCAGTACTTTGGCTCGTCTTCCTGCAAAACTCAGTGAACGGTGGGAACAGTATCTTGAACCTTTTGAGTATATGTCTGGCAGACAACTTTCAGGTTCCAGCCAATGCTGCGACGGTAGCGGCCTCTCTTGATGGTGTAATGCTGCCTATGAAGGGCGGAAAGCGTCAGGAAAAACGGGACAAGGGAGCAGCTGAAGGCAAGCTTACCAGAGGCCCTGCGGGTTGTCAGGAAGCCAGTTGTGGGACGCTGTCGCTCTCTTCACTTTTTAAAAAGTGGGTGTCCTTTTTATTGTCACCAATAATTTTGGATAACAGCAGCAGCTCATCTTCAGTTGCCTGATTGAGTACGTCGTAAAGATTTCGATCTTGTCGGGTGAATACTATGCTCATTTGCAAAACTCAAATTTCAAAGCTCAATGCTTCCGTACACTTGCCAGCTCTTAAGTACTGTACTGGTTGGGAATGAAATCTCGAATAATACCTGATAGATGTTATACGGAAAGAGAAGCTGGAGGTTATATATGGTCCGCCCCGCACAAGAGAAACCAGTGTTAAGAAACCATTAAGAAACCAGTGTTAGGTCTTGAAACTTGAATGTGTTCAAAAAGAAAGACCTCACCCTGGATTTTCGCTGCTAATGCTATCACAGGTCAAAGTGCATCCAACAGCCAGCCATAACCAACACGCTCCTGTTCCAGACGCAGGTTTTTTCCGAAGGTATTATCTTTCAGGGCCGCAAACACTGGCGATTCATCCGGGGTAAGCCCCGGCAGTTCACCAGTAAAACGCTTGCTGTCCATCTCCTCTGTACACAGTGCCAAATGCGTTTGCAGGGTGGCTTGGTCCATCAACAAGGAGCGGACTTGCGGAAAATGCTGGCGCAGGCGGGAGAGAATGGCAAAACCGTGGGTGTCAATATCCCCCCAATAGATAATCTCTTTTTCCTTCAGCCAGCCAATGGAAGACAGTGACTGAATACCATAGCCCAGCCCAAAGATGACAATGGCATCCGGTACTGGTGGAAAGGCAAGACCATTGACCTTGTTTTCTGTGATAAACACCTTGCCGGTTCCCGGATCTATAAATTGCGACACCGGAACCGTGATATCCGTCACCGGGCCGGGATGATCCAATAACCGGTATCGCACCAGCGGCTCATCAAACCGTAAACCAAAGCGGCGCTCAAAACCGTTTTCCGCGAGCCCGGCGATGGTCCCATCAAAATCCTCCGGTTCAAGGGCCAGGCTCAGCAACTCCGAGAGAATGCCCTTGTTATTTTCAATAAATTTGCTGTCAACACTTTGGATATCCAACTGGCGGATGTAACGCCCCGGTTTTGGATTCAGCTGAAAATATCGGCAGACCTTCAGCAACCGGGGCCAGCTATCAACCAGCTCCAGGGCTTTTAACGGTTTATCCAGCAGCCAGGGCATTAACTCTGGCAGCTGTCGTCTGGTTGTGCCCGCCAGTTCATCAAACTGGCGAAAGGCTTTGATCTTGCCGATAAAACCCAGCCAGTCTTCCCGGTGTTCAAACACAATGCGCTGGGGCAGGCGCTGGGTACCGAGCTGCTGATGGTTGATGCTGCGATAATCCAGCCGATAACCACTGCCTTTTACCGCCTTGCTATTGCTGTGTAACAGGGCTATCCAGTCCCGCACTTTGGCAAACTCCTGGCTGAGCACTTTGCCGGAAGGTTTGCGAAACGTAATTTCCAGCGGAAACAGGGATTCTCCCTGCAACACACTTCTCAAAAACGCCCCGGAACTCCAGGGGCGCAGGGATTTTTTTTGCAGTTCGGTGAGGGTAATCATTTAGCTAATGGCTTCTGCCCGGTTCTGGCTTATGGTTTCCTTAAGCAGACGCTCCTGCTCCTGCTGTTTCTCCTGTCGGTATTGTTCAATGGTCAGGTTCCGGAGCATAGAGTGGTTCCCGCCCTGGTTATGAACAAAGTGGACAGAGTTCACATAATCTTCAATCACATGAATCTTCTGCAGGGGGGTGACAATCAATAATTGCAGATTCAACCGGCGAAACAGCTCCAGCCCGTAGCGGGCGGACTCGTCAGAACCCCGGCCAAAGGCTTCGTCGATCATAACAAAGCGGAAAGAGCGGGAATGGTTTTCGCCCCACTCCAGACCCAGCTGGTAGGCCAGTGCTGCCGCCAGGATGGTGTAGGCCAGTTTCTCCTTTTGCCCTCCGGATTTGCCACCGGCATCGGAATAGAACTCTTTTTCCGAGTCATCTTCTCGATAGCGTTCCGAGGCATTGAACAGGAACCAGTTGCGCACATCGGTCACTTTGCGGGTCCAGCGTTTGTCCAGTTCGCTCTGGCCTTCCCGGCCATTAAATCGTTCGACAATGGTTTTCACCTGCAGGAACTTGTTTTCCGCATAGGCATCATCGCTGTTATCGGCGGTCAGTGTATCGCCGAGGCAGTTTCTCAGGTCGATTTTGAACTGGTTGATCTCCGGGTCCCGGTGATTGTCCGCCACCAGTCGTATATAGGTGCCGTCGCTGTAGTCAATAGCGGCCAGAGAGCGGTTAATGGTGGCGATTTTATCCCGAATGGTTTGTTGCTGATGATCCAGCCAGTTCTGGAACATGGCCATGTTGTGGATGGTGCCTTCATTAAGCATCTGTTTAAACCGTTGCTCATGGCGGGGCAGGTCTTCCCCTTGCAGGGTTTCCAGCATGGCGGTGAATTCCGCAACTGAGCCCATGGAGGCGTCCACTTCACGGGTTTCCTGGGGATAGGCGTTTTTATAGTCCGCCATCTGCCCGGTAATCCGGGCCGCCAGTTCCCGGGACTTTTTCTCCCGGCTATCCAGGCGATGCTGCAGCCAGCTGCGCATGGTGGATTGGGAGCTGTCGCAGTTTTCAATGGTGATCTTTTTGTCCCCCAGGGCTTCATGTTCCATTTCGGCAAGCGTGGGAAAGCATGACTCCCGGGCGGTTTCCGGAAGCTCTGAAAGCTGTTGTTCAGAAAACTTCAGCAGTTTGTGATCCTGTTTCAGCTTCTCTGCAGCGGTACCGGACTCCCTGGTCAGTTTACGCTCCTGTTCCTCTTTTTCACGAGTAGCTGCTTCACAACGTTCCAGGCGTTCGCGCAAGGTGCGAAGAATGTCGGAGCCTGTTTCAAGCTGCTGCTTTTCCTGTTCCAGGCTGTTGATTTGAATGGCCAGGGGCTGCCAGTTGATTTCGGCAAAATCCGCGTATTTCAGCAGCAGCTTCAGATCTAACTGCCGCTGGTTCAGCTGGTTGATCTGCTGGTTAAACCGCATCTCAGCGCTGGCGGATTTCTGAATGTCGGCTTCCAGCTGTTTACGGGTGGCTTCCAGGGTGAAGATTTTTTCCCGGTTGCTCCAGCCCAGGACAAAACGGGAACGGTCATCAATACGGTAACGGTCGTCTTTTTCATGGCGGCTGCCGCCACTTTTGATCTGTCCGGCGGTGGTGATGGCCCGAACCTCCCGGCGGAAGTCGGCCAGCTGATCGCAACAGATATAGTCAAAGCGCTGGGACAGTTCATGCTCAAGCCAGCTGTAAAACTGGCTGTCGGTCTTGATCGAGACCTTGCGGCACAAGGAGCGAGGGTCAAGGGTATCGGCCGTGGCGCGGGCGGGCTGGCGAACCCGGTAATAGACCAGACGTCCCTTGAGGTGGGTGCGATCCACATAGTCAGCAACGGACTGGTAGTGCTCATCGGGCACCAGCAGGCTCAGGGCAAAATTATGGAGTACTCGTTCAACCGCCCCTTCCCAGTGTTTGTCTTCTTCGCGAACCTGGAGCAGTTCACCGGCAAAGGGCAGGGTGGATTCCGGCAGGTTGAGGGATTCACTCAGGGCCTGACGGATGGCCAGGTTGCGGCTGGGGATATTGGACTGACGACTTTTCAGCGAGGCGATCTCTGCTTCCAGTTCATCGTGCTGACTGCGCAGTTTCTGGAACTCAACGCGGTGTTCCACTTGCTGGTTTTGCAGATCGGCCTGCTGTTTCTCCAGGGATTGCAGTCCGGTTTCCGCCTGCTGCCGGTTATGAAAAAAACCATCGTCGTCTGCAGGTTGGGAGAATTCCAGGATGTTGCACAGTGCCTGGTAATCATCACAGGCTTTGGCGATGCGGTTCCGTTCCCGTCCCAGTCGTTCCAGTTCTGTTTTTAGTTCGGAGAGGCGCTGGCCACCATTCTGGTCAATGGCCCGTTCCAGTTCACGGCTGGTGGTGCGCAGGTCATCAATGGACAGACGCAGCTCCTGCAGGCGGGATTCGAGTTTTTGCTGTTCCTGTTCCCGGCGTTGGATGCGCTCCGTCAGCAGCGTGATTTTTTTATCGGCAAAAAAACCGTACAGCGCTTCTCTGGACTGGCGCAGGGCCGCAATGCTTGACTCAATGCTTTCATACTGGTTGCAGTTGTCAATCATGGGGGCGAGGCGGTCAATTTGCTGGCGAGCTTTCAGTACCGCCTCGTGAGCCCGGTTAAGATTGTCAAACTGACGACTGAGTTCGTTGACTTTCTCTTCGGCATCAGTGCTTTCCAGCATGTGGCTGCGGACAAACTCGGTCAGGTTGCCCACGGATTTCATGGAGACGGTCTGGTAAAGCAGCTCCAAAGCCTGATCGTTGTCAATGCCCATCTGGCGACGGAACTCGGCCTGGTATTGGCTGAAACTGTCAAACAGCTTGATGTGCTCCTTTCGTTTCAACTTTTTTTTCAGGTCACCAATATCACTGCCAAAGCCGCTGAAGTGTTTGGCAATGGATAACGGTTTTCGTGCCACCAGATAGAAGCGCTCCGGCGTATTGCTGTTATCCCGGCTCCAGAATACCTGGGCCAGGGTGATGGTCTGGTCAAACCCTTCGTTGACAAAACGGGCCAGCAGGACGCTGTAGCTGTTATGGTCGCGCAGGGCCACCGCTTTGGCGCTGAGGGTGTCGTCATCCTTGGCGCTTTTGTAGTATCCGCGCACATAGGAGGTGAGGTTGCGCTCTTTGGTTTCCGCACCCGCCGCCTTGTTGTAGGTGATTTTCTGGCTGGGGACCAACAGGGTGGTGAGACCATCCACCAGGGTGGATTTACCGGAACCGATATCCCCGGTCAGCAGGCTGTTATCACCACCGGGGGTGGCGACCCAGATTTTTTTGTGAAAGGTTCCCCAGTTCAGCACTTCCAGGGCTGCCAGACGAAAGCCAGCCCGTTTTGTGCTGTCGGAAAAATCAAACGAGTGTGTCTGCATGGTCCCGGTATACCTTGAGTTTGTCGTTAAAATCCGCCAGCCAGTCGGCATCCACCAGTGCCTTGATGATGCGTCGTACTTCCCAGGCGGGGGGATTGCCGGACAGTTTTTTCAGGAAGCCAAATTCGGCCACTTTATTGATGTGGGTATCGATCTGGTCAAACAGTCGGGCTTCATTGGCCCGGTCCGGCAGGAACACCCGCATCATCTCAACGATCTGTTCACGGTTCAGGATCAGCCGGGCATCACCACCGCTGGCGTCCTGCTCCACCATTTTTTTGCGCAGCAGTACGCAGAGCAGGCTGACCGGAAAACTGAGGGGGCGACGGGCCACCAGTCGCGGCAGCTTTGTCTTGTCGTCGTCTGCTTCGGTGGTCTCTTCATCCAGTTGCCGGAGAAAAGCGTAGCCTTCGGCCTCGTCCAGGATCAGGTCCAGACCCATGACCCGGACATAGTCCAATACTGGCCCATGAAGTTCTTCAAGCTGCTGCCATACCGCTGGATTCTGGTCCCGGTAGACAACACCTTTCATCAGGTTGACCACAACGACACCCAGATTGGCGTTCCCCTGTGATGGGGCTGATTCATTCTTACTCATTTTGTTATGACGAAGTGATTAATAGGTAAAAAACCATTAACGGGTGAAAATCACCGAAGGCATCCACGCCGCTTTAGTATTCCCGGTATTGTCCAGCCACTGAACCGCTTGATTATGTTCAGCGTTGATTACCGCCCGATCCGATTCAGCCGCGATATGTAAGTAGGCGACCACTTCGCTTAATCCTTTTTTCACCGGGTAGAGTTCCAGCAGTTCTGCCAGGGTGATTTGTGACCGGGTTTGCAGGGCGAAGCGAATCTGGCTTTTCAGGGCCTGCTCATCCACATAGTGCTGATTATAGAGTGCGCTGGTGTCCACATCGCCCTGACCCTCTTCCGGCACTTCATCAATCACCGGGCGCAGGGCAGGGCGGAACAGCCCCCGACCCATGGGCAGCTCCACTTCCGGTTTTAATGGCGACAGTGTGGTGAACAGTTTATCCGGTGGCGGGTGCTGGCGAATGGTGATGGCGTTCTGCTCAATATCCCGGACAATCTCCATAATCCGGCGGTTTTCCAGCCAGGCCTGGTCATCCAGGTAGCGGCGTAACTGTTCCACTAACAGGGCGCAGGTGCTGTTCACTTTTTCCCCGGCTTCCAGCAGACGAAAACGAATGCCGTCCAGCAAAGGGTCTTTATCACTGTTGAGGCTATTGATTTCCGGCAGCCGGAGGACTTTTTGCAATGTCTCCTGCAATTCATCCTGGCTGACCGGGGACATCAGCCAGCTCCAGAATGCCTTGAAGCTGCGCCCCTGGTCCGATTCAGTAATGGCATCCTGCTCCGAGAAAATGGTGTCCAGCATCTGGCCCTTACCGCTGCTGCTGGTGGTGATCCGCTCTCTGACGCCCCGGTCCAGTGCCCGGAAGTTCTCTTCCACCTGACGGAAGTCAGACAACAGCTGCCGTGCGGTATCTTCTGCCTGCAGGAATTTTTCCTTGATACGGGTACCGTCGTGAGGGGTGACATGACCTTCACGAAGCTGGGCAATCTGTCGTTCAATGGCGGTCTTTTCCTGCTCTAATTGTTGAATGCGCAGGGTGGGGTCGGTTTCGGTCTCATCGGCAATTTCCCGCAGTAGCCGGAAAATGGTCAGTAGTCTGGACTCGGTGCCGACAAATTGTTTCTGTTCAAAACTGGCAATCCACTCAATCACTTTTTCGGTGGCGGGCGTCAGGTCAAACAGCGGTTCATCACCCATGCTGGCGGGTGGGTAATACTTTCTTAAATACCCGTGTTCACCGGCAGACCAGTTGTTGAGATAATCCCGCCCTTTTTTGGGGTACCGGTTCTCCCCGGTGGTTTCCCGTAGATGGTGCAGGTAATCGTCCAGCCTGGTGGCCAGCTCTTCTGCCCCCACCGAGCGTTGGTTGGTGGCAATAAAGGCGCGGTGCAGGAAGCTGATAATCAGCGGTGCGCTGTCTGCCTGCAACAGTCGCCAGGCCGGGTGGCTGCGCAGGCCGGAGATACGGTTGAAGTCCATGGGGCAGAATGAGTAATGACAGAGCCAATAATAAATAATGGCTGTGATGGTAGTTGATTACGGAAGCTTATTCCATGACTTCGCTCCTATTCTCTCCCGGTTAGAAATTCTACCTGAATAACTTCCTCTGTTTGCCACAGAGACACGGAGGCTCAGAGGAAAAGATTTTTCTTTTCTCCGCGCATCCGTCTCTCTGTGGCAAGGCTTTTCTTTGCTGGATAACATCGAAAATGTGGCAGTTATTTCAGGGCAGTTCCATAGAGAGCATTCGCCGTTTTTTCCGGTAATGGCGACGATACCTGTTCTCATGCTTACGCCATAAGTCATTTGCCTTTACAATAACCAGCCATAAGATTGATCGAACGAATGCCGGGAAGGATCATGACTGACAGTGGCAAGCAAAAGCATGATGGCACAACGCACTTTGGTTATCGTGATGTGCCAGAGAGTGATAAAGAAGGGCTGGTAGCGGGTGTCTTTCACTCGGTAGCCAGTAGCTATGATGTGATGAATGACCTGATGTCCCTGGGTATTCATCGGCTCTGGAAGCGTTTTACCATTGAGCTTTCTGCCGCCAGGCCCGGTCATGTGGTGCTGGATATCGCCGGGGGGACTGGCGATCTGGCCAGGCAGTTTTCCCGTATCGTTGGAGAAACCGGGCGGGTTGTGCTGGCGGATATCAATGAATCCATGTTGCGCGTCGGTCGGGATCGACTGACTGATCAGGGTATTGTTGGCAATATGGAGTTTGTCCAGGCCAATGCGGAATGCCTGCCTTTCCCGGATAACACCTTTGACTGCATTACCATCTCTTTTGGTCTGCGTAATGTGACGGATAAGAATGCGGCACTTCGCTCTATGTGCCGGGTGTTAAAGCCGGGTGGGCGGTTGCTGGTTCTAGAGTTTTCCAAAACCAACCATCCATTGCTGACCAGGGCTTACGATGCTTATTCGTTCAGTTTGCTGCCAATGATGGGCAAGCTGGTGGCCGGGGACTCCGAAAGTTATCAGTACCTTGCGGAAAGTATTCGCATGCATCCGGATCAGGAGACGCTGGAAGGCATGATGAAACAGGCCGGGTTTGTCAATACGGCCTACCACAATATGACCGGCGGCATTGTGGCGCTGCATAAGGGAGTTAAGCCCTGATGGCCGACTCTGATAACAGCTCTTCTGACAGCTCTGTTGATAACATCGTCGTCAAGATGGGGTTGCTGGCCGCCCTCGAGCGTCAGGTCAATTCACTGTTGGCTCTGGATCCGGTCACCATAAAAAAACTGTCGCACTGGTTTGGTAAGGTGGTGGCTTTTCAGTGCACTTCGCCGCAGTGGTTATGTTATGTCCACTTTGAGCATGACCGTATTCGTCTTGCCAGTACTCTTGGTGAAGAGCGCGAATATGCGGTGGATGCCACCTTTACAGGTTCCAGCATTGCATTTGTCACACTGGCGACGCGCAGGAATCTGCCGTTTGCTGATGTTCCCGGGTTGAGTGTTTCTGGTGATAAGACACTGATTGCTGATTTGCAGCAGATTCACCAGCAGATGGAGTTGGACTGGGAAAGACCGCTTTGCCAGACCTTTGGCGACATCACCGGACATTTTATGGCCCGGGGGCTCCGCTTCGTCGGTGACCATGTTCACCGGGGGCAGCAGCTGGTTATGGACAACCTCGGGGAGTACCTTCAGGAAGAACTTCGCCTGATTCCGTCAAGGATTGAAGTGGAAAGCTTTGCGGAGGAAGTGGGGTGCCTGGCTGAGTCGATGGAGCGGCTGGAGGAGCAATGGCAAACCATACAACCTGCAAAAAATACATCTGATGCCAAATCATAAGTCGGGGGCCTGACGTTGATCCGTTTGTTGAAAATTGTGGCCGCTGTCGCCCGTAACCGGCTGGATAATCTGATTGATTCGGAGCGCTCACCGTTCTGGCTGCGCTGTCTGCTGATTCTGCTGCCCTGGCGCTATGTTATCCGCAATAATGCCCCCCGGGGTGAGCGTGTCCGGCTCTCTCTGGAGGCGCTTGGGCCTATCTTTATCAAGTTCGGGCAAATCCTCTCAACCCGGCGGGACCTGTTGCCGGATGATATCAGTGATGAGTTGTCCCGGCTTCAGGACGATGTTCCGCCGTTTCCCGCCGCCGAAGCGATTGGCATTATTGAGTCCAGCCTGGGCAGCGATGTTGATACCCTGTTTGCCCGTTTTGATCGTGAACCATTGGCTTCTGCCTCGGTGGCCCAGGTTCATACCGCTCAGCTGCATACCGGGGAAGAAGTGGTGGTCAAAGTGATTCGTCCGGGCATTGACCGGGTGATTCGTAAAGACATTGGCTTAATGTATCTGTTTGCCCGCGTGCTGATTGCTTTATCAAAAGACGCTCGTCGTTTGAGGCCGGTGGAAGTGGTGGCCGACTATGAACGTACTATTCTGGATGAGCTTGATCTGTTGCGGGAAGCGGCTAACGCTTCCCAGCTGCGACGTAACTTCCTGACCTCCCCCCTGTTGTTTGTGCCCCAGGTGTACTGGGATTATTGCCGCACAAAAGTGATGGTCGTTGAGCGGATTTACGGGGTGCCTGTTTCCGATATTGCCACGATGAAAGCACAGCATGTGGATATGAAAAAACTGGCAGAACGGGGGGTTGAAATATTCTTCACCCAGGTGTTTCGGGATCGCTTTTTCCATGCGGATATGCATCCGGGCAATATTTTTATTGATACCACCAATCCTGCCGAGCCCCGCTATATCGGGATCGACTGTGGCATTATCGGTACGCTTGAGCCGGAAGATCAGCACTATCTGGCCAGTAACCTGCTGGCTTTCTTTCGGCGGGACTACCGCAAGGTTGCCCAGTTGCATGTGGATTCCGGCTGGGTGCCCAGAGATACGCCGGTAGGAGAGCTTGAAGCGGCGATTCGTACCGTCTGTGAACCGATCTTTGAAAAGCCCCTTAAGGATATCTCCTTCGGCCAGCTGCTGGTCAGGCTCTTTCAGGTGGCTCGCCGCTTTAATATGCAGGTTCAACCGCAGCTGGTGCTGCTGGAGAAGACATTATTGAATGTCGAGGGATTGGGGCGGCAGTTATACCCGGATCTGGATCTCTGGGCCACGGCTCAGCCCTATCTGGAAAAGTGGATGAAAGGCCAGGTCAGCCCAACTGGTATTCTCTGCGATATTAAGGAGCAAAGTGCAGACTGGCTGCTAAGTGCTCCCGTGATGGCCCAGAGAGTGATGTCAACGGTGCGAACCCTGGTTGACCAGCAACAGGCGTTGCATCATCAGCAGGTGAGGGCGGAAAAACGCCAGCAAAAGCAGAGGCGTTTTGGTGTTCTGCTACTTCTGGCAGGCGGGGCGTTGATGGTGACTTCAGGTTCCCTTTTTGTGGAAAAAGAGCTGCTGGATCAGACAATGGTTGGATTACTGGCTGTGGCAATGGGTGGTTGGCTGGTTGTTCGCTAAGAAGGTTGCCAGCTTATACCGTTGCTATGACACCCCCCGGGTCAGGCACGAATCGGCCCATGAACTTTTTTTACTACCGGGGGTCAACATATTGGTATCCATCAGCTATCAGGAGTTGCCCCATGAATTCGGTTCCGGGTGGTTTTGTAAGCCGCGCCCAACCATCAGGCTACGGCGCTACTGAAGCGTCAGGTCCAGATGTGCCTGGACGTTTCTCGGGGCATGACGTTGTTGCTTCCCAGCCTTGTCACCTGTGTGCTGCGCCTCCGCCGTCCTACTCGGAAGCTATGAGGCAGACGCCACAAGCTTTTCCAGACCGTAATAAACCTGTTCCTGAACGTAATCGTAATAATGTGCTTTTGCTCAATAACGTCAGGATGCAGATGAGAGAAGATGCTTTTCAGGTAGAGCGGCGTGCTAACGATAAAGGGTGTTGTGAACAGCTATTTGGCAATGGTTGCTTAGGTGATCTTCTCCAAGCCTGTTGTGTTAGTGCCTGCATGCTAACGTTGTCGTGTCTCGGTGGGTAACAGGGATATGATATCTGATCAGCCGCGTAAGTATGTGAACAAATAAAATGATTGGATAGTGTTATGAAAACAACTCACTGGTTGGATGAGGTTCAGTGGAACGATGATGGCCTGGTGACAGCCATTGCCCAGGACCATAAAACCGCAGAGGTTTTGATGTTGGCCTGGATGAACCGGGAATCGCTGGAACTGACCCTGAAAGAACAGGTTGCCATTTACTGGTCCCGTTCACGGGGCAGGCTATGGCGCAAGGGCGAAAGCTCTGGCCATACGCAACGGCTGGTAGAGTGTCGCCTTGACTGTGATGGCGATGCGATCCTGCTGAAAGTGGAACAAACAGGTGGTATTGCCTGTCACACAGGACGTAAGTCTTGCTTTTATCGTCGCCTCAGGGATAACCATGGAGACGCATCGTGGGATACCGAAGAGCCGGTGTTGCAGGATCCGGCAACGATTTATGGACATCGGTAAAGGCTGTATTCTTTGCTGTAAATCATCCCACAGGTTAAAACATGAACGATATAATCAAAAAATTGACTGAAGTATTAAGCAACCGCAGGCAAGCTGATCCGGATTCCTCTTATGTTGCACAACTTCATAGCAAGGGACTGGACCATATTCTGAAAAAAGTGGGGGAAGAGTCAGCAGAAGTGCTGATTGCCGCCAAGGCATCAGAATATGACCATAATCGGGAGGCGGTTATTTATGAAACGGCTGATCTCTGGTTCCATACCATGGTCATGCTGTCCCATCTTGGGCTTGAGCCTGCTGATGTGTTGAATGAGCTGGATCGTCGTTTCGGGCTTTCCGGTATAGAAGAGAAAGCATCCCGCGGGTAACTGTCTTTCCCGACTTTTCCTGAACGTTTGTTGCAAAATAGCCACGCCCCTGGGAGCCTGACCGAGAATAGCGCCCGTCTAGGCGACCCCGTAGCGAGGATGGCAGAAAATTGAGGATAAAAATTCGGTTTTGTGAGGTGAATAGCGGGGCTATTTGCCGAACAAAAGCGAATTTTTAGACCAATTTGCTGCCACCGCACGACTGTATGGATGCAGGAGCTAGGGCAACGCAGGAGCAGTTGCCGCGTAGGGCAGTCTATTCTCGGACAGGCTCCTGGTGATGGAATGGGGTAATATGTCCTCTCTTTGTGTATTATTTGATCAGCTTTTATGGAGAGCTGAAGGAGTAGAAAATGGGTTTTGGTGGCATCAGTATCTGGCAGTTGCTGATCATTCTGTTGATCGTAGTGATGCTTTTTGGTACGAAAAAGCTTCGTGGAATGGGCAGTGATCTGGGCAATGCAGTAAAAGGTTTTAAAAAAGCACTGGGCTCTGATGAAGAGTCGGAAGGTGAGAAAAATAATGAAAAAAACTCAGGGAAGCCTGAGCTGAAGGCTGGCTCTGTTGAGCAGCGTAATCTGGAGTCTGACCTGGAAAAGTCCAGGCATAAGCAGTCTTGACTGTATATAAGGGCTTTCAGGCCGGTTTTCTGGCGGAAGCTGTTCTTTTGAGCCAGGTGTGATCCCCTCTTGCAGGGGAGCTACAGCTGCCCTTTGGTAATTGAGTGGCGATCGAGAGGTGTGATAGTTCGCTGTGCTTGATATAGGTTTTACAGAGTTGTTATTGGTTGCCGTAATTGCCCTGGTGGTGCTGGGTCCGGAGCGCCTGCCTCAGGCCATCCGGACAACCGCTTACTGGGTGGGCAAAATTCGTCGCAGTTTTCAGTCCGTCAAAGAGGAGCTTGAGCGGGAGATTGATGCCGACGGAATCAAACAGCAATTGCACAATGAAGCTGTCATGAAAGAGTTGAATAAAACTCGCGAACAGTTTCAAAGTCAGATCAATGATCTGAAAAAGTCTGTGAGCATTGATCCTGCCGAAGACCAGACGTCTTCCGGTGTAAATACCTCGTCCGGGGTTGACAGTGGCTCAGTGAGTGGAGATGGCAGTGTTAACCAACAGGCAGTGAATGACACCTCTGCTCGCCTGTCTCAGGAAAAGGGCAGTAACTGACACTCCCCGCCCTGGCGGACGAGGGTTCTTGATCGCTCAAGAACGTTTCTGTTTCACGGTCCGTAGCTCAGGGAACAGGCTTGGTTATCGCATAAAAGTTCCACAGTGGGAGCTTTTACGATGGCGAATCAACCCATGCTCCCCAAGTCTCACACGAACTCCGCAGACTTTACATCCCGTCTGCCCGACGGTAGGTCTACAAAAGACTGGATAAAGTTAGCAAGGAATGAACAAACACTCAAGCGGAGCGCTCTGCGCGCTCCTGTCTTATATCACCGCCCGATTGGGCGATGCTTTACGACGGGTTTGGTAAACTATGTCACAACAAACGTCGGATGATTCTCAACAGACATCAAAAGGTCAGGATAAAGAGCAGCCGCTCGTTCAGCACCTCCTTGAGTTGCGCGGGCGTATCCTGAAAAGCCTGGTTGCCGTGCTGGTGGTTTTTGCCGGGCTGTTTTATTTTGCCAACGATATTTACGTTTATATCTCGGAACCGCTCCGCGCCAGCCTGCCGGAAGGCAGTACCATGATTGCCACCGAGGTGGCCTCACCCTTTCTGGCACCCTTTAAGCTGACCATTGTGCTGTCGCTGTTTATTGCGATTCCATTTATTCTCCATCAGGCGTGGGGCTTTATTGCGCCTGGCCTGTATCGGCATGAAAAAGTCATCGCAATTCCTCTGCTGGTTGCCAGTATTGTGTTGTTTTACCTGGGCATTGCCTTTGCCTACTATGTGGTCTTCCCTTTGATTTTCTCGTTTTTCACCACGGTTGGCCCTGAGTCAGTCACCGTGATGACGGATATCAACAGTTATCTGGATTTTATCCTGAAGTTGTTCTTTGCCTTTGGTATCGCTTTTGAAATCCCTGTGGCGACGGTTCTGCTGGTGTGGTCGGGGGTGACTACGGTCGAAAGCCTCAAGGAAAAGCGCCCATACGTGGTGGTTGGCTGCTTTGTGATCGGTATGATCATGACGCCGCCTGATGTTATTTCACAGTCTCTGCTGGCCATTCCGATGTGGCTGTTGTTTGAGTGCGGAATTCTCTTTGCCCGGTTTGTGAAAAGCCGGAAACCGGATGAGGCAGAAACTTAGTACTCTTTCGCAACGCTTATTATCGTTGTAAGCATTGGTGTTCAATGCAGATATAGAAGTATTGAACCTTTTCTTGTTTTGTCGGTCAAATTCATCTTTAAGCAAAAAATTGAAAGATGATAGGTATATATACCTGGAGTGACAGATGAATCTTAATCCTCATCCTCATCGTTATAGAGAAGTTTGCAGAGCTATTGCTCCCGATTTGCAATCCATGACTTTCGGGTCAGAGCAAGGCTCGGACCCGAAAAATGGCAACGCAGAGAGTGTCAAGGTGTTAACTGGTGTTGAGCCAAAGATTAAACCGGAAACCATTGATCAAACCAGGAAGTTATGTGTCGGCCTGGAACAACACAAGGTGGTTAAGCTGGAGCAGATTCAGACTTATCTTACTGGAGGGGCTGATCTGAATACAGAGATTACCCTCGGCGACTTGAGAGGTTGTAACCCATTGCACTCTGCGGCCATATCAGGCAATGGAGAGGCGGTGGCAGCCATCATTGCCACGGGTAAGGTAAACAATATCAATGTTGTTAATGGACATGGTTTTACGCCACTGGCATTGCTTTGTGGGGCCAGGGCTGAGGACGCCAAATTCATTCGTCGTTTTGACAGTGTATCCGAAGAGCGCAATGGCAGGCGTGTGGGTCTTGAGGCCTTGCTTGGGGCAGGTGCCAATCAGCACATGATGGATAGCAACAGTTGGAAGCCTATTCACCATGCCGCCAGGCACAACTTCCCGGGATTGATCGAACTTCTGGTGGAACAGGACCGGTTCGCTGGTATTGCTGGCATTGCTGGTATTGAGAGCGCCGCACTTTCCACCGATATCATCAATTGCCAGGATCGACAGGGCAATACGCCATTGCACATCGCTGCCAGTAATAACCAACTGCATGCGGTAGAGGTATTAATAAAGCTGGGAGCGAATGTCAACGCGCTCAACAAGGCTAACCAGAAACCATTGCATCGGCTGTGTATGGTTCAAAATAACAATAATACCTACGGAGGTAAGGTAGCCTGTTTGTTGCTGGAGAAAGACCCAGATCATAACTGTCAAGATAAACATGGATTTAACTGGCTTGAATACGCGTGCAGAAACGGCATGGTTTATCTTCTGGTGTATGTTGCAAGCGTGGAAAATTCGGTATTGCACAACCAGGAGAATAAAATCACCGTGGACTTAAATGGTAGATGCAATGTGAATACTGGCAAGAAATCAAGCATAACCCGGAGTCAGTTCGAGCGAGTTATCACGTTGCTCAAGCCACTGTCAGGTGTCGAGGTCTTTGCACCGGAACAATTCTGCGAAGAAGGTGTTCGAGATTCCCGGGTGCAGAATGAGAAAGATACTGATGACGGTCGCATGGATGTGGATGTCAGTGTGGATCAATCGCCATTTCTGCCCCCCTCAATGCAATCAGATTGGAAGGATGACAATAGTTCTTTTGAGTGAACGAAGTTGACCGTGAATGGTATGCCTTGTGTGGCAACTGCTCCAGCAGTTGCCTCTATCCATGCAGTCGCGCGTTGGTAGCAAATTGGTCTGAAAGTCCGATTTTGTTCGACACATAGAACTACTTTCCCCCCAATCTAACAAAACCGTATTTTCCACCAATTTTCTATCATCCTCGTTATGCTCTCTGCTCACCCAGATGGGGTCTCGCCCAGAAGGTTCGGTTGCTATGCTATCCTATGATACGGTTGTTTCAGGGAGGAAGTATGCCATATCCCCACTTATCAGATGGTCAGGAAGCGTTTAATTCTGGCCGGATTTACCATCATTCACCATTTGACGTTCCCATTGAGGTGGTCCAGAACGGCCTGCTCTGGCTACTCTCTGATCCGGTTTTTCACCCACTTAGAGCATCGCTTTCGAGTAATTATTTGTCTGTGGAGGAGTTAAGGGAAGAGCTGGTATCTGGTAAGATCAGGCTACCGTCGGCAGCCATTGATCGGGTACTTGATGAGATTGACCGGCTTGTGGATGATTATCGGAAAGGCGTCGCTTTTTAAGCACTCTGATTTTCCTTTTATATGAATGTGTCAGTTTCAGTTCCCTGCTGATTAACTGTCTTACCAGCGTATGGCTGTTTAGATGAATCTTCTCCTCCTTGAGCAACAACACTTTATTGATGAATGGCATGCAGAGCTGGACCAGCGACAGTTAAGGCATGTGCTGGACGTTCATCAGGCCAGTGAAGGCGATGTGCTGCGTGTTGGCCTGGTGAATGGCAAGATGGGCACGGGGAAAATTACTCATCTGTCTTCAGAAATAATGCGTCTTGAAGTGGAGCTGACTATGCCTCCCCCTCCGGCCTTGCCGTTGACGGTTCTGCTGGCTTTACCCCGGCCCAAAATGCTCAAACGTTCACTCCAGCATCTGACGGCGCTGGGTGTTAAAAAGATTATCCTGATGAACAGTTATCGGGTTGAAAAAAGTTTCTGGCAGTCCCCCTGGTTAAGCCCCGGGAAAGTGCGTGAGCAGCTGATACTGGGTCTTGAACAGGCCCGGGATACGATCATGCCAGAAGTGATTCTGGAAAAGCGTTTCAAACCTTTTGTGGAAGATCGTTTGCCGACCCTGGTGGCAGGAAAGTTGGGACTGGTGGCTCATCCGCTAGGGGGTGAGAGCTGCCCGCATCAGATTTCCAGGCCTGCTGTGCTGGCTATTGGTCCGGAAGGGGGCTTTATTGACTATGAAGTGGATAAACTGGCACAGGCCGGGTTTCAAAGGATCCATCTTGGACCACGTATTTTACGGGTCGAGACGGCGGTAACGGCCATCGTCAGTAAACTTTACGACTGATACTCAACAGAGTATGGTAAAAGTGAGCGTTCTGGCGATAATCCAGTCACTGTCGCTCACTCCATACAGTGGGTTGATAGATATATTAACTGACTGTTTCACAATAAACGGTATCAACACGGCTCTGACTATGGACGGAAAGAGATTAGTAGTTGTAGGTTTGTTCGCTACCCTGCTTTTTACTGCCAATGCATTGGCATCACCTGCAAAGCATCAGCTGTTGGATAAACTTTATGACCAGACAGGACTGGAACGTCAGCTTGACTGGATACACGACAGTATGACTCTTCAGCAGCAGAAATATCCGATTCCTGAGCCAGTTGTGGATACGGTCAATCAGGTGGTCAAAATTCGTTACAGTCCCGACTTTTTTCGGGCTTCCATGAAAGTAACCCTGGATGAAGCGTTGTCGGTGGGTGAATTGGACCGGTTGATTGACTGGTTCGGATCGCCCCTGGGTAAGAAAATTCTCCGCCTTGAGGCTGAAGCCAGTGATCCTGCCAATCAGGCAAAAATGGAGATGTATATCCGGGAAAAACTGTCGGCGGAGCTGCCCAGAAATAACCGGATAATTTTAATAGAAGAGTTGATGGAAGCACTTGATGCTGTTGAGCTGAGTACCGAGCTGGCTGCCAGTGCTTCAGTGGGAGCCCAGAGAATGCTTCGGGAGGTCATGCCCGCAGGTGCCGAGCAGCCAATGAGACCTGCCCAGGTGTTGAAAGCTCAGGAGAAGCCCTATATCCGGAAAGATATGCCGGAAAGAATGCGGGATATCTTTCTTTACACTTATAAATCTCTGCCGGACAGTGATATCCGGAGATATCTCGACTTTGCCCGTAAAAGTGCCATGCAGAACTTCCAGCGTGGACAAATTCAGGCAATATCGCGGATGCTATAGGAGGCTGACCGAGAATAGACTGCCCTCCTCGCTACGTGCGCTATTCTCGGTCAGCCTCAGTTTGACGGGTACAATCTCCGTTCACCCTGAGCGGAGTCGAAGGGTGCTTGGCATGATCTATCAGAGTCCGGAGTTTTCGCCCTTCGACAGGCTCAGGACGAACGGAGTCCGGAGGCACGACAACCCGTCAAATTCATTGAAACCATGTACTAGCTCATCTCCTGAGGGTCAATATCTACCGTCCACTTCAGTTGTCTGGGAAGCCGGTGGCTTTCCAGGTAGCTGACAACGCTACTCACCACCGCGTGTAAATGATTTCTGCTTTTTCCCTGGATAAGAAGGTGCCAGCGGTAGCGTCCCTGACGCTTTTCCATGGGGGCTGGAATCGGACCCAGTAACCGAACATTGCTGCCTTCGGCTGCCCGCTCAGCATAGTGTCTCAACGCTGAGAGTAGGGCTTCACTTTCCCCCTGGTTAACCGACTCTGATCGAACCAGGGTTAAATATCCCTGTGGGGGAAGATTCAGGCTTTTTCTTTCCATAAACAGACTGCTGGCAAAACGGCTGTAATCGTTCATGGACAGAAGCTGGAGCGCAGGGTGTTCCGGATTATAGGTTTGAATAATAACCTGTCCGGGCTTATTCCCCCGTCCTGCTCGCCCCGCCACCTGCATAATCAATTGGCCGGTTCTTTCCGGTCCTCTGAAGTCAGAGCTGAACAGCCCTGCATCGGCATTGACGATGGCAACCAGGGTCACATTCGGGAAGTGGTGACCTTTCGCCAGCATCTGTGTGCCCAGCAGTATGCAGGGTCTGCCGGACTGCACTTCCTCCAGCATATTGCTCAACGCTTGTTTTCTGCGCGTGGTGTCCCGGTCGATTCTCAGCACGGGATAACCGGAGAAGTGTTGGCTGAGGGTCTGCTCTGTCCGCTCCGTACCCTGGCCTACAGGTTGAAGCTTTCTGCTCCGGCACGATGGGCACTGCCATGGGATAGCCTGTTGCAGATCGCAATGATGGCAGTGCATATGGGGAGGGTAACGGTGAATGGTCATGTGCGCATCGCAGTGCGGGCAGTCGATAATGGTGCCGCAGTCCTGACAGATCATGGATGGCGCATAGCCACGACGGTTCAGGAAAACCATCACCTGATTGCCTCGTCCAAGATGAGCAGTCATTCTTTGCAGCAGTTCTGTGGATAAGCCGTCTTTCAGAACCTGGTGGCGCATATCCAGCAGCTCCATGGCGGGTGGACGCGCATTCCCTGCCCTCTGCTTCAGGTGAAGCTGAGTGTATTTTCCCTGATGCGCATTGTGTAGCGTTTCCAGGGAAGGGGTTGCCGATCCAAGGACGACCGGACAGTGGCACTGGCTGCCGCGGAATATGGCAAGATCCCTGGCGTTATATCGCAGGCTTTCCTGCTGCTTATAAGAGCCGTCATGCTCCTCATCAACAATAATAAGCCCAAGGTGTGGCATTGGGGTGAAAATGCCTGAACGGGTGGCAATCAATATGCCAGCCGTGCCCCTGGCCGCTTCGAGCCAGCCTTGTAATCGTTCACCATCGCTGAGCCCCGAATGCAGGCAGGCAACCGGTACCTTGAAACGATCACGAAAGCGCCTGACCGTCTGAGGCGTGAGGCCGATTTCCGGAATCAGCACTAATGTCTGCTTACCGTTGGCCAATGCTGCTGAAATAGCCTGCAGGTACACTTCGGTTTTGCCGCTGCCGGTGATGCCTTCCAGAAGATAAGTGCGATAGGATCCCAGGCAATCGGTAATGGCTTCACAGGCAAACGCCTGTTCTTCGTTCAGCTGAAGGTGAGCAGACTTCAGTGGGTTGGTGGTTTCGGTAAACAGGCGTGGGGAAGGCTCAACATCCCGGGAATGGATCAATCCTTTTTTGGCCAGCTCTTTTAGAGTGCTCTTGCTGAAACCGTATTCATGGAGCTCCGTGGCGCTGATGCCGGCAGGATTTTCACCAATCAGCGTCAGGGCGGCCAGCTGCTTTTTTGATCGCTTCAGCTGGTTTCGTAACTCACTGTCCGGTTCAACCAGGGGGTACCAGAAAGGAATGCTGCCGGTGGATGCCGGTTTTCCCAGGCGCAGGTTTTTCGGCAGAGCCTGGTGCAGGGTTTCTCCGATGCTGTGATGGTAATAACGGGCTGCCCACTGGCATAGCTGGATAATATCCTCTGGTACAAGAGCCCCTTGATCCAGGACAGAAATGACTTGTTTCAGCTTATTGGCAGGAATGTCAGTGCCGGATTCGATGGAGAGCACAATCCCCACCATTTGCCGTGGGCCAAAAGGCACGATAACTCTGCTGCCAGGGTGAATGGCCGTGGCAGAATGCGTGTCTGGTGGTAAGTAGTCGAACAATTGCCTCAGAGGAGAAGGGATGGCGACTCTGATAAATTTTTCTGCAATAAGCCTGGCGGAGACGGATTGTTCGGTGGTTGCTTGATCATTTGCTGCGTCAGAAGTGTCCGCCGGTTTGCTGCTCATTCAGGTTCCATCGTGGTATTTCTATGGGGGAGATGATACAGGAACTGAAAGCTGGCATGAACAGAAACCGGGTCGGGTGGTTTGAGGTTATCCACTTTGATCTCTTCTGCCTCAGTGTTTCAGGAAGGTGTTGGAAGCAGTGGGTTGTAGATAAACTTCTTCAATTGATCGGGCAGTGGCAGTGCTTCAATTGCTGGCCGTACCGGTTGCCCGCTGATATTCAGATTTTCGATCAATCGGTTACGGATGCACGTTCGTGCGCACAGTTGCAGAAGTGTTGGTTGTTGGCATTGTAACTCGGGTATGTGGTTTTTCAGAAGGTAAGTGATTTCGGTTTGTCCTTTCCTGAATGCCCAGGCCAGGGCTGCTGGTGACTGGTGGAGGTTGGCTCCGTGTGTCAGTAAAGTTTTAACGATACTGACATGGCCATTCGAGGAGGCTTGCACCAGGGCTTCAGGAGACTGATGGGGAGTCCCACCGTTGGCCAACAGCATGCTGACAACCTGAATGTGACCCTCACGGGCGGCAATCACGAGGGCATCTGGAGAGTGGTGTGGGATGGCACCATAGGCCAGCAAAGTGTGGACGACCCCTGCATGTCCTCTTGTAGCGGCACAGACCAGGGCCTTGGATAACTGTTGAGGTGTGGCTCCGGTGGTCAGCAATGCGCTGGTGATCTCGACATACCCATTAGTTACGGCATGATCCAGGGCCGCTGGCGACCGATGGAGATTGGCACCTTTGGCTAACAGAGCGTTAACGATCTCAAGCTGTCCCTTTCTTGAGGCATGCACCAGTGCTTCTTGACAATACTCCGGGGGAACTCCTTTGTTCAGCAATGTCTTGACCGTCTCAACGTGACCATTCTCAGCGGCCCACACTAAGGCCTTCGGGCACTGGTTAAGGTCGGCTCCATGGCTCAGCAGGGCGTTGACAATCGTGCTGTGACCCTTTTGGATAGCCCACATCAGGGCTTCTGGTGACTGTTGGGGGGTGGCTCCGTGGGCCAGCAGAGTTTCGACGATCCCGGCATGCCCATTCCGGGCCGCCAGCGACAGGGCAAATGGAGCGAGGCTGGGTGTGGCTCCGTGGGCCAGCAGGATGTCAACGATGTTGGTGTGCCCATTTTTGGCGGCCTTTACCAGGGCGTCTGGCGACTGGTGCACAGTGGCCCCGTGGGTCAGCAGGGTGTTGAAAATCACAAAATGACCATTCTGGGCGGCCCACACCAATGCATCCGGTGACTGATATGGAGTGGCACCGTGGGCCAGCAGAATATCGACGATGTCGGCATACCCCTGGCCGGCTGCCAACGATAAGGCATAGGTAGACAGACTGGGAACAGCTCCATTGGCCAGCAGTTCGTTGACGGTCTCTGTTTGCCCATTCACGGCCGCCCATGCCAGATCATATGGAGGAGGTGAATCGGTTTCGTTGGCTTGCAGCACATTGTGTATTCCGATATAGCCCTGCCTGCTGGCGGCCCACACCAGGTCAATATCATAAAAATACAAGCATTCTATGTTCATGGTATTCACCGGACACAGTTGGGCACTGTTATTTGTGGTTTCATTAATATTGACGATGGATATCCAGTCTACTGCCTCAAGGGCTCTGTCGCCGGTTTTCGTCAGACTTTTTCTGGATGTCCGTTTTTATCCAATAGTTTCTCTTCTGAAACAGAGTGGAAGGTAAAAGAATTGAAACGGTAATTTGTTAATTTTTGTGTACTGTTTTTTTTGTCATTGCAGGTTGTGCTGATGATCGGATAATGGCTTGAAAACTACGTATATGGGACGAACATAAGACTGTTTCCCTCCGCCATAATCTCTGGTAGTATCCACCGCTCTTTACCCTCTCAGCTCATTATGCTGGGGTGGGTTCCGTTTGCGGTGCCTGTCTCCCGAGCCTGATAACACCAGGGCTCTATTGAGAGTCAGGTGGCGGCATACACCAGTTCGAGGAAGCTCAAATGAAGCAGGATATCCATCCTAACTACGAAGAAATCGAAGTTACCTGCAGCTGCGGTAACAAAATCAAAACTCGCTCTACGCTGTGCAAGCCACTGAGCATCGAAGTTTGCTCCAAGTGCCACCCATTCTACACCGGCACTCAGAAGGTGATGGATACCGGCGGCCGTATCGAGCGCTTCAACAAGCGTTTTGGCAAGCTGGGCGCTCGCAAGTAATCGAGCTGACAGCTTACCGACCGAAAGGTTTAAAAAGGCGACTGTTTTGCAGTCGCCTTTTTTGTATGGCCTGATATTTTACCAATTGACCTTGTTCCCCCCATTTCCATCATATATTCTGGGCCTTCATATAACCTCCTCCCCATATCAGTAAAAAACTCATGGAAAAGAAGCAAGCTGCACTTGATTATCACGCTCTTCCAAAACCTGGAAAAATTTCGATTGAAATTACCAAGCCGGCAGAGACCGCGCTGGATCTTTCACTGGCCTATAGCCCGGGTGTCGCGGAGCCGGTGCGGGCGGTTGCCGAAAATCCAGAGGATGTCTACCGTTATACCGGCAAAGGTAATCTGGTTGCGGTAATCAGTAATGGTTCAGCGATTCTTGGTCTGGGTAATCTGGGCGCACTGGCCAGTAAGCCGGTTATGGAAGGCAAGGCTCTGCTGTTTAAACGTTTTGCCGGTGTTAATTCGATCGATATTGAAGTGGAATCTGAGAGTCCGCAGGCGTTTATTGATACGGTGAAGCGAATTGCCTGTACCTTTGGCGGTATTAATCTGGAAGATATCAAAGCACCTGAGTGTTTTGAAATTGAACGTCGTCTGATTGAAGATTGTGATATTCCGGTTTTCCATGATGATCAGCACGGTACCGCGATTGTAACGGCAGCGGCCATGCTTAATGCCCTTGAGATTGCCGGAAAGGATATTGAAGAGGCAAAACTGGTCTGCCTGGGGGCTGGTTCGGCGGCCATTGCCTGTGTGAAACTGCTGATCAGCTGCGGCTTCAAGCCAGAAAATATTCTCATGCTGGACAGCAAGGGCGTCATTCATTCAGAACGGAATGATCTGAACCAGTATAAGGCGATGTTTGCTGTAGAAACACCCTGCCGCACACTGGATGACGCCATTGATGGGGCGGATGCATTCCTTGGCGTTTCCGGTGCCAACCTGTTGTCTCCGGAACAGCTGGCGAAAATGGCTGAAAACCCGATTGTTTTTGCCTGTGCCAATCCTGACCCGGAGATTCGTCCTGAGCTGGCTAAGGCGGTTCGTCCTGATGTCATTATGGCTACCGGGCGCTCAGATTATCCGAATCAGGTCAATAATGTCCTTGGCTTTCCGTTTATCTTCCGGGGGGCGTTGGATGTCCGCGCTTCACGCATTAACGAAGCGATGAAAATTGCGGCCGTGAATGCCATCCGGGAGCTGGCAAAAGAGCCTGTCCCGGAAGTGGTAATGAAGGCGTACGATGGCGTCAGGCTGAGTTTTGGGCCGGACTATATCATTCCCAAACCTATGGATTCCCGACTGCTTGGCAGGGTTTCTGCCGCTGTGGCTCAGGCCGCAGTTGACTCTGGCGTTGCCAGGGCGGAATACCCTGGCCATTACCCTCTGAACTCTGTTGCGGATATTTGATCAATATCAAAAAAGATCTTCCGGTGAAAACTCATGGTCCATCTCACCAAGAGATGGCAGCCCTTCATCACTGTATTGTTGCGGAGCGTTTTCCTGGAGGAAAATTTCAAAAATAGCGTTGGGATCTCCGGGCAGTGCAAGCTGTCCGGTTTCTGGTGAAATTTTCAGGGTGATCATGCCCTCCGGTTGTGCCGGTTTATGTTCCGGTTTGCCTTCCAGGGCGGTGTGCATATAGTCAATCCAGATGGGCAGAGCTGCATTGGCTCCGTATTCCCAGCGCCCGAGGGTTGAAAAGTCGTCCATACCCACCCATACGGCAGTCAGGACATCCGGGTTAAAGCCAACAAACCAGGCATCTTTACTGTCATTGGTGGTTCCGGTCTTACCGGCGATATCCTCCCGTTTTAATTCCCGGGCGCGTCTGCCGGTGCCTTTCCAGATGACATCATTCAGGATGTCGTTCATGATGTAGTTCACTCGGGGTGACATAACGGATTGGGCGATTACCGGCTGATCGTCGGGTTTAGTGAGCAAAGTGTCTTCCTGAATCAGCATTTCCTCAAGCTCTGGATCGCTGAAAAGGGGGGGCTCTTCTTCACCCTCCATGGTGTCTTGATTCAGGCTGGCGATACAGCTTTCATTGCAGGCTATTGCTGCGTTGGCGGCAAAAATAAGTTCGTCATTGGTCTCAATTCGCTGGATAAACCAGGGCTCAATGCGGAAACCGCCATTGGCCAGAACTGCATAGCCAGAAGCCAGTTCCAGCGGTGTCATGGAAACATTGCCCAGGGAAAGTGACAGATCACGGCTTAAAGACTCTTCCTTGAAACCCAGCTGCTTAAGATAGTTAACGGTTTTGCTGATACCCATCTGGCGCAGAACACGGATAGAGACCAGGTTCCTGGAGCGATAGAGACCTTCACGCAGACGCATGGGGCCGTTGAACTTCATATTGTCATTATTTGGCCGCCAGCTATCTTCAAGATTGGCATCATCAAAGACAATTGGTGCATCATTGACGATGGTTGCCGCAGTCATGCCGTTAGCAATGGCTGCTGCATAAACAAAGGGTTTGAATGATGAGCCTGCCTGACGAATGGCCTGCGTGGCGCGGTTATACATGCTGTCATAGAAGTTGTACCCTCCCACCAAAGCCAGAATTGCACCATTTTCCGGGTGCATGGAAATCAGGGCTGCCTGTGCCTGTGGTTCCTGGGCCAGACGATAACTGCCATCTTCTGTAAGCCTGACCCAGATCTGGTCTCCGATTCTCACAACATCCGCAGGTGTTTCAGGTGTACGACCAACGCTGTTTACGGTCAGAAAGGGCTTTGCCCAGCTCAGATTTTCCCAACTGATTTTACCGCTGTTGCCGTCTTTCAGGCCGATTTCAACGTCTTCCTCGCCAACCCGGGTGACCATGGCGGGTAACAGAATACCGGGCGATGGAGTTTTATTGATGCGCTGCTGCCAGCCCTCTTCCGGAATATTATCAAACAGGTTGGTGACCGGGCCCTGGTAACCATGGCGTTCGTTGTAGGCCATTAACCCCTGGGCTACCGAAAGGTTGGCCGCATTTTGCAGCTCGCTGCTGGTGGTGGTGTAGACTTTAAAACCTTCGGTGTAGGCATCCAGACCGTATTGCTCAACCATTTGCTGTCGAACCATCTCGGCGATATAAGGCGCTTCAAGTTCGATTTTTGCGCCATGATAGCGGGCAGTAACCGGCTGGCTGACGGCGTTGCTATATTCTTCATGGGTGACGTAGCCAAGATCTTTCATTCTTCCCAGGATCCAGTCCCGTCGGATCAGGGCCCGTTTGGGGTCATTGATCGGGTTATAGCGGGAAGGTGCTTTTGGTAAACCGGCAATCATGGCAATCTGGGCCAGATTCAACTCATCGATGGCTTTGCCATAGTAAACCTGTGCGGCGGCCTCGACGCCATAAGAGCGGTTTCCCAGGTAAATTTTATTGAGATAGAGTTCAAAGATTTCATCCTTGGACAGTTGCTGTTCTATTTGCAAAGCGAGTAGGATTTCATTGAATTTTCGCGAAAATACCCGCTCGTGGCTCAGGAAGAAGTTCTTGGCCACCTGCATTGTTATGGTACTGCCACCGGACTGAATGCTGCCGGTGCTGACCAGTTGCACAGCGGCCCTCATCAGGCCCATGATGTCAACGCCGGGATGGTAATAAAAACGGTCGTCTTCGGCAGCCATAAAGGCTTTGATCAGGTGTATGGGGGCGTCTTCAAACTGAATGGGGGACCGGCGTTTTTCGCCGAACTCGGCAATGAGAAGATTATCTTGAGAGTAAACTCGCAGAGGTGTCTGTAATTTGGCGTCTCGCAAGGACTCCACAGAAGGTAGCGAAGGACTGAGGTATAAATAGGCACTGGCACTGACAAGCAGAATTCCACTGGCTACTGTTACTAGTGACCAGAGCAGGAATTTAAGAAGTTTAACCGACCGTTTCATGCTGTTAGGGCATCCTGATTAAGCGAAGGCCACCGGCTGAAGTTGTGACATCTTTGAACTGTCTTGTCATAACAAGAGTCGTCCTGACAGCCGTTCGTGACTGAGTATTATATGGTGAAATGGCCATCAGCTGAAAATGTGGTTTTCCTGTACGCGACACCGTCTTGGGTTGCCGAAGGATCTTCCTTAAAAATCCAGTGTTTAGAGTTGGCTGAATGGCGACTGTAATTGCGAAAGTATACAGACTGTTATTAAATTAAGGCCGTTGATCTTATAACTAATAATCAAGGATTGCACCAGTGTTTGGGCTGCTGAAGAAAAAATCAAATGCCGTGTTAGGGGTGGATATAAGCTCGACATCTGTCAAAGTCATTGAGTTAGGGCTGAAAGGCAGTGTTTACCGAGTCGAAGCTTTCTGTGTTGAGCCCCTTCCGCCAGGAGCCGTGGTTGAAAATAATATTCATGAAGTTGATGTCATTGGTGAAGCCGTTGCAAGAGCTCTCTCCCAATCCAGAACTGGCCTGAAAAACGCCGCCGTTGCGGTTTCAGGCGCTGCCGTTATCACCAAAACCATCGATATGGATGCTTCCCTCAGTGAAGATGAGATGGAAACCCAGATTTCTGTTGAGGCAGACCAGTATATTCCTTACGCCATGGATGAAGTGGCCATCGACTTTGAAGTTCAGGGTCTGAACGAAAAAAATCCCGAGCGGGTTGAAGTTTTGCTGGCAGCCTGCCGTCGTGACAATGTTGAAATGCGCGAAGAGGCACTTCGACTTGGTGGATTAACGGCCAGGGTTGTTGATGTCGAAGCCTTTGCCATGGAGCGGGCGTGCGAATTGATTGATGGCCAGCTTGACCTGCCAGATCAGGATCCGGTGCTGGCTATCGTCGATATTGGTGCCACAAAAACCACACTGAATGTGATCAGCCGGGGTAAAACCGTATACACCCGTGAGCAGTTATTCGGTGGACGGCAGTTGACTGATGAGATTCAGCGCCGTTACGGGCTCACCCCTGAAGAAGCCGAGAAAGCCAAGTGCAAAGGGGGGCTGCCTGACGATTATGAACCTGAAGTTCTTGAGCCCTTCCGGGAAACGGTGGTTCAGCAGGTATCACGTTCATTGCAATTCTTTTATTCATCCAGCCAGTTTAATGATGTGGATGCCATTGCCCTGGTAGGAGGATCTGCATCAATCCCGGGTATGGCGGAAATGATTCAGGACAAACTGGGGGTCCCGACCAGGCTGGCAAATCCTTTTGCCGGAATGTCCATGGCAGGGAAAGTGGATAAGGACCAACTGGCCACTGAGGCCCCGGCGCTGATGATCGCCTGTGGCCTTGCCATGAGGAGTTTCGACTGATGGCAAGAATTAACCTTTTACCCTGGCGTGAAGAACTCAGGAAAGAGCGCAAACAGAATTTCATTGCCCTCTGGGCGATAACGGTGCTGGTTGGTATTGGCCTGGTCTTTATCGGTGATCTTTATATCAGCAATAACATCAGTCAGCAGCAGAGCCGTAACCAATATCTGCAAAATGAAATTACGCAGCTTAATCAGCGGATCAGTGAAATCAAGGACCTGAGAACCAAGAAAGAACAACTGCTGGAGAGGATGCAGGTCATTCAAAACCTGCAGGGCAACCGCCCTGTGATTGTTCGCATATTTGACCAGGTCGCACATGTGGTTCCTGAGGGGGTTTATTTCAAGCAGATAACCCTGGAGGGAGATCGTCTGTCGCTGGTCGGGGTTGCCGAGTCCAATAATCGTATCTCTGCCTTGATGAGAAACTTCGATAACTCTGAATGGTTTGCTGAGCCAAATCTGACAGCGGTCAGGAAAGTAGCGGCTAACAGCCAGCGCTGGAATGAGTTTGATCTAACGGTTAAGCAGATCAACCCCACTCAGGCCAAGGGGGGACTATGAACCTTACAGATTCAATACAAAAGCTGAATGAGCTTGATCTGAATGACATTGATTTCGATAACATCGGTTCATGGCCTCTGGGAGCCAGGGTCTTTGTCTGTATTCTGACTCTGGCGTTAGTGCTGGGGCTTGGTTATCAGTTTCACCTGACCGGTTTGCAGAAGCGGTATGATGCTGCTGCCAGTAAAGAGCAGGATTTACGGGAGCAGTATCGAATCAGGGCGTTCCAGTCGGCCAACCTGCAGGCCTACCGCGAACAGATGACGGAAATGGAAAACTCGTTTGGTGCACTGGTGAAACAGCTGCCCAGTGATACAGAGGTGCCCGGGCTGCTTGAAGACATTACCTTTACCGGGCGTGGAGCAGGTCTTCAGATCGAAGAAATAAAACTTCAGGATGAAAATGTCAGCCACTTTTATATAGAGCTGCCAATCAGTATTGGCGTGACCGGCACATACCATGATCTGGGTAACTTCGTCAGTGGTGTCGCCAGTCTTTCGCGAATAGTTACCCTGCATGATTTTGAGATTCGCCCGGGCAAGAATGGTCAGTTAACCATGAACATCCTTGCAAAAACTTACCGCTACAATGATCAGGGGGGGCTATGATGAAGCTGCTTCAACTTGTCTTTGTTGCCGGTGCTGCGCTGATTCTTTCCGGATGTCTGGATGGTGGCCGTGGGTATCAGGATATTGATGACTATATGGCTGAGATGAGGGCCCGTCCTACGGGTAATATTGAGCCATTGCCCAAGTTCAGGCCTTATGAGGCGTTTACTTATCAGGCATCTGCCTTGCGCAGTCCTTTTAAGCAGCCGGTGAAAATTGAACTGACTAAGGAACAGCTCAATAGCAACATCAAGCCAGACCCACACCGTGTTAAGCAGTACCTGGAACAGTTTGAACTGGACTCGTTTCGTTTGGTAGGCTCTATCAGTAACGACGAAGGATTCTGGGGGCTGGTGCGTGGCTCTGACGGTGTTCATCGGGTTCGTGTGGGTGATTTCATGGGGCGTAACCATGGTCGTATCACTTACCTCGATGACCAGGAGTTGCGTGTGACCGAGATAGTTCCTGCTGGTCCAGGTTACTGGATTGAGCGACCAAGAGTTCTCCGCGTTAATTTTAATAATCAGTGATTTTATTTCCTTTATTGTGAATTAATCATCATATTTCCAGCAAGGATGCTGCTGTCACACCCTGAGCGGTTGACAGTGCGCGGCTGGCTGTGTTGAGTTAGTCAACTGTATTCAGGGATGGACGGCTTTTTTTATCTGGGGGATGCTTCAGCATGAGCGGGTATGGTTTTGGGCCATAGTGGCGGAATGGGCTGGATTATTTAACAGTGATGCCGATGAAAAAAACAATTCTAATTCTGAAATAGGTAAGTTAGATGAATATTAGTCCCCTGTTGCAGGCCAGGGCTGTCCGAGGGCTTCTGTATACGTTGCTGGCCATGTTGCCTATTTCCGCGTGGGGTGTCACCCTGAAAAATATGGATTCAGCGGCATTGCCGGGTGAGATGGTTGAGATACGTTTGAGCTTTGATGGCGCGGCACCGGTGGCTCATGGCTACAGCATTGAGAAGCCTCCCCGGATTTCCATAGACCTGCCTTTTACCCGCAGTGAACTCCCCAAGTACAATGAGATTGGTTTTAATAATGCCAAGAGTGTGACTGTGCTTGAGGCCGGAGACAGAACCCGCCTGGTTATTAATCTTCAGCAGCCTACCCGCTTCAGCACCCAGACTGATGGCAGGACGCTCAGCATTTACCTTGGCGAGAATAACAGCACCACGGCGGTGCAAAGGGAGTTACCTCAGCGGAGCCAGTCATCCTATCAAGTCCCGGAAATGCGAAGAGGTATTACCGATATTGATTTCCAGCGAGGTGATGATGGTGAGGGCGAGGTTATCATCGCCCTGTCCGACGCCAGGATTCCGATGGATATGAATGAGCAGGGGGGGCGTATCCGTCTGGAGTTTCAGGGCAATGTATTGCCACAGAACCTGAGAAATCGCCTGGATGTTATCGACTTTGCTACACCGATCAAGTTTATTGATGCCGCTGTTGAGGATGGTAACAGCATTATTACCATAGAGCCCAAGGGAGAGTTTGAGTATCTGGCCTATCAGACAGACAATCTGCTGACTGTCAGTGTCAAGGCTCCAGACCCTAAAGATCGTAGTAGACGAAAAGCAGGGCTCTCCTATAAAGGTGACAAACTGTCGTTAAACTTTCAGGATATTGAAGTCCGGGCGGTGCTTCAGTTGATCGCTGATTTTACCGATCTGAATCTGGTGGCATCGGATACGGTTGGGGGTAATGTAACCCTGCGACTGCAAAATGTTCCCTGGGATCAGGCGCTTGATATTGTGCTTAAGGCTAAAGGGCTCGACAAGCGTTTGGAAGGCAATGTTCTTACCGTGGCGCCGGCAGCGGAAATTGCTGCACGTGAACGTGAGCAGCTGGAGAACGAAAAGCAGATTCGTGAGTTAGCCCCGGTATATACTGATCTGGTTCAGATTAATTACGCCGACGCTGAAGAAATTGCCACGGTACTGAAAGGCGCAGAAGGTGCCAGCCTGCTGACAGAGAGGGGTTCGGTTCAGGTGGTGGCAAGAACCAATAGTCTGTTGATCAAGGATACGCAGGCCAAGCTGGATGAATTAAGAGCTTTGATCGATCAGCTGGATATTCCGATTCGGCAGGTGATGATTGAGGCTCGTATCGTGACACTCAGCTCCAACTTCCAGGAAGAACTGGGTGTTAAGTGGAGTGGGTCAAAAAATGATGCGATCAAGGGCGATAACAGGGATCTCTCGATTGGTGGTGGGCAGGATGATGATGTCTTTACTGACCTGAGTGTAACGGGAGGGGCTTCAAGTGCTATTGCTATCGGCTTCTCCACCAATGGTGGCACGATTTTGAACCTTGAGCTGTCTGCGCTGTTGAGTGATGGTGGCGGTGAAGTCATTTCACAGCCAAAAGTCATTACCGCCGATAAGAAAACGGCGATAATCAAATCAGGTAAAGAAATTCCGTACGAAGAGAAAACCTCCAGTGGGGCCACTTCCGTTGCGTTCAAGGATGCAGTGCTGGGGCTGGAAGTGACACCTCAGATTACCCCGGATGGTCGAGTTATTATGGATATCAAGATCAATAATGACGATACCACTGATCAGGCATCCAATAACGTTCCAATTATTTCCACCAATGAGATTACTACCCAGGTTCTGGTTGAAGATGGTGAAACAGTCGTTCTTGGTGGTGTCTTTAAGCAGAGTAAGAAACAAGGTGTTATCAAAGTACCAGTCCTGGGCGATATTCCCCTGGTTGGTGGTTTGTTCCGCAATAAAACAGAGAGTGATGATAAAGAAGAACTTCTGGTCTTTATAACGCCCAGAATTATTACTGAAGGTGTTTCATTGCGTTAAACTGCTGGCATATAGTCGGCTTTAAAATCTCTGACGGGAGCCTTGGCTCCCGTTTTTTGTTGTCATCACTGCTTACGATGCGCTACGCTCGCTGCACACAGGCAGGAAGTCAGGCTGGCAAAGAGCATGCCATTAACAAATATCTATCTTATTGGTCCCATGGGGGCAGGCAAAAGTACCATTGGCAGGATGCTGGCAAAAGAGCTGGCTCGACCCTTTCTTGACTCGGATCATGTGATTGAAGAACGCAGTGGCGCGGATATTCCCTGGATTTTCGATGTTGAAGGCGAGCTGGGGTTTCGGGACAGGGAAACCCAGGTCATCGAAGATATTTGCACTCAGAAAGGCGTCGTCATGGCAACCGGTGGGGGGGCTGTTGGCCGATTGGAAAACAGACGGCAGTTGAGCACCAATGGGTTTGTGGTTTATTTGAGTACCCCGGTAGCAATTCAATTGCAGAGAACGGAAAAAGACAAACGACGGCCATTGTTGCAACGGGCAGACCGTGCAGAGGTTCTGACCAGGTTGCTTGAAGAGCGTGACCCACTGTATCGGTCGATCGCAGACCTTGTTCTGGACACGGCCACCATGTCACCCCGGCAAGTTATAAAAAAAATCATTCAAACGGTTGGTTTGGGAAAACAGTGAGGGAGTCATCTACCATGCTGGAACTTAAAGTCGATCTGGGAGATAGAAGCTATCCCATTTTTATCGGCTCCGATCTTTTGTCAGACGCTGAGCATTTCCAGTCTTACATTAAAGGTCGGCGTGTTGCCATTGTCACCAACGAGACGATCGCCCCATTCTACCTGGATCTCATTAAGCGCACCCTGGCAAATTATGATTTGACGGTCATCACTTTGCCGGATGGTGAGCAGTATAAAAACCTCGAAACACTCAACCTTATTTTCGATCAGCTGTTGCAGGAACGGCATACCCGCAAAACAACGTTGCTGGCGTTGGGTGGCGGTGTTATTGGGGATATGACCGGTTTTGCTGCGGCCTGCTATCAGCGGGGGGTGGATTTTATTCAGGTACCAACGACACTGCTCTCCCAGGTTGATTCCTCAGTAGGAGGAAAGACCGGGGTCAACCATGCCCTGGGTAAAAACATGATCGGTGCCTTCTATCAGCCCAATGCCGTCATTATCGATACGCTGACACTGAACACATTACCTGACCGGGAGCTATCAGCAGGACTGGCAGAAGTAATCAAATATGGTTTGATTTGCGATCAACCGTTTTATCAGTGGTTGCAGGAAAACATTGGGCGTTTGCTGGATCGTGATCCGGAGGCGCTTTCCTACGCAATCCATCAATCCTGTCAGGACAAGGCCAGAGTGGTCGAGGCGGATGAGACTGAGTCCGGTATTCGTGCCATTCTCAATCTTGGGCACACCTTTGGTCACGCAATAGAAACTCATACCGGTTATGGCTCCTGGCTGCACGGTGAAGCGGTGGCTGCTGGTATGGTGATGGCGGCTGATCTTTCCTGCCGGGAAGGCCATATATCCAGAGAAGACGTCGATGGGCTTATATATTTGCTTGAGCGTGCCATCCTGCCGGTGATGCCTCCTTCTGGTATCAACCCGGATCGCTTTCTTGAGCTAATGGCAGTGGATAAAAAAGTGCTGGATGGCCAGTTGCGGCTGGTGCTTCTGGACTCTGTTGGTCATGCTGTGGTGACGGATGGTTTTAGCCATCAACATTTAATGGACTGCCTTGAGCAGTTCTGTTCCTGAATACTTTCTCAATGGCTGGAGCGTACTCTCCAGCTCTCACTCCATTAGTCATAACTATTCCTGATTGTGTGAATTTGCTGTAAAAAGCTTCGATATATCAATCTATTATTACGGTTTCTACTTGCATTGATGCGGGTCATTTGTGATTGCAGTGACAGCCGTGTAAAATGGCGAGCCGTTTTGCCTGCCAAGTGGCCATAAGCCAGATTTGGTTTTATGCACCTAAGCTGCATAATTATGGCGGGAAGTCCTGTTACCAGAGGCAGAAAGCACACGGGTTACAAAACCGGTTACAAAATAGTTATGGCTCTACAGGGTAGTGTGCCGGTGGTACGCCAAAGATGTTTAAACGATGTGTATTCGCCTGATTCAGAAAGTGGAACATGAAGCCTTCCGGATAGGAGTCAACTTCAAGGTGGAAGCGGGCTCCGGGAAAGTCGGGATGACTTTTGGTTAAGGCGAGGCGAGCCAGAAAAATAATGGGTTGATGAGGTTGGTAGAGAAAGTGCCTATGAAAGCAGGTCTGTATAATCCCGGGGAGTTTCGGGATAACTGTGGTTTCGGGCTGATTGCCCAGATGGAAGGTAAGAAAAGTCACCACCTTCTGAAAACGGCGATTGAAGCACTGACCTGTATGACTCACCGTGGCGGTATTGCTGCCGACGGTAAAACAGGCGACGGTTGTGGTTTGTTGATTCAAACACCGGATACTTTTTTCCGAACGGTTGCGAAAGAAAAGTTTGGCTGCGAGCTGCCCGGCCAATATGCCGTAGGGATGGTCTTTCTCAACACGGACAAGGCCCGGGCGAAAAAAGGCAAAAAAACGCTTGAGAAAGAGTTACAGAAGCAACGGCTCAACGTGGTAGGCTGGCGCCAGGTTCCTGTTAATGTTGACTGCCTGGGCCCCATCGCCAAAGATCTGTTACCAGGCATTGAACAGATTTTTGTTACCCCCGAAGGTGAGCTGGACGAGAAAGAGTTTAATGCCAGGCTCTACATGGCCCGCCGTTACACCAATATGGCGATGGCGGAAGACCAGGATTACTATATCTGCTCACTGTCGCCCAGGGTCATCACCTATAAAGGTTTGATGATGCCGGTGGACCTGCCGACATTTTATCCGGACCTTGGTGATACCCGCTTTGAAACCGCCATCTGTGTATTCCATCAGCGGTTTTCTACCAACACCATGCCGCGCTGGCAGCTGGCTCAGCCATTCCGCATGCTGGCTCACAATGGTGAAATCAATACCATCACCGGTAACCGTAACTGGGCAGAGGCCCGTCGTCAGAAGTTCCAGTCACCGTTGCTGCCAACGCTTGATGATATTTCTCCCCTGGTGAATCGCACCGGCTCTGACTCATCCAGCCTGGACAACATGATGGAGGTGCTGGTTGCGGGTGGTGTGGATCTCTACCGTGCCATTCGCATGCTGGTACCGCCCGCATGGCAAAATGTCGACACCATGGATCCGGACCTCAGGGCGTTCTATGAATACAGTTCCATGCATATGGAGCCCTGGGACGGCCCTGCCGGCCTGGTTATTACCGATGGCCGCAACGCCGTCTGTGCCCTGGACCGTAATGGCTTGCGCCCGTCACGTTGGGTTATTACCAGGAACGGCTACCTGACCGTGGCTTCAGAAGTTGGCGTCCATGGCTATAAGGCTGAAGATGTGGTTGCTAAAGGCAGGGTTGGGCCGGGAGAAGTTCTGGCGATTGATACCGAAACAGGTGAACTGCACCAGGCCCATGATATTGATGACAAACTGAAAGTCCGTCAGCCCTATAAAAAGTGGCTGAAGCAGAACGCCTATCGTATCCGTTCGCACTTCAGTGAAGATGATTACAAGGTTGACCACCTGTCTCCTGAGCAGCTAAACGTCTATCAGAAGATGTTTATGGTCACCTTTGAGGAACGTGATCAGGTGATCCGTCCACTGGTGGAGTCTGGCCAGGAAGCGGTTGGTTCTATGGGCGACGATACACCAATGGCCGTGCTGTCTGGCAGAACCCGAACGGTTTATGACTACTTCCGCCAGCAGTTTGCCCAGGTAACCAACCCGCCTATTGATCCGCTGCGTGAAGCGATTGTCATGTCGCTGGAAACCTGCCTGGGTCGTGAGTTGAACCTGTTTGAAGAAACACCGGAGCATGCTGCCCGGGTCATTCTCAAGTCACCCGTACTGTCCACTGCGAAATTCCTGGACCTGATGAGTGTTCGTCATCAGCATAAGTCCTTTGAGACAGCCACCATCAACCTGACTTACGACCCGTCTATTGGTCTTGAGCAGGCGGTGCTGAATATCTGTGAGCAGGCGGAACAAGCGGTGCAATCCGGCAAGGTATTAATCTGCCTTTCTGACCGCCATATCGATCAGGGACTGCTGCCAGTGCCAGCGGCCATGGCGACGGGTGCCGTGCATCACCGGTTGATTGGCAAAGGCCAGCGTTCTGAGTCGAATATTATTGTTGAAACCGCCTCTGCCCGTGACTCCCACCAGTTTGCGGTGCTGATCGGGTTTGGTGCCACCGCCGTATACCCTTATCTGGCCTATGAAATCATCAATGACCAGATTCGCTCCGGTGAGGTAATGACCGATCCCCGGGAAGCGTACAAGGCTTACCGTAAAGGCATCGGCAAAGGGCTGATGAAAATCCTTTCCAAAATGGGAATCTCGACCATTGCCTCCTATCGGGGAGCGCAGCTGTTTGAAGCCGTGGGTCTTGCCAGAGAGATTGTCGATCTGTGCTTCTGCGGTGTTCAAAGCCGTATTCAGGGAGCCCGTTTCGAAGACTTCCATTATGAACTGGGTCTGCTGGCTGAAACGGCCTGGAAAGCCCGTAAGCCGATTCAGCAGGGCGGCCTGTTGAAGTATGTACACGACAGTGAGTACCACGCTTTCAACCCGGATGTGGTGCAACAGTTACAGGTTGCCGTTAAAACCGGCGACTATCAGGAGTACCGGAAGTACGCCGAACTGGTCAACCAGCGTCCAGTGGCTACTTTGCGTGACCTGCTGGGTCTCAAGCGCAATGATCAGGCACTGGCGGTGGATGAGGTTGAATCTGTTGGCGATATCGTGCGCCGGTTTGACTCTGCGGCCATGAGTCTTGGTGCTTTGTCCCCGGAAGCTCATGAAGCTCTGGCGGAAGCGATGAACCGTCTTGGTGGTCGCTCCAACTCCGGTGAAGGTGGTGAAGATGAAGCCCGCTTCGGCACCAATCGTATGTCCAAAATCAAACAGATTGCCTCGGGTCGTTTTGGCGTAACCCCTCACTACCTGGTGAATGCCGAAGTCCTGCAGATCAAGGTTGCCCAGGGGGCCAAGCCCGGCGAAGGTGGTCAGTTGCCCGGTGGCAAGGTAAATGAGCTGATTGCCCGTCTGCGCTACTCTGTGCCGGGTGTTACCCTTATTTCACCGCCACCGCACCATGATATCTATTCCATCGAGGATCTGGCTCAGCTGATTTATGACCTTAAACAGGTGAATCCCGAGGCGCTGGTTTCCGTCAAGCTGGTATCTGAACCTGGCGTCGGTACTATTGCAGCAGGCGTTGCCAAGGCGTATGCGGATCTGATCACCATCTCCGGTTATGATGGCGGTACTGCTGCAAGTCCTCTGACGTCTATCCGTTATGCCGGTTCACCGTGGGAGCTGGGCCTGAGTGAAGCCCATCAAACGCTGCGTGGCAATGATCTGCGTGGTAAGGTTCGCCTGCAGACGGATGGTGGTCTCAAGACCGGTCTTGATGTAGTCAAGGCGGCCATTCTCGGTGCGGAAAGTTTTGGTTTTGGTACTACACCGATGATTGCCATGGGTTGTAAATACCTGCGTATCTGTCATCTGAATAACTGCGCTACCGGTGTGGCGACTCAGGATAAATCACTCCGGGAAGAGCACTTCAAGGGTGATGTTGAAATGGTTATGAACTTCTTCACCTTTGTTGCTGAAGAAGTGCGTGAGTGGCTGGCCTTGCTGGGTGCCAGAACCCTTGAAGAGGTGGTTGGCCGCACTGAGTTGCTGGAGATTTTGCCGGGCCTGACGGAAAAGCAGCAGAACCTGGACCTGTCCCCGATTCTTGGCAGTGCCGATGTGCCTGCGGACAAGCCCATGACCTGTCAGGTAGATCGTAACCCACCCTACGACCAAGGTGAGTTGGCGGAAGAGATGGTCCGTCAGACGATGGATGTCATCGAAAGCGGAGAAGGTGGTGAGTTCAGTTTTACGGTGGGCAATTGTGATCGCTCCATCGGTGCCCGTCTATCCGGTGAGATTGCCAAACGTTACGGTAACCAGGGCATGGCGGATAACCCCCTGAAGCTGAACCTGACCGGTTCCGCGGGGCAGAGCTTTGGTGTCTGGAACGCGGGTGGTCTGGAGATGCGCCTGGAAGGGGATGCCAACGACTATGTGGGTAAGGGCATGACCGGCGGTAAGCTGGTGATCTATCCGCCGGTTGGCAGCAGTTTTGTCACCCATGAAACCTCTATCATTGGTAACACCTGTCTTTATGGTGCCACCGGTGGAACATTATACGCAGCGGGTCGTGCCGGTGAACGTCTCGGTGTTCGTAACTCTGGTGCCAATGTTGTGGTGGAAGGCGCAGGCGACCACTGTTGTGAATACATGACCGGCGGTCTGGTCACTGTACTGGGCCGGGCGGGTCATAACTTCGGTGCGGGCATGACCGGTGGTTTTGCCTACGTGCTGGATCTGGAAAGAAGTTTTGTTGATCGTTATAACCATGAATTAGTGGATATACATCGCATTGATAATGAAGCCATGGAGCCTTATCAATCACACCTGCTGAGTGTCCTGGAAGACTATGTTGCCGAGACCGGCAGTACCTGGGGGCAGGAGCTGATTGAAGACTTTTATGACTACAGTGGTCGTTTCTGGCTGGTGAAGCCAAAAGCTGCCAGTCTCGATACCTTGCTGGCCAGTACCCACGGTAGCCCTGAGTAATCAGGGTGTCCGCAGGGGGGGCAAACGAACAGGTATTGAATCTACGAACAGCTTTGTGAGGTCAGCGAAATGTCACAGATACCATTAAAAAATGGCAGCAGCCTGAGCCAGAAAGAAAGAAGGCTGAATAACAACTTTCAGTTTGTTGATGTCGGTCGTCATGACCCGGATAAGAAAAGCCTGCGTCAGCGCAAAACAGAATTTGTGGAAATCTACCAACCGTTTGATGAGCGGCAGGTAAAAAATCAGGCGCATCGTTGCCTTTCCTGTGGTAACCCATACTGTGAATGGAAGTGTCCGGTACACAACTACATTCCGGATTGGTTGAAACTGGTCTCTGAAGGTCGTCTTTTTGAAGCGGCAGACCTGTCACACCAGACCAATACACTGCCAGAAGTGTGCGGCCGGGTTTGTCCACAGGATCGCCTCTGTGAAGGTGCCTGTACACTGAATGACGGCTTTGGTGCGGTAACCATCGGGTCTACCGAGAAATACATTACCGACACGGCGCTGGCGCTCGGCTGGCGTCCGGATATGTCCAAGGTGTCCTGGACCGATAAAAAAGTGGCCATCATCGGTGCCGGACCGGCAGGTCTGGGCTGTGCCGATGTACTGGTACGCAATGGTGTGACGCCGGTGGTGTTTGATAAAAACCCGGAAATCGGTGGCTTGTTGACCTTCGGTATTCCAGAGTTCAAGCTGGAAAAGCACGTTATGAGCCGTCGTCGTGAAGTGTTTACTGAAATGGGGATTGAGTTTCAGCTGAACACGGAAATCGGTAAAGACATCACCATGGAGAAGCTGCTTGAGGAGTATGATGCGGTATTCATGGGCATGGGAACTTACACCTATATGAAAGGCGGCTTCCCGGGTGAAGATCTTGAAGGTGTCCATGATGCGCTGCCTTACCTGATTTCCAGTGTGAACCGTAACCTCGGCTTTGAACAGGATCCGGCAGACTTTATTGATATGAAGGGCAAGCGGGTGGTGGTACTGGGTGGCGGTGATACCGCCATGGACTGTAACCGCACGGCGATTCGTCAGGGAGCCAGGTCGGTTACCTGTGCTTATCGTCGTGATGAAGAGAATATGCCTGGCTCCCGCCGTGAAGTTGCCAATGCCAGACAGGAAGGTGTGAACTTCCTGTTTAACCGCCAGCCGGTAGAAATTGTTGGTGATGGCAAGGTAGAGGGCATCCGTCTGGTAACCACTGAACTGGGCGAACCGGATGACAACGGTCGTCGCCGTCCACAGGTAGTAGAAGGCAGTGACCAGATACTGGAAGCGGATGTGGTTCTGGTGGCCTTCGGTTTTCGTCCAAGCCCGGCTGACTGGTTTGAGCAGCACGATATTCAGATTGATGAAGGTGGCCGGGTGGTAGCCCCGGAAAAAGCCAGGTACAAATTCCAGACCAGTAATCCCCAGGTGTTTGCCGGTGGTGATATGGTTCGTGGGTCAGATTTGGTGGTCACCGCCATCTGGGAAGGTCGTCAGGCAGCAGATGGTATTCTTGATTACCTGGATGTCTGATTAATCACTCTTTTTTACGATAATGTAGGGGCGTTTTTCCAATCCGGAAGCGCCCCTGTTTTTTCTACAGCCTGGAATACTGATGGTTCAGGCAACGCTGGTATCGGGACTTTTATGACTCCATTGAAAAATGACCGCTTTCTTCGAGCTTTGCTCAGGGAGCCAGTTGATGTAACTCCCGTCTGGATGATGCGCCAGGCCGGCCGTTATTTACCGGAATACCGGGAAACCAGGGCCCGTGCCGGTGACTTTATGGCCCTGTGCAAGAACGCAGAGCTTGCCTGTGAAGTAACTTTGCAGCCATTGGAACGATTCCCGCTGGATGCGGCGATTCTCTTTTCCGATATTCTCACGATTCCCGATGCCATGGGTCTTGGGCTTTATTTTTCAGCCGGTGAAGGGCCGAAGCTCAAAAAGCCGGTTCGTAATGCCGCTGATGTTGCAGCGCTGACCGTGCCAGACCCGGAAAAAGACCTGGGTTATGTGATGGATGCGGTGAGAACCATTCGGCGTGAACTCAATGGTCGGGTGCCGCTGATTGGTTTTTCCGGCAGCCCCTGGACACTGGCAACCTATATGATTGAAGGTGGCAGTAGCAAAGACTTTCGTCGTATAAAAGCGATGATGTTTGATCAGCCAGAACTGCTGAAGCAAGTGTTGAGCGTGCTTGCCGAGTCAGTGACCAGCTACCTGAATGCCCAGATAGAAGCGGGTGCCCAGGCGGTGCAGATTTTTGATACCTGGGGTGGGGTGCTCAGTTCACAGAACTATCGTGACTTCTCACTGCACTATATGGACAGGATTGTGAAAGGCCTGAAGCGGGAAAATGAAGGCAGAAAAGTGCCGGTTATTCTCTTTACCAAAAATGGTGGGCAGTGGCTTGAAGCGATGGCCGATACCGGTGCCGATGCCCTGGGGTTGGACTGGACAACCGATATGGGTGAAGCACGACAGAGGGTAGGTAACCGGGTGGCGTTACAGGGCAATATGGACCCATCAGCGCTTTATGCATCACCGGAACGTATTCGCCGGGAAGTGGCAACCGTTCTGGAAAAATTTGGCACAGGCAATGGCCATGTGTTCAATCTGGGGCATGGCATTCACCAATATGTTGAGCCGGAAAAGGCGGGTGCCTTTGTGAATGCCGTACATGAACTGTCTGCCCAATATCATGCTTCCGTATAACGCTGTTGCCTGCTGTTAAGGGCCTTTATCAGGGCGCTTTGTACGGTAAACCGGGTAACCGGCTTGGTGAGAATTGAGCTGATACCCAGTTTGCTGGACTGGTGCTTACTGGGAGGGTTACTGACCCCGGTCAGCATAATAATGGCTGGCAATGGGTCAATACCCGGGTCGTCATTGATTCGTTCTGCGACCTGTAAACCTTTCAGCCCGGGCATCTGGTGGTCAAGAATAATGATATCAAATGCCCGGTTCAGGTAAGCTTCGTTACGAATCATGGCAAGGGCTTCCGGGCCATCTTCTGCTTCGATCACCGAAATACCCAATAGATGACATTGCTGGCGGAGCACTTTACGACAGGTTGCACTGTCATCAGCAATCAGTACCCGCATATTTTCATACTGGTTTTGCTGAGGTATTTCATCTTGTCTGGGTTGCTTATTCTCTTCTCCACAGGAGCAGGGCAAAGTAAATGAGAGGATATTGGCCCGTTTACTGACCTTTCCTCCAAGCTGTCGTATAAGACGAGTTGCAAGGTATAGATTCAGCCTCATGACTGTCTCTGCTTTTATCTCGGATAAAGAGTGCTCACCGGATAAATGTTTTTCTGCAATGCTGCTACCGGCAGGGTTTTTGAAACTGAACTCAAACAGCAGTTTACCGGCAGCATCTCTCTGAATAGAAAGTGCAACCTCTCCCGTTTCAGCCTGGCTCAGCCCATAGAACAGAAATGCTTCCAGAATCAATGAGACCCGATAGCCTTCGATATGACATTCGGCGGACATGCTTTCATCAACGAAGCAGATAATTTCAATATTCTGCTGTTCCGCACGATACTGGAAATGATGAATCAGCTCATCCACTGTGTTGTGTATATCAACCAGTCGTGTGTCCGACGTTATTTCCTGGTTTTGAGCCTTAATGCTGGAGGCCAGTAGATTGACCAGGTTGCCCAGTTCATAACCCGCGTAGCGAAGTGTTTGCACGTAGTCTTCCTGCTTCGGGGTCAATGGTGTACTCAGTAACAGCTCTGACATGCCCATCACACCATTCAGTGGCGTTCGCATTTCATGGCCCAGCGATTTCATGGTCTCTTCGTCCAGCTCATCCCGTTGTCGGACGCTATCCGAAAATTTTTCCCTGTTGATCACTTTTCTGTTGACTCTCCCTGACAGCGACAGGAAGCCGAGTGTTAAAGCCAATGTTTGAATCAGTAGCCAGGTCGTGTTTCTGGAAGATATCCCCAATGCACCGGTTTGGTTCAGGGCGAAAATACATTGACTGATGACGAGGGGGACCAGCAACCAGGGTGATATATAGAGGCGATGGGGTTTTACCAGCCAAAAAGACAGGCAGAAGCAGGCATTACCGATCAGCGTCAGTACCAGCAGATGAGTATTTAACATACTACTGTCGCTTAGTGGCAACCAGAGGGCTGATACCAGGTAAATAAACGAGAAAATATTAAAGAAACGGATAAGCAGTGGCCTATGATAGCCAAAGAGGTTTATGGCCAGCTGACAGAAGGTCAGGCTGATTAACAGCAGTGATAATTTGTAGAGCCAGGCTTCTGCGGTGATGGGTATGTAAAACCAGGTGCTCAGATAGCCCTGCCAGGAAGCCATAAAAATGAGTGCAAAGATAGCACCTGAAGCCAGCAGTAGATGAAAAATACGACGGTGATTAGAAGGTGAGAGGCTGTTTGAAGTTTTTGATGGCTGTTTTATCGACAGGAAAAGCCAGGCATTGGCAAGAATCATTGATATCAACAGACCGCTGATTAATCCGGTTTGCCAGTGTTTATACCACTGCTGTTTGATCAACTGATCAAAGCTACCCAGTTTCAGACTATTGCTCAGTTCAGGATGAAACGGTGCTTTAAGGTATATCATTGCGGACTGAGCTGGCAGCAGCGTAAAGCTCGTGGTGTTGACCTGATCCAGTGGCAGTGGTTTAACGACAGTCTTGCCAGTGGCAGCGCTGACGTATGTGAGATAAAGGGTCGGCAGTTCCTGCTGCTGATAATCCACAGACAGGATGGGATGCACTACTTCTGACGTATGGTTGGTAACAGGAAAGCGTAACCAGAGGTTTTGTTGCTGTTCTTCGGTGCGGAGTAAGTTAGGCTGCCATGGGGCAAAGCGGTATTTGAACGCTCCCTCAACCAGCGCATTGATGGATAGTTGTCTAGTGTCGTCAATATAGAACTCTGTACTCGCTCCAGGCTGGAGTAAGTAGGATGATTGATTAATGTCGACATTCGCAGATGCATTCAGGGCGGAGAAAGTAAACGATAAAATAAATAGCAGTGCGAATGTCCATTTTTGCCGTGTAAAGGCTTGATAAAACACTGTTGAAAATTCCGTTTTTCGTATTTATTGCAGAATTATACTGAAAACTGACTGGTTGGACAGTGAATCAGTCGACGGTTTACGCAAGAACAGGAAATTCAGGGGATTTTCCTGAAGTATGACAAAGTGAAAGGCTTTTTTTAAACTGCAGAGAACACAAAGCTCACGAAGAAAAAAGATAAGAAGTTTTATCTTTCTTTGTGGGCTTTGTGTTCTCTGTGGTTAAAAGTCTTTTGCCTGACCTCTGTAACTATGCCTCTTCCCGGACGATGGCTCTATGGCCGATGTCTGTACGATAGTAGACGTCTTTCCAGTCAATGGTTGTGACCGCGTTATAGGCCTGCTGTTGAGCTTCCTTCACGGTCTCGCCCAGGGCGGTCACACAGAGTACCCGGCCGCCATTGGTCAGGGTTTTGCCCTCTTCAACACGGGTTCCGGCCTGGAAGACTTTGGCATTGATGATATTATCGATGCCCGTGATTTCATCACCCTTGCGGTAGGCTTCCGGGTAACCACCGGCTGCCATGACCACGCCAAGGGCAGTGCGGCTGTCCCACTCAATCTCAACCTGATCCAGCTCACCACGGGTACCGGCCAGGCACAGTTCTACCAGGCTGGACTTCAGGCGCATCAGGATGGGTTGGGTTTCCGGGTCACCAAAACGACAGTTGTATTCCAGTACTTTGGGGGTGCCATCAGCATCAATCATTAATCCGGCGTAGAGGAAGCCCCGGTATGGCATGCCTTCGCTGGCCATGCCCTGTACCGTTGGGATGATGACTTCCTTCATGGCTCGGTCATGAATTGTCGGCGTCACCACAGGCGCAGGAGAATATGCACCCATACCGCCGGTATTCGGGCCTTTATCGTCATTGTCACGGGCTTTGTGATCCTGGCTGGTGGCCATGGGGAGAATGTTTTTGCCGTCCACCATGACGATAAAACTGGCTTCTTCGCCGGTAAGAAACTCTTCAATCACCACACGGTGACCGGCTTCACCAAAAGCATTGCCAGCCAGCATGTCGTCAATAGCAGCAAAAGCTTCCTGCTCCGTCTGGGCGAGAATCACGCCTTTACCGGCAGCAAGTCCATCAGCTTTCACCACAATAGGTGTACCCTGTTGTTTGACGTAGGCTTTAGCGGGTTCAATCTCTGTGAAGTTCTGGTAGGCGGCGGTGGGGATATTATGGCGGGCAAGAAAATCTTTGGTGAATGCCTTGGAGCCTTCCAGCTGGGCCGCTGCCTGTGACGGACCAAATATCGCCAGACCTGCTTGTTCAAACTGGTCAACAACGCCCGCCACCAATGGTGCTTCCGGGCCGACAATGGTCAGGTCAATGTTTTCTGACTGGGCAAATTCAACCAGTCTGGTGATATCCAGCACATCGATAGCAACGTTGGATACTTTGTTTTCAGAGGCGGTGCCAGCATTACCGGGAGCGACAAACACTTGTGTAACATTGTCGTCTTGAGCCGCTTTCCATGCCAGGGCATGCTCCCGCCCGCCATTTCCGATGATCAGTACTTTCATAAAGGATGTCCTTTTTTTGAACCACAGAGACCACGGAGTGCACAAAGGTTTTCTTTTTGTGATTTCTGCTGGGGAAAATTTTTCTCAATGGCGGAAATGCCGAACGCCGGTAAATACCATGGCTATGCCTGCCTGGTTGGCGGCGTCAATCACTTCCTGGTCTCGCATGGAGCCACCGGGCTGGATGACCGCAGTAATACCTGCACTGGCTGCGGCGTCAATACCGTCCCGGAATGGGAAGAAGGCATCGGATGCCATCACGGAACCACGAACTTCCAGCCCTTCATCCGCTGCCTTGATGCCGGCAATGCGGGCACTGTAAACACGGCTCATCTGGCCTGCGCCGATACCGATTGTCTGTGAGTGCCTGGCATAGACAATGGCATTGGACTTCACAAATTTCGCGACCTTCCAGGCGAACTGAAGGTCGGCCATTTCCTGCTCGGTCGGGGCGCGATCCGTCACCACTTTCAGATCAGAAGGATCAATAATACGGATATCGGAATCCTGAACCAGCAGGCCGCCATTGACACGCTTGAAATCCGGCAAAGGAGTTGGCTCAGCTGCCAGTTGGCCAGCGGTTAATACCCGAATGTTCTGCTTATTCTGAAGAGTGGCGGCCGCTTCAGCGTCCATTTCGGGAGCGATAATGACTTCCACAAACTGGCGCTCAATAATAGTACGGGCTGTGGTCATATCCAGCTTGCGGTTAAAGGCGATAATGCCGCCGAAGGCAGAGGTTGGATCGGTTTCGTAAGCGCGGTTGTAGGCTTCAAGAATATCTGTGCCGGTTGCCACACCGCAGGGGTTGGCGTGTTTGACGATAACACAGGCTGGCAGATCAAACGCTTTAACGCATTCCAGGGCTGCATCGGTATCGGCAATATTGTTGTAGGAAAGCGCTTTGCCTTGCAGTTGTCTGGCGCTGGAAACCGTGCCTTCAGGCGGGTTCTTTTCTGTGTAGAAGGCGGCTTTCTGGTGCGGGTTTTCACCGTAGCGCAGATCTTCTACTTTAATAAACTGGCTGTTGAAAGTGCGTGGGAAAGCTTCCGGCTCATCGTCATCGCTGTTAATGGCGGTGCCCATGTAGTTGGCAATGGCACCATCGTAGCCGGCTGTATGCTCAAATGCCTTCACGGCCAGATCAAAGCGGGTGGTCAGATCAATCAAGCCATTATTGTCAGCCAGGCTGTCCAGTACGCACTGGTAATCACTGGCGTTCACCACAATGGTGGTATCGCGGTAGTTCTTGGCGGCGGCCCGAACCATGGTCGGGCCGCCAATATCGATGTTCTCAATGGCGGTGGCCAGATCGCAGTCAGGGCGGGCAATGGTTTGCTCGAAGGGGTAGAGGTTGACCACAACCAGGTCGATAGGCTGGATGCCATACTGGTCCATGACGGATTCATCCTGGCCGCTGCGACCCAGAATACCGCCATGAACCTTGGGGTGGAGGGTTTTCACCCTGCCGTCCATCATTTCCGGGAAGCCGGTATAGTCAGAAATCTCAATGGCAGGAATATCGTTCTCAACCAGCAGTGCATAAGTTCCGCCTGTGGACAGAATTTCAACCGAATGCTGTTGCAGTGTCCGGGCGAACTCAACAATTCCTGTTTTGTCGGAAACGCTAATCAGAGCCCGGCGAATCGGGCGTGTCGTGACTGCCATTGTTTCTTACTCACCGCTTGTTGGAATAGATAGTTGGAATAAAAATTCTGGCAGATTTTAGCTGGAAATGATGGCTATTGGCAGGGGGAGAGGGAATAAAGGGGAAATCAGTAGTGTCCTTGGTCCAGAAACTACTGATTAGATTGAAGAGTAGTGAATCAATTAAAGCAGGCCATACTGCTTCAGCTTCTTGCGCAGGGTACCCCGGTTCAGGCCCAGTAATGTGGCCGCGCGGGTCTGGTTGCCCTTGACGTAAGCCATGACCGTTTCCAGCAGAGGTGCTTCTACTTCAGACAGCACCATTTGATAGACATCGGTGACGTCCTGCCCGTCCAGGTGGGCAAAGTAGTTATTCATGGATTTTTCCACACTGTCGCGCAGAGTCTGGGACTCTGGTATTCTCGACGCTGTGGCAAGGCTTCCCCCATGGCCATTTACTGGACGACCTTCTTCTACGATTACTTGTGTTGCCGTCATGCCGCTATGTCCTCTCCGTTACCTTCTGACTTCTTCGCAAAAGTCGACTCTGAAAAACGCTGAAAATACTCCTGAATGCAGGTGCGCTGTTCTTCCGAAGATTCCAGCTTATTAAAATGCCGGCGAAACTCCAGGCCGGATGGCTGGTCCTGCATGTACCAGCCCACATGTTTTCTGGCAATCCGCACAGCCTGGAGCTCCTGGTAAAAAGCGCCGTAGAACTGATGGAGGGCTTCCAGGTGCCTCAAAAGGATTGCCTGAACCTCATTCTGATCCGGGGCTGCCAACCGTTCCCCGTGTTGCAGGTAGTGATTGATCTCCCGGAATATCCAGGGACGGCCCTGGGCGGCACGGCCAATCATTAATGCGCTGGCACCGGTAACGTCCAGCACATGCCGTGCTTTCTCCGGTGAGGTGATGTCACCATTGGCAATCACCGGGATAGTCACCGCCTCAACAATACAGGCGATGGTTTCGTATTCCGCTTCACCGTTATACATGCAGGCCCGGGTGCGGCCATGAACCGCCAGGGCGGCAATGCCACACTGTTCGGCCAGTTTGGCAACCGCAACACCGTTGCGGTTGTCCGGGTCCCAGCCGGTACGAATCTTCAGGGTTACTGGAATATCCACCGCCGCCGTTACTGCTTTCAGGATGGACTCCACCAGATCAATGTCTCGCAGCAGGGCAGAACCGGCCGCCTTATTGCACACCTTCTTGGCAGGGCAACCCATGTTGATATCTATGATCTGGGCTCCAAACTCCTGGTTCAGCCTGGCCGCCTCGGCCATCTGCTCCGGATCACCTCCGGCAATCTGCACGGAGCGTGGTTCGGACTCACAGCTGTGATCCATGCGCAGCCTGGACTTACGGGTATTCCAGAGCTTTGGGTTGCTGGTCACCATCTCCGACACCGCCATGCCTGCACCCATTTTCAGGCAGAGTTTGCGAAACGGACTGTCGGTAACGCCCGCCATGGGTGCCAATACCACCGGGTGAACGATGGAATAAGGACCAATCTTCAACGGTGCTGGCGCTGTGTGTTCTGACAAGAGTTGACCTGACAAAAAAGAAAGCCTCGATCTGATGGATGATGAAACCAACGGGGCATCATACTCTCTACATATTTCACGATAAAGTGAAATTGATCAATATTTGTTCAGCTAAAAGTGGTGGATTTGCTAATGCAAAAACCATTACTCATTTCACCTCAGGCCTTCTGGCGCAGATCAATAATAGAGCCAATGGGTTGTGCATTTTTTGATATAGGTCAGCAAGAAACCGGTTCAATGCAGGCATAAGCACTGAATTTGTTCAATTTGTTGATAGGTCGCATTAAAAGTGGGCATTTTTTGAGCCGTGGAAGGGCTGTTTTTAACCACAAAAGCTACAACGTTATTTTTAGAATGCGTCTTGCACTCCTTGAATGGAACAGCTTTTGGTTCGCGGGAAATCTGTTGAGGCTATATATCTTCTTCCCCAAATAACAGACCTATAAAACGAAAAGGTGAAAACCTTTGAATTCTTCTTGGTTAAAAACATAAAAAAACACCCGATCGAATCGGGTGCATTTAAATCAGTTATCGCTGATGGAGGACTCTCTGTCATTGGAGCCAGAATTAGCAGGAGGCGGTGGTGGTGGAAGTAGTGGGGCGATTTCTTGTTGTTCCGCCTCGATTTCTTCAGTCGTTTCAACATCATCGAGTGCTGTCACCAGTTGCTCAAACTGTCCGGCGGCCTGGTCGATCATGCTCATCAGCTCAGCATTATTGCCAGCTCCTGCCTTGGCTGCATTGACGATGGTTTCTTTTTGGTCAGGTGCCTGACTGATGGCGGCAGAAACAATTTGACCAGTCTGTAGAGGATAAACTTTAACTGCGGCTTCAATCAAAGCAGAAAGGAGTTCTGGCTGATTATTCAGTTGTTGAGCAGCACTGCTGATAACTGATTCAATAGAGGAATTTTCAGCCTGCATTGCTATGGTTAGTGCTTGGTCGGCTGGCATGGTGGCCAGGTCCTGTACCAGATCTGCCTGGGCCATACCAACAATAGCGATCAGCGACAATGCACTTGAGGCAAGTAAGTGTTTTGGTTTCATCCGGGTTCCTGTATGGCAAAGCGCCCTGATGGGCGTGAACGTTTAGGAATTACCATGGGAAGCGATGATTCATTGAAAATAAACAACAATTTCCTGATCAGCGAGATCCAATGAAGTTAGATATCCATTTTTCAGGGATTGGCTTTCGTTTAATAGAAAGAGCCAGTTTTTAAATATATTAATATATTGCTAGAAATTATATTTAAACTGATTTTATAATACAAACTAATTTTTTAGGTCTATTAGTACAACTGCTTATTTTTTAGAGATCTCCGGTTAGTAAATAAATAGGAAAGCAGGCTGGCATCAATTTTGCTGTGTGATTACAGGTCTTACTTCCCAAGGTATGGCGGGATCATTGATGACAAGAGCTTTTCAGGCTCGACATGTCTGGACTGACAAGTGCCTTTAAAAGATGCATTAGGGATGAGTAGGAAATGAAGGGAATAAGTAAGCTCGCTATTGGTATCGCCCTGACCAGTTATGGTTTGAGGGCAGTTGCTGCGGTAGAAGAGCCTGCACATATAGACTGGGGTGTCGTTGAAGTAACTCCTCTGGCTGTTCTGAATATTGGCTATGATGACAATATCTTTCAAAATAGTGTGACCGATGGCCTGAAAAACAAAAGCTCTACGGTTTATGACCTGGAAGCATCTGTTGAATTTAAGGCGCAGCAGGGTTTGAATACCTACGTGGTAAGAGCAGCAGCAAAAAACAAACATTTTACCAGTGAGCAGGATGCTGACTTTACCAATATTGGCCTTGATGCCAACCTTAATCACGAGCTGAATAGTCGTAACCGGATAGATTTGACGCTGGGTATTGGCAATTACCATGATGAAGGTTCAACAGTAAATGGTGTTGTTGATCTAAGTGCCCCTGAATACATCCGCACCACTGGTCGTCTCCTCTACGGTCTGGGTGGCCAGGAAGCCATCCTTCGTGCTGACCTATTTGGTGGCTACAACATGCAGGACTACAAAACCAGTAATGGCCTTGCACAAGGTAATGACCGCAAAACAACGGAATTGGGTGGTACCGCATTTTACCGTTTTATGCCCGTAACTGATGCACTGGTAGAAATCAAGCAGCGCAAGCTGGATTACACCGGTGTAAACAGTGCCGGTTATGACATTACCAGTTATCTGGTGGGTCTGAGTTGGGAAGCTACAGTGAAAACCACCGGTTACGCCAAGCTGGGTCGTCGCTACCGTAGCAGTCAGGTCAGTGGGGTAGGCTCAGAAGGCTATACCGGTTGGGAGGTGGGTGCCAGTTACCTGCCCCTGGAGCACTCCCTGATTCAGTTCAGTACTGCTCGTGACTACGGTCTTGAGTCTGGTAATCCACAGGATGTGACTTTTACTCAGGGTACCAGCACTGAGGTAAGCTGGAAACACGGCTGGACATCTCGTATCTCAACCCGTGTTACTTACCGATACACCAATGAAGAGTTGCAAAGAGCGAGTGGTGAAGCTCTGAAGCACCTTACGTTAAATGATTTTGGTGTAGGAGTTGAATGGCAACTGCGTCGTTATGCGACACTGGGTTTTTCTTGGAATACCATCGACCGGAATGAAAAGGCTCTGGCTGTGGGCCAGACTCCGGATGGATTTAGCCGTAATGTATACATGCTGACGGCTGAAGTGTCTCTTTAATCTTGTTTAAATGTTAATGGTTATAAAATAAGTCGACGACTAAAGTCGTCAGTTTCCTGTTTTTTGCAGAAATGGTAGTGAATATGGAAGGACCCTGTTTGCTGGCTAGAAGGGTAAAACCGCTTCTGGCAATTATCTTCCCCACCCTGACGCTGATGGCAAATATCACGAATGCAGAGCTGGTGAGTTACTCTACCTACGGCCTGAGTTCTGGTGACCAGATAAGTATCACCGTCTTTGGTGAAGAGGATATGGAGGTGGAAACCAGGCTGACCGATGCGGGCACCATCACCTACCCATTTCTGGGTGAGATTCGGGTGAAGGGAAAGACGGTCGGTGAGTTGCAGTCGTTTCTGACCAGTGAGCTTAAGGGGGATTACTTTATTGACCCGAAAGTGACCGTCAGAATTACCGAATACCGCAAGTTCTTTGTCAGTGGTGAAGTTAAATCACCTGGTGGTTTCAGTTTTGAACCGGGGTTAACTCTTGAAAAGGCGGTGGCCCTTGCTGGTGGTTTTACCCAGCGTGCGGCACGTAAGGAGGTGGTGGTTACCCGTGAAGAAAATGGTCATTTGCAGGAACGTACCATGGCACTGAATAACTCGGTGCTTCCTGGTGATATTGTCAATGTTAAAGAGAGCTTTTTCTAAGTAATAAATTCCTGATTCAGGCAGTAAACGGGAGTTTGTTGCCTCATCTGTTAGAAGTCATAGTTATGAGTAATTCACAACCCACTCGACTGCCGGGTATTGCAGAGCAAGATGAAGACATTATCGACCTGCGCCAGATTGTTCAGGTAGTGGTCAATTACCGCTGGCCAATTATTGGCTTTACCCTGGCGGTCACTCTAATTGTCATTCTGGTGGTGTTTTCTATTACACCGGTCTATCAGGCGACCACGGTTCTGCAAATAGAACAGGAGCAGGCCAAGGTGCTTTCCATTGAGGAGGTCTATGGCATTGAAGGCAGCGACAGTTACCTGAATACCCAGTTTGAAGTGCTGAAATCCCGGGGGGTTCTGGAAAAGGTAGTGGATAAACTCGGACTGATGAATAACCCGGAGTTTAATGATCGTTTGAACAGTGCTCCCTGGTATGTCGGACTGCTGGACTGGAAAGTATGGTTAGGCCTTCAGGAGCCCGGGGTAGAAGTTGATGAGTCTTCGGTGCGCAGGGATGTGATCAATGCCCTGAATAAAAAAGTCAGCATTGAGCCTGTACGCAAAACTCAGGTGGTGAAAATACACGCCCAGTCCGAAAACCCGAAACTGGCAGCTGCCATTGCCAATGCGGTGGCCGGTGCCTATATCGAAAGTTATATGGAAGCAAAACTATCCCTGACGCTCAGTGCTACTGACTGGATGCAGGGACGGATGAATGAGCTTTCTGAGAAGTTACGTATTGCTGAGCAGAGTCTTCAGAATTACCGGGACAGTGAAGACCTGGTGGACCTGGAAGGGGTATTAACCATTTCCAGTGATGAGTTAAAAGCCCTGACGAAGTCACTGGTGGCATTGCGTCGGAAACTGGCGGTGTCTGAAGGTATTTATCAGCAGATTCAAAATGGTGGTATAAAAAATAGTCATGATTCACTAAAGGCGGTGTTAAACCATCCACTGATAAAAGACTTAAAAACTGAAGAAGCAAAAAGTCAGCGATTGGTTCAGGAGCTTTCCCGTCGCTATGGGCCAAAGCACCCGAAAATGATTGCAGCACGCAGTGACCTGGAAAGCCTTGAGAATAATATTGACAGCCAGATTGGTAATATTGTTGAAGGAGTAGAGCGGGACTATGAGCTGGATAAAGCCAACGAACGCAGCCTTGAGGACGCGGTTGCGGAGGCAAAGGTCAATGTGCAGGCAATCAACCGCAAACAGTTCCGCTTAAGGGCGTTGGAACGTGAAGTACAGACTAATAAAGATCTTTACGACGCATTCTTTAAACGTATTCAGGAAACTTCGGCCACCAGCGATTTACAGACCGCTAATGCTCGTATTGTGGATCAGGCCTATGCGCCTCAGCACCCAATAAAACCAAAGAAAAAACTGATTGTTGTTGTGGCTGGCTTGATGGGGCTGTTGTTTTCCTGTGGTGTTGCTTTCCTGCTGGAGATGCTGAACAACACTATCCGTACAACAAGCGACGTTGAAGAAAAGCTGAATCTGCCAGTGCTGGGAGTGCTGCCAAAGATGACCGATAAAAAACTGGATGGTCAGATTCACAGCCTGTTCACCAATAAAGACCAGCATGGATTTGGAGAGGCGATTCGGACTATTCGGACCGGCATCAACCTGAGCGCAATGGATCAGGAGCATAAACTCTTTGCTATTACCTCTACTGCGCCCGGTGAGGGTAAGTCATCCATTGCTTCCAATATGGCGCTGGCGCTGGGGCAGCTGGGTAAAACCTTGTTGATTGACTGCGACCTGCGTCGTCCGGTTTTAGGTAAGAACTTCGCTATTAAAGGTGGTTCTGCTGGCCTGGCAAACCTGCTGTTGGGTTCGGCTTCAGTTGATGAAGCGGTGCATACGGTGGATGGCATTGATGTAATTCCCTGTGGCCTGATACCACCAAACCCCCAGGAGCTCCTGGCTTCTGAGCGTTACGGCATGCTGCTGAAACAGCTGAAAGAGCACTACGACTATGTGCTGCTGGACTGTCCACCGGTGCAGAACGTCAGTGATGTGCTGATGATCTCCCGTCATTGCGATGGCTTGATCTATGTGGTCGAAGCTGGCCGCATGCAGGTGAATGCAATACAGGTGGCGGTTGGTCGTCTGTTACAGGCCCGAACGCCAGTGACAGGAGCGGTGTTGAATAAGATCAATCCGTTGCAAAAAGATGCTTATGGCTATACCCAGGGCTATTACGACCATAACGGCTATAACTCTGGCACTGTTTAATTGGCTTTATTGTTAACTGGGGAGGCCACAAAAACAGAAAAAAGAAAAGTTTTTTAATCGTATCCTTTGTGATCAATGTAATTAAAAAAAATTATAAGGAAAATGATAATTAGTAATTCTGTTATTACTTTGTCATTTATTATGTCTACATTAGCTATACATCGATTTTCAAATACCAGATAAATGCCCTCATTGCAGGGGGTGAAAGTTAAAGAGTAGCAATATGCCTGCGGCATGATTTTTACAAACAGACGTTTCGCTGTTCCAACATAGAGCGCAAAAGATGGTGAGCGGTAGCGTGCTTGCGACCAGAGAATCGGGGTAAGGTTTATATCCGGGATTTATTTGGGGTGGATTCTTAAAGCTTCTGATCAACTTCCTGAAAATTACTGAGATGAAAATACAGGACCTGGAGCAGGAAATCGAGAAAACACCTGGCGAGCTACTTCTTGCGCTGCTGACCATTGTTCACAGCTTCGGCAAAATGTTGCCTTGGACAGAGCAGAAGAATCTTTTGCACAAGGGTAAATAGAGGCCGCCAACGGTCGGTGATTACCGGCCACTGGCTGGCTACGGTTTTTCGGGTTTCTGGGCTGATTCCATTGGCTTTTCTGGTACACACTCTCAAGTAATACTATATTAGTATTACTTTAAGCCAGAGATAGAAAATCATGAGAGTTACTATAAAAGGCCAGGTCACTATCCCCAGGGAAGTGAGGGAGGCACTCGGAGTTGTGCCGGGAAGTGAAATAGATTTTATTGAGGAGAACGGCAGATTCTATCTGGCAAAAAGAGACCAACTAAAAACGAAGAAAAAATTTGCCCGGTTCAGAGGAATCGCTTCTGCCCAAATGAGCACAGATGAAATTATGGGGTATACGAGGGGAAAACCGTGAACGGCATTCTCATCGACTCTTCTGTTCTTCTGGACTTATTGACCAATGACAAAAACTGGGCTGATTGGTCAGAAAATATTCTGGAACAGTACAGCCAGAGCAATAGCCTATTCATCAACTCAATGGTATACACAGAAATATCGATTCGTTTCAAAACAATAGAAGAAGTCGATGAAACATTAACTGAAATGGGCATTAAAGTTTTGGAAATGCCACGTGAAGCGCTATTTCTGGCAGGAAAAGTTTTCCTTCAATATAGAAAAAACAAAGGCAATAAAACATTACCATTGCCTGATTTCTTTATTGGAGCCCATGCTTTGACTTCAAATTTCCAACTGATAACACGGGATAATGGAAAATTCACAAGCTATTTTCCCACCCTGAGATTGGTAACTCCTGGCACTAATTAATTAGTGAAGCAGAATTATTTCAGTTCATAGCAAATGGCTGACTGGCTTGTAAAGATGGGCATTACGACAGTAGTCGTTATTCACATAGTGAGTGCTTTTACCACAGCAAATCAGCATGTTTTGGCCAGGTTAAAGTGTTACAAAGGCTTTCAATACAAACGATAGTACCCTTCAAACTCTAAACTCAATTTTTAAATACCTATTGCAAGATAATATTAAAGGATTAATGGTGTCATGAGTGATAGAAGCTTATGGGTGGACTACTCAAAAGCCATCGGTATAGTGCTGGTAGTCTATGGTCATGTTGCAAGAGGTGTTTATAATGCTTCAATTCCATTGAATGTTGGTGTTTACACATTAGTCGACAGTCTAGGAGGCTGACCGAGAATAGACTGCCCTACTGCGGTGGCAGCAAATTGGTCTAAAAATTACGTTTTGTTCGGCAAATAGCCCCGCTATTCACCTCACAAAACGAAATTTTTATCCTCAATTTTCTGCCATCCTCGCTACGGGCGCTATTCTCGGACAGCCTCCTAGTGTATACACTTAGGGTAGAGATTAAGGCCAATAAAGCAGTACTTACAGTGCAGAACTCATCCTGAACAGCCACAATAAAGCTTCGAAACCATTATCAAGACTGAACAAGATGAGTACTACAAATAGTAGATTAGTTAAAAAAAACTGCTGACCTGTTTTGATCGGACAGAACTTCTCAGTATGGCGGAACAGCTTGGTTTTACTATACGAGAGCGAAATATCCGACCTTTGGATTTTATCCTCTCACTGATCGATGCCTTCTCTGGTGATGGAAACTGCGACACTCAGGCGGATCTGCGCCGTAAATTTAACGAGTTGACGGGGCTGAATGTCTCTTATCGTTCTTGGGCAAATCAAGCTAAAAAAGAAGCGCGCCTGCTCTTGTCCTGTGGCTATGGATGCAGTGTCTGGAAATATTTTCCCGCAAATTCTTGGCGTTTGATGAGACCACCTGAATGCAGGCCAGTCCATTTTCAGAGTTTGAGCACATTCTGATTCAGGATGGCTCATCACAAGCTGTTTACAATGCCTTGAAAGAAGCATTTCCCGGCAGGTTCTCAACGGTCAGTCCTGCTGCCGTCGAGCTTCATACGACGATGGAGCTTCTCACCAATAACCTGGTGCGGGTGCAGCTGACTGAAGATACCCGTTCAAAAAGAGACTGTCTGCCACCACTACCGACCTCCATGGCCTGTATCCTGATGCTGATGGATGCTGGTTATTTTGAGCTGAAACTCTTTGCCGCTATTCATGACAGGGAGGGCTCTTTTATCTGCAAGCACCGCAGAGTATTAACCCGACAATACTCAGCGCGGTACGGGAGGATGGCAAGAATCTCAATCGCTACAAAGGGCAAAAACTGAAGGATGTACTGTCTGGCTTCCCTAAAGACCAATGCCTCGACCTGGATGTAGAATGGCCGGGATTCAAAGCCTGGCCATACCGTTTTGTTGTCCGCTGGAATGACAAAAAACAGAAGTGGGTCTTCATTGTGACCAACCTGAACCAGGTGGAGTTCACCTTGAGTGAGGTGGTTCAGGCCTATCGTCTACGGTGGCAGATAGTGCTGATTTTCAAAGAGATCAAATCCTACTCAGGGTGGCATCGTTTTAACACCAAATCAGCGACACTGGTGTTTAGCCTGATTCTGATGTCCTTCGTGGTTGTGACCTTGAAAAGGTACCTTGCCCATGCTGCACAGGCGAACCTCTGTGAAAGTGGGAGCATTGAGGAAATCTCGACGCACAAGGGAATGAAAAGCGGGACTCACCTGTTTGGTAATGTAATTTCATCGTTGATGAATGCAGGAAAGTCATTGGTATCATGCATTAAGAAGCTGCTGGAGTTCTGGGGAGATAATGCGAAACGAGAACACCCTGCGCGGGATGGTTGTTCAGAGCGTACAAGATTAGGCCTTTGTGCGGTGGGTGGGGCTTAATGTCTACCTTAAGATCACTTATTAGTCAGCAGCAAAAACGCAAAGGTACAAGGTACTTCCACCCTAAGCGTGGAAACAAATCAATTCTTAGGAATTGTCCCGGAAAAACTACCTTTTTACCAAGGAGTCACAGAGGAAAATAATTTTCCTTTTCTCCGTGGCAAGGTTTTTATTTACTCGATAACAAACGGAAATGTAGAAGTTATTTCAGGACAGCTCTTTACCTCCTTTTGTGCCTTCTCAACCTTTCCGATAAAGCAAGTGTCCTCAATGATTAAAATTGCAATAGTCGGCACCGGATATGTTGGTTTGTCCAATGCCATGCTTTTGGCTCAACACAATGAAGTGTTTGCCCTCGACATTCTCCCTGAAAAAGTGGATATGCTGAATGATCGATTTTCACCCATTGTAGATGAAGATATTGAACGCTTTTTGAAAAATGATAAACTTCACTTCAAAGCGACACTGGATAAACATCAGGCATTTGCAGGGGCTGACTACGTTATTATTGCCACCCCTACGGACTACGACCCGAAAACCAACTACTTCAATACCCAAAGTGTCGAATCAGTCGTGCGTGATGTGATGGCTATCAACCCGAATGCTATCATGGTCATTAAATCAACCGTACCTGTTGGCTTCACCCGGCAATTAAGAGAAGAGACAGGAAGTCAAAACATCATCTTTTCTCCGGAATTCCTGCGAGAAGGCAGGGCGCTGCACGATAATCTCTACCCTTCCCGAATTATTATTGGGGAACAATCCGAAAGAGCCAAAAAAATAGCAGAGCTGTTTGTTCAGGGCACTACGCAAAAAGAGCCCCCTGTGCTATTTACTGACAGTACAGAAGCCGAGGCGGTGAAGCTTTTCTCAAATACGTACCTGGCTCTGAGGGTTGCATTTTTTAACGAACTGGACACCTACTGTGAAACTCACGGTATCGACTCAAAGCAGATCATAAAGGGGGTTGGGTTAGATCCACGTATTGGCAACCACTACAACAACCCAAGCTTCGGTTATGGTGGCTACTGCCTACCAAAAGACACCAAACAGTTGTTGGCCAATTACCAGGATGTACCCAACAACCTGATCAGGGCGATTGTTGACTCCAATACCACGCGAAAAGACTTTATTGCCGACTCGATTCTGCGGCGCAATCCGGAAGTCGTGGGTGTGTATCGACTGGTTATGAAATCCGGGTCCGATAATTTCCGTGCCTCAGCCATACAAGGCGTAATGAAACGGATAAAAGCCAAAGGCGTTAAAGTCGTGGTTTATGAGCCAGCGCTGAATGAAGAAGAGTTCTTTCATTCAGAGGTGATTAATGATCTGGAAAGTTTTAAAAAGTCTTGTGATGTGATTATTGCTAACCGTAAAGAACCTGAATTAGCAGATGTCGAGGGTAAGGTTTATACTCGGGATTTATTTGGGGTGGATTCTTAAAGCCTCTGATCAACTTCCTGCAAAATACTGAGATGAAAATGCAGGAATTAGAGCGGTAAATCGAGAAAATATTTAGTGAGCTCCTTCCTATGCTGCTGACCATTGTTCACAGCTTCTGCAAAATGTTGCCTTGGATATTGAGTGTGAGAAGCCTGCAACGGGTTGCGTGGATAAAGTTCAAATGATGGCATAAAAGGTAAGTCCTGTACTTCCTTGAGCCTGACCACGGTAAGGGCTCATAGAAGCTGATGGCCTGATGAGGTGGGAGTGAATTCAATCAGGGCTAGAGGCATTGAGACCTCACCCCAAAGGCCATCTCTTTATTAAGAGAATGGAAGCATTACTCTTTAGTCATAATGGAAAACTTTTCCTTGCAATGCTGTGGGGACCATATATGACCTTGGTTTTGTGGTTATTTTCGAAAGTGTTTGACCATGGTTTTGTAAATGCTAAAAAAAAATACATTAATATACCCTATTATATTTACAAATATATTGTTATTACTGCTCGGCAACGGACTGTTTAAAAGGCCTATGATGTTCGCCTCTTTAATAGCATTAATCTTAATAAACATGCGCTCTATGTCAGAGTGGGTAAAGTCGTTATTTAACGCATGGCCAATGCTGCTTCTGATGACATATGCTTTAATATCATCATCATGGTCTATATGGTCAAGCGTATCTATTTACGAAACAATCTGGCAATACATTTTATTGGTGTATGCAAGTGTATTAGTAACTTCTGCTGGCAGAATTGATATACAAAAAATTTCTAAACAACTGGTCATGGTATGGCTGGTCATTGTTGGACTATCTGTTCTTGTATTCGATTATGCAGCAGGCAGAATTATTGAAGTTAAAGGGCTTTACCCTCATAAAAATAACCTTGGAATCATTAGTGCATTTGTTTTTTTAGTAGGGCTTTCGACTCTTGAAAAAAACAAAATAACAAAAATAATGTTATTTGGTGTCTTATTCATTTTAATATCATCACTCTCAAAAACCAGTATGGCACTGGTTTGTTTTATTTTGCTTACATATGGATTAATGAATATTGCAAAAAAGATAATGAATAAAAGAATAACAGATATTCTATTTAAAGCTATAGGGACTTGTGCATTTTTAGCATTGATATGGCTGCTTTCTAATCAGGAGCAATTTCTTAACTTTATTTTTAACAATTTACCGGATGAAGCACTGACTGGTAGAGGGCGATTGTGGATTGTCATGCTAGAGCATGCGTACGACAGGACATTGTTTGGGCTTGGTTATGGATCAGTGTGGGGGCTTGGTGAGTATTCAGAAATCCAATTCACTGAATTAATAAAAACTTCACCTCTATGGGTTGAACAGCTGGCTGCTTCGGACGGTGGCTATGTTGATATTATTTTATCGTTAGGTTTTGTTGGTCTGTTTATATTTATGCTCATCATTGGTTGGTATTACTGGAACTTGCGGAATCTATTTTTAGCAGGTGTAAATAATAAATTAGTTTTTGCACTGTATTCCTGTGGGACATTATTTGTTTTGCATAATATAACAGAAACAACTGTGCTGCTTGCAAATAATCTCCTATGGCTTGGTTTTATAACATGCCTGATCGTTCTGAGGAAGGAGAGCACACTATTACTTGATAAAGACAGAGATTATGATTAAAAGACTGCTTTGGTATGCAGCGGACAACTTTAGTGGACTGTTGTTCGGATTACTAAGTGTAATTGTTATTGCTCGCCAGTATGGAGTAGAAAACACAGGTTACCTAGCGTACATTCAGGCGGTGGCAAGCATGTTTAGCTTCTTCTATGTATTGGGTCTGGACAATGTAATTATGCATACATTTTCCAGTGAAAAAAAGGAGTCTGAAATTGTCAGCGCAGTACTCTTTCTGAGAACCTTAGGCAGTATAATATTTATATTGTCAGTTATCCTTTGGTCACATTTTTTTAGCAATATACCCAATGAGCTAATTATATATCTCAGTATTGCTGTCTGCAGTTTTCTTGTTTTGGGGAAATCATCAGTTTTCAGGTTGTATTTTCAGGCTAGAGGCCAACCTAAAATGCTTTCGCTAGCTACGCTTATTTCCCGGATCGTGGCTTCTGTTTATATTGCCTACGCTATTTTCTATCAGATTGAATATGCAGCTGCAGTTCAGTATTTCCTGGTAGCGGCAATGATTAATTATGGAATTGTTGCTTATTGCTATTTCCGGAAAGGTACATTTTCTTTTCATGTAAAAGAAGTTATTCAAAAAAGTGGGAACCTAATAGCTAAAAGCTATTATATTTTGTTTTCATCGATGATCTTCCCCATTTTTATGTATATTGATATTCTGGTTATTGAGCACTTTCTCAGTGAATACGATCTGGGTATCTATGCAGCAGCAAGTAAACTGGTGGCGCAGGCAATATTTCTTGGTCATATTATCGTTCTATCTTTTTATAAGGAGATTCATGATGAAGTGGTCACTGTCGGCCTGGGTGGGGACAAGCTCAGACTTTCCTATACTCTAATTATTATCCTTGCATTAACAGGTTGTATTCTTACTTTTTTTATCAGTACACCTCTCATTCAACTGTTGTTTGGTGATCAATTTTCAGATTCTGCACCCATCCTGAGTATACTGGTTTGGAAACTATTATTTATTTATCTTGCTGCTTTAAACTCAAGAATATTGGTTATTAATGGGTGGACTCATATTGAATTAATCAAATCCATTCTTGCTGCTGTGTTAAGTGTGGTGATGGCTTTCACGTTGATACCAATGTATGGCACAATTGGTGCCGCTATGGCCTCTGTCAGTAGTTTTATGGTTGCTGACTTACTTCTCTACGTAATTTTTAAAGAAACAAGGCCCTTATTCTTTTTGTTTTTCAAATCATTGTACGGCATAGTATGGCAACCTCTGAAAACCGGCCAAGATTTGATAACGACACTTCGGAGTTAATTTGGATTTATCAATTATTATACCTGCATACAATGCTGAAAAGTATCTGGCAGCGACATTACGCTCGTTAACTTACTCGGCAGAGCAGCTACGCAATACCTTGACTTATGAAATTGTTGTAATTAATGATGGCTCCACTGACGCAACCGAGCAAATCATTAATCATGACTTTTCAGATGAAATAAAAACAGGTCTATTAAAATATTACAGTCAAAAAAATCAGGGTGTCAGTGTTGCAAGAAATTATGGCCTTGAAGTAGCAGTCGGGCGGTATATTACCTTTGTTGACGCTGATGACCTGGTTACTAAGGAATATCTGCCAACAATCTCTTCACTATTAAATAATAAAGATATTGATATATTTGAATTTGGCTATTTTCGCTTTAAAGAAGATGTTGATAACAGAGTTGAAAAAGGTTATGTGTCCCTTTGTTTTGGGATGAAAGAACAAAATATAGCATTTGAAGAATGCCTTATTCGGTTTAAGTGGTTTAGCTGGTGTCGTGTGATAAGAGCTGAATTAGCAAAATCAATACAGTTCCCTATCGGGATAAAGCTTCTTGAAGATTGTATTTTCCTTATTAAGGTCTACCAAAAAGGAAAAAAAATCTATTCTTCTGATTCTGTTGTTTATGCTTATCGTGATGAGAAGAATAGTGCAGTTAATAATGCACGGATTGAACAGTGTTACCCTGCCATCGAGTTTTTAAGGAAAATTAGCCTGCCTAAAAGATTGCAGCGCTATTTAGATATACATATATTTTATTTATTGCACAGCTCTGCAAAAAAGACTATGAGTTTTTCAGAATATCTGATACTTCGAATTAAAAGTAATAAGTTAAGTGCTATCAAACTTATTTTTTCTAAAGAAATAAGCAGGCAAGCTATCATTACCAGCCTTTTTCCACTTATGAAGTTTTTGGTTTATAAGATTCGAAATAGATAATTTGACTACATCATATTGCTGTTTTGTAAAGTTTATTGAGGAAATTTATTTGATGAAAGTTGTATTTCGTATCTCTTATATGGGTTTTGGTGGTGCAGAACAGGTATTTCTGTCATTAGCTAGAGAATTTAAAAAGTTACATGATGTGATGTTTGTTACTGATAAAAACTATGGTAATACTTACGATTCATTAATGAAAGAGAATATTCCTGTTAATAGCCTTGATTGTAGTCGTACTATTCTAAGTGTTATTCCTTTTGCTCAGTTTATTGATTCTTTTAAGCCTGATATTATTCTTTCAGCTTATCCTGACACTAATGGTGCCTGTATTTTATCCAGCAAGCTGGCAAAACATAAATGTAAGATTGTATTGAGTGAACATGCATCTGTTATTGAACATTTTAAACAAAGGTCATTTTTTCAAAGAATTAAAGTAAAACTGATTATAAAACATCTCTATAAATATGCAGACAAAATTGTAGGAGTTTCTAAAGGAGTTTCTGATGAGGTTTCTGCTATTTTAAAGATTGCAGATAAATGCACCTTTATTTATAACCCTGTTCGATTCTTGCCCGTTGAAGATAATTATGTCTTTAAAAAAGAAAAAGGCTTAGTCATAGCTGTAGGTCGTATTACTCCCCAAAAAAATTTTTTAATGTTACTTGAAGCTGCAAAAATAATTAAGAAACTAAATTCTCATTTAAAATTTAAAATTATAGGCGGAATTGATGATCAACAGGAGTATTTGGCACTGCAAGAATATGTTGCCAATAATGAACTTAATGATACCGTAGAATTTGTTGGATTTTGTGCAGATATAGAAAATTATTACAGAAAAGCAGAACTTTTTGTTTTGTGTTCTGCTTGCGAAGGTTTTGGCAATGTTATTGTTGAAGCCCTGTCATTCGGACTTCCTGTTGTATCCACTGACTGTAAAAGCGGTCCTTCGGAAATACTTGAAAATGGACGCTATGGTCGTTTAGTCCCAGTTGGTAATAGTTTAGCTCTGGCAGAAAGTATACAGGCCGAAATGACTGATCCATCATCAACAATTCAAGAACGACAAAATAGAACCCTGTATTTTTCAGAAAAAAATATTTCTAATCAGTACATAAAACTATTTGAATATTTATTGGGTGATTGATTTTGAAACAGTTTGCTTCTTATATTTCATCTGATGTTTTTAGATGGTATGGCCACTCTAGCCTTAAATTTTTTTAAAAGCTCTATTAACCAAAAGAGGTTTTAAATTTATCTTTTTTATGAGGCTTGCGAATTTTTTCAACAAAACCCCTGTTGTAAGATTTTTCTTTATTGTAATTTATAAAGTGGTCAAGATTGTATATTCTAGTGATATCGATTTTAGATGTAGTGTTGGAAAGGGATTAAAACTTCATCATGTAATTGGAACCGCTTGGGGGCCTAACGTAAAGATTGGTAATAACGTAACCATTACTCACAATGTCACGCTAGGCCATAAAAATGGGGTAATGCCAGTAATTGGTAGTTATGTCTACATTGGTCCAGGTGCATGTATTGTTGGCGTAAAAATAGGTGATAATTGCGTCATTGCACCAGGCTCTATTGTCATAACCGATGTACCTGATAACGCTGTGGTCGCAGGTAATCCAGCGAAAATAATTTCTTATAAAGGGGCTTTAGAATTAATAGAGTACCCCTGCAAGATGGGAGTAAATTAATTGAAGATTGTTACTTTGGGGACAGGTGATAAAGGTGGAATAGATTCTGTTATTAATAATATAGAAAGTAATCTTAAACAAGAGTTCAGTTTTAAGCGCTATATTACTCACCTTGGAAAATACAAAATTCAAGATATGGTATTGGCGGTAAATGGATTGCTTATCGTTTTATTCTATTCAATTTTTGTGAAAGATTCTGTTTTTCATTTGCATATGTCCTACCGTGGCAGCTTTTGGCGGAAGTATATCTACTATCGAATTGCAACTTTTTTTAATAAGCGAGTTATCATCCACCTTCACGGGTCTGAATTTAAATGCTTTTATGAAGGGCAAAAACCTTCAGTTCAACGAAGAGTTGTAGAACTTATTCATGGTGCCGATCCGTTTGTCGTTCTTTCTGAAAGCTGGTACCAATATATCAAAAAGATTGCAGGGAAAGATTGTAGAAATATTCGTGTTATTCCTAATTTTGCTGTCGTGGCCCCTATTCCAGACAGAAAAAATCAAGCCAATCATATTTTGTTTTTAGGTGCTTTGATCGAAAGAAAAGGTATTTTTGATCTTCTTGAATCCTTGACCACTTTGCCTGATGTAACGCTGCATGTGGGGGGGACTGGTGATAATCAACGGTTTGAGAAGATGGTCAATGACCTGGACTTGCAGAGGCAGATTATCTACCACGGCTGGGTCAACGCTGAACAAAAAGCGGAACTTTTTGCCCAGTGTCAGTTGCTAATCTTACCTTCCTATAATGAAGGCTTGCCTGTGGTTATTCTTGAGGCAATGGCATCGGGTTTGCCAGTAATTTCCACACCGGTTGGTGGTATACCAGAGGTTGTTTTACCTGAAGAAACTGGTTTTTTAGTTGAACCGGGGAATAAGCTCGCCATTAGTACGATGATCACCAGGGTACTGGCAGATCCAAAACTTCCGGTTATAGCTGAAAATGCCCGAACTCTTTATTATCAATCTTATGATGTCTGCGCAGTGTTGCCTGCGTTGCGGGAGATTTACCAGTAAAAATGAAAGCTGCCATTAACTCATTCTTATCACTGGCAGTGAATCTAACAGCCAGCGCCTCACTAGCTGGTCATTCAGTCAATTATTTACCAGAAAAAATAGACCTTGGTAAAGCCATAAATTTCAACCGCTCCGTTAGCGAGATAAATTATGAAGTAGATGAACATTCATTTGCCCTCACAGAGGATGGTGCGCTATTTTTTCTTGAGGCAGACAGAACATTTATTTATGGTGGGGAACGCTCTGAATTAGCCTTTTTTTCTCCCTACCAGATAGGGGATAGCGTTACTTATGATTTCACTTTCCAACTAAGGAAATCTTCTTCATTTTCCATGGGGTGGTCTTGTGGATGGGTTTTGTTCGCTCAGTGGCATGACCAACCAGTCAAGAACAGAGGTGAAACCTGGGCAACTTTTCCTAAGAATTCGCCACCATTTTCCTATCAACTATTTTTTGAAGATGAATTGAGGGTGGGGATTGTTGCCAGAAACTCCCAGTTTATGTTTCCTGTTGAGCTTGAAATCCCCGTTTCCTGTTCGACTACTGTGACATGGCAATACCCCGAAGATGGCAAGGTAAAGGGCTTTTGTACTCAGGGTGATAATACGTATGCCTTTAATTTTAACGATGTGGTCATGCTTAATGATTATTATCATTACTTTAAATTTGGGCTCTACCGAAAACGCACCATTAACGATTTTATGGCCATTGAGTTAATTAAACTAAATATTTATTAAGGTATAACTTTGTCAGATAAAAAAATTCTTATGGTGGCTTCGCCAGGTGGCCACTTTGTACAGCTAAGCCTGATTGCAGAAGCACTTTCTAACTACTGCAATAATTTTATCATCGTTGGAGTTTATGAGAGCAAACCCTCGTTTATAAAAGGTGACACTTATCGCCAAGTGTCTGATTTTAGCCGTGATAACCCCGCAGTGCTTTTTAAATCCATTAAACAGGCCTGGCTTCTTTTAAGAGAGTATAAGCCTGATCTTGTGATTACTACAGGTGCTGCACCCGGCTTTGTTTTCATTGCTATGTCGAAAATACTTGGAATAAAGGCCGCTTGGGTCGATAGTATTGCCAATTCCAGAAAACTCTCCCTATCCGGAAGGTTTGCCAAATTGCTTGGCGTACATGTGCTAACACAATGGCAAAATGTGGCTAGCGATTCTAGCGTGTTGTATAAGGGAAGGGTGATATGATTTTCTTGACTGTTGGCACCCAGCTACCGTTTGATCGGCTGGTTACCCTTGTGGATAAATTTGCAGAATTGTCGGATGCGACTATTGTCGGGCAGATAGGTAATGGTCTTTATAAGCCTTCTGCCCTCCAGTACCAGCCTTTCTTTGCGCCTGATGAAATGGATCGTTGGTTTGTTCAGGCTGATGTTGTCGTTTCTCATGCTGGGATGGGTTCCATTATTAACTGTTTGAAATTAAAAAAACCGATTATCATTTTTCCTCGACTATCCAGGCTGGGTGAACATCGCAATGATCACCAATTAGATACGCTCAATTCATTTGACAATGTTAAAGGGGTACATATTGCCAGAGACGAGTCTGTACTTAACAATTTATTGGAAAATCACAGAGCACTAAATAAACCGGTTGGCCTTGAAAATTCTGAAATAAACAAGATGACTAAATATCTTTTGTCCCTTATTTAATTTATAGAGCTTTATTATGAGGTCATTGAATCAGTTCCTTTTTTTACAGAGAACCTTAGTGAAAATCAGGCGGTTTTGGTTTACGCAATTTTGGGGAATGGATATCGATAAAACCGTAATATTTTCCATGTCTGCAAAACTGGACAAAACCTACCCACAAGGTATTCATATTGGAAAATATTCATACTTAGCTTTTCAAAGTGCTGTACTGTCACACGATATGATTAGAAAGCTTAAAGTGGATACGGTGATTGGTGAGAACTGTTTTATTGGGGCTAAAAGTGTTATTTTACCTGGGGTTGTTGTTGGTAATAATTCAGTTGTTGCTGCGGGGGCTGTGGTTACAACTAATGTACCACCCAATACTATTGTTGCAGGAAACCCTGCAAAAGTTATAAAGCGTGATATAAAGGTTGGTAAATATGGGGTGTTGATTTCTGAAGCTGAACAAACCTAAACTTGACTTTCCAGGGGAAATTTTATTATTCGATTCCGGTATTTAAATTTGGTTTTCAGATGGCATCATTTGCTATTTTTTATTTTACTATTTTCAGGCACATCAGCAATAGCAAATCAGCAAAGCCAGTATATTAGGATAGCGGCTATTGGAACCAGTCTGACTCGGTATGGCGAATGGCTCCCTACTTTGTCTGAACAAATGTATAAAAGTTACGGCATTTCTATATCCTATCAAAACTATGGCTTTCCTGGTAAAAATATAAAATACGGACTTAGCAAGCTGGATAACATCCTTGATTCTAAAGCAGATATTTACTTGATTGAGTTTTCTGTCAATGACGCAGATCTGTTGAAAGGTGTAACTCTTTCTGAGAGTCGTGAACTGACGTCAACTTTTGTTCAGAACATCAAGATTGAGTATCCAAATGCAAAAATTATTTTGATGAAAATGAATCCGGTATTTGGGTTGCGAAAATGGATGCGGCCTCGTCTTGAGTCATTCTATGATTTGTATGATGATTTAGCTGACGATGGTAATGTAGATATTCTTGATTTTTACAGTGTATGGCAGCAAAAATCCTATAAAAAGTTAAATCTTAATATTCCAGATGGGGTTCATCCGACCCAAGAAAGTACTATTGAAGTAATGATACCTGTGTTACTGAGCTACTTGTCGGAAGAGTTTTGCTTTCATAAATAAAGTCGATGATCGAAATTTTCATATTGGCACGCAGTAGATAAGTTTTACCGGCTAAGAGATCGTACCCCACGACTCAAAATGCAACAATATGAATTTAACGGCCGTTATCATGTCTGGTAGCTCCGGCAGCCGCCTCTGGCCTCAGTCCCGTTCTTTATACCCAAAACAGTTTCTGCCCTTGGTCAACGAACAGACTATCCGCTGAAAAACCCCGGCAAGTTCAACCTTGAGCTGATTGAGGTGCAGAGCGGTGGGTATCTGGGTGAGGATGATATTGTGCGGTTTGAGGATACCTATGGTAGGGCGTGATGAGTTACTGGTTGTCGCTGGCTGTCACCATTTTGGCGTCGTATATAGTGGCACAGGCGGCGCTCAGCCGTCGGCAGGGTCGTTATTTATGCTGCTGTCAAAGCTTACGGATAATTCGGCAATCTCCAGGGTTATTGGTAAATCCACAGGCCACCATAGATGTAGGCCGACATAGACTGTTTTTCACTCCAGGAGTCGAGAATGAGCACTCTTAACTGTTTTAAGGCCTACGATATCCGTGGCCGTATGCCTGATGAATTGAATGAAGATATTGCCTGGCGGATTGGCCGGGCAACAGCGGAATATCTCAAGCCCAAAACGATGGTTGTGGGTGGCGATATTCGCCTGTCTACCCCGGAGTTAAAAGTAGCCCTGAGCGACGGTTTACGGGCAGGCGGAGCCGAGGTGATTGATATCGGCTTGTGCGGTACTGAAGAGGTTTACTTTGCCACATCAAACTTGAAGGCTGATGGCGGCATTATGGTGACTGCAAGCCATAATCCGAAAGATTATAACGGCATGAAACTGGTGCGGGAAGAGAGTAAGCCGATTTCGGGGGATACCGGGTTGCGGGAGATTCAGCGGCTGGCTGAAGAAGCGTTTATGGAATCGAACAGACTCGGTTCCCCGGACATCCCATTTGCCTCTTATCGGAAGATCAGCAACCTTGTCCCTTATGTGAATCATATTCTGGGGTATATCAAACCTGGTGAATTAAAGCCACTGAAACTGGTGGTAAATGCCGGTAATGGGGCTGCCGGGCATGTGATTGATGCCATTGAGGAACGGTTTAAGGAAGCCGGTGTACTGGTGGAGTTTGTGAAGGTTCACCATGAACCGGATGGTAACTTTCCCCATGGAATTCCCAACCCACTATTACACGACTGTCGACAGTCAACGGTGGATGCGGTACTTGAGCATCATGCAGATATGGGCATTGCCTGGGATGGTGATTTTGACCGCTGCTTCCTTTTTGATGAGAAAGGTCAGTTCATTGAGGGTTATTATATTGTTGGGCTCTTGGGCGAGGCGTTCCTGGCGCACTATCCTGGTGCGAAAGTTATCCATGACCCTCGATTGACCTGGAATACTATTGACCAGGTTTCGACTGCCGGTGGTGTGCCGGTGCTCTGTAAAACCGGCCATGCTTTTATCAAGGAGCGCATGCGTAAAGAGGATGCGGTGTATGGTGGTGAGATGAGTGCCCATCACTATTTCCGTGACTTTGCCTATTGCGATTCAGGGATGATTCCGTGGCTACTGGTGGCGGAGTTAATGTCCCATAAGGGCAAGAAGCTTTCTGAGTTGGTGGCCGAACGGCTTGCCCTGTTTCCATCCTCTGGAGAGATCAACAGCAAATTGGCTAACCCACAGGTGGCTATTGATAGGATTCTTTCGATTTATCAACAGGATGCGTTAGCTGTGGATCATACCGATGGTATCTCACTGGATATGGGGCAATGGCGTTTTAACCTGCGACTTTCCAATACCGAGCCGGTGATTCGGTTGAATGTGGAAAGCCGGGGGGATGTGGCGTTGATGAAAGATAAAACGGCTGAGTTGTTGAGTTTGATTCGGCAATGATTTGGAACCACAAATGCCCATGGCACGTGAAAATATTTTGCGCCATCCTCAGGTATGAAAAATCGTTAAGCAGAATATTTTTTACGGCAAAGGACAAGAGCACTGAGGAAAAGGTGTTTCTTTCTCTGTGTTCTTTGTGCCCTCTGTGGTTCAAAAAGGACTCAAGATTTGGTACGGATTTTAGCGATTGGCTGGCTGGTCTTTCTGGTGATGCTTTCGGTCAGTAAAAGCCTCGGCTATGGCCACTGGGCCTGGGGCAGTATTGAGCATTTTCTGGGTGGCAATCTGCAAATGCATTTTGTCATGGCCTTTATTCTTTCTGTACTGGCTCATTTGGCTTGCCCAAGGTCCTGGCACTGGGGCAGGTTGTTATTGCTGTTGATTATTGGCTGCGCTCTTGATGAAAGTTTGCAGGTGGTGTTTCCACTTCGGAATTATAACCCGCTGGATTTTCTCGTAACCTGTACCGGTTTGTTGCTGGCTGCTTTGCCGTTTATGGTTTCTCACTGGCGGATGATTAAAAGTTCTTGAACCACACAGCTCCACAGGGGCGATGATTGCTCCTGAAGAATCGACACTCCCTCTCCTCCATACATGGCAGTCGTAAAAGGAAGGGAAAGAGAAAAAACTTAGCTTTGCCTTTGTTCTTCTTGTTTTTGTGTCTCCAAAACAAAATGGATTTTATGTAGATGCCTACCTCATTGTTGTCGGGCCGATCACGGCTGCCTCTTATTGTTCTGGTTTTTATCGATGTAACCATCGCCTTTGCCTGTGCTGAGCTGTCGGAATGGGTGCGGTTTGGGGAGCACGCCACTCATTATCACAATGTGATGTATATGCAGGCATTGCTGGTGGTAGTGCTCTCGTTCCTGTGCGAAGTGTATGCACCCTGGCGGGGTCGCCGAATCAGTGAGCGACTGACCAAGGTGTTTATTGCCTGGTCTCTGTCGTTTATGGTGATGATTGTCTTTATGGTGATGACTAAAACTACTGAGAAATACTCCCGCCTCTGGCTCGGAACCTGGATTGGCATGGCGATCCCCATGGCACTGGGTATCCGGTATGGCCTTTACCAGCTGTTAAGGTCCTTCCGCAGCCATGGACGCAATACCCGCCATGTACTGGTGATTGGTGATGGCCGTAATTTTGAGGCCATGCGGGCATACTTCTCCCAGGACAATGCCTATGGTTACCGCCTGCAGCATGTGATTGAGCACCATAACAATGAGCAGGCGCTGGCAGAACTGGAACAGTTCCTTGCCAGCAATCAGGCCTTTGATGAATGTTGGCTCTGCATTCCTTTTACCAAGAGCCCTATTCTTCAGCCCGTGATGTTTACCCTGCGCCATAGTACCACCAATATCCGCTATATGCCGGGGCTGCAGGATCTGCCACTCATGAACCACAACATTACCAAAATCGGGGATTTTCTTGTCCTGGATATCAGCTGTTCACCTATGGATAGCATCAACACTATTACTAAGCGAGTGTTTGATCTTGTGATTGGCAGCCTGATTCTGCTGTTGATTTCGCCGGTGATGATTGCTGTTGCCATTGCCGTGAAACTCTCGTCTCCGGGGCCGGTGTTTTTTAAGCAATACCGCCACGGCACCTCAGGCAAGCAGGTGAAGGTGTATAAGTTCAGGAGTATGAAGGTGCATCAGGAAGGTGAAGGTAAGGTGACCCAGGCCACTAAAGGTGACCAGCGGGTGACAAAGGTGGGTGCTTTTATTCGCCGTACCAGTCTGGATGAGCTACCCCAGTTTATTAATGTACTGCAGGGACGGATGTCCATTGTTGGCCCAAGGCCCCACGCGTTGGCTCATAACGAGTATTACAAGGATCTGGTAGAGTCTTATATGAAGCGCCATAAGGTAAAGCCGGGGATTACCGGGCTGGCTCAGGTACGGGGCTTTCGTGGTGAGACCGATACGCTGGATAAGATGCAGCGCCGGGTGGAGTGTGACTTGGAATACATTAATAACTGGTCTCTGTGGCTGGATATCAGGATCGTTATCAGTACGGTTTTTAAAGGTTTTATGAACCCTAATGCTTATTAAAAGATTTTTTTGAACCCCAAGAACATGCCTCTTGCTGGATACAAAGTTGTGGTCTGAAATAGCTGACCCGTCTGTTAAGCGAACCACAGCGTTTGTGGAGGCGTTGCCTGAAATAGAATCTGCGCTCCATTGGTTAACTACTTAGTTGATGGTTAGGAAGTTTAGTAGTGGTTGGCAAGGTGTGAGGTTTGAGAGAAGAGTTAACAGTAAGTAGAGCGAAAGAGCCAATAATACAAGAGTATTTATCATGGCTCTTACTTAGTGGTTCAACGCTTTTTCATGGTTTAAGCATAAAATAACAATGACGTATAGGCAGTGTTTGTTCTGGCCTTTGCTGGGCATCGTTTTCTGGTTGCCCCTGCCGATGGGCAGTAATCCACCATGGGCGCGGGCGATTCTGATATTGCTGATTGCTTTACTCAGTCTATTCTGGGTATTGGGCTATGCCCTTAACCGGCTGGAAACCACAGCGTCTTTCCGTCAGGTAAAATGGTTGCATGCCGGTTTTACTGGCGTTATTGGCTGGTTGTTTGTCCAACAGTTGCCCATGTCGGCTGCGTGGGTCCAGCTGCTTTCTCCTTTCTCATGGAACCTTCATTCCTCTGCTGCAGAGACGCTGGGGCTGGTAACACCCCAGTGGATGACGCTGTCGATCTCTCCTCACGATACGATGGTCAGTGCTCTGTTGACCATGGCCTACTACCTGTTTTTTTGTCTCTGTCTGCTGCTGGTGGACCGGCCTGATAAATTACGCTGGTTTGCCTGGGCCTTTGTGGTCTCCGGAATTTTTCAGGCTGTGTTTGGTTCGCTGAGTACGCTGTCAGGGGCAGAAGTGCTGCTGTTCGGTGAGAAGCCATCTTACTTTGGTGTTGCTACCGGCACTTATGTTAACAGGAACAGTTTTGCCGGGTGTATGGAGATGACGCTGGCCTTTGGTATGGGATTACTGATTGCCCAGTTGAACGATAGAAAAGCGGGCAGCTGGCAGGAGTGGCTTCGCGAGACTCTGCACATGCTGATGAGTAACAAGGTCATACTACGTACCGGGTTGGCCATTATGGTGATTGGCCTGGTGCTTTCCCGTTCCCGCATGGGAAATACTGCTTTTTTTTCCAGTTTGCTGGTGACCGGACTTCTGTTCGTTATCTGTCGTAAACAGCTCAGCCGTGGGATGATCGTTCTTTTTGTCAGCCTGCTGTTGATTGATACGGCTATTCTCAGCCAGTGGTTTGGCCTTGAAAAGGTGATGGAGCGTATTGAGCAAACCTCTCTGGAGCGGGAGACCCGTCCCAATGTGTCTGAGGTTACTTTGGGAGCAATCAGTGATTATTCACTGACAGGCTCTGGTGCAGGTAGCTTTTATACAGCACTGCCTGCTTATCACGATGGTAGCTGGAAAGGCTTTTATGATCTCGCCCATAATGATTTTCTACAGTTTCCCCTGGAGTTTGGCGTTCCAGTATTTCTGATATTAGCGTTGATGGTGGTCTGGTCATCCTGGCAGGCGGTTCAGGCGATGAAGCTGCGTCGCAGCCGACTGATGATTGGTATGGGGTTCTCGTCGTTTATGGGGATGTTGGCGATTATGATTCACTCATCCGTAGACTTTAATCTCCAGATCCCGGCGAATGCGGTGTATTTTGTTGCCTTGATGGCGCTGGCTGTTCTGGCCAGACACATGCCTTCTAATAGGCACAGGTCATCTACCGTCAAGGGTAACGGCTGACCTGCTGGCAGTTGTTTTTCAGAAGAAACTCTCTTGATATATCAATGATCGCCAGGTTCTTCAGGGTATTGGTACCCAGCAGGATCTGGTTTCTAAACCGGGAGCGAGAGGTCAGGCTGAAGTCGGTGCGGGTTTCGACCGGACCAAGACGTATGGTTGCTTCAATTACCGGACGTTTTTGTGGGGTTCCATGGTGGGTTTGCACCCGGGCGAAGCGCTTCAGGGGTTTGGTCATTTTTACCAGTTTGCGTTTGTCGCTGGTGGTAGGAACCTTAAAGTGTACCCATAGTGAGCCGTTGGTGTGCTTCCTGATTTTGATGTCTCTGGCATCCATGGAGGAGAGGGTGGAGCCGGAGTCAATCAACGCATTGATCCGGGTGGAAAATTCATCGATCTGGTCAACCCTTTCCTGCAGGCCAAAGAGATAACGGTCACCTGCCTGGCATGGATGTTGATATGGCGGGGGGGCTGCGGTTACCAGTGCGCTGGGTATGAATGCCAGTGCCAGAATGGCACAAAAGGTCAGGCCTGAAAATCGGGTGGAAAACAACATTACTTCCTCCATGAAGGTACTGCACAACTGAATCCTTCTCTTTATATTTGTAGCTGTTGACGATAGATTGAGCCTCTTTAATGAGAACGGCTGGTATTTGTTGACGGTTTAACGACGGGTTATCTTCTGGCCTTGGGGAGGAACCTGTGGATTGCCAATATTCTGTTATTTGAGGATGTAGACTCTTGAAAAAGTGGGTGACAGGGTGGGGCATCCCCCTGATTATGGTGATTCTGGCCGCTGAAGTTCTGCTGATTAATACCCTTTCCGGGCCAGATAATGCGCCATTGAGCCTGAGTATTGTGGGTGCTGTGTATAGTATTGCCTTTGTATTTACCTATTTTCATGTTCCCGTGCCTGTTGCGTTGTTTCTGACCGGAGCTATGTTGCTTGTTCCAGCTTACTTGCTGACCTTGCTGATTCGTCGATTGATGTTTAGGCGCTGACTATTCGGTCTGCCTGGTACTTAATGATCAGTAATTCCCGATGAATCCTGAAGCACTACAGCCACGAGAGATACAGAAGAGGTAAAAAAATCATGCCCGCACAATTCTTCGACTAAAATTGCATATTACTCAATCATTGTCGTCGAGTCAGTCATGGGTACGGCTATTCAGAAAAATGTCAGGCAATTCAGTGCTTCTTACTTGATAAAAAAGGTATCAGAATGCTTCGACAGCATTCCAGATCATCGTCCAAATAAATGCGTGATACCCTTTCCTAACTTTCTGAAATCTGCTTTTGCGATGATGCATCAAAAGTTCGATTCACTATTAGGGTTTGATGAAGAGCGGCTTGATGAAATCTGCTGTCATAATCTTGAAAAGCTCTATCACGTAAAAGATGGCAAAGTTCCCTCCGATACCAGAATGAGAGAGGTTGTTGACCCGGTTAATCCACTCGGGTTGAAGACGCCGTTTAAAGAATTGTTTTCTGTCGTTCAGCGCAATGGTGCTCTGCAAGCTTATGCATTCGAATGTGGCAAGTTGAAAGATCTTTATCTGCTTCCTATTGATGGTACGGGTCTCTTTTATTCGGGAACCTGCCGCTGTGATGACTGCTGCATTAAAAACGAGGGCAAAAAAAGTGAAACCTTTTACCACAATATTATGGGGGGCTGTATTGTCCACCCTTCCAGAAAAACCGTCATTCCTTTAGCGCCGGAAGCAATTTGCCGACAGGATGGTTCCACAAAAAATGATTGTGAAAAAGCGGCAATAAGACGTTTTCTGGCGCAGACAAAACATGACCATCCACGCCTGAAACTGGTGATTCTTCTGGATGGTCTATATGCGGACAACCCTACCATTGCTCTGATCAGAGAGCATGGCTGGCACTATATTATCGTGGCCAAAGATGGTAACCATGTGTCGCTTATTGAGGCCATGAATGCCCTTTATGACGAAGGCCAGGTTCATCACCACAAAATCGTTGATGAGAAAAATAACACGACTCATAAATTCCGCTACGCCAATAACGTCCCCCTCAATCTTCAGGATGAAACAGAGCGGGTTAATGTTCTGGATTACATTGAAATCGACAAAAAAGGGATCCAGCATGTCTGGTGCTGGGTAACTGATCTTGAATTAACCGATGATACCGTTGAATCCGTGATGCGAGGAGGCCGTTGTAGATGGCGCATTGAAAATGAAACGTTTAATACCCTGAAAAATCAAGGCTATCAACTTGAACACAATTACGGTCATGGCGAAAAACATCTGGCTACGAATTTCGCCTACCTTACTTTTCTCGCATTCCTGGTTGATCAGATTCAGGAATTTTCTTGTCCAAAATTTCAGCAGGCTTTAAATAAACCAAAGAAGCCTACACGAAAGCGATTATGGAGGAAAATCACCAGCTTCTTTCTCACGTTAATGATTGATAGCTGGGACAGTTTGTTTAAAGCCATTGCCCATGGTGCTAAAGCACAAAAGATAGCTTTTGACACATCATGATTTGGCAAGATAGCCAGAATTTTTCAGGGTGATGATAGTTATTTTTCTTAGCAGCGAAAGTTGAGGGTTCTCTTGTGTTTTCAGAAATTATGAGTATGTCAGTTTTCTGGTTGTGGCAGCTGACGTGTATTCATCGGGAGTAGCTGCTTAATGATTGATCTAATTAAATGATTGATATCCACAACCATATAATTCCCGGTATTGATGATGGGGCTGAAAGTCTGGAGCAGGCACTGGCCATGCTGGCACAGGCCCAGGCGGATGGCATCCGGAAGCTGGTGTGCACACCCCATATGCACCCTGGCCGGTTTGATAATGATTTGGGTTCCATTGGTCCGATATTCGAAGGCCTTAAAAAGCAAGCCAGGGCAGCGGGGTTTTCGATTCAGCTGGCGATGGCAGCAGAGGTGCGTTTCAGCGATGAAATGATGTTTCAGTTACGCAGGAATGAAATCCCGATGATTGGTCAATGGGATGGTTTCCAGTGTCTGTTACTGGAAATGTCCCATCAACGAATTCCCGTGGGGATGGAGCAGATGCTGGACTGGCTTTATAAAAGGAAGATAAGGGTAGTGATTGCCCACCCTGAGCGAAATAAAGAACTGATGTCGTACCCTGAGCGTGTATTGCCGTTTGTCGAGCGTGGAGCATTGTTACAGTTGACAGCGGGTTCGGTCGCCTCTCTGTTTGGTGAGAGGGCAAAAACTACTGCCCGCTGGTTTGTGGATCGTGGGCTGGTGCAGTTTGTGGCTTCGGATGCTCATCACCCGGTTCGGCGACCACCAGCCATGGCGCTTGCGGCTGAGACATTAAATCAGTGGGTTGGCAGTGATCAGTGTTCATTGCTGACAACGGGTAATCCCGAGAAGTTAACGCAGTGTCTTTTTGGTGGAGCCTCATGAAAAGTTCGTTATTCCGGCCTCGTGGTTTATTGATGCTGCCGATTGCACTGGGATTGTGTCTGGTGATTTATCAGGCCTTGACCTTGTTGCGCTCCGAGGTCGGGCGTTACCAGACGGAACTCTTCCTGGATCATTGGCAGCAGGAGACCGAAGCCAGTAACAGTTTTGTGGTGGAAACTTCTGAATTGGACATTGCGATCAATGGTGTGGAAAGCGCCATACGGCAAATGCCGGATAATCCTGCACTGTATGTTTTGAAGGCACGAGTGCTTGAACGGGGCAGGCTTTCCGGTATCGATATAGAGAATAATTCGGAGCTGGAAATCTGGCAGAAAGCTATTGCGTTAAGACCTGCCTGGCCATACAGCTGGAGCGACTATGCCCATGCCCGCTCACAATATTCACTGATTGATTCTGAATTTGAAGAGGCATTACTTCGAGCCAGCCAGCTTGGCCCATGGGAGTCACGTGTTCTGGAAAACGGCGCGTTATTCAGTTTTCACTACCGGGGCTGGTTGAGTGATCAGCTGCAGGCAGAGCTGGATAACAGTTATCAGAAACTGGTAAAAATTCATCCACACACTGCCCAGCGTATAGTCAGACAATATCAATAAAACCTTTTTCAATACAAAGGCACAGAGACACAAAGTTATTAGAAGTTTTCTTTGTGTCTCTGTGCCTTTGTTGTTTTAACAGTCTCACGGAAACTCCGGACTCTGATAGATCGTGCCAAGCACCCTTCGACTCCGCTCAGGGTGAGCGGAGATTGTACACGTCAAACTCATTGAAACCATGTACTAATTCAACCGTACCGTTTTGTTTTCACTGAAGGTCAGCTGATAGCTCACTGCCTGTTCACCTGGGTCGACAATTTCCAGTCCCAGGCGGATAGGTTGTGCTTTAGGCATTTCGTCTGAGCCGGCCAGCTCGCCACCGAGGTATTCCGATGGGGTAAAGGTGCGGTTAGCCACCAGTCGGCCGTTGATATCGGTAAAGGTCAGCTTTAAGTCTGGAAACGGTTGTGGGTGCCTGGCTTCATTAATGATGACAGCATCTACCTGCAGGGCGTTGTCTTGATCAGGATGGCTGCGTACCACAAGGTCAACGCTTTTAATGGCGTTGAGGTTGACCATAGGGGGAAGTGTGCAGGAAAGCAGATTACAGGTCATGGCATAAGCCGGTCGTAGGGCAGGGTTCAGTGACAGTGTGCTGCGGTTGAACCAGGCAAATTGCAGTGTCAGCAACACCAGCAGGCTGCAGGCCGCAACACCCCAGTAGGTTCTTTTCCTGCGGAGCTGTTGTTCGTTAATGGTTTCTTCGGTTTCTCGCTGGTCCAGTTCGTGAATCAGGGTTTCGATGCTTTGCTGGTGGTAGCCATCATATTGGATGGGCGCAGTGGCAACCTTTGCCTTTATGGAAGGGTCAAGGTCTTTGCTTCTGGACGTTTCCGGTTGTGTTGAATCCGGTTTTTTAACCGGTTTTTGCTGTTGGACGACCAGTGTTTCCCGCAGCTTTTTTCTGGTTTGAGTGGGTGTCTGGGGTTCTTCCCGGTGGACAGAGGGGGATATTTCAACGTTTTCAGTGGGGGTGTTGAATGCCGCCTTTTCTTGTTCTTTCAGGCGCGGTAGCTGGTCTATGGCATTAAAAACCTGAAGGCATGAACCGCAACGCACCGAACCCCTGGCAGCCTTAAGCTGGGCATGGGTAATGCGGAATATGGTCTGGCAGTGGGGGCAAGTGACACTTGACGGCGTCATGTTGACTGTTTACCTGATCTTAAAGCAGCATTTTTTATTAGACCAGAGCCCCCGTACTGAATCCAGTCTAATTGATAATGCAGGTACATTTGTTTCTATTGAAACCCGGGGAGTAACAAGTTCTGTCATACCTGCATCACATCAATGCCAGCTTATGAACGTCGCTTACCAGAAAGCATGGCCCAGCCATCAAAGGTGACTGCTGTATCCATGGCAAACCACTGTTCATAGGTTTGAATTATTTCATCCGCCTGCTCAGCCAGAATACCGGACAGAGCAATGGAACCGCCTTCCCTGGTCAGACTGGCCAGTTTGGGAGCCAGTTGAGTCAAAGGGCCAGCAAGAATGTTGGCCAGTACTATATCAGCCTGATCTGCTGGTTCGTCATCGGGCAGAAAAACTTCCAGTTTATCCACCGGAATGTTATTCCGTTTAGCATTCTCGATAGTGGCTTCCAGTGCCTGCGGATCCAGGTCAACACCGACTGCGGATTGTGCACCCAGAAGGAGTGCTGCAATAGCAAGGATGCCAGAACCACAACCATAGTCGATAACTGTTTTGCCAGTCAGGTTATTCTGCTGATCCAGCCAACGCAGGCAGAGTGCCGTGGTGGGGTGCGTCCCGGTGCCGAAGGCCAGGCCCGGGTCCAGCATCAGGTTAACAGCCTCAGGATCGGGAACGTCTTTCCAGCTGGGGCAAACCCACAGGCGGTTACCAAACTGCATGGGGTGGAAGTGGGTCATCCACTCCCGCTCCCAGTCTTTATCTTCCACCAGTTCGACCTTGTGATCTGGGAAAGGGTTCAGTCCGGCATGTTCTTTGAGAAAGGGTATAACATCATCGGTGCGGGTCTGGGCATCAAACAAGCCAACAACAATGGTGTTGGTCCACAGCGGTGTGGTACCCAGCTCCGGTTCATAGACCGGTTGATCTTTTGCATCCTGCAGGGTGACCGCACAGGCTCCAGCTTCCAGAAGCAGGTCTTCCAGAATTTCAGCATGGTCAGAAGTTGTGTCCAGTCTGACTTGAATCCAAGACATTGTGTTACCCAGAATGAAAAGCGATAAGAATTCCGACCTGTTCTTCAGGAAAGAAATTCATGGAACATAGGCGACTTATTGTAGCTGAGCACCGGTATTTCATAAACATTTGCTGGCTGATCGACCAATAAAAAGAAAGGCCATCTCCTGTGGGAGACAGCCTTGTCAAAGAGGAAAAAACTGAAAATCACTCAGCCAGTTTCTTTTCCAGATAGTGAATACTGACACCACCTTCCTTGAAGTGAGGATCAGTCACCAACGTCTGGTGAAGTGGAATATTGGTTTTAATCCCCTCAATAACGGTTTCATCGAGTGCGTTCTTCATCCGGATAAGGGCCGTTTCACGATCCGGACCATAACTGATGATCTTGGCGATCAGGGAATCATAGTAAGGAGGAACGCTGTAACCGTTGTACAGATGGCTGTCCACGCGAACACCATTGCCGCCCGGTGCATGGAACTGCAAAACCTTGCCTGGTGATGGCATAAAGGTTTTTGGGTCTTCGGCGTTGATTCGGCATTCGAAGGCGTGGCCTTTGAGTTCGATATCTTCCTGACCAACGCTCAGAGGCAGGCCGCTGGCAATTCTCAGCTGCTCTTTGACAATATCAATGCCGCTGATTAGTTCGGTCACCGGGTGCTCAACCTGAACCCGGGTGTTCATTTCGATGAAATAGAACTCACCGTTTTCATACAGGAATTCAAAGGTTCCAGCACCTTTGTAGCCCAGCTCAATACAGGCACGGGTACAGGCGCTGGCCACTTCCTGGCGCTTCTCTTCCGGAATGCCGGGCGCAGGCGCTTCTTCAATAACCTTCTGATGACGACGTTGCAAAGAGCAGTCGCGGTCACCCAGATGGATGGCGTTACCCTGGCCATCGGCCAGCACCTGGAACTCCACATGACGTGGGTTTTGCAGGAATTTCTCCAGGTAAACCGTATCATTGTTGAATGCCGCACCGGCTTCTGATTTGGTCAGGGCGACGGAGCTGATCAGGTCTTCTTCGTTGTAGACCACGCGCATGCCGCGGCCACCGCCACCGCCGGCAGCCTTGATGATCACCGGATAACCAATATCCCGGGCAATAGCCATGGTGCGGCTGTGATCGTCAGTGAGAGAGCCATTAGAGCCAGGAACCGTGGGAACACCGGCTTTCTGCATGGCTTCGATTGCTGAGACTTTGTCCCCCATCAGGCGGATAACGTCGGCGGAAGGCCCGATAAAGGTAAAGCCACTGCGTTCTACCTGTTCAGCAAAATCTGCATTTTCGGACAGGAAGCCGTAACCCGGGTGAATTGCGGTGGCGTGAGTCACCTCGGCGGCACTGATGATGGCAGGAATATTGAGATAGCTGTCTGCCGGGTTGTTTGGACCGATACAGACGGACTCATCCGCCAGGTGCAGATGCATAAGGTCAGCATCGGCCTTGGAGTGAACCGCAACGGTCTTGATGCCCAGCTCTTTGCAGGCCCTTAATATTCTGAGAGCAATTTCGCCCCGGTTGGCTATTACGACTTTATCGAGCATAACGCGATTCTCAGGCGATTATCAGACAATAGTGAACAGGGGCTGGTCGAACTCAACAGGCTGACCATTCTCGACCAGAACGGCATCAATAGTGCCGGATTTGTCCGCCTTGATCTGGTTCATCATCTTCATGGCTTCAACAATGCAGAGTACATCACCTTCCTTAACCTGCTGGCCGACTTTGGCGAAGTCAGGCGCATCCGGTGACGGAGCACCGTAGAAAGTACCAACCATGGGAGACTTGACCTGATGGCCCGAAACGACAGGCTCAGCAATAACAGGTGCAGCTGCTTCAGTGGCAGCGGGGGCAGCAGCAGGAGCCGTGGCTGTTGCAGCAGCCGGGTAGGCAATGGGGGCGGCGGCTACCGGTGCATTTTTCGAGTAACGGCTGATACGAACGGACTCTTCACCCTCATGGATTTCGAGCTCATCAATACCTGATTCTTCCAGCAGCTCAATGAGCTTTTTTACTTTTCTGATATCCATTGTCAGTCTCAAATGCTTGTACTGGCAGCACTGGCTGGCCAGTCTGGTTGATTTTGCGAAAAATCGAACACTCTACTTGGCGAGTGCAGGATCCCCGGTGGTCAGTTTTTGCCTGACAGTGCCACTGTTTAAAAGGGGGTAAGGCAGTTGCACTGTGATTAACGTAAATCAGAACGTTGTCCTGTGTTGGTGCCGCGTTCTGAAAAAATGGTTCGCGTTCTTATGGCTCCGGCTGTCTGGCAAGTCTGTCAACTGCGGCAGACAGTGCCATTTCGTAGCCTTTAGGTCCCAGTCCGGCAATAACCCCTTCAGCAACGTCACTGAAATAGGAGTGATGACGGAAAGGCTCCCTGCAATGAATGTTCGAAAGGTGTACTTCAATAAATGGAATAGCAACCCCAAGCAGTGCGTCCCGCAGTGCCACACTGGTGTGAGTGAAAGCGGCCGGGTTGATGATGATAAAGCGGACGCCATCCTTGCCTGACTGATGAATACGATCTATCAGTAGATGTTCCGCATTGCTTTGAAAGCTTTCCAGCTTGAGGCCTGCATCAGTAGCCAGCTGGACAAGGTTCTGGCAGATCTGTTCAAGCGTGGTTGCACCGTAAACACCGGGCTCTCGAGTGCCAAGCAGATTCAGGTTTGGACCATTGAGCACAAGAATGTCGGCCATGTTTATCCTCTTAAGACCCCAATGGTCACCGTTGCGACCCTGACCAATGAGAAAGCTTCAGTAGTCAGCCTACTTTGGTTAACCTGGCTACGCAGTTGACCTTTGAAATACATCGCAACCGTTATTGATCTGGCATTTTGCCCCATTGTCAAGAGTGCGTCCAGTTTGTGCGTGTTACAGGAGGTTAACGACAGTTACGAAGCATTTCATGCCCGTTTCAGACAAGTTCAGACATCTGTAGTTGTTCCGGAGGCTATCAGCAGTTTTGTCAGCTTTTGATGCAGCTGCAAGGCGGTGATTTCACCCTGGGATTTTAGTGCAGGCAACTCACTCCCACTGGCATCAAAAAACAGCATGGCGGGAGGTCCGAACAGTTGATGCTGGTTGAGGAACTGCTGGTGTTCCAGCGTATTATCGGTGATATCCAGCTTGATCAGGGCTATTCTGGCCAACTGATCAGTGACCAGCGGGTCTGGGAACACGGTCCGCTCAATGATTTTGCAGGATATGCACCAGTCAGCATAGAAATCCACCAGGGCTGGCTGGTTGTTCAGGGCTGCGTCTGCCAGCAGGTTATTCAGTTCATTCACTGTTGTTACGGTCTTGAAGCGGGAACTCTCTGTCTGTTCAGTGGTGCTTTCTATTGCAGTGCTGCTTTTACCCAATAACGGATTCAATGGGTCACTATTGCCCATGGCGGCACCAATAATCAGGCAGGTCCCATAGATCAGACAGAGTATGCCGACGGTCTGTCGGAACATCTGGTGCGCTTCTTTCAGATTGGTGTGAAGAGCGCCCAGGAATACGGCGCTGCCAATTAGCAAAGCACCCCACAGGAAGAGCGTGACTGATGGAGCGATAACCCGTCCCAGCATCCAGATGGCGACGCCCAGAAGTAATACGCCAAAGAATGAGCGAACACCGTTCATCCAGGCCCCGGACCTTGGCAGCAAGTGCCTTCCGCCTAACGCCAGGACAAATAAGGGAATGCCCATGCCCAGACCCAGGGCAAACAGTGTCAGCCCACCAAACAGGGCATCACCGGTTGAGCTGATATAGATCAGTGCACCGGCCAGGGGTGCCGAGACACACGGGGAAACCACCAGCGCAGACAATAACCCCATCACGGCAGCCCCCGACAAGCTGCCTGAATTTTGCTGGCTGCCACTGAGTTTGTCCCGAACCCGGGCGGGCAGCTGTAACTCGTAAAGGCCAAACATACTCAGGGCCAGCAGCGCAAAGAGTATTGCCACAGGGATCAGCAGCCATGGGGATTGGAGTTTTGCCTGAAGGTTCAGACTGGCACCAAACAGCCCCATTAATGTACCGGCAATGGCAAAGATGGCTGACATGGTGAGTATATAGGTCATCGTCAGGGCAATGGTCCGGGTTTTGGTCTGTGCCCTGGTTCCCAGTATCAGGCTGGACAGTATCGGGAACATGGGCAGGACACAGGGCGTCAGGCTAAGGCCAATACCCGCGAGAACAAAAAGGAGTAGCGCAATCGGCAGACTGTTCTGTTCCAGCTGCTGCTGGAAGGCGTTCCCGGAGTCTGATACCGCCATAAGGGTAACACTGGCTGAAACGGGCGAATCATTGACTTGGGTAATCACCAATGGAATAACAACTTTATGGGGTGGATAACACAGTCCAGCCCTGGCACAGCCCTGGAAGCCGATTTCCAGTTCCGGCAGGTTGCCTGAATGGTTGGCAGGAACTTTGATAACCAGGTTTTCACTGAATACTTCCAGTTCTTTGTTGTAATAAGGGTCAAAAATCGCTTCACCGGCAGGATAGTCAGCTGCACCCAGTGTTGAGATATCGGTTACCGGCGTAAAGGTGAAACGGTGCTTATAAAGGTAGTGCTCTGGTTTTACAGCAACATTAATGATCGCCGAACCCTGCTCAATTTGCCCGGTGAATTGAAAGGCTTCTTCGACTGGAAGAAAACCCTGGTTTTTTCTGGGTTCTGCCCCGAATAACTGGCTCAGATTGGCCTGAGCAGATATTGAGATTACCAGACTCAGGAAAAGGGGCCAGAGCAGGCGGAGTTGGCATTTTGGCATATAAGCAGCTGTTTATAATGGTGAATACTATGTATTGTGCAGTGATATATCAGAGATGCAAGTAGAGAGGGGCTTACAGAGAAAAGAAAACAGCAGAAATGAGTGGAAAAGCTCAGGTCGAAACCTGAGCCATAAGGAAAGTCAGCCTTTATAGTTGGCGGCAGACTTTTTGATGACTTCCAGGGCCGCTTCGGAACCTTCCCAGCCATCAATCTTGACCCACTTGCCAGGCTCAAGATCTTTATAGTTTTCAAAGAAGTGTTCAATCTGCTGGAGCAGCAGGGCTGGCAGATCTGTGTATTCTTTTACGTCTTTGTAGAGCGTGGAGAGTTTGTCGTGAGGAACGGCAATCAGCTTCTCGTCACGGCCACTTTCGTCAGACATGTTCAGCATGCCGACAGGACGGCAGCGAATAACTGAGCCCGGGATAACCGGGTAGGGTGTCACCACCAGAACGTCCAGAGGGTCGCCATCGTCAGCCAGGGTCTGGTTGATGTAACCGTAGTTGGCTGGGTAGAACATTGGGGTTGCCATAAAGCGGTCAACCAGAATGGCATCCATATCCTTGTCAACTTCGTACTTAATTGGCGAAGCATTGGCAGGGATTTCGATAATGACGTAGATGTCTTCTGGCAGACTTTTGCCAGCAGGAACAGATGAATAGCTCATTGACAGTCAATCTCTGTGTGAGGTCAGTTTGAAATTGCCGCGTATTATATAGAGTTTGTTACGCTCTTTTCCACTTGTAAGGGGTATCCCGCCCGGGAACCCGGGAGTGCATCTGGGCCTGGCTTGCTGGCATTGCATATTTCCGGCTGCTTATGCTCAGCTATCTGCTTGATTGAGAGCTAAAATTAATTCATTGTCAGTCGCTGGCGTGAGCTGGATTCATAAGCCAAAGGAGGTGATTGTGAGATCGATCACTGTTGAAGATTGCATGACCCCCAAAGTTGTTACCGTTTCTCCGGATATTCAAGTTGCTGAAGCCATCCGTATTCTGCTGCAACACAATATTACGGCAGCACCGGTAGTCGACAATGAAGGTACGCTTATCGGGATTCTTTCAGAATCAGACTGCCTCGAAGGGACATTGAATGGCAGCTATTTTTCCCAGGATGCGGGATTGGTGCGTGATTATATGACCATTCAAGTGGTCACCGCTGCCCCACAAGAAGATATTATCACTGTGTATCAGCGATTTATGACCGATAAGGCTTACCGTGTTCCAGTTGTTGAAGATGGAAACCTGGTGGGCATACTCAGTCCCAAAGATTTGATGTCTGCAGTTCTCGAATTTTATGAACGCCCGGTCGATTCTGCATAATTGACTTGCCAACCCGGACGATTCATTGATTATCTTGATTCATTCCATGAAATACCTGCTTTCAGGGTTATTACTTTAATTTATATTTTTAATTAATAAATTTTTTTAATTCCCTTTGTTTATTAATTTTGCTTTTCATTCATCAGCTAGACTTTTTCTTTATAGATTGGATATTTTTGAAAAGGAATTTGCATGGGCAGCACAATTTCTCCTCCTACGGGCCGTCATCCGTCATCACCAATTGATGGTTCGTCCTCAGAGTCTGAGTCAGGAAAAGAGGGGACTATGGTTACTCCTTATGGCTCTCGTAAAGTGACGGCCTCCAAAGTGGGCAAAGGAGATCCTTCTGTTCGAGGTGAAAAAGCGCATGATTCTGTAGTTCACCCTCCGGGGGAGAGAACGGTTAAACCTCAACAGGACTCATTGCCATCTTTAAATCCAGTTCCTGATGATGCTGAAGATGGTCCGGGGCCAAACCTTGATTCTACTGAAGCGAGATTATCGGCACCTGATTTGCCTGAAAGAGCATCTGCTGATAATACACTGCCCAATAATGAAGGGTCACGTTCATTTCCATCGACTCATGATTCCCGTGTTGAAAAGGGTTTGTATTGTGATCCATTAGAACCTGAACACCATGAAACAATCTTATCACCGGTTGACGAAGATGAAATTATGTCGGTAACCACTGAGCTTGCAGAAGAGCCTCGTAATGTCAGGACACATGAAATGTTGCCCAGGCATGATTCCAGCAGGTTGTTTGGGCCTGAATTTGGCACAGCAGTGGGACAGATTGTCAGAGAAAACAGAAATCCTGAGCATTCTGAAAGTAAGCTTCCGGCTCGTATTAAACCGCTTGCGGCTCATAGTAAAACGTCATCGATGGATGATGAATCGGACGTTGCCAGCGTTTCGATCGAAGGCGGTGGTCTTGATGATGATCCAACCGTTAGGAGTGGTGGTTCAGTCACTATTGAAGGAGGGGGGGATAAAACCAGCAAAAAGCTATTTCAGCGAGTATTGGGTGCAATTAACAAATTGTTGAATGTGGTCAAAAATAACCCGCTATGGGCTGGATTTGTGATTTGCAGCGCCATTTTTCTTATCACTCTCATGGTAGGACAACCTTATGCAGCGATGTTTTTTGCAATTTGTGCCCTGGCTTTTCTGGGCGTGGCTTTGGGGGTAACAGCGTATAATCTTAGTAAACCGCAGAATCCATCACAGAGTAATAGTGGTCAGAACCAGAATCCACAAAATCCACAGAGTCCACAAAATCCACAGAGTCAACAGAGTCAACAGAGTTCACAGAATTCTCCGGAAGACAGAACACAGACTGACCCAGAGACATCAACCACCAGAACTGAATCTGGCTCAAGCCCACACCCAGGTCCCGGTGGCAGGGATGACAGGCAGACGATAACAGAATCACGGCGACCCCCTGTCAGTAATGGCAGAAGTGAGCCACCTGTCACAGGAGGCAGGGCCTCCAATGCGGCAACGCAAACGGTGGAGGGAGAAAATACCAACGATCTTGCAACAAATCTTGAAAAATTCACACAATTGATCAACGAAAACTTCAGTCCATTCTCAAGTAAGGTTCATGCTCCAGAACAATGGAAGAAGAACTCTCAGGAACCGGACAGAAAAGTTGATAGAGAAACCTTAGAAAAGGTATCGACTGCTGCAGTAGGCCTTATCGACCAGTTTCGCCATATTAAGGACCATAGAGACAGCAAAGGTTCTGATATTTTTCAATATGCCAGGCTGTCTGAGGTTGAAAAGCAAACGAATCAGCTGATGGATTTAATAGAGCCTACAGATGCGTTTATTGAACAATTGACGAATACAGTTTATATGCAATTCGCTGACCCAAAGCTTTCCCCTGATCCAAATGCTTCACCACTGAGCATTGGTGATACGCGCAGACGACTGGAAAATTTTGCTAATAAAGATATGAAGGGAGTTGAGTTTTTTGATCTGTTGGTTGAGTTTGTCCGGGCGGCAAAAGCTTATAGAAAAGGTAGAATGATGTTTGGAGATAAAGCCGGTCCTGATGCTGAATCAGTCCCTTTATCTGTAAAAACTCCGATGTCCGCTCCAAAAGATGATTTGGATGATGAGTTACCAGAATAAGCGGATAAACGGCATTATTAAGTAGTAAAAAACCGAGCTAAAAGTCATTGTCGTAATTTTATATATAAATGATTTTCTGAATTTCTTTTTATAAAAAGAAATCGACCAATGTGTAATTGGCAAGAACGTTGTTTCATAACCTAAAGTTAAAGAAGCGACTTAACGGATATTCAAAATGACAGGGAGTCACTCATGAGTACCTCCATTGGCGGTGTGGATTCTTCCAGTAGCGAATCTGGAGAAAACCCCAAAACCGTTACCTTGAATGATGGCAGGATTAATTCACTCCGGGCTGCCGGCTATACCGATGCCCAGATTGAAGCCTTGTTATCAATGGCTGACCCGGATGATCAGGGTAACTCGCTAACCCCCACCCACTTCTACTCGGTTAATAAGCAGACACTGAACTCGCTTAGATATACGGGACAGCTTGATGAAGCGTCACAGAAGCTGGTTTATTTACAGGCACCTGTCGCCATGGTTCAGGAGGTCAGTAATCCGGCGAACTGGAATGGTGATAATTATATAGGTCCCGGAGCGTCACAAATCAATGCATATCTGATGGGCGAACCAGTGGATTTCACCAAGCCCAGCCTGGACGCATTGATTATGGGCGTGCTGACGGCCCGGGCAGATATTCTCCAGACACAACTGGAAGACCAGATAGAGTCCATCAATCAGAAAAATGATTTGCTGGAAGAGGCCAATATGTATTTGGCCAAAGCCAAGGAGAAAAAGGCAGCGGCTGGCACGTCAGGCTCTTCCATGATGTCAAAGGATATGATTGATTTCTGGAAACAAATGGGCGCTCAGACTGACCGAAGCGGTAATGACGATAGTCATAATGCTGCTGAGTGGGATGCCAATATTGAGCATTTGAAATCAAAAATTGAGTCGCTGACCAGTCAATCACAATTGCAAACCACCAAGCTTCAACAGACTATCAATAAATACAACCAGACGTTTGAAATGCTTTCTAATTTTATCAACAAGTACTTTCAGTCCATAAGTACTATTATTCAAAATATGCGTTAACTCATGGAGGAGTCACACGTGAATAGTGAAGATCTGAATTATGAAGGTGCAGAACTTGAAGACAAGCTCATGAATTTCTTCGGTGAGGGGGGAACCTTCAAAGATTTGAAAAACTTGAGTGATGATGCCATGGAAGCAATATACTCAGTTGCCTACAATCTTTATCAGGGTGGAAAGTACGAAGAAGCAACGAAAGTTTTTCAATTCTTGTGTTTTTACGACCATTTCAATCGTAAATACTTTCTTGGATTAGGTGCCTGTCAACAAATGCAGAAACAATACGACAGCGCCATCGAGATCTTCTCATTTGCTACTCTTCTGGATTCTGATGATCCCCGACCAATGATGTATATCGGCGATTGTCATTTAGCGAAAGGCGACAGGGAAAAGGCTCAGATTTCTTATGAGACTTCCATTGATTGGGCCGGTGATAGCCCGGAATATGCCAAGGATCTGGAACGTGCCAAAAATATGCTGGAAAATCTAAAATAGCCAGGGAGTAAGCAGAATGGATGGTATCCAACAGGGGTATTCGGCGGGGCAGATACCACAACAGGCGGGTATAGACCCATCACTCCGGCAACAACAGACCGATCAGGTTGCGCAAAAAGAAACAGTCAGTCGTGGTTATTCGGAGCAAAACACGGTATCGACGAATCAGGTTCAGGAGAATATTTCTCCTCCCCTTAAGCCGCCGCACAGTCTGGATGTTCCAGCGAAAGGCTCAGATACTCCTTCTGGAAAAGTCCTCAAGGAGATCTCTGTTTTTTCCGAAATCCAGAAGCTGAGTAAAACGAACCCTGAAGCGGTAAAGCTTGGTCTGGCTTCTGAGGCAGTGATCGAACAAGGTGGTCAGGATTATTTGGCTCTGGTCACTGGTGATCTGAAAGCCTTCGCCGAGGGGCCTGGCGGGCGGCCGAATCCACTGGCGGGTCATATCAGTTCTATGCAGAGCAACAAGGACCACCTGTTGTCCATGGGTTACAGTAATGAGCTGGTTGATGGAATGTTGAAATTGGCTGACCCGAAAGATCCGGATAACTCCCTGAGGACCATGCATTCATTCTCTGCCCAGGTGGGTGGCAAACTTGCCGGTGATGACTCGCTTGGACAGCTGGGTGATCTTTTTGCCGATACTTTCAACAAAGTTGCCAACCTGAAAGGGGGACCCACAGACCTTCAAAAAGAATTGCAAGCTGAACTGAAGGCCTTTACTTCAACATTCCTGGATTCAAATAAAACGCTGGATGTGGATACTGCAACTCAAATGCTGATGCAAATTCAGACCAAGTTGCAGGACAGTCGTCTGGTATTCAACCAGGAAAATATCAAAATTAATGAGCAACAGCGACAGCAGGTTTCGGAAAAACGGTTGGCAAAGATTGCCGAATCGATTGAAAAAGCGGAAGAAGCCAAAGAATCAGGAAAGATCGCTAAAATATTCGGTTATATAGCCGTCGCTCTCATGGCTGTTGTTATGGTTGTTATGTTTGCTACGGGTGTTGGTTCGCCATTAGCCATGGGGCTCATGGCCGCATGTCTGGCTCTGACCGTGATGATGACTGTTTCTTCCGAGACCGGCGACTGGATGAACAAGGGAGTTGCCTCGATCTTCGAGGCATTTGGTGCGAATGAAGACCAGGCCATGATTGGCGCGATGGTGTTCTGGTCGTCCTTGATTCTGGTAATGAGTCTTGGTGGTGCGTTTGCCGGAGGGGGGGCCAGTGCTGCGGCTACAGCGGCGAACGCAACTTCTCAGGGTACTGCTGCGGCGGCGGGTGGTGCATCCAGTGCCGCGACAGTCACAGCCTCGGCAACAACGACGGCGGCAACAGCGACAGCCAAGACAGCCAAGATGGCAGCGATTACCACCCGCTGTACCCAGGCCGCCAGACTTACTGGTGGGGCTGCCATGATTGCTGATGGTTCGGTCAATGTTCACATTACCAACCTGAATTATGACGCAGATATGTTAAGAGCCGAGGCGAAAGAGCTGTATGCCTGGATGCTGGCCAATCAGCATGCCATCGATAATCTGACTGAGGATATCCAAAAGGTTATCGAAGATATGCAGCAGGTATGGCAAGTCATGACCAGCATGATGAAAGACAACCACGATACGATGACCAAGCTCAATAGCTCTCTCAAAGGATAATTAATAAAAGTTGCTTTACCCTTAACACTGATACATGGAGGTAACTCATGGCCGAGGGAATTTCTAGTGCAGACCGGGCGGCACACAGTGCAAATATGCAGATGCTCCTTGAAAAACCAGCAACAGCTGACGCAAAGAAAGCGGCAATCAAAAAAGGCGATATTGACTTTCAGCAAGAGAGCGTCCGTCTCGCCTCAACCAAACACGCTAAATCCGAGGTTTTGAACGACCTTAACAAAGCAGGTCAACAGGCCAAGCCGACACTGGCCTCGCCCGATGATCTGTCACCGAACCAAATGACCAATGCCAGTAAAACCCTGGCTACTTTGTCCAAGTCAACCGACGAGGCCATGGAGTCAACCAAACAGCTGTTCACTAATATCCAGAATGGTACGGTGACCAAAGGAGAAACCGCAAAGCTGAAATCACAGGCCGCGCTTCTTGATGATGCTTCTTCGCACATGCAGTTGCTCTCCGGCAAAGGAGTGGAAACCTCTGCAGGAAAGCGGCAGGTACTGGCCGGTATGGGCAGCTTTCAGAAGACTCAGCTGGATAACCTGGAAAAGCTGTCAACCTCTAAAGATATCCAGACGTTTCTTGCCGATCAGCATGGAGGAGCAAAAGGTCTGGACCAGAAAACGGCCATCCTGAGATCTCTGGGTTTTTCAGACAGCCAGATCAAAACGATGATCTCTCTTGCGCCGCCGGATACTGACGGCAGTCGTCTGGATATGATGCGCTCAGCAGGCTCTGATACCAAGGCCGTTCTGCAGGCGCTGGGGTTTGGTGCCGATACGGCCAAAGGGCTGGCAGCACTATTGAACGGCAAACTTGGTCAGCTTGGCAGTGCAGAGCAAAAGCAGCTGCTGGCCAAAATGGGCTTTGGCCAGGAGGAAATACAGGTCATTCTGCAAGCCAGCAATCCTATTTCATTAAAGAACCAGTCCGCCCTTATGCGTAATGCTCCCCAGGGACTTTCACAATTTCTAATGAACAGCAGCAAGGGAATGAACCTGCTTGCTGCTGGTGAAGCCTTTGCGGATATGAAAGTGCTTGAGCAGTTGGTGGATATCTTTGCCGTGATGGAGCTTCTGTTCAAGATGAGTGCCAATCAGCGTGCTGCCTCAAGGGAGTCTCGTTCCATTGAGCAGCAGGCGGCAAAATCTGAGATTCTCAACCAGGCAGAAGAAATGAAGAATGCAGCCCTGATGACTGCCATTGGTGGCTGGGTCAGTGCTGGTACCAAGATCATTTCCGGTGGTATCCAGGTTGGTATGTCAGCTAAAGCCGGTGGACTGGACCAGGGGAATATGCAACGGCAGGTAGCAATTGGTAATGGTCTTTCCCAGATGACCGCTGCAAGCGGTGATATGATCAAGGCTGGTACAGACTACCAGGCAGGCATGCATCAGGCCCAGGGCAAATTACACGAGGCAAACCAGAGAATGCATGATTCTGCTGCACAGTCTGATAGCGAGTTTATGAACCTCCATCAGGATATGGTGAAAACGGTGATCAGCAAGATGGATGAGATCATCCGCTCATGGTTTGAAACGCTCAAATCGACAACAAGAGCCTGATCACAGGTCAATCTGAGCTTGATGACATAATCAAAGGACGTGGTTTATAAGATGTAGCCAACCCTGCGGGTTGGCTTTTTCTTGCACAGAGGGAACGCATGGGTAATCCACTTGGAGGAATACAAGCCTCAGCAGCGGTGCAGCAGATGCAGGCTCCCGGTGCGGCTGGTGAGAGCGCAGCTGGCAAGGCTGGGAAACTGTCAACCGGGCAGGGGGTAGAAGCCTCCAATCAGAAACCATCGATGCTTTCCACTGCCGATGCTGCGGAAGAACTTACCAGTTTGTTGGCTAAGTTCAAGAATCCAAAAGACATTGAAGCCGATAAGGGTAAATCGTCAAGTGCACGGCAGCTTGAATTAATTGAAAAAATCAAGAATGTTGAAGAAGTTCCTGAAACACAGGATTTCAAAAGACGCTTTCCTAAAGAATCAAAAGAGGATTATCGACAAGAAGACTATCTGAAAGGGGCCAAAGAGGAGTTCAAGGACCCTTATCACCAGTATCTTGCGCTTTATGAGATCGCTGTTGATTTTAAAGCCGATCCTGACGCCCTGCCTAAAGATGAAATTTTTAAAGCCATTGAAGCGCTTGAAAATGAGCATCCTCAATATATTGAGATTGGCAGAGAGATCTCAAACGCTGCTGGTAAACTGGCCGAGGACTACCATCCCGGTAAAACCCCGGATGAAGTTCGTTCGCAGTTATACGGTCATGTCAAGGATCATAAATCCCTCGGCGCAGCATTTAAAGACCTGACTAATAACCTGGGTGGGGTGGATGCTGATCCAAACAATAATCAGGTGGCGACCGGTTTTGAGAACTCAGTCGATAGAAGGCTCAGGTTTTTGAGTGGCGAGTTGAATTCCATGACGTCTTCAACGGAAGACACCCACCTGCGCTCAGTGATTAATGATATGACGACCTTGAAAAGGCTGGTGGGTATCCATGATTGCTGTATGGAAACACAAGGGGAGATGAGAAGGCCACCGGTTAGTATTGGGCAATTTGATGGTCAGAAATATATGACCAATGTTCTGGATTTATTGGATCAACAGTTTGTTTCAGGAAGTGACTTTACCAATTTAATTAAGCAAATGGGGTTGAGTGAGCAGCCCGTTGAAGTCAGAACGGCCTTCATGAATAAGACCGCGACCTTGATTCGTGAGATTCCGGAAGAAATTTTTGCCAATGAACAAATTAAAGAAAGCCTGAGTCAAGCAATCCTGGAAGTACAGGATAATCTGGTTTTGGAAGAAGAAGGTTCGGTGAAGACGGATGAAAATTACGGCAAGGGTGGAGAAACCGAAGTCTCGGAGGATGCGTTAAAAGGTTTTCTTGGTTCAAACAGTATTATTGATGATTTGGGTCGTGAATTCAAAGGGGCTCAGGAACCAGATAATCCGTTTATGGCATCCACTGGTGTTCCCACTCTTGGAGCTGGAACGACGCAGCCTGAGCCTGCGGCACAGGGTGAAATGTCAACGACAGCAACTAATGCCACCGTTGATCCGGCAACAGCCACCTCCCCTGAGGTGACTGCCAAAGGAGGTGCCAATGGGGCAACCGAGGTGACGGCAAAGGGCAGCTTTGATGGGCTTTCCGATCAAGAGCTCATACAGAAACAGGATGAGTTACTGGATAAGGCCCGGGATTTGCATCAACGCAAGGATACCAACTTTGTTTTTGACTGCTCATTAACTGCATTGCAACATGCAGAAGAGAATGGTGTTGATATTATTGATGCGCTGAAAGATGTCGCCAGCCAACGGGGTAAAGCCTTTGCCAAAGATCTTAAAGTAGCTATTACACCCGAAGGGGAGGGCAGAGAACTGCAGCTTATCCCGCCAGATACCAAAGCGCTGGGAGAGTGGGTGAAAACTCATCCTGGTCAAAGTGTGAATGATCTGGTTCGTACGGCAATGGAAGTATTGAAAGAGGATCGTGGTCCGGATTTAGATCTTGAGCAGTTAGAAAACAATCTTGCCAGCCTTAAATCAACCATTGCTGAAATAGATTCGAAAATAAAGAAAAGGCCATCTAAATCCTTTCGAGACAGTGTGTCTCCTCACCTCAAAGAAGGTCCCTTCAGTGCTCGTTTGAAGTCGTTCTTTAAGCATCCGTTTGACCCTGTTAGTGAGCCAAAAACACGTCCGCTGGGTACTGATATCTTTGACCGGATGGAATACTCCCACACGTTCAGCATCAGGGCTGAGGAGAAGAGCCTGTCTGTTGAGTCAACCTGGGATGAGTCTGATGGTCAGGATGCCGCGGAGGGTATGCAGGTCCAGGCAACCCTGGATGCAACGGGAAATCAGGAGGTAGATGATGGAATGACGGTTGAAGCAACATTTGAGACTGACAATGCTTCAGTTCCGTCAATTCCTGCCAGGGGAACCGCAGCGTTTATTGCCGCTAAGGTTCAAGGGCAAGTGGAAGGGGAGTTATATGGTGATATTGGTGATGTCCTTAAAGATATCCAGTCAATGGCAGGGGACAAGGCTCAGTTAGAACAGTTACTTGGTTATATGGATCAAGCAAAAGAATCACAAATTGAAATACCTCTACTGGGTGGTAATGAAACCAGGATCGAGACGTACATCCAGTCACTGGTTGATCTTCAGGGGGCTCCGCGGATGAATCCGGGAGGATATGAACCACCAGCGGGTGAAGTGAAAAGTTAAGGAGGACGAATGGATTGGCGTAATAGCGTAGTCTCTGAATTTGCTGAGGCCATGGGTATCAAGGGGTTCGATTTCGGTGATACCGGCGTAGCATGCTTTGAAATTGAGGGTGCCGGATCCTTTTATATGGAACAAAAGGAAGAGGGTGTTTTGATGTATCTGGCCCGGGAGATTGACCCCTTTAACAGCCTGCCCGTTTTAGAAAGTGCACTGGCAGAGTGCCATTACAAAAAGAGCTTTCCTTATCCCTTACAGGTAGGCCTTCAAGAAAATCAACTGGTTATCTGTTTGTTTGTGGATGATTCTGATTTCAACCGCCCCAGTGTGGAGCGCGCTATGCAGTTTTTGATGAACAAGGCAGATGAGCTAAAATTGTAAGATAAAAATATTAAAAAGGTGTTTTAAAACAGATAAGAGGATTTGAAGTACCTCAACCAATCAATAATGAATAGAGGTTACTATCATGGCGGACAATATTATCAAGACGGGTAATCTGGCAGATAAAGCGCTGGAAAAAACGCAGGAAGGCTTTGCCAATCCGAATCAACCAGAAGATGGGGCGGCAGGCCGTTTCGCCCAGCTGGTTTCGCCAGATGGAGCCTCGCAGGCGGCGAACGTTAAACCTATTGACGTGGCAGCTAATCCGGATGCCCCGGCCCTGACGCTGGGAGATAAGGTGCTTCAGGGAATGCAGGGTCTCAGGAATCATGTGGAAGGCAGGGCTGACCTGGTCAAGCAGCACCTGGCACCCGGTGAGGCGATGGGGATGAAGGATATGTTCAAAACTCAAATGGCTATGACCAATCTGATGATTACTGAAGACTATATTGGGAAGATTGTCAGTAAAAGTACTCAGACATTCGATACGCTGTTACGTAACCAGTAATACCCTTTAAACTCCAATTATCCATACGATAGTCTATTAAATTCCATAACGACCAAAGTTACTGAAAACAAAGCGTTTTCAGTAACTTTGTTGCTCTCCCATATGTCACTTGTTTATCTATTGAGAACTAACAGTGACAGATTTTGTCTATTTTTTTGTGCACCAAAATGACAATATTGTTGTGTACCATAAAAATCTGTGTACCAATAATGTGTAAATAGTCAAAAAACGGTATATAGCAAAAAGTAATCAATACCAATAAGAGGAAGTAACGTGCTGAGTGATAAAGAAATTATTCGCATGCATCAGGGTGGGTTTACGGGTAAAAAGGAATTTAAAGTGGTGGATGACGGGGATGGTTCTCTGGCTATTCGCTTTGTGAAAAAAGGTGTGGATTTATATTTTAAGTACCGTGGTGATAAAGGGTTTAAGTACACTAAAGTTGATCGTCATTATTTGGGGAGGGGAGAGGGAATTACCATTGATAAAGCGTTGGAGATTTCCAGAACGGCTGGGTCCATAAAAAATAGCGGTGGTGATTTTATTGGGTATATCCAGACTGCTGTTGGAAAAAAAATAGATGATATAAAGCCGGGTAATGATGTTGAAAAGCCATCGGGATCGGCGGCCACATTCCATCAGTTGCTGAATGATTATTTGGAGCTTCATCTTAAAGGTCGGCGAAGTTATAAAAGTGCAAAAAACTCTTTAAAGAATCATCTGTTTGAAGTGAAGCGTTTTCAATTTATGCTGAAGTTGCCGGCAAATGAAATTCAGCCCTCCCACATTGTTGATATTATTTCCCGACTTATTCATGAAGTGAAGGTGGGGCAGCAGTGCAACAGGGTAAGAAGTATGCTGTCGGCGGCATTTGGTTGGGGGATTAAACATGATCATAATCCCATATTTCAAACCAAAGAACGTAAGCATCTTAAATATCAATTAGAGTACAACCCGGTACAGAACATTCCTGAACAAGGGCATTTGGAAAAAGCTGGTAAGGGCCAGCTGACGGATCGGCAGATATGGGAAGTGTGGCATTTGGCTCCGACCATCATGGGAAAGCCTGGTCTGGTTGCGCAGCTGCTTTTGGCTTTGGGTGGTGTCCGTCAGGAGCAACTGATTACTACACCCTGGGAAAAGGTAACGCTGGAGGGCAGCTACCCTCATATTTTGCTGACCAACGCTAAAGGCAGGTCCAATTATACCGCAGGAGGGCGTGACTATATGGTGCCCTTAAATGAGACAGCAGTGGCATTGTTTTCCCATCTGAAAAGGCTGTATGGTCATTGTGCTTATCCGTTTCCTGGTGGTACAACCGGGCATGAATCTCTGGAAAAGTATATGTCTTATGCTGCATTTAACCGACCTCTGAGCCGGTTTCAGAAGCATCTGAAGAATGTCGTAGGTTCACCTTCTGGCTGGTTTACGATTGGTATGATTCGCGGCAGTATCTCCACCCGGATGAATGAGGCGGGTGTTTCCAAAATGATAAAAGAGAAGATTGCCGGACATAACCAGAGTGACGTTACTACGACCCATTATGATATGTGGGAGTTTAAAAAGGAAAAGCGAGAGGCTGCGGACTTGTGGGAGTCTTATCTGAAGAAAATTATCAGCCTGCCCTATGAAGAAGTGACAGACCGGTTACCGGAAGAAATGGTGTAGCAAGGGCGTCCTTGCTTCACCAGTCACGTTTTCCCTCTACCCATTGCAATACTTCTGCTTTTCTCCAGGCCACTTTGCGTGGGCCCAGTTGTATTTTTTGCGGGAAGGAGCCTTGGGCAACATAGTTATTGATTGAGGCCCGGCAGGCTTTAGTCAGTTTTAATACTTCGTCCATGCGGATCAGTTCTTCTGCCTCTTCCATGGCATTTTTTTGAAAGCCTCGTTCCAATGCTGAATAGAGGGTGACCACTTCACCGTTGGTCAGTTCTACAAATGGAATGCCCAGTTTGTGCAGGTTTTTCACAATTTCTTTTTTGCTGGAGAGATTCATCCATTGTGACAGGGATTTAAGATTAAACAGCAGTCCATTGTCCATGCAATATCCCCGTTATAAAAAAACTTCAAAATGTCATAGCCCAATACCGGCCGGGCATTGCTGGTGGTTAGTCGTTTACTGCTGTGGTTGTGGAATGTTTTTTCTGAAGGATCGTACATCAGGCCGTATTGCCAGCCCTGATCGGTTAGCAGGTATTTTCCCCGTTTACCCTGGCCGGTCCATTTGATGATGCGATGTTTTTCCAGTATTTCCACCACGTACTGGCGGCTTTTGCCGATAAACTCGCCCAGTTCAACCAGAGAGAAGTAATTTTCCAGCCCGTAGCGGTTTCGCTTGCGTTTTTGTTTTCGATGAACGGGCTCAATATCTGCATCCGAGCCTATTTCCACAGGCGTAGTAGGATGGCGTTCCTGATCGATCAAGCTGTTCGTTGATTCATCGCCGGAAATGGTTGGGCTCAGAAGGTTCAGTACCTTTTGGTACCACTTTATCTGTTTAACCGGGGTGCCGGAGTTGTGAGCTTTTCCGGTATCGAGGATTTCACAAAGGGGCTGGCCCTGATCGGTGGGTATCCACTGGTTATCGAATTTGCTCTGGAGTCCAGCTACTTCCAACTGCTTGTTCACTTCTCTGGGGTTGGTGGGGGGTGTCATCATCTGGCCGAGCTGGGTGGGGGTAAAGGTCATTTCCTGAACGGGAGAGGGTAGGATTTTCTGGCCCATTGCTTCTAATGGTGAGAAGCCAATCATGTTTCGGGTGGCGTGATCTGCTGAGATGAGGGCCGCGTTGCCCGAGAACCCAAAAGCTTTGGCCATTTCCAGGGCTTTTTCGGATATCGATATTTGATAAAGAGGGTCGGGTTCTTTTTGTAGTTGGACTAATGGAGTGGACTTTTCGCATTCCAGATCAAACCATCGGTGGATGACTGCTGCCCGACGCTTAACATCGTATCCGGTTATTAGAATTTCAGTTTCAAGCCGGGGTAGCAAATATTCATTTTGCTTGCGATTCATAGAGTCCAGATAGGTGTGTCCATATTTGGACGCATCTTTCTCCAGTTCAGCCATCATGTTTTCAATGTCACGTCGGACATGCTGATGCTGCTTTTCAGTAAGTTCAGCAATCTCACGGCTGGACATAACTTGTGTTTTGCTTTTCTCAACCAGTTCATTAGGGCGTTGTCCATATTTTCCGCTGGTGGTGTTTGTCGTGCTGTCCATTGCGTTTCCCCGTCTTATTTTTTTCGCATTCAGGTCAGTGGGTACTGCCAGTCATTTGCACGACAGGATTCTGGTTGTCCCTGATGCGTTGCAGGATCAGGCCGGTGATCAACATGGATTGAGGCAGCGCCTGCGCACTATTGATGCCAACGGTGATGGCCACGATTAGAGCGGTCATTTCGATCATGACAGTTTCCGCATCCAGTGGTTGGCCATCCATTTCATCGCTGAGGCGGTCGGCAATTATCAGTTTTTCTGCCAGTTCGGCTTCTTCTTTTGCTGTGCTGTAGCCTTGGGCTTTCTTGTGTTTGATTTCCATGGCAAGGGCCAGGTCGTCTGCATTCAGCTGGTTCATGTTTTTTCCTCAGAATGGAATTGATTCGTCGTATTGGTCGTACTGTACCTGCGCAGGCTGGGGCTGTTGCTGGTGGCCTCCGTTACGGGCGTTGGCGTATTGGTTGTTTTGCTGTGGTGGTCGCTGTTGTCGTGGATACTGCTGATGTGCGCTGGTGTTCTGGTTTTGCGGGAGGGTATCCAGAAACTGGAGTGAGCCATTGAATTGATCCACGATAATGTCGGTGGCGCGGCGCTTCTGAGAGCTCTGCTTGTCCTGCCATTCCCGATAAACCAGCTCGCCTTCCACGTAGATTTTGCTGCCCTTGGTCAGAAACTTCTGGGCAAATTCCGCCATCTTTCCGTAGACCTTGACGCTGTGCCATTGGGTTTTCTGCTGGCGTTGTCCCTGTTTGTCTTTATAGGTGTTGCTGGTGGCCACCGAGAGCGTGGTGAGCTGTGAACCATCGGGAAAAAACCGGCTTTCCGGATCTTTCCCTAGATGACCAATAAGCATTACTTTATTCAGGTCTCTCGCCATGATCAGGCTTCCTTAAGTTGTGGTTGGGTCATCAAGGTTTTGATGCCGGTACGGCGGATGACCAGTTCTATGTGGTATTCGTTGCCATTCTGATCAAAGCGGTAGCAATCCAGCGAGCTTTGGCCGACCCACTTTTCTATGGTGTGAATGTCGTTAGTGAGAATTTCTTCTGTCACCTCGCCTTCGGTGTAGAGCAGGTCAGGCTGGTCTTCCTGTTTCTCTGCAGTTGGTATTTTTTTGTCATGCTGTTCTTTTCGCATGGGTTCCTGTGCAGCTGTGAAGGGTAAGTCTTTGGCTTCTTTACGATTCGCTTCTACCTGAGCCTTTTGCTGTTCTTCCCTGCGTATTTGCTGGCGCTGGGCTTCAAGCTTGCTTTCTTCTTCCTGGCGAATCCGTTCACGCTCTGCTTCAAGGCGATTGGCTTCGGCTTCTTTGTGTTCACCGATGCGGACTTTGATCAGGGCCGTGAGGTCGTCATGGTCTTTGCTGATGAGATGTTGCAAGTCGTTGAACAGGAAGTGGTGGTCTGCGGCCAGTTCGTGGTAAGTCCTCAGGTTCTTTGACAGGTGGCGTTCCAACTCTACAGCCTGAATTTTTGCTTTGGCCAGGGCGTCGTTGATGGCTTCCTGCATTTTGGTGAATGAGGATTTGCCCTTGATTGTTGCTGCAAAGTCGTCATTGATACCGGTAAGGGGCAGGGAGACTGGCGATAATTTCCGGTTTAAATCAGCAATCAATTCTATCAATTCAAGGTGAGCAGCCTGTAGCATTTCCGTCTTGCGCTCTTTCTTGCGAGCCGTTACCAGTTTGTTGAGCCACAGTCGTTTTTTCCGCATGGTGTCTTTCAGGTGGTCCACGGTGCGGAATAGTTGCTCGATTTCAACGGTTTGGGACAGGGCGTTTTTCTTGCCGGTTTCCAAGGTTTTTTCGGCCTCTGTGAAATACTTCACCGCTTCTTCAGCATTGGCAAAGTCCTGATCGGTGTTCAGGTCGGTGTTGACCGCTTCTATAACTTGTAGGGCGTGGGCTTCAAAGGCTTGTAGGTTGGAGTGAATGATTTCTCCGGTAAGGTTTATGTTCAGGGTCGGGCATTTCATAATGACTTCCCCTTTTGCTTCAATGACTTCGGGCTGGATGGGTTTGTCACCATAGGCTTGCAGGTCTTTATCAAATTGTTCCCAGCCTGCAATAAGTTCACGGCGGCGTACCGGATCGGATTCGTACCAGCACCAGTGCAGGGTATCCAGGGTGCCATCGGAGCAGGCGAACATGACCCGTTTGGCACCGCTGACCAGCAGTTGCTGTTCAAGCTGCCAGTAGTGAGAAGAAGCGATGTTTTCATCGTCGATCATTGCAGCGACTTTCTGGTTGAACAGTTTATGTTCAAACAGGGCGTCTCCCATCATGGTGACGCCATCGAAGCTGGCCAACAGGGGCAGACCGTTGACTTCTTTGGTGCCGGTGGCGTTGTAGAGTTCTTCACCGATGATGTCTTCTGCCAGTGGTCGCGCCTTTTCTTCTGCATCATGGCCAAGGTTGAAGCGGTACTGCATAGCCGGTGTCACGTCTTCAGTGATACCGGTGGCTTTTTCAGCAAGCAGGGCATCCCGGCTTTTATAAGGGGAGGTGCCCATCATAGCTGGTGCTTCACTGGCGGTGAAATAGTCACGTCGCAGGCGCAGCCATTCATCGCTGCCTTGTTCTACTTTATGGAGTTTCATGGATTTATTTCCTTTTTATAGCGTGGATTTTATTGATTTGTGATTGGCTCAGGGTGAACCGGGATTTCAGCATGATGAGAATGTCTTCAGGGGTTTTCTGACCGTTTTCAATGGCGCTCTTCCAGCTTCCGAAGTTGTTGTTAAAGCGTTCTTGCGGGTAGGCATTGTTGGGCTGACTGGTGGCCGTCGTAGTTTGCGGTTGTGCTGTTTGGTCGTAGTGACCATCGTTGTCTTCATCCACGGTAGCCAGACCAAGCACCCCCGTCAGGGTGTATTTTTTCAGATAAGAAAAACTGGAGGCCAGTTGCTGCATGGGGTTTTTGTTGCCAGTCATATCTGGCAGACCCGCCATGGAGCATGACTCAGAATGACCGCTGGAATGAGTCAGGATGCAGGTGACAGAGATCACCTTTTCATTCATTACCTGTTCAAACCGATAGGAGAGGCCGTGCTTGTGCAGCACTGGATTAATGGCTTTCACTATGTCATCCATGGCGGCATAGCTGTATTGCATCGTGCCGCCCTTGTTGGTGTTGAAAGAGGTTTGCTTGGATTTTTTTACGTTGGGCATCTCAGCCTGAAACCGGGCAAACGCCTGGCTGAATTGCTTTTGTGCATCGTTGCGTTCCCACCGTTCCTGTAGGTCCATTAACCGTTCCAGCTTTTCTATGTCGGCATTCTGGCTGATGGCCAGTTCGATGAGACGGGTTGGTTCGTTGGTGGGTGCCGTTGGTAGACCCTCGGTTGTCTGGACAGCGAGTGGTGCTTTTTTTTTAGCTGGCATGGCGCAGCCTCTCATCACGTTTGATTTGTTGTTGTCTGGCGTCGATCCGATCAAACAGGTCAGCAGACAGCTTGTCCCAATCATCAAAGTGGTAAGGGGTTTCGTATTTCTCACGCCACTGGGTAATCACGGTCTCAATAATGTCACCCAGCTGTTCCTGCGGTGTTTCCAGATCAATCGTTTGTAGCAGCTGGCGCTTCAGCCTGGAAAAATGGGAAAAGTTGTAGCGTGGTGAATTGTCTTCAAGCCAGTCACTGATGGAGTGACGGACACAGCTTTCCAGCCGGTTTACTTCAGCCATTGCAATAACCTCTTTTGATGGCGTAGTTGATGATTTCCCAGCCGGACAGCCGGGAGTTTTCGTCGTTGCAGTCCGCCACAAGCTGTTTGACAGCCAGCCAGCGGAAGCCCTGCATCGGGTGAAATTCTTCAAGGGTTAGAAATTGAAGGAATGAATAAGCGGTGAATGTCCCTTCACGGGATACGTTGAATTGGCCTTGGGATTCCAGAGACTTTATGAATCCGTTTTCAATGGTTTCCAGATAGGATTCAACGCCTTCTTCAAAAGCTTCTTTGGCATCCATGGCAGCAAGAAGCCTGTCTTCGTGGTGCTTTACTGCTTGCATATTTTGATCCGTTGCTTTGTTTATTTATTAATTAAGTAATATGTATAAACGGGAAATAAGCTTCCCGCAATCGGGAAGTGATGAATTTTTACATTAATCATCGGTTATATGATAGATTTTATTAATTATTATGTGGGGCTTGGGTTGTAGGGAGATGCAACGAAACAAAGGAGCAAAAAAGAAGCATGGATGGCGTTGATGAATGGCTGGAAGTCCTTCCCGTTAATGTGCAAATGGAAGTCGAATCAGCACGGAAAAGGGATGCTGCAAGTGTATTTATTGGTATGGCTCCGGTCAGTAAGGGGCGGCCACGCTTTACCAGGCAGGGGCGTTGTCACACACCAAAGGCAACACAAAATGCAGAGAATCAGGTACAACGGGCGGGACAGCTCTGTCACCGGGGCGAACCATTGACCGGTGCACTGGCCGTTCTGCTACTGGCGGTGTTTCCGATCCCTGCGAGCTGGTCAAAGAAAAAAAAGCAGGAGGCAGAGGCGGGGATGGTACGGCCTGCGGTGAAACCGGATTTTGATAATGTGGTGAAACTCTATTGTGATGCTCTGAACGGAATTGTCTGGGAAGACGACAAGCAGATTGTTGATGGCCGCTGCATTAAGGTGTACGGGCAGCGGCCGGGGGTGTTGGTGTTGAGCTGGGGTTTATAGGGGGGAGCTGTAGCCCACGGCGGTACCTTTGAATACCTCCAGAATATCGCCTTCATAATTGAAGGTCAGGGATGTGTAGAGGGGGTTGCCCACCATAAAAATATGCTCGTTTTCGCTGATGCGTTTCCATATCCGCAGCATTAACCGGCCATTGTGCTGGATGAGCAGCACCTTTCCCGGTTTCGGTTCGGTATCCACATCAATCTGCACTGTACTGCCTTCCGGTATATTGAGTTTTTCCCCGTTGTTGGGGTCAATCATGCTGTCGTTATCGAGCTTTATCAGATAGCTGTTCTCGTTGCCGGATTCAATGATCCGTACTCCGGAGTCGGCCTGCTGTGCCTTGTCAGCTTTTTCATTGATAAAGGCTTTCAGGTCATCTAGTGAGAGTTTCGGGATGTGATTGACTTTCAGGGTTTGCTCGCCGGTATCCAGCCAGTGGGTCGTGGTATCCAACGCCTCGGCCAGTGCCATCTTTTGTTCCAGCTTGGGTTCGCGCTGGCCGTTCATCCACGCATTGACCGTGGTTTTGCTCCAGCCGACTCGCCTGGCAAGTTCCACGTCGGACAGCTTCAGCTCTTTGGCTTTTTCCCTTGCTCGCTCAGACCAGTGAATCGTCACGTTGTTATTCCGTTTTCCAAGTATTGGTTAGTCATATCACCTTAAAACAAATCAGCCTTTTACCACATAGAAGCAAAAATGAATCACGGTTCTGGCGTTCCGAATTTAGGAAAAGTGTTGAAATTAAATTCCCGTTATTGGGATACTGGCGGTGTAATAACCCAAAAAAAGGAAGTCTGTATGGATGGCTTTATCCCCTCAATATCCCTGGTGCCAGCCAGTATCCACTGGATTTGCAGGAAAATCAGCGACGCTACACAGGCCGATATGGACTTTTTGTTGAGTATGTCCGCTTCCGAATACGGGAAGATCGAAGCCGGTTTGCTGACCTGGAAAGATGATCAGGCTTCAGTCTTTGACCTGCTGGACATTACCTGGGATCAGTTAGACCAACCGCTCACAGAGTATAACCACAACCACCGGGATCGGGCGATGGGGGAAGTATTGTGATTTCCCGGGTTATTTATAAAAAGAAAAGGACGTATGCACCAATGATAACAAAGACGACCGCACAGGCAGCCAAGGTCTTACCACAGTCACTGAAACGATTGAGATGGGAAATACAAGACAGGGATAAGCCGGTGGTGATCACAGAAGACTGCTACGGAGAACTGCGGCAGCTCTTTCCCGATGTGGATCTTGACTGTGAAATACTGAACGCACACCAGTATTACGTCACCACATTTACGGATACGTTCAGGGATGGCAGGCACCTGAGAGGTTTTTTAATAAGCTGGGGGCGTCGGCACCAGAAGGAATTCGATCGGGCAGCCAACTGGTTTGCGGAGGTGGACGAATGAAAGCCTTTGGCAAGATCGAGAGCCGGTTTTGGGATAGTTTGCGCCATGAGCAGGTTAGCGATCAGGGTAAGTTGTTGGCGGCTTATCTGTTGACCTGCAAGCACGGCAATATGCTGGGTATTTTTAGTCTGCCCCCGGCGTACATCATGGGTGACCTTGGCTGGGATGCATCAATGGTGTCACGAACACTTCACGAACTGGTCACGAACGAGTTCCTAACCACCGCCGAAGAGCATGATTACCTCTGCATCAACAAATTTATAGACCATAACAAAACCGATAACGTGGCACAGATGGATGCACGGTTGCGTCTGTTTCTGGATCTGCCTCGTACCCTGCCACGCACTTTGCTCCCGGTCATGGGCATCGTTGAGCAGGAATTACTGAGAGCCAGTAATTACAAAGCTTCCAAGGACACCAAGGGGCTTGTCGAACAGGTTCGTGAATGGTTCGGAAATGGTTCGTCAAAAGTTCGCCCAGAGAATAAGAGAAATAGAGAAATAGAGAACGCTTTAAAAACTATGGGTACATCCGACGATGTACCCGGTCAGTCAGACATTGCCCCCGCAGTTGCCACCGCAGCACCAGAATTCCCCGACCATTTTGAGCAATGGTGGGCACAGTACCCAAACCGGGAAGGTCGCAAGGGACACAAGCGACAGTCTTACGGGAAGTACAAGACCCGGATCAAGGAGGGCGTCAGTCAGGAAGCTATGCTCGACAATGTGATGCGCTATGCCCGTTACTGCGATCAGACCGGCAAGACTGACACCGAGTACGTGATGCAGACCCTGACTTACCTGAACGACCCCGATAACGTAATCAGCCAGTGGATGGTGAACCATGAAAACCGGCAAGGAACTGCTGAAAAACCCAGCCTCATTGATCAAGTCTACGAAGCGAACAAGCACCTCTACGAACCAGAACACGACAATGGCTATCACCCCGAGAATGATAGCGGACCTGTTTGGAACCATGACGGGCATATTCGGGGCAAAGTGGACACGGGAGCACGGACTGGTGGATCGGACGGGGCAGTGGCTGGAGACCCTGAAGGACTTGCACCCCAACCAGTTGGCGATGGGTACTAACCGGGTTCGGTTAGGGGGTAAGGACTGGCCTCCCACTGCTCCGGAGTTTCGCAAGCTGTGTCAGCCATTGCCAGAGGAAATGGGTTTGCCCACGTTAGGCAAAGCCTGGCTGGAAGCCAATGAGTTTGCTGGTCAGCCCAACCACCACGAATGGAGTCACCGGGCGGTGTATCTGGCCGGGCATGCCGCTGGTTGGTATGAACTGAGGAATGCCGGTACCGCTGATGAGTGTCGGGAAGTGAAGCGCCGGTTCGGAGCAGCGTACCAGAAGCAGGTTAACCGTGTATGTCAGGGCTTGCCTCTGGAAGACCAGTTATCCATTGAGTATCAGTTTGATCCGTCCACCCATTCGGATCAATTGCAGCGGGACACCATGGAGAAACAGGGCATTGATCCCCTGGATGGTGAGGGAGCTAGGGCAAAGCTGCAGAAAATGTTTTGATGAATGAGCTAAGGGATGGCGCGATGCTGGCGGTAGTCTGGGTCTCGTTGGTGATAATGGGCTGCTGGATTTTTGTGGAAACGATCTGATGGGGGCTGAACTGGAACTGGTTCGCAGCTATCAGCCACAGCCGATTTTGTTGCCTGTGTCTGCTAGCGATGAGCAGTTCATTCTCAAACTGAAGCCGGGGCAGATGATCAGTGCTGAGTTTCGCAAGACCCGCAATGGCCTGTTCCATCGCAAGTTTATGAAGCTCTGCACTCTGGCTTATCAGGTGTTTGAAGAGTTACCACAGGCACCGGTGAGGATTGCCGGTTCAAATCAGTGGGTCACACCAGCGCCTGATTTCGATGAGTTCCGTTATTGGGCCATGGTCAAGGCTGGATTTTATGACGTGTTTGGTTATCCGGATGGCAAGGTGCGGGTAAGAGCCAGAAGTGTCGCTTTCCGGAATATGGATCAGGTGGAGTTTGAGAAAGTGTACTCAGCGGTGCTGGATGTATTTCTCCGCTATGTGCTGAGTCCAAAGCGTGGCTGGAGTCGTGAGCAAGTGGATCAGCTGGTTGAACAGTTTATCCACTATGACGAATAGGTGACGGATGACCAAGGCAGAAAAGGGCTATATGGCAGCTGTTGCGCAACTGGGTTGTATTGCTTGTCGGTTAAATGGGTTTTCTGGTGTGTTGGCAGAGGTTCACCATCAACGCAGTGGTACTGGATCTGGAAGACGGGCCAGTCATTTTGACACGATGCCGTTATGTCCTGGTCATCACCGGTTTTATCCTGATGCTATACACGTCAATGCAACTCTGTTTGTAAAACGCTATGGCACAGAAGCTGAACTGGTCAGGCGTACCCGTGATGAGGTGCAGCGTTATCGCCAAACCTTTGTGGGTTATATCGGAGTCTGAAGATGTTGTTTGCTATGGATTGAAGTTCGCACAAGAACAAGCCTTGAATCAGGAGAATACCATGTACTTTGCCCTCGAACCTGCGTTGATGCGCATTTTCGGAACACCTGAGCTGATGATAAAAACCGCCAGCTGGCAGCAGGATATCAACGCTGGTTATCGCAAGACAGCCGTTGCGCCAGAGCATCGCAGCACCAGGGATGAGCGACTAGGTGATGATGGTATTCGTAAGGGTGAGTTGCGGGAAAGAATGCAGCCGGAACTTTTTGCCATTTTGACGATCCGGTATGACGATAATCAGGCAAATCGTATTCACGCATGGCAGCTGATACAGCATCACCTACGAACAGATCAACGGTTGCCGAAACCCCTTCGCTGTAATCCGGTGCTGCTGAGACTCTGGCTAATGTACGAACTCCAACACAACTATCTGAGGAAAAAAAGGGGGGCGTAGGGGTTGAGATCAAGGGACGGAGTGAGCGGACGATGTTCCGTTGGAAAAAAGCCTGTCTTACGGTTTGTGATGAGTGGGTAAATCAGGCGGAAGATAAGGCTCAGCACCTGTTGGAACAGATGGGCGTCATTCATTTTGAGTATTAACTTGCAGCCTTTCCACTTCTGATCTTGGTTATATACATTGAGTTGGGTTATGGAGAGCAGCGTATTTTTTAACAATAAAACGCAGGCTGTCAGAATTCCAAAAGAGCTTGTCTTTCCTGGTACGGTTTAGTAAGTCATGGTGCGTAAAGGCTCAGTTCCAGATAAGTGTTGGTGCTTTTCCACAAAACCTCTGACAGTATGCTGTGGTGAGGAAAGCGGCAATTCCGGAAAACTACCGATTTCTCTGGCTTTGGGGAGTGGACCAACACTTAACCTGAACTGAGCCGTGCGTAAAGAAGGAAAAGCCATTATCCTGACGCCTGTCGAAGACTACTGGGAAGAGTTCCTAAAGGTGGAACCCATTGATGGTTTGCCAGCGAGAGCAACCAGCATGCCAGGATCGGGAGGACTTTTAAGTAGCTAACCATATGAAATCATATATTTCTGACTCCTTGTTCAGACACTATACTTCGTTACAACTCCGGTCACATAACTACGGCTATGCTCCCTCCGTTGTGCCTCGCATAGCACCTGCCCAAGTAGCCAGAAATATGTGATTCCATATGGCCAGCTACTTAATGGCTGAATACATAGTTGATACTGACATTTGTAATGCGGTTTTAAAACATAATCGCCCGGTCATTGATAAGTTTATTGAGCATCAGGGAAAGGTCAATGTTTCATCCATTTCCTGTTACGAATTGCAGTTTGGCACTGAAAAAGGCGACTCTGAACACAGACAGTCCAAGGAAAGTAAGCTGTCGTTCTTTTTAGAGGGGGTGAACCTGATCGACTTTGATTGGGCAGCCGCCCGGGAGTCAGCAAAAGTCAGAGAGGAACTAAGAAGTGGGCAGCAGATCGGTGCTTATGATACTTTGCTGACAGGCCATGCCAGAAGCAGGGGGATGGTCACTTATAATCAGCGGAAATTTTCCAGAGTTTCTGGATTACAACTTGCCGATTGGCTGGGCTGAAAAAAGAGTGATGTGAACGCCCAATTTCAGCAGAACGAGCGAAGCGAGTGTCCGTTAGAATTTTTTTTAGATTGCAGTTCATGGAACTTTTCATAGTTTAATTAGTCCAATATCTCAAATGGATTCTATGTAAGCTGAACCAACGAAATTTTATGACTGCAGGATACGTTTATATTCTTAAAAATGAAGCATTCCCTGATCGCTTAAAAATCGGGTACACAAAAAAGACACCTGAAGAGCGCATAAAAGATAGTGACTTAAATAATACAGGAGTTCCACTTCCATTTAAGGTTGCCTATTGGGTTTATTTTCAGAATGCAAGAAAAGCTGAAAGTCTTATCCATCGTAGCTTGGCAGCTTATCGTCAAAATAAAAAAAGAGAGTTTTTTAGCTGTGACATAGATATGGCTATTGATGCTTTCATGTCAATAAATATGCCGTATAGCAATATCTTTACTGATAAGTTTTTACAGAGTGAAATTAATAAAATAAAAACATTAGACGAAACTGATCACAACCAAGAAGAGAAAAATAATAAAGTTACCACGCCTAAAAAATCGAGAAATAATTTAGTAACTGATCAAAATTCGGTGGGAAATTTCGCAAAGATACCGATGCAGCCCAGTAAAATCAATGAAGATTTTTCAGAAAATGTATTTTTACCTACAAAAGATAAGCAGTTACATGATTATAATGCAGAAGAAACAATTTATAAACTCGAAGATAAATTCAGAGCCACTTCTTACATTGTAATGGCTTTAGTAGGATGTTCCCTTTACTTATTACTTTCAAGCAAAACATCTATTTCTGACGGTGATGCTAAAGGCATTGCTTTTATTTTTTCATACCTTCCAATTTCTTATATACGGTGTTTTATACAGATTAGAAGTATTTATTCATTATTTCGAAAAAGAGTAATCACGTTCACTCGAATGCTGAAAACAGAACCTTGCGTATTTTCTCTATGTTATTCACCATTTATTACGATAGCTTTGTATCATCTTGCCAAAGCAATCTAACAAAACTTTATCTGTAGCTTGACTCATAATGTCAGTATAAGTACGGTAAAAGCTCATGTTGGGAAAGTTCCCGATAACGCACTTCCCACTGCTTGATTCATTCAAAGAAACCCGGCCCTCATTGCCGGGTTTTCTTTTTTTATCCCTCCAAACTGAACCACTATAAAAAAGGGGCTTCATGTTTCACTTTTCCGCTTCGTCCAGGCGACATTTGTCGACTTGTGATGAGCGGCTTCAGCGTGTCTTCAAAAAAGTGATTGAGCATTACGATTGCACGATTATTTGTGGTCATCGGGGCAAAGCTGCCCAGATGCTGGCGTTTGAAAATGGTCAGTCGCAGTTGCAATGGCCAGACAGTAACCACAATCAGCTGCCCAGCAAGGCGGTGGATGTAATGGCTTATCCCTTGGACTGGTTTGATTATCAACGGTCTGCTCACTTTGCCGGGTATGTGTTGGGGGTTGCTGAGGGTATGGGCATCAAGCTGCGCTGGGGTGGTGACTGGGATCGAGATGGTAAGTTGAAAGATCACCGGTTTAAGGATTACCCGCACTTTGAGCTGGTGGACGATGATTAACCTGAACCCAATGGCTGGAATTGCCAAAGCGCTGATGGGTGGGCTTGATGGCTTGTTCACGTCTGATGAAGAGCGAGCCAAAGCTGAACTGTCTTTGAATCACCAGTTGCAACAGCCTCATATTCTCCAGGCATTGGCCAATATCGAAGAAGCCAAACATCCCTCCGTCTTTGTCTCCGGTTGGCGACCCGCTCTTGGTTGGCTCTGTGTGTTTATTCTTGCCTGGACCTGGATTGTTCGTGATGTGGTGATCATCGGACTGATGCTTGTTGATAAGTCTGAAGTGGTTCAACAGTTACCCACAACAGACACCAGCACGGTGATTACTTTGTTGCTCTGTCTACTTGGATTGGGTGGTGCCCGAACCATTGAGAAACTAAAGGGTGTTGCAAGGAGATAGCCATGGGTGATGAAGAACGGTTCAATCGCATTGAGCAGAAGCTGGACGGCATCACCCAGATCCTGCAGACCTTGGCTAAACACGATGAAAGGATGGTGAACTTGGCTCTGAGGGAAAAGCGCAGTGAAGAACGGCTGGACACTATTGAGAAAGCCGTACTCAAAAACTCGACCATCAGCAGTGTGATTCAATGGATCGCTGCCACCACTACCGCAGGCATCATAGCCTTTGCCATCAAACAGCTATTCTAACCATGGCCAACCACAGCAAATACAAACCGGAAATGTGTGATCAGGTGAAGGAGTTGATGAGCACCGGTTTAAGCCGAAAGGCTACCGCTACGGAAATGGGGATCAGCTATAACACGTTTCTGTCATATATGGACAAGTATGAGGAATTTGCTGAGGCCGTGGCTCAGGCAGATGTTCTGGCTGAAGTATTTTGGGAAGAAAAATACATGCAGGGAGCATTGGGGCTTAACAAGGATGTTTCACCAGCCATGTTGATTATGTATATGAAAAACCGTTACCACTGGCGGGATCGCCATGAGCAGACTGTGGTAGCGGAAAAGATACCGACGCTGGACGAATGGCTGGAAGAAAAAGACGGGTAAAGCCAGCCCGGGAACGGCTGTTGACTGAGTTTCAGTTTTACGCCAGCAAGTGCCTGAAGATCCGCACCAAAAGCGCCAAAGTCATTCCCTTTCAACTCAATAAGGCTCAGCTCTACCTGGATAGACGCATTGAGGATCAACGCCAGCGCACGGGCAAGGTGAGAATTGTTGTACTGAAAGGACGACAACAGGGCTGCTCCACCTATACTGAAGGTCGTTTTTACTGGCTGGTGAGCAATCGCAAGGGGTTACGAGCCTACATCCTGACCCATGAAGCCGATGCCACCGCCAATCTGTTTGATATGGTGCAGCGGTACCACGACAATCAGCCACCGTTTACCCAGAGGGAGCTCAAGAATAAAAGCTCCAAGCTGTTGGAGTTTTACCACGATTCCGGGTATCGGGTGGGAACCGCTGGCAATAAGGGAGCAGGTCGATCATCCACAGCGCAGCTGTTTCATGGATCGGAAGTAGCCTTCTGGCCCAATGCGGATGAACACCTGGCGGGTATATTACAGGCAGTACCTAATGAAAAAAATACTGAGGTCATTCTGGAGAGCACTGCTAACGGCGTCGGTGGTGTGTTTTATGATTATGTTATGGACGCTGATGCTGGGCGCGGTGATTTTGAACTGGTGTTTATACCTTGGTTCTGGCAGGACGAATACCGTGCCGAAGTCCCCCAGGAGTTCACGACAGATGCCGACGAACGATACCTGAAACAGACTTACGATCTGGATGATGGGCAGCTGCAGTGGCGACGCCAGAAAATCTATGAGCTGAAATCCGAAGACAAGTTCAAGCAGGAATACCCCTGCAATATTCAGGAAGCGTTTCTGTTCTCTGGTCGGCCTGTCTTTGATCCCAAACATACCGAAGCTGCGAAGCTGGAGTGCTATTCGCCCAAGTGGCAGTGTGAGTTAACACCTAATGGCTTGAACCGGAAGAAACCGGGACTGTTGAAAACCTGGTATCCACCAGATGGTGCCCAGCAGTATGTGATTGGCTGCGATGTTGCTGAGGGACTAGCTCCCATCAATGACAAACACAAGCACGGTGATTATTCATCCATCGACGTATTGGATCGTTCCGGTTATCAGGTTGCCCACTGGTCTGGCCATGTGGCTCCGGATGATCTGGGTAAGATGCTTAATCACTTGGGTCGTTATTACAACAATGCTTTGATCGGTGTGGAAAGAAACAACCACGGCCTGACCACCATCACCAAACTGAAAGACCTGAAGTACCCCAATCTTTACATGGAAACCACCGTGGACCAGCGCACCCAGAAACGCACCAAGCGGATCGGCTGGCTGACCACGACCAAATCAAAACCGTTAATGATTGATCACCTGGCGGCATTGCTCAGGGATGGTGATGCGGGGATCTGCAACGTAGAGACGGTAAAGGAATGCCAGACCTACGTGATTGAAGACAATGGAGCAACCAATGCCCAGGAAGGTTGCTTCGACGACCGGGTGGTCAGCTACGCCATCGCCCAGCAAATGGTGCTGAAGCTGCCACGGCGCAAGATCAATATCAATGAGCTGAAGTATCGGGCTCCAGGGAAATCGGCTTACTGATGGAACGGATAATCATTCTTTTTACTCAGCAGATGGTGGGTAGCTGGCCAGCCATTATGGCCGGCCATCGTTTTGAGTGGCAGCGACGCAGGGGCAAGAAGGTCAGGTAATGGAACACGGACTGGTAATGGTCGCTACTCCGGATCAAGTGACTCAGGCGGAGCTGGATGAAGCACTGGACAACGAACGTCGTGAACAGGCGGTGCGTGATGCCTTTGCTTCAGATCTTTACAGCCGTTGGCAGGGTTATCGGGAAGCCCGAAGGGAAGTGGAAGACGAGTGGTTGGAAGCTCTACGGGCGGTGAAAGGTGAATACGGACCCGAGCAGGAAAAGGTGATGGAAGAGCAGCAGGCCTTGAGCCGGGTGTTTATCAAAATCACCGCCACCAAAGTGAATGCGGCCTACTCACGACTTATTGATCTGTTGTTTCAGAATGTGGATTCTTTCTGGGATATTGTTCCCAGTCCACTGTCTGATATTCCTGCCGCCATTAAGCAGCAGATCCGGATGATGGCTATTCAGGAACTATTGCCATATCGACTTGATCCCCGAACCCGAAACCAACTCATCCAGGAACGTAACGATGAAATGGAGCGGGAACTGATGGCGGAAGCATTGGAAAAGGCCAATACCGCTGCCATGAAGATGAAGCGTTTGATCAAGGACTATCTGATTAATGCCAACGTACTTACCGAAATCAAAAAAATGGTTCGTGAGCAGGTAACCCTGGGAACCGGTTGCATCAAGGTAGCCACTCTGAATATTCGGAACCATGAGAAGTGGGAAAGTGAAGGTGACGAATGGAAACTCAACGAGCACCAGAGCATTGAGCCGGATATTGAATGGGCCAGTGTCTTTGATCTGTTTCCGGATCCCTATTCCCATGATCCGGGTAAGCCTAATGATCTTTTTCGGCGCCATGTGCTGACCAAACATGAGTTTCGGGAACTGGCAGGTAGTCCCGGTTTTGAGACTGATACCATTCACGCCATTCTGATGGAGTCTCCCCAGGGTAATCATGTTCCTGAAGATTACGAACGGGAACTGCGCAATATCAACAATAACGATGAGCAATATGTTACGCCCCAGCGTTTTGATGTGCTGGAGTACTGGGGGCCGGTAGATGGTCATCAGCTCATGGAGTATGGCGTTACCGATATTGATGAGCAGGCAGAGTATCAGGCCAATATCTGGATCTGCGATGGCCGGATGATTATGGCCAGACTGAACCCACTGAAGCCGGAAGCGATTCCCTATAAGTTTGTTCCTTATGAAAGTGTGCTGCATCGGTTCTGGGGTATCGGCATCCCCTACATGATGAACGACAGTCAGGATGTTATGAACTCCACTGGCAGAGCCCTGCTGGATAACGCAGCCCTGACTGCAGGTCCCATGTTCCAGATGGATGTGAGCAAATTTCCGGAAGGTATGAGCCTGGAAGATGCCAAGAAGATCTATCCCTACCGGCTCTGGTTTTATGATGGAGAGGCCGGTGAAGGGCCGATGATTCAGGCCATCAATATCCAGAGCAATCAGAATGATTTGTCCGGCATCTTTGAAATGTTCCGGAGGTTTGCGGATGAAGAAACCTCACTCCCCAGTTATACCCATGGCGAACAGACTCAGAGCCTGAACAAAACTGCCAGCGGTATGAGCATGCTGATGACCGCTGCCAATGTGGCCCTGAAAAGCGTGGTGAAAAATATAGACGACTACGCAACAGTTCCTCTGATCGACAGTCTGTTCAATTTCGCCATGCGCTGGAGTGATAGCGAAGATGCCAAACGGGGCGATCTGGATGTGGTGGCTATGGGCAGTGCCGCGCTGGTGGCCAAAGAGCTGCAATCGGAACGGATGATGAATGCCCTGAATGTCAGCATGAATCCGGTGTTGGGGCCCATGACTGACCATCGCTATCTGTATAACGAATACCTGAAATCCCTGGATATTGATCCGGATAAAGCCCTGAGACCCGAGGAAGAACTCTATGCCCAATCCCATGCACCTGAAGCCGCAGGAGGCAGAAGCCGTTCTGACGGTGAGCAATCGTCCGGAGTACGAAGTGGTGGAGGAGTATCTTCTGCGCCGACGCAAGCTGCTGCTGGAGAAACTGGCAACGTGCCAGGATTCAACCAATTTGCGCGTCCTGCAGGGTAGAGTGCAGGAGTTGGATGACATTATCGCCTTGCAGCTCAGGGCTGCGACGTATTTGAAACAGCAGTAAAAACTAATCCGCTTCGGCGGTTTTTTTATGCCCAGGGATGGGCGGTATGCCGGTAACGCATGGAGCGGTTACCGGTGAATGCCTGAAATATGTGGATAAGCCCGAGCCCCACAAAATCAGGCTAAACCAAATGTGGACAAGCCATAGCGCCCCACAGGGAGAGTGAAAATGGCAATTGATGCCGAAAAGCTGGATCAGGAAACTGATGCTGAACTGGCAGCCTTAATGGGTCTTGAAACGGAAGCCCCTGCCGCTTTTGCACAGCAAGAGGACGAGCAGGACAAGCAGACCGACCAGAACCCACCCGCTGATAAGTTACCCCCGCCACCGGAGCCGGAAGCGACTGACGAAGAGTCAGAGCCGCCTGCCCCCACATCTCGTGAAGAGAGCGGTGAAGACTGGCAGGACAAGTACACCAAAGCGGAAGAGTCCCGCAAGAATGCCCATGCCCTGATGACCCGGGCGACGCAAAAAGCCGCTGATCTGGAGCGCAGCAATACGGAGCTTCAGCAACAGATGGCTTTGCTGCAGGCCAAAGTGGATCTGCTCAGTCAGCAGAGTCTGAGTCAGCCGAACCAACCCAGTAGCGAACCAGAGCCGTCTGATCAGTTTCAGGAGCTCCGTAAGGATTACCAGGAACTGGATCCGGTGTTTAACAAGCTGGATGAGTCAGAACAGCTCAACCGGAGACTGGAGCAGCGGCTGGTGGCTATTGAGAAGGCACGGCAGGAGCAGGAGGCGAAGCAGGCCTGGCAGGTATTCTGGAGCAAGTTGCGCAGTCTTCATCCTGATGTGGAGCAGATCTCTGCCAGTGAGGACTTTAAAGGCTGGTTTGCACGACAAACGGCTGATGTTCAGGAGCTGAGTCGTGTCAGCCCATTAGGGGCAGCGCAGGTCATGAGTCTCTATAAAGAGGCTGCCGGTCTGAATAAGCCTGCGCCCAAACCTGCACCTGATCCAGCGCAAAAAATGCAGCAGGCAAAACAGATGAGCGAACCGCCAGTGCGGTCCCGCTCGAAACCGACCACTCAGGGTCGCCAACCGGCAATGACACTGGACCAGATTGCGGCCATGCCGCAGAAAGAGTTTAACGACAATGAAGAAAAACTCGATGAAATTCTGGCCCAGTGGATCAAGCAGGGAGGCAGGCTCTAATCGTTTCTCGAAAGAGATTCAAGGGATCTGAATCATGGCAACGACCACGTTTCCAACGGGGGCTATGGCAAATGCCCTGCCCGTTATTTATTCCAAAAAGCTCAACGCGAAGTTCTATAAACGAACTGTGTTGTCGGCTATCTGCAACACCAACTGGGAAGGTGAGATCCAGTCGGAAGGCTCCAAGGTAGTGATCCGTACCCGCCCCGATATTACGGTAGCGGATTATGACCGTGCCGTGGGGGTTGAGTATCAGGATCTGGAACCACCCAAGGTGGAAATGCCCATCGACAAGACCAAGTACTACGCCTTTATTGATGACTACATCCAGAGCGCACAGTCCAATATTGAGCTGATCAACGAGTCTTCTGCTGATGCAGCAGAAAACGTGAAGATCGCAGTAGACGGCGATGTACTTGGGAATATCTATACCGATGTCCATCCAGATAACAAGATCGACGGCGGTGGTACCGGCGTGGTTGTGGATAAGTCCAATGTGCTGGATTACATCGTCGATATGGGCACCCTGCTGGACGAGAAGAACATTCCCGAGTCCGGCCGCTGGCTGGTACTGCCACCCTGGGTGTGCGGCATGATCAAGAAGTCCGAGCTGAAGGATGCTTCGCTGGCCGGAGATGGTACCTCCATCATGCGAAATGGCCGCCTGGGCATCATTGATCGGTTCACGCTTTATTGCAGCAACAACCTGGCCACCGCTTCGGGGGTGACCCAGTGCATGGCGTGCGTGAAGGATTTTGCCGGATTCGCTTCGCAGTTTATCAAGCATGAAAGCCTGACGCTGGAGAAGCACTTCGGTATGGGCCATCGTGGCCTGCAGGTGTATGGCTACAAGGTGTTGAAGCCTGATGCTGGTGTGCTGCTGGCAGCCAAGCGTTCTTAACCTCTTTTTTGAACCACAAAGTCACAAAGGCACGAAGGAAAAGACAAAAAGCTTTTCTTTGTGTCTTCGTGTCTTTGTGGTGAAAAGCTTTTCATGGAGATACAAAAGATGGCCTTTGATTTGGAAACCTGCCGCAGCAAGGATGAACTGGAATCTTTTGCCCGGCAGATGTTTAACGTGGAGCTGGACAAGCGCAAGAAGCTGGATGATCTAAAAGATGAAGTTCGCTTACTGATGAATGGTGATGATCTGCTGGAAAAGCCAGAAGAGCCGGAGGAGCCGACAACTTCATCCAAGGCCGGGAAAAAGCCTCTGCAGTTTGTACTGAACAAGAACACCAATAGCGTCTTTATCTACAACCCCAAGCTGAAGAAACGAATGGGGGTAGATCTGGAGTTCTGTGACCAGCAGGGAAACCGGCTATAAGGTATGAAGGTTATCGCCATCATCCAGCGGGTGCGCAACCTGCTTCAGGACAACACAGCTGTGCCACGTTGGACTAACAGTGACCTGCAGGATGCTTATAACGAAGCGCTACTGGCCGTGGTGCAGAACCGGCCAGACGTGAACTCGCAGCTACTGGCCTTTACCTGTCAGGCACAGGCTGTGCAGTCGCTGCCCCCTGGTACGTACCGGCTGCTGGACATTGTGGATAACCCGACATCAGGCCGGACGGTGATCGCCACCACCCGCAGCAGCCTCGACAGTCTGCTGCCCAACTGGACGACAGCCACCGGCACGGACGTGGAGCAGTATGTCTATGACCAGAAAAGCCCATCGGTCTTTTATGTGTACCCTGTGCCCCCAGCAGATCATCAGCTGAATCTTCTGGTCAGTCAGGCTCCCGCACGAATAGAGATTACCGATTTTGACACCGACACTCAGTTATTCAGCCTTGATGATCTGTGGCTGAACCCGGTGATCAACTACATGCTGTTCAGGGCATTCAGCATGGATATGGAAACGGAAGCCAATATGCAGCAGGCCCAGAGTTACCTTGCCATGTTTGCCAATGACCTGGGGTTGAAGTGGAACGTGGATCAAATGTTCCGGCAGATGCTTCAGGGTAGTATCGGGGAGAACTAAGTGGAACTGGACGCCTACCTTTCCCGAATCCGCCCTTATGCCAAGGGCTGTCCGGATCAGGTAATCCGTAATTACCTGATTATTGTCCTGCGGGATATTTGCCACCGGGCAAATCTTTGGCGACACCATGACAAACTGTTTATGGTCAAGGGGATCAAGGATTACGACCTGACCGCACCTGCTGGCAGCGACATCGCTACAGTGCAGAATATCCTGCGCGAAGACGGCACCCGGCTGGAAAGCCGTGATCTGCTGCCCCCTTATCTTTCTGCCGGAACCCCTTACTACTACCGCCATGTTGAAACTACTGCCCTGCACGTTGCCCCGATCCCGGACAAGGACGCCATGCACGACATCGAGCTGACCCTGATGCCTGCCTTTGAAGCGACAGAGATACCGGACGATGTGGGCAACCTGACCCTTGAGTTTGCCTGCTGGGGTGTACTGGCCGACCTGCAAATGATGCCCGATGAACCCTGGACGAACCCGCAGCTCAGTGAGGTAAACCGGCAGAAGTATGAGAAGGAACTGAACCGTAAGCGTATCCGTGGTTTGGTCGGAGTCAGCGGTGGCGAGCAATCGGTGACGAGAAGGAGATTTGTCTGATGGCCATGCCAACCGAAAAGCAACTGCCCGCCTTTTTACGGGGAGACAGTTATGCCATCCCGATAGCGTTCGAGGGGGATGATGGCCAGCTTCAGGACCTGACCGGCTGGAAGCTGATCTTTACCCTGAAATTTCACCGGATGCAGCCGGACGACGATGCCGTACTGCAAAAACGGATGACGGTATCCGGTTCGACGGCGGTGATGTACCTGGCACCGGAAGACACCAACGAGCTGACACCTTACCGCTACGAATACGATTTGCAGTTAATTACCCCGGATGGCAGTGCCGTATCGACCATTGCTATCGGTAAGGTGGAGATTCAGTCCGGGGTTACCCACGCACTTGGATAGGAGAAACAGGTATGACCACTGAAGCCACCGTTGTGACCAACATCGTCAATGATGTGGCCGTTGTTGCAGCCTTGCAGCAAAAGATTGTTGCAGACCGGCTTGCCATTGAACAGGCAGTAGCCAGTAGCCTACCGCTGATCAATAGTGCTTCAGACCGGGCTGATACATTGTCCAGCTCGTTGTGGGGCATGACCACGGAAAACCGGCAGATCAACACGGACATTACCCAGCGATATAACGAGATCAAAAGCTGGCACGATGCCCACGACGCCGACAAGTTGCAACTGACCACCCTGAAACAGGAAATGGTGGTCTTGCATCAATCGGTGGAGG
>NZ_JBLYNQ010000005.1:0-1045 GCF_049310265.1 Endozoicomonas sp. ALB091 | reverse complement strand
TTGGGCGTGAGGTGGATTACCGGTCGCTGTTGTCTGCAAAGGAAAGCAGTAGCTTGATGAAAGCCCTGAAGCAGGAAGGGGAAGCCGGACTCTGGCGTTATCTGCATTCCGAGGATGTTATGGGTCATGCAGGAAAACCCCAGAACAGCATTAACGGCAGCTTTGTGGATTGCCTGCCCAGTAAAGCCTGTGCCACGTTCTGCTACGCCACAAAGGGAAATTACCGGTTCAGCAATCCGTTGATTAAATCTGAAGTGGTGAACTGGGCAGTAGAAAACAATCCGGTTCGTACCGCCAAGCTGGCAGCAGTCAACTATAAAAGCACCGCAGAGTATTATCAGGATAAAGCCCTGCGATTGTTTGATATGGGCGATGGTTCGCAGGCGTGGCTGCCGTTCATTAAACAGATGAACAAGGACGGTATTCGCTTACAGATATTCAGTAAGAATCCTGAGTTTTTACGCCAGATTCCAGCGCAAAACTGGGCAGCTCTTTCCGTGGATAACACTAATTTCGATATGGCAGCGGCTCACCCCGACCTGGCATTGGCGATGGTGTTTGACGGCAGTCCGAACGATATTGAATTTGCAAGGTCAAACTTAGACAGGATCATGGTGATTCTGCCCATTAAGCAGGGGCAGAAGGTGTTGTCGGATAAGGCTACCCTGCGCCGGATGCTGGGCAAGGATGCCATGAAGCGGGTCTGCCCGATTGACGGTGGCTGGAAGAAGATCGAACACCCTACTGATCCGAAGAAGAATTTCAACTGCACCTCCTGTGACCGTTATGGTGGGATGGGTTGCTTTGCAGGGAATGTTACTAAAAAGGTGATGCAGGCTTTTACGGATGCGCCTTTTGAAAAGAATCTGAAAGAACTGAAACAGGAGATAGAGAATGAACCTGAAAAGTATGGAGGCAAAAAGGCATCTGCAAAGCTCCTTGGAGACCTGGACAAAATCCTATCTGCGGTTCGGGCATCTGCTGACGCCAGAGCAGAAAAAGGAAATGCAGAAGCATCAGAAGATGAAGCTGGAAGCCATATCGG
>NZ_JBLYNQ010000004.1:0-1048 GCF_049310265.1 Endozoicomonas sp. ALB091 | reverse complement strand
GCACTCAGGAAATCGCTAACTTGCTGTGGGCCATGGCGAAACTGGTGGACAACGGGCAGGAGCGGACCGCAGGGCTCAAAGAGGCTGTGGCCGTGTTGTTGCCCCACGTAAACGTACAAAAAGATCAATTTGTTCCTCAGGCTATCGCCAACCTGCTGTGGGCCATAGCGAAACTGGTGGACAAAGGGCTGGAGCAAACATCAGAAATCAATGAGGCCGTGGCCGCGCTGTTGCCCCACGTGAACACACAGAAACCTGACTTTAAACCACAGGGGATCGCCAATCTGCTGTGGGCCATGGCGAAACTGGTGGACAACGGACAGGAGCAGACACCAGGGCTCAAAGAGGCAGTGATCGCGATGTTGCCCCAGGTGAATGCACAGAAAGACCAATTTATTCCTCAGCATATCGCCAACCTGCTGTGGGCCATGGCGAAACTGGTGGACAATGGGCAGGAGCGGACACCAGATTTCAACAAGGCCGTGGTCGCGCTGTTGCCCTGCGTGAACGCACAGAAAGACCAGTTTATTCCTCAACATATCGCCAACCTGCTGTGGGCCATAGCGAAACTGGTGGACAAAGGGCTGGAGCGGACACCAGGCCTCAACGGGGTCGTGGCCGTGCTGTTGCCCCAAGTGAACGCACAGAAAGCTGACTTTAAACCACAGGAAATCACCAACCTGCTATGGGCCATGGCGAAGCTGGCGGACAGCGGGCTGGAGAAAACACCAGAACTCAAAGATGCTATGGCCGCGCTGTTGCCCCATGTGAATACACAGAAAGACCAATTTATTCCCCAGCATATCGCCAACCTCCTGTGGGCTATGGCGAAACTGGTAGACAACAGGTACAAGCAGACACCGGAGTTCAACGAAACCGTGGTTGTGCTGTTGACCTGCGTGATCGTACAAAAAGCTAACTTTAAACCACAGGAAATCGCCAACCTGCTTTGGGCCATGGCGAAACTGGTGGACAATGGGCAGGAACAGTTATCAGGGCTCAACGAAGCTGTGGTCGCGCTGTTGCCCTGCGTGATCGTACAAAAAGC